>JAIVFU010000346.1:0-2500 GCA_020829485.1 Nostoc sp. CHAB 5834 | reverse complement strand
GCTGGTAAGGCGGGTGTTCACCTCTACCATTTCGAACAGAGCCGTTAAGCCCCGTACTGCCGATGGTACTGCCGTCAAAGGCGGGAGAGTAGGAAGGTGCCACCTGTTGACACAAGGAAGCGAAAGCCGTTTATCGAGAGATAGACGGCTTCCTGCGTTTTAGATGAACTATGCGTAATACAGATTGCATGTTTGCGAAAGATTGCCCTATAAAAAAAAGGTCGCCAACAGCGACCCTTTTTTTATAGGGCAATCGTATTTAGGCGTAAACCATTGGCTGAAAATCGGGTAATGTAATTTTCTCCAGTAGTTGTTCTTCCAGCAGATCAGCCCAGGCATTCATATAAGCAACAACATCATCGCGGACGTTATGCTTCAGATAGCGGGCTTCGAGCGGGAAGCGTGCCAATACCTGTCGGTCATCCAGTTTTTCAAGATGCTTCAGGTCTTCCACCATCAATCCGGCATTGAGCATTTCGTTAATGATAAGATCGATAGGCATCTGGCTGGTCGAGCAGTAATCGTCTACCTGCTCATTCCAGTCACCATAACGTTGCATAGCGTAACGGTGAATCTGGTCCCGGTTGAGCTTTGTGAGCTCCTGCGCCAGGTTTCCGCAATTACAGCCACCCATATGGCCCCACTGGTAGGGTGCTCCGTTTTTCAATTTGAGGGCCGTACGGCGTAGTGCTTCGATGAGTTCGGGGGTAGGTCGTGCCATGACTACAATTGGTTTTCGTTGTCAAGATAACTACTTCATATATAAGGCTGCAACAGCCTGTTTTTGGGTTTTGTTCACCATTCGCCCGCATCGTTCGTTGACCTCTGCCAATTTGATCAACTACCGCACCAATTCCATGAGGTCTTTGTCATTTACCTCTTTGCGGATGTCGGCCATATCCAGGAAACGGGAATAAATACCATCCAGTGTTGGTTTGTCGTACCGATAGCCTAAAAGTTCGAGCCGGTGCTTTAAGGCATGGCGGCCCGAGCGGGCGGTCAGTAGGATCAATGATTTATCGACACCTACATCCTGCGGGTTCATGATCTCGTAATTTTCAGAATGCTTCAAAAAGCCATCCTGGTGAATGCCCGATGAATGCGCAAATGCATTCCGACCTACAATGGCTTTGTTTGCCTGCACAGGCATGTTCATCATTTCGGCAACCAGGTTGCTGACCGGAAAAAGCCGGGTCGAATTGACGTTGGTATAGAAACCCAGTTCTTTTTTCACTTTCAGCGCCATAACGACTTCTTCAAGTGAGGTATTACCCGCGCGCTCACCGATACCGTTCATTGTCACTTCAACCTGACGGGCACCATTCATGATTCCTGACAGGGAGTTGGCCGTTGCCAGACCAAGGTCATTGTGACAATGAATGGAAATAGTTGCGTGATGTACATTGGGTACATGCTCGTATATATAGGCGATTTTACGGCCGTATTCGTCTGGCAGGCAATAGCCGGTTGTATCGGGGATGTTAACAACCGTAGCACCTGCTTTGATAACGGCTTCCGTTAGTTGGGCCAGAAATACAAGATCGGCACGGCCAGCATCCTCTGCGTAGAATTCTACATCTTCCACGTAGGTTTTAGCGTGCTTGACGGCCGCAACTGCTTGCTCAAGTATCTTCTCGCGGGTACTGGCAAACTTGTTTCGAATGTGAATGTCTGACGAGCCGATCCCGGTGTGAATACGGCCACGTTTGGCATATTTTAGCGATTCGCCAGCAGCATCGATATCTCCTTTGACAGCACGGCTCAGCGCGCACACGGTTGGTTCGGTAACGGCTTTCGATATATCGACAACCGATCGGAAATCGCCGGGGCTGGAAACCGGAAAACCGGCCTCAATGATATCCACGCCCAGCAACTCCAACTCCTTAGCTACAATAACCTTTTCATCGGTCGAGAGCTGGCAGCCTGGTACTTGCTCACCGTCTCGTAGGGTAGTGTCGAAGATATATACGCGCTGACTCATAGACTTGAAGATAACTTTGATTTAGTGACTGATTAAAAAAAGGCCCTTTCTTGTTGAGAAAGGGCCTTGTATGAAAACACGTGCCTCTCTCAAGCTAACGATAAGCTTAGTAGCTGCTCATTTTTCGATTGTTGGGTACGGCTCATCTGATCTGCGAAATTTCGCTAACTGCGTTATTACGCTACAAAAGTAATGTTTCTTTGCATTGTCGCAAGTACCTGATTAATTTTAATCGTCTGCCAGTCAGCAATTATCGTCAGGAAAGCGCCTGTAATACCTGCTCTCCCATGGCCTGGGTACCTAAAATCATTTTGCGTGGTGTCGACGCTTCGGCAATATCGCCCGTGCGGAAGCCTGCTTTCAGCACCGTATCTACGGCCTGAACAACCGCTTCGGCTTCGGCCTTCATACCGAAGGAAATATCCAGCATAAGTGCAACCGACAAAACAGAGGCTAACGGATTGGCAACGCCTTTGCCCGTAATATCGTGAGCCGACCCGTGAATAGGTTCGTATAAAC
>JAIVFU010000345.1 GCA_020829485.1 Nostoc sp. CHAB 5834 | reverse complement strand
CGCCAACGCAAACATCGCCTTCACCATGATCCAATTACCGCAATACAAGGTTTGGTCAATCAACATACAGAAATTCTCTCTGTGCTTGAGTCTCAAGCCCTAAAATACCAATTAGATAGCTAGGGGGTTTTGGGAAAGTAGATCGTTATGAAATCTTACGTCCAAGTGATTGTGATTGTGTCTGTTGTGGTCACAAAGCATTTGCGAGTGTAGCAGTGAAGGTAGAAAAACATGCGGTAGCGCAATTGGTAGAACGTCCCATTGAAATAGTGGAATATCAACGCCATACCTGCGTGTGTGAGTGTTGTGGAAATGTACAAACAGCCTCATGGTCGCCAGATATCGTTCCAGGGGTAGTGTTACGGAAGCTGTCACGAGGGGCAAAGTAGTACATCAGTATTAAACTGGAAACTTCCCCATCACCTCGTCATATTCTTTTTGAGCTTCCCTTATTGACAGAGAAGATTGAAGATTGCAGATTGCAGATTGAATTTGGTACAAGCCAGCAAGAAAGTGGGCGGAATAAATCTCAAATCTAGAATCTACAATCCTCAAGCTGCATCCCTCGTGGGTGCAGTCAATCTTCAATCTGCCTTCTGCAATCTGCAATTGGTTGACAATCGTGAGTATACTTCCAGCGACTGACGAGAAGAATGTCCTGAGTAATATCATGTTCGGATAATCGCTTATGATAAAAGTAGGGAGTGTAACTATGAAATATGCCGAACCGAATCAGTATAACCACAGATTTTAATATTTCTGAGTTAGAACAACTTTACCGTCAGGCGAAAAACGCGGTAGAAAGTCGTCAATATCAAGTTATATGGTTATTAGCGCAAGGGAAAAAAACTGAAGAAGTTGAGGAAGTTACAGGGTATAGCAGAACATGGATATACGCATTGGTTAAAAGGTATAACGAGTTGGGTATTTGCGGAATAGGCGATCGCCGCAGTGGAAATCAAGGAGCAAAAACCTTAATAGATGACATCCAGCAAGCACAGCTATGGCAAGCCTTGCAGTCAAACGCGCCAGACGGGGGATTTTGGAATGGTCGAAAAGTTGCGGATTGGTTGAGTGAACTCACCGGGACAAAGATTAGCAGGTACAGAGGATGGGAGATATTGCGGCAGATGACTTTTAGGCTGCGAGTACCTCGCCCATCTCACACTGAAAGCGACCATTTTGAACAAGAAGCCTGGAAAAAAAACTAGCAATGCAAGTGGAAGAACTCAAAGCTACTTATCCAGATGCAGAAGTTGAATTGTGGTGCGAAGATGAGCAGACGCTCGAAGACTCGCTAACGCTTCGCTATCGTTTAGGACTAAAGCCAGTTATTCGGCGAGTTTATGTTCCTGAAGGTGAAACACCAATCGCCAATGTGAATTGGAGGTACAAGTGGTTATGGTTATATGCATTTGTGCATCCCTTGACCGGAGAAACAAAAGGCGTGGATTCTTCCTTATGTAAATAATCTTTACTTCAACAGCAAGATTTGATTCATGGATTAACTGGTTTTCATTGGTGGATTGAGATCGGAGCTTAATCATAAGTAATTATCCGAACATGATATAACCCCTGATTTGGTCGAGAAAGATGACGATGGCTGGTATCCTCAATTGCGGATGCACTACTATTTGACGCTGGGGCGGGAATTTCTGACAACTCGTGATGCGAAACAGGCTAAGGCGCAAGCCGAAGCCGGGAATAATGCTATCTGGAAGCCGGATTTTAACAAGGGGCAGCTATTGACTGCTGTCTTATTATTGGAGAGACTGAACTTGTTGCAGTTGCTTACGCCTGGGGAATGCTTACGAGGGTCTGACGAGGCGATGCAGGAGTTGAAGAAGGTGGCGATGGAGAATCGGTATCTCATCAAGACTTGTCTAAACGTCACCATTTCAGAAAAATTTACTCCTATAGCGATCGCTCAGAAGCTACTGGCGAAGATTGATTTGAAACTGGATTACGTTGGTCGGTTGGGTAAGCGTGAAAATCGGGAGTGCGTTTACCAGTTTGTTGCACCTGATGATCAACGTGATTCGATTTTTGGACAGTGGTTAAATCGAGATGAATTATTTCAAAATGAGAATTGCTGGTCAGCAATAATATAAGTACAATTACACCAGTCATTGACACCCAATCCCAGGATATTCCTCAAACACTCACGCCAGTGGAAAGTCCTGTTACCCAAGGATGGAAGGGGCTGAAGCTGAAAATACGCCAAGGACTCGACAGCGCTGGTCGGTTCTACAGTGAGTTAGTCTCCAAGGTAGGCTTTTCTCTTGGTGTTGCTGATGGTGAGCCTTACTGGAATGGCTATCTGGGGCAGTGGCAGGTTTGGGTTAACTTTGCCACGGGGTGTACGTCTGTAGTGTGCGATTGGTTGGTGGCGGCGTAGGTTATGCTCTCACAAAGCTTATCCAATTAATTGCAGAGATTGACAGGAAAACCCCAGTGGTTCTTGGTGGCAGTAGGTCAAATCTTACGCTGCTGGGTTCATGGAACGGCTAGAGTCTGGTGTGGAAGCTGTCAAAGAATTTCTCTTTACCCTCACCAGTGATCAGCGTTGGGGGGTGATGCGCTCACCTCAACAAATAAAAACTTTGTGAGCCGAGCCGCACTGTCCTGTCTCCTGCCTTCTTAAAACATTAATTTACCATTATTGCGCCAATCTCTTAAATCGTTACAAAATCAGCAGCAGTGATAGTGCTAGACTGCACTCCACTTAAAACCGCTAGCAGTCCATCATTACCTGTCAGCCTAATTAAGGTGTTGCTAGCATCCACACCTGTGCCTTGGGTAATCGTCAACTGCCCAAATAACAGATTTCCTGACAAGGCGAGCAAGTCTTGACTATCTTGAAAGTCAGTGATGGTGTCAATGCCTGTATCCACTGCTAACACAAAGCGATCGCTACCCCTGCCACCAGTTAGGTTGTCATTGCCCTTGGTCACTATTGAGTAGGTCATCACCATTACCACCCACTAGGATATCGTTGCTAACGCCCCCGTTCAGGATGTCGTTGCCATTATTCCCGTTGAGGATGTCGTTGCCATTGCCCCCATTTAAGGTATCCTTAGCATTACGGAGCCGGAACCGCTACTCGATTACTGGGAACAATCTGTGGCTGATATGAAAACACCTCTCGGCTAGGGGGATCGACGCTTACCTTGACCCATTGCACATCGTTGGTGCCGTTCGCCGCATTGTTGCCAAATGTCTCGACACGAGTAAAGTTTTCTATACGTCTGCCTTGAACATCTAGAAATGGCTTGTCAATACGGAAGTAGTGCGAATCGCCATGTACGTATGCAATCGGCTTACGGAAAGCGATCGCCTGATCGCGCAATGCTAATAAAAAGTCCTTGAAGCCATCAGGCTGCCCATCGGTTTGCACGAGCGTCTTTGGATCACGCAAAGGCGCTCTGGTTTGGTCGGTCTGATCCCACCCTGGACTAGCTTGGGAGATCAACATCACCGCCGCCGAGTTGCCTTCTTTTGCCACTTTGAAGGTTTCTTTCATCCATGCAATATTGGCTGCGTTTCGTGCCGTATACTCCGTTGAGTTAGGCGCAGTGTCGCATAGATTATTACACGAACCTTGGATATTGAGTGTCGCATAAGTAACTCTGCCGACTGTCCAGCGACGGTTCTCAAGACAAGGCACTGCACCGTTGACACCAAGGCACAGATGTGCAGTCTGTACTTCCTGGGCTAGCCGACGCTGCCCTGGAGAAAAATTCGTGCTGAAGAATACTAGACGCTCATAGTCGAGGCGTTCAAGTGAATTAAATCCACCATTTGAAGGGCGATCGCAGTCTGTCCAACCTAACTTGGGTGCTTGGTATCAGCCGTTTGAGTGGCTTGACCGTGTGCTTATTGTGACTAAAGGTACACAGTCTCCGACTGGGACTATTTGTTAGCGCAGAATTGTAAACACATTACTAAACCTCATCCATCTTGAGAACTGGAGTTTTGTCAGAAAATATATTACTGTAAAGAAGTGAGTGTGAGAAAAAACAAAACAGGATGCTCAAAATTAACTGCGATCGCTGGAACCAAAATGCCGCAA
>JAIVFU010000344.1 GCA_020829485.1 Nostoc sp. CHAB 5834 | reverse complement strand
CAGGCGCAGAACCCGGACCGTGGTGTCCGGTTTAGATGCCGATGTAAGCTTGCGCGCCATGAGGGGTGTAGGACTGTGATTATATACAGCGCCACCCGTTTACAAAGCAAAAGCGCTGCCGAGGTGGCTCACGTGGCGCCTTATATCCCCGGCATGAATGCCGAGGTTTTACGGCGCTGGGGGATAAGCCCCCCGATTCTCTGGGGGGGGCTTTTGCATTCCCGGGGGTGGCTACTCGCCCATCTCCATCTCTGCGGTAGCAGCGCGCTTTGTGCTCTGGACCTTTTCTTCTTGATGAGATTGCTCATCGAGGCCCCTAGTCTGTGGCTCCCCGCTCCGGTCAAAACTCGACTGACTGTTCATCCTTGCCGTGCGCTCTTCCAATGCCTCATGCACCGCAGTGGGTGTGCTCAATCCTTTGTCCAGGGCAACGGCCGCAATTTCGCGGTTAGGGCCTTCTGGTACGGGGGTTAGGGCCAGCAGAGCTTCTTGTACATCGGCTTTCTGAGCAGTTTTTTCAGCATCTCCCGCAGTGGGCTTAGCCTGGTCGCCCACCTCTGGGCTAACGGTTACTGCCGTAGGGGGGCTACCCGTCTCTTTCGAGTCCATGGGAAGCTGATTAGGTCCGTCCGTAACAACGTGAGCGACAGGTTGCACCAAGCCCGTGGACGCGGGTGTAGAAGGCGCCAAGGTTTCCAAGGACTGTGCAAGGTTCTCGGGAGCTGCAGTTCGCTCTCCCATTCTGTGCGCAACTAATGCCGCAATGGCGTCAGGTGGCAGCCCTTGCGCTTTAGCGGCAGCCACGAGGTCTTCTTTTGTGTTGACGACAGATGCGGCGGGCGGGACATTAAATGCTACATCGGGTGCTTTCGGAGCGGAAGACGTCGAGTGGTTTGCCTTGGGGCTCGAAGATACCGGTTCAATCGCTTTGGACACGTCCGATACCGCCTGACGGACTGCAGGCTCCACCTTGGCCGCCGTGGATTTCACGCTTTCTTGGACTTCACTACCCCACTCCTTGGCTTTGTTGGCAAAGTTTGATAGGAGCGAGCTTTCACCGTAGGTCTTAACGTAAGGCATCACCTGTTGCTTAGCAAGCGCTAGGCCTCCGCTGTCCTTAAACGGACCATCATGGTGCATCTTGTAGATGTGCTCGGGGCCCAGGCCACGTGCTTTAACAATTGCCTTGTTGTCAATGTAGTGGTCTACCAATGCTTTGGCATTCGCATCAATGTCGAAGCGGTTCTTTTCATCTAGGTCGTAGGCCTTCCCGGTGCGGTCGATGAACTGGCCAAGTCCTGATGCTGAGGAGGTAGCCGCAGCTGCATCCGGGTTGAAGCCTGATTCGATACGTGCAATGGCTAAGACATGTGCCGCGTCTTGTTTGCTAAGCCCCTGCGCGGCACATTCCTTAAGCAGGCTGTCAATCACCACCTTCTGGACTTCAGGTGATGCATCGCCATGCTTGCGGCTGAACCCGTGAGGCTTCCCGTCTGCTGGAATGGGCTTGTCGTAGTGGCTCCAGCTGACCACTGTCGAGGCCCCCGCGCCAGGCTTCTGGATGAATTTACTGTAAGGCATTGGTCGTAGCAGTTAGATGGAGAAGGTGTCCCGTGAGGGCATATACCCTATAGCGACAAGTGGTGCCCCTCCAACAAGAGCAATGGGCTCTACCCAAAGAAAAAGCCTGGCACAAGTCCAGGCATGAATCAAATAATTGACAGGTAGCGTTCGCAGTTATCTGTCACGAGGCAACTTCCCGCACTTCGAGATGGTACGTTTCGACTTCAGCTTCGCTGTGCCCGCTTAACAGTCCATTCCCGATAGCGCTATACAAGCGTGCTCGCAAGTCCCCTTTCAGGTCCCTCAATGAAACACCGTTCAAGTTGTATGTCGCCTTGAGGGTGACTTCCAGCGTGGGCAGTACTTCCGGAGCAACCGGGCATTCCACGTTTTGCTGCTTAACGCTTGAAAACCGTGCACGGTTTTCCCATTTCACAACGCCGGCGCCAATGGGCAAGCTGAGGGCGCGAGCTTCATCGGGGCTGAATAGCGTAGCTTTGTCCAACGTAGTCCAGCCGTATTCATTGTTCCAAAAGCCCGCGGATTTATCCGAAAATGCAGCTTCAGCTGCACAGTAGATGACGAGGGCTTGTCCATTTGGATTTGTTGTATCGCTCACTGAAAGTTCCTAAAGGTTGATGGCAGCCCAGACGGGTTGCGCAACATGTGTAGGGACCCAGCACGAAAAGAGCCTAAACGCAAAGAGGGGCGCTGTACCCTACAAGCACAGCGCCCCCGCATATCCGCAGAGACTACAGCCGCTCGTTGGCGGCATCAGCTAGTCGAGAACGCTCACCCTTTTGCATCACCAGACTTCCGAAATGCTTCCACCCTTTAAATCGCTCCACGGCATAAGCAAGACCAGATGACGTTTCAGACAAGTAGGGGGTGTCAATCTGCGCTAGATTGCCCATCAGAACCACCTTGGTTCCATCCCCTGCCCGTGTCACCAACGCTTTGATTTGCTTTGGAGTCAAGTTCTGTGCCTCATCCAAGATGATGACTCGATTCTGGAAGGACCGGCCGCGCATGAAAGTGATTGCCTTCACTTCAACATTCTTGTCCGAAAGCTCACGCAGCTTCTGCGCTTTCGCCTCATCAGGTGCCAAGCTACAGATGACATCGAGATTGTCGAAGAGAGCTCCCAGCCAAGGATTCATTTTTTCTTCTTCGGTGCCAGGTAAGTGGCCGATTTCGTCACCCATGGCGACATTCGCACGGGTAAACAGGATGCTGTCGTAGGTGTTGATGTGAACTTGGCTAAGTGCAGAGGCTAAGGCGAGCAACGTCTTGCCGGTTCCAGCGACACCCAGCAATGCCACCATGTCCACCTCTGGGTCCAGCAACAGCTCAACGGCTGCACGCTGCCATTGATTTCGGGCGGTCACCCCCAGCACTCCGTGCTTAGCCTTGCGCGTGTCCGATACATCCCGAACTACCGTTTGCTCCCCTTGCACTTCGACCACTCGAAATACAGCATCCTCTGTAGTCATCAACATTTCGTTGACGTAGTGTTTCTCGTTCGGAATGCGGAAGAAGGTATGCCATCCCTCTTTCCACGACTGGCAGGTTTCCTTCCATGCTTCGACAGTTTCCGGGGAAATCATGCGATACCCAGGAAAAATCAAGTCGGCGTCTTCCACCGCCTGGTCGTGCTTGTAGTCTTCTGCCGCGAAGCCCAGCATCTTGGCTTTGATAGACAGGTTCAAGTCCTTCGTGACCAGTACTACCGGGCGCTTGGGGTATTTTTGCTTGAGGTGCTTAAGTACTGTCAAGTACCGGTTGTCGTTCTTCCCCGATGCGTCGCCAGCAAGCGCCTCGAACTCCTCGCTCTGGAAGAGCAGTTTTCCGGTCGCCCGGCCTTCCTCCATAGTAGAAAGCTCGAATCCGTCCTTGATGGCAATATCGGGCTGCTCCATGATTTTCTGCATCAGGCGCGTAGCTTGCCGGGCATTCCGGTTGATATCCAAATGCCCCACCTTCTTGTTGTCCAGCTCTTCGATGGTCACAAAGGGCAGATAGACGTCGTTTTCGCCGAACTTGACGAGGCAGAAGGGGTCATGAAGCAGTACGTTGGTGTCCAGTACAAACAGCTTTGTCAGGGTGCGTTTACGGGCAGGCATGCAGTTCTTTCTATTCGAAGTGGTGATGACTTGTGGAGTAGCGCTTTGCTTACTGCTTGAGGAGCGGGGCGTGCACAACGGGGGTGACCTGGCTGCTGACAGCGTTGCCGATTCCGGTACCGATTGCTACACCTAGGCCGCCTATAAGACTTTGGAGCAATGGCTTTTCAGCGGCATATTCCCGCACCTTTTCAACGCCGAAGTTTTCTTTGACAGCAGAGCGGGTATCTCCGAGCTTGTCCGCCAAGCCGAGCTTGACGGCATCCGAACCAGTCCACACCGTGCCCGAAAACAGCCCCGGGGTGTCCGCTTTCAGACGGTCGCCGCGACCCTGTTTCACGACGTCTTTGAAGTGCTCATGGATATCGCTCAGCAACTGCGCTTGGGTCTCACGCCCGCTCTCTG
>JAIVFU010000343.1 GCA_020829485.1 Nostoc sp. CHAB 5834 | reverse complement strand
CTTATTTTTTGCTCCATCTGGTTTTTTAGCCAGAGGCAATGGCTAAAAAACCAGTTACTTTGTACTATATTTTGAATTCCAAAATCGGGGTTAATACTCTATTTTTTTCAAAATGAGAATTACTGAAAAGTTGAAGTGGTAGTGGTAAATATGTAGTGATAATGGAGATTTAGTAACTCAAATTATTTATTTTTAGCTGTTTACTTTTTGAAGTGTATTTATCTGACTAATGGAAATGCCGACAAGTGATAAATATTACGAATAGATGGGTTAGCTATAATGTGTTAATTGTTATCAAGTCCCAGTATTTGAAAATTTGACTATCTCAAAACTGATGTCAGCCTCCAGACCTACTTGCCCCAATTGCGGTTCTCAACACACTGTCAAAAATGGTAGTATCCATAATCAAAAACCAAAATACCAGTGTCAAAATTGTCAAAGACAGTTTATAGAAAATCCCACTAATAAAGTTATTAGCAAAGATACTATAGAACTGATTGATAGACTTTTATATGAATTGATACCTCTCGCAGGGATTGCTCGTGCTGCTCTAGTTTCAGAAACTTGGTTACAGAGATACGTTAATAACAAATATGCTCAGGTTCCTCAAGAAGTAAAGGTTTCAGGGAAACCAAGAGGAAAATTGACTATAGAATGTGATGAAGCTTGGTCATTTGTAACACATAAAGGTAATAAGCAATGGATTTGGTTAGCCTTGGATAAAAACACTAGAGAAATAGTCGGCGTTTACATTGGCGATCGCAGCGAAGATGGAGCTAGAGGATTATGGAATTCGCTACCACCAGTTTATCGTCAATGTGCTGTTTGTTATACTGATTTCTGGGCTGCTTATGCAAAAGTTATTCCTCATAAACGTCATCAGGCAGTTGGCAAGGAAAGTGGCAAGACTAATCATATTGAACGCTTTAATAATACAATGCGTCAAAGAATTTCTCGTTTGGTTAGAAAGACTTTATCCTTCTCTAAAAGGCTAGATAATCATATTGGTGCTATTTGGTATTTTATTCATCATTATAATTCTTGTTGTCACGTCTAAATTTATTATCACTACATATTTACCACTACCGTTGAAGTTACACCGGCACTTTGGCAATTTGGCATCACAAGTCTCTGAATTGCCGTTTAAATGAGATATCAACAGAACAGTCACAAATCGCCTAAGTTGACCCAACGCTGTACAATAACTTCTCAGGCAATCCACAGCGCTCGGTCATCGCTTCGCTACAACTGGCTAGTAATGTACTAGAAAATACATAGTAAATCAGCGATCGCGTACCAACCCGCTTTATAGCGATCGCTCTTTTTTCCTCTAAGAATGAGGGGTGATGTCTACGCAACCAGGACTTACGCAAACAATAGCCGAAACCCTTATTATAATATTACTGGAATAGTATTGTATTATAAAGCAAGTAGCTGTATGCTTGATATAGCTTTTCTCACAAGCCCTAGCAAAATATACTTCATAGGGTCTTGAAAAAAGTGCTGGTCTGTTGAGTTAACTTCGACTCGATTAGTCCAAACCTTTTGTTCCTGAATTTCCAGCGATTAATCAAGCTTAAGAGGTTGTTTGAAAAGTAGTTGGCTGTGATTTTAGGCACTTATTGATCCCCCTTAACCCAATACTGCTCGGTTAAGCCTCTTTTGAGCATTATAGACAACGATATTTCAAGGGTTTGAGCCTACTTTTTTTCCTTAACCGAGCAGTATTTCCCCCTAACCCCCCTTAAAAAGTAGGAACCATAAAGGGAGCGATAGAACCAAACTGGCTCTTCGGTTACTTTTATGGATATTGTTCAAAATAATTGAATTATAGTGAATATAATTTAGTGATGTTAATGCCTGTAATATAGATTTGACATGTGTTTAAGAGATATTAAGCATAGTTTTAAAACCCCGGACTTATAACTTATATTATAAAATAGTAAGTTTTAGGTGTGCGCCATGAAGTTTCCTGTAGAGCAAATCTTGAATCTTCCCGATATGAAAGTATTAGATTTTCAAGAACTTGTTGGGGAAGAAATAATTATAACGATAGAAAAAGGCGTGAATTATTCGACTTGTCCTAACTGTGGAAAACTTACTCAAAGTATACATCAAAATCATTGGCGGATAATTCATGATTTACCGTGGAATAAAAAACCAGTACTCTTAAAAATAAATCGCCGCCAATTTAAATGTCATAAGTGTAAAAAAGTATTTAGCGAACAACTAAATTTTGTAGATAAAAGTAAAGGATATACTAAAAGATTAGCATCCGAGATAGTTCAACAAGTATTAAATAGTAATATTCATAGTGTTGCCAAAAGAAATGGCTTAAGTGATGAAGAAGTAGAATCAATGTTAAAAAGCCAAGTGTCACAGATATTAAGTATTAACTTAAGTCAGATAAAAAGGTTAGGAATAGATGAAATTGCCTTGGTGAAAGGTCAGGGAAATTATCTAGCAGTATTAGTAGATTTAGATAGTCATAAACCAATTGAGATAGTGCAGTCGAGAAGAATAGAAGATATTCGTGAAGTCCTTGTCAGTTGGGGAATTGATGTACTTAATGAAATAGAAGAAGTGAGTATTGATCTCTGGTCGCCTTATAAAAAATTAGTAGAAGAGTTAATGCCAAATGCCAACATAACTGCTGACAGATTTCATGTGATGAAACAAATTACGGATGAGTTAGATACTATGCGTAAAAATGAGAAGAAAGCCGCAATGTCGTTAGATGATGAATCAGAAAAAACCAGAAAGTTAGAGGCACTAAACAAAAGTAAATATAGCTTACTAAAAAACGAAGACTCTTTAAATGAAAAGCAAAAATTGAAATTACAATCTGTGCTAGAAGTTTCGCCTAATCTCGCTAAGATGCACGCACTTAAAGAACAATTCCGCCAGATATTTGATACAACTAAATCTTGGGGAGATAGCATTACTAAATTATTAGACTGGATGTATGATGCTCGTTCATATTTTCCGAAAAGTCTTGGGACAATGGTGAGATGGTTTGGGGAAATAGTTGGTTATTTTGACGGCAGAACTACTAGTGGTGTTGTAGAAGGAATTAATAATAAACTCAAGTTAATTAAAAGACTTGGGTATGGCTTTCGTAACTTTAGCAATTTTCGCTTACGCAGTTTATTAAACTGGCACTTTTCTATTAATTCTCCATAAAAGTGCCTGAAGAACCAGAATTATCAACCACATCGTCACAAACCAATATACGCTTAATAACACTCTCCTTTGCCATTTCTTGAGAACAAGTAGCTTTTTATGCTAATTCAACTCGCAAAAGCTAAATCTTAGTACTATTTTTGCAGGGGTTTAACGCCTTGCTTATTAAAAATACATTAATACTGTATCTTATTTTGTGTTTGCACCTAGATGATATACAGTTACAGTACCACAGACAATACCCGGCTTGTCAAAGGTCAGAGCCAGTGCGATGCCATGAACCACTGCATTTGTACTTTGTGAGTGCAAAGGAAACTAATCTTGTTTTCTGTAATGAATTCAAGAATTAAGTCTACTGAAATCGACCAGATAAACTTGCGACCATAATCAATAGCTCATCTGGATCAAATGGTTTGGACAAATACATTTGAAAGCCTGTCAGCAGCGCCCGCCTTCGGTCTTCTTCTTTGGCATAAGCACTCAAGGCGATCGCTGGGATTTTTCCCCCTTTTTCTGCTGGTAAAGCCCTGATTTTACGAATAAAGCTGTAGCCATCCTCCTTTGGCATACCAAGATCCGAAATCAGTATATGTGGCATTTCCGACTCTAACGCTGACCATGCTTGGGCTACTGATGCTGCTTGACTCACCAAAGCACCATGTTGCTCCAAGATAAAAGCAACAAGCTCACGTCCATCAGCTTCATCATCAACAACTAAGTAAGTCGGCAGGAAAAATCATAACTATGTAACGAAAAGTTAACCAGAACTGTTAGAGCTAAATTTAATATGTTGTGTACTGTAGTTTCCTTTTTCCCCTCTAGCTTGAACACCACCAATCACGGCATAGGCAAGTTCTAACTCGTCGTCAAACATTTTTCCTGCTAGTTCATCTTTTTTCAGGTGTTGCCATTCCAA
>JAIVFU010000342.1 GCA_020829485.1 Nostoc sp. CHAB 5834 | reverse complement strand
ATTTGGTTTCAGCGTGATAAAACTGGCGTTCCTGTTGTTTTTGGGCCGTCACATCCCGGGCAATGGCGAATGACTGACCAGTATCCAGTTCGGTCGTCGTGACCCATTGCAGGGTACGGTAGGTCCCATCCTGACACCGAAGGCGGTTTTCAAAATTAACCGTTTGCTGACCCGTGGCTAGCCGGGCGAGTTCATGCCGGGTTGCGACCAAATCATCGGGGTGCACGAAAGCAAGCAAAGGCGTTCGTAATAAATAGTCTTCTGGCCAGCCCATCAGGCGGTGAAAGGCGGGACTAATTTCTTTAAAAAAGCCGTCGGTGTCCGCTACGCAAATCAGGTCGTTCGCTAGCACGAACAGGTTTTTCAGGTGATGGATTTCCTGTTGCTGCTGGTACTGCTCCCAGATCCGGGCAATGGCATCGCCGATGCGGCCCAGGGCTTCCAGCTGGGGGGGGGCTAGTTTGTGAGGTTGGGTATGGAGTAGGGTTAGGACGCCCAAGGCTCGTCCATCCGTTCCGTGGAGGGGGTAACTAGCCAGTGAGCGCCCAAGTAGAGGGCCCATCAGGAAGGGGTCGTGGCTAAAACGAGGATCAAGCCGGGTGTCCTCCACTTCTAGCAGTGCGGTACTGGTTCCCAACAGGTCCCAGCCGTCGGCGGCGTAGTCAATTTGAATACCCTCCAGCCCGGGCTGAGACCAGCTTTTCAGCCGTTCTCCGGTCCGTAAGCCCAGCACTACCCAGGGGACCTGGCAAACCAGGGCGGCTAGTTGGGTCATTTGATCCAGATCCGCCCGGATGCGGATCAAATGATTGGGCCTGGGAGGTGAAGCGGGATCTAAGGTGTACACAGTAGACAATGGCGGCATACAGACATGACTCGCCGAAGCTTGCGTGCTCGGACGAAGGCTGCCAATAAAGTACGGCTTTTGTTTGCTTATTTAAAAATAAGTAAACAAAATAAATAAATTGAGTGAGGATAGTTAATCAAACGCGTACATCACAAACTTACGCCCATTGTCTTTTTCTGATCAGTGGTTACCAGATGACTGCGTGAACCCATGTCGATGCGGGCGGCCTGTGATGAAGAATCCTGAAGCGGGGCGGCCCGTGCCGTTACTTGGCTACTTTCCATAGGACATTAGTGGTTAATGACTTCCGCGAGCGCATTGTGACTGTAAGAGTTTTCTGTACATGATTCACCAAAGCGATCACCCATGCATTCACCAAATATCTTTCATCATGAAAAGGCATCGCACGCTCCAGCCCAGATTTTAAGGAAGGACTCGATTGGGTACCAGTAAAAGCGGGAGGCTTGTTTCAGAAAGTCAGGCAAATTTAAGGCTTCTGACGGGATCGTAAGTTGTAAGGGCTATTCAACAGCGTATGCGCTGTACACTGATTTTAAAATATCCTGTTCAAGCTCAGCTTCTTTCAATTCCTTTTGCAGTCGTCTGATCAGTTGCTGCTCCTGACTCAGCCCGCTGGTCGTAGTGGTGAGTTGGCCATGGCTTTTGTAAGTCTGCCGCCATTTGGTAATCCGACTGGAGTCGATACCGAGCTCGCGGGCCGCCTCCTGCACGGAGCTTTTTAACTGGGATAACTCGACGGCCATTTTTTTAAATGTTTCGTCAAATACACGCCTTTTTTTCATGGGTACTTTCGGGTTTGCCCCCAAATGTGCCTAAAATCCGTCTCCAGTCAAATGTAGCAAGTCCAAGTCCAGTGTACCGATAAATTAGACTATCTCATTCTATCGTTTTCGATCATTCTACAATATTCCTTTCTTTGGCGCTCTTCTAGTACAACACGCTTTTCAAACTGGAAGCTTTTCAACTGAGCTATGTTATTTCGTTGTTGATCCCAGCCGTTAAACTTAGTCAAGCCCGTCATTTCTACCTCATCACGATGTCGAATCATGAGCTGATCCCAATCCGCTGCATCACTTGTATAATTTTTAGAACGCTCCAATAAGTGCTTGAAAACTAGTAAGTTACTTTGATAAGACCGTTCATCTAACATATCCATTTTTTGTAACTAAACAAGATTAATGGTGATTGAATTAGTGAGGTAAATAATTTTTAGGCCATTATTTTTCTGTAAAAATTATACTTTCCGATAGAAGTACTAAGACTTAGATAGCAAATTGTTTAACTGAATAGTTTCGTACGTCTGGAGTGGAATATGCTTAATAAAATCCCGTGGCCTTAGAACACGAAAGAGTGTTCTTCCAGTAGAAGAAGCCTTTTCTGATCAACAGTTTGCCAACAAACTAAAATTTTAAAAAACCCAAGATGGCTTCAAGTTATTAATCTGAGGAGTCGTAATAGGCATTTTATAGTAATTGTATGGGCTTCAAGCAAAGCTAATACAGGGATTAGTCACAAGAGTGATTCGTTAGGACTGCTTCCCAATCAGTTTGAAGTTGATTCAGTGCTGTACTGGAAAGTATACTATTGAAACCTTCGATAGGTATGTTGACTGTGTTTTTTCTGTCATGCAGTTCGATACTCAACACTGAATGCCCCATCGATTTGACTTTATCAATTAAGTCTAAATTATCTTCTAGGTTGCCAAGTCCATATAAGAAAGAACGTGGTTGATGATATTGATCGATAGTGGTGATAGTAAACAGCATATTAGTGAGATCGTTAAAAACGATACTATTAATGAAGTAATAATTGTGGTCAGCTAAGGAAGGGATACAGGTATAGTGCAGTACTGCTTACGTGCTTGGCTAATTAGCTACCATCGAAACGGCTTCAGATACGGAATGTTTTTCTGTGTCCTTTATAACCAAGGGATGGTTTGAGGCAACGGTCAGTAATTCTTATTGATTCGTGAGTAAGTCTATAAAGTTTATGATTGCTCGGTACAGCTCCTAAGAAAGTCAAGCTACTTCTGTGAGCCAACGACTTTACGGGCTAATTCATGAATAAATATGAAGGCCAAAGAAGAAAAACTATATTTATAGTTAATCACCTCGCCTCCGTTTTGGCCACTCGACCGAGAAAACCTCAGATCAGCGGGCCCATGGAGCCGGTCTTCACCCTAGTTAAGCCTTAATGAATTGCTTGAGTTTACTCGCCAAGTTCCGCCCAATCCGCAACTCAATCGTAGGATCCTTCCATTAAGAGTATCGCTCTTTGGAGGCCGCTAGGTGCGTCGCAACCACCTGCCCTAACGCGTAAACGGGTTGCGCCCCGAGTACCACGGTGGGGTGTTCCAACTGCCACTGGCTCACCTCGCCTAAGAGCTTAGTGAGAGCCGTACGGGCTTTACTCAACTCACTATGGGCCCACTCGTTGGCAGGTTGCTTGATAAAGCAGGTAAAGAGGACTTTGGCCTGGACGACCAGCTTCATGGGCAGGACCGGTAGCGGGGCCACGGGCGGGGGCAGGGGTTGGGGCAAGGGTAAGCGGACAAAGGCCCTCAAATCCGTTAGACTCTTGATGGCATCCACTGGGGGTACCTTATCGGTGGACTGACCGCTCCACTGACGGCACTGGCGGATGTGGCCCAAGATGATCTCGACCAGTTCTCGGCGCTCCTCTTGCCAGGGTTGCTCGAGTTGCTGACGCTGGTGGAGCCGCTGGCGTTCCTGTTAATCATGCTCCATTTGTTTGAGTCGTTCCACGTGCTGATGCTCGGCTTGCTGATACGCTAGCTCCTGCCGGGGCGTACGCTTGACCAGGGAATGGGGGCGGGAACGGGTAACACGAGGGCTGGTGGGGCCGTTGGGGCCGCCGGGGACAGGGGCGAAGTAACCACCCGATCAGTGTAATGGTCCTTCTTGCAGACGGCAAAGCAGTATATTTTATCGGACCGACCAGTGAACAGCTTTCCGCAGTGGATACAGGCTCTTGCTGGGTTCATCAGAATAAGAATTACGGGGTTAAATTAGTCAGTAAAACAGGGATCGGAACGGTTCTCGGAACGGTTCCAGAACCGTTCCCAAAAAACCGCTAGAACGGTTCTGAAACCGTTCCAGGAACCGTTCCAACCTACTAAGTGCCTACGTTCGGCTAGGACGTACCGTGTTTTGTTCCTAAAAAATGGGCTTCGTGGCCATTGTTCAGCGGGCGCATCGAGACTCGCTGGTGCATCGATAGTGAGCCCGTTGGCCGGTTCGATAGCGTTAAACCGGATGCT
>JAIVFU010000341.1 GCA_020829485.1 Nostoc sp. CHAB 5834 | reverse complement strand
ATATCACCGCAGGCATAAGCATCAACAATTTTCTGGCGCAAGTCGAGAGAGTAGGGTTTCATACCGACCAGTTATCAGTACAATTGCTCTCTCCTATTGTACTGCACTGGACTGATAAGCGCTATACCTCTTGCTGTAATAATGAATTCTGGGTCGTTGGGATCGGATTCTACCTTTGTCCGCAATCGTGAAATATGCACATCTACCACACGGGTGTCTGTATTCATTTCTGGTACAAAACCCCACAATTGCTGTAATATTTCAACCCTTGAAAAAATCTTTCCCGAATCATTCACTAACAACTCTAATAAGCTAAACTCCACACCTGTCAATCGAATGCGTTGCTCATTTTTATGGACTTGCCGCTTACTTGTATCAATTTTCAGGTTGCCTGCATGAATTATCCCAGAGTTAGGAATAGTATTGATACTGGTTTTGTGGGAGCGCCGCTTTAGTTGGCAGGCAATTCGAGCTTCTAGTTCTTTGGGTGAGAAAGGTTTCGTCATGTAGTCATCAGCACCGAGTTCCAGCCCAGTGATTCGGTCTGCTACATCTGCCAAGGCTGTTAGCATAATAATTGGTACGTCTGATTCTTTCCGTAATTCTTGACAGACACCATAACCATCTAGTTTTGGCATCATTACATCCAGAACTATTAAATCAGGGGTCAACAGGCGAAAAACTGACAAAGCTTCTTCACCATCACTAGCTGTAACTACACTGTAGCCAATCATTTCTAACCGCGTCTGTAAAATCCGGCGGATGCTGGCTTCGTCATCTACTACTAAGATTGTGCCTTTCTCACCTGATAAGTTTCTCAACGCTGTTCCTCCACAGCGAGAACTCTTAATCATCTATTATCTGCTCATTAGGAGTCAAAACCGCAATCGCATTTTTGACCTACAGTCATGATCAAGAAGCGATCACTTAATACTTGCATCTGTGCAACAGATTATGCTGGAACATCTACCCGAAAACAGATTTGTACACAATTAATAAATTCTTCTGCAAGGGACTCGTATTTTCCATCGATTTGGTGTACCTTGTTAATTCCGTGCAAATTATTTATACCTAACTTCTCCCAAATTTACTCAGACAAATTTTAAGCCAATGCCTTCAAGGGAACAGCCAATGAAAACTTCTAATGATACAGATACTAAGAAGATCATCAAAAAATCCGACAAGCTTACTCTGAAACAGATGAAGTTGATCGAAGAAGCAGAAGACCAACTTCTTCTTGAAGCTAATACTGACAATTCTACTGCCCCTGTGGTTGAGCTTGAGGAGAAATCAGTAGTCGCTCCTGAATCAAGAGTTCCTGATTATATTCCGCACCTTGACAATCCTCCAGTACAGTCTATTGGCAACTCTGGCTGGCAAGTGTCTGATGTCTGGCGGGATATTCGAGTAGATGATTTTTGTAATTAAAGCAGACAATTTGTATTCCCAGACGGTTTTGCATCAAGGCGGTTGCAGTTATCCATGATCCGAATCTTAGAAATTGAGGGACAGGAACCGCTTCAGGGAGAAAAGTTTTCCCAAATGCAATATTGGCAGCAATGCCTCTCTGTCTCTTCGCTGAACCAATATTATGGCAACCGCCTGAGCAACTTTTGTAAACTATCTTTGCACCAAGTCAAAGTTATAGTTGCACTGTGCCTATAATAAGTTACGGCTAACTATAACTGGAAGTTAGCACCCTGTAAATGGTTATCGCTTGGATTACGCATCAAAGGCGATACTAAAGACAAGCAAAATTCATCGGCAGCGCAATAGTTTCTATTCTGTTGCCAACATGCACCCAGAGCGATCGCATGTTGGTGAAAGTGTTGTGTCTGGGGTTAGTGTATTTTAATTGTAGTTTTTGCCGGATAAAAGATAAGGGTCAATTATTTTGTGTTTCCCCGAATTCCTGTATACTGAACTTTTAAATTCAGAACTACCGAGTGCGATCGCATAATCTAGTGAATAACCCTGAACTAAATAACTTACCTCCCATTAAACTTATTCCTCTGGACGCTGAAACTGCATCGCTCTCTGGGCGTACTAGAGTTATGTCGGTTCGCAGACTAATTGAAAAAATCTCAACGGAGTAATCAGGGTTCTAACTTATCTTGTCGCAGACAAAGTGAAAATTTATCGCGGAGTAGATGAAAAATTCCTACCAAATTCGCGGACTAATTGAAATTTTCCGCCAAATGAGGATAAAAGGTCGCAACTCATTACAGTATAAGGCTTTAGAGAAATACTTTTATAATTAGCGATCGCCATATAGTACGAGAGAATAAGGGTTACACAAGGTCATTTTCAATTAGTCTGCGACAATTTTTCACATAGTCCGCGACAATTTTCATTTAGTCTGCGAACCGACAGTTACAAGACCACCAACCGATATTCGGTGGGTAAAAGTTCTGGAATTTTTACGCAGCAACAATCTTGCACCAAACAGCCGCAAGCTTTACGAACGAGAACTCAAACGATTTTTGGCTTGGAGTGAGCTGCACTATCATGAGCTACGCCCACGTCATCTTGCGCTATATAAAGAATATCTCCGTGATGAAATACAGACTGATGCAGGTAAACCGCTTTCCAAAAGCAGCATCAATGCAGGAATTGCGGCACTCAAAAGCTTCTTCAAATGGATGTGCTATACGTATCCTGAAATTATTTCTACTAATCCAACACTGGGGATAAAACTAGAAAAAGTACCATTGCCACCAGCCCAGAGTTTAACCCCAAAAGAGATGGAACAGGTTTGGTCAGCGTTGGAATTGCTGGGAGAAACAAAGCAACGGGATACAGCACTTGTTCACATTCTCAGTCATGGGCTGCGTGCTGGAGAAGTTGTGCAGCTAAATGTTGGCTCATTTGATGGCAAGCTGCTGTTTTTACCAGACACCAAAACCAATGAACCACGCTTAGTTCCACTGCGAAAAGAGAGCCGGGAAGTTTTAGCAGAGTATTTGCAATTGCGTGAACAGCAGGGAGAGGTGTTGTCCAGCCTTAGCCCACTGATGATTTCACACCATGCTTCATACAAAGGTGAACGCTTGAGTTATCACGGTATTTACTTCGCTGTGGAAAAAATCGGTGAAATAGCTCACATTGAGGATTTACATCCTCACTCCTTTCGCCACACCTATGCCACTGACTTATTGCTATTGGGAGTTGACCCCAGCCATGCACGAAAATTAACAGGGCATCAAAGCGAGAAAGCGTTTCGGCGGTATACGCTTCGCAGTGAACAAGAAGCTGCGATCGCTGCTTACTATCGCGCGATTGGCGAAGAAGGGGAATAAGGTATGCCCAAGCCACTTGATCCCAAGTGTCAGCTATGTTCCAAACTACCAACTGCCCAAGCTAAAGTTTTACATGGAACAGCAGGGGATGGATGTTGGAATCCCAAAGTCTGCCACAATCGCCGTTCGTTTTACCGCCACCGCTCCCAGAAGAATTCAGCAGAAATTGATGCAATCGCAGTCGAACCACCAGCAACATATTTTGCAGTGCTGTATTTGTATAAAGAATCAGGCGATAAACCATTGCACGCCTTGGGCGCAGAACTCTGGCTGGGGCAACAGCCTATTTGTCGCTTAGAACCAATTCACTGCTTTGGGCTAACGGCTGGTAAGATACACGCCTATACAGATCAGGTGTTGCAGGCTTTTGCAAAACAATACAGTGTTTCACTATATCAATATAAGGATATGTTTGAGATTACCTCAAGCTACTGCCCAGTGCGACCCTGCCCGTTAAATCCTGAATTGTAGCAATGACCACATACCACCAATTAACAATCTGGGATGTGCTTGATGAGTTGTCCGAATCTCCAGCAACTTCTTCCCTTAATGCAGTATGGCAGTGCTTGGATACAGAACTGCATGATTTACCTATTGAAACCCAATTATCAACCGCAGGTATTGCCTTTAGTCAAATTGCGGATATTCTTAAGTCTCGTGCCGAAGTACTGTTGCAAGATACCCGCGATCGCAATAGTCTTTTGGGGCCTGTTGTTAGCACCGATCTCTTTGCTGGTTTAGTGCGGACAACAATGCACCTAGATCATTGGTGACAAGTTAAGGCTATAAATCCTTTGTCAAGAGGCTTTCAGAGAATTGTGGAAAAAAAACTGGTCAGACCCTCGTTGAAGATCGGGAAAAGGAGCGATAATCAACTTAACATTTGGCTTT
>JAIVFU010000340.1 GCA_020829485.1 Nostoc sp. CHAB 5834 | reverse complement strand
CTTTTGAATAGTCTTCGGCTGTGAAAAAGATTTGGCCAGCGTAATAGAGCTCTTTTATGTTATTAGCAGTTGCCTTGAGCAAATCGAATTTCTGAAAAAAAATATCAGCCTGCTTGGTAGCATCCTTCCGAATATTACGTTGGCTTTCCTCTGACTCCTGAAAGGCGCTTGCTGAACGTAAAAAATAGTACTGTCCTTGTAAATTGATGGTATAGTCAATGTCAAGCACGTCATTGTATAGTCGAAAGGCCTCGCCAGGGTCACCCATATAGAAGTGAACCAAAGCTTGCATGGAAATAAATTCAAATGCTTGTGTCTGCCTTAGACCACGTACTTTTTCTAGGTAAAGTTGATAGCGATCTATAACAGCACATTGACTTTGGGTCTGATATATTAAATTAGAGTAAGAAAAAATGTTACCAATCTTATAGTTATTTATAATACATTTAGCTAAATATGGATGAGGAGATTTTTCGTAGAAAAAGATTAATACGTTTTTTACTAGGCTTCTAAAATCACTAGGGTGAATAGGTTTTTGAAGGGCCAAGCCAACAGCTCGAGTGAAGTCATTATCAGCCGCTTGATAATTTTTTAAACGGATATAAGTAATAGCTCTACCTGTGTATGCATTGGCATACATAGGATCTATAGTGATTGCCAATTCATAATCCATCAGACCTTCCTTCAAATTGCCTTGAGTAGACTTTATCATGCCTCGATCTGAATAAAAAATAGCATTATTTGGGTCAAAACCAATAGCCCAAGCTAAATCTGCAAGGGCTTTGTCAAAATCACCAATCAAGTAATAAGTTATAGCACGGTTATGATATGATGAGGCCATCGACTTAAGGTCAGGGCCCCATTCAGCAGCCATAGTAAAATCAAGAATGGCCTCACGATAATTACCCAGTTCGCGATGGGCAACTCCTCGATTGTTAAAACCAACAATAAACGCAAAGTTTAATTCTAGTGCCTCACTGTAATCATCTACAGATTTTCTGTAATTACCTAAGGCAAAATAAGCGCTACCACGTTTAGCGTAAATTATGTAATCAGCAGGATTTAATTCTACTGCTTGATCAAATTTTAAAATAGCTTCTACAAAATCTTGATCTTCTAAGTGTAAACAACCTTGATTATAATATTCTTGCGCAGTCGACATTGAAGTAGTGATATATACAACATTAGGGAGTGGTCAACATTCGTACGAAATGTTCCATGAAATATTACTCATTGAACAACCGCCTTGTAATGTGCAAGTTAGATAAGTGGTAAGGAGGTGTTCATAGTAAACTAGTAAGCATGGCAATTTTAGTACATACCGGCTACATTATGCGCCTGTTAGGAGCAAATTTCCGTATGGATCACGATTGGTGATCCCCAGGGCCAACGTGTATCGACTACCCCCCTGGCGAATGGATCATCGTAGCCATACGGATCGCCACTGATTTTTGGAGCACTCATTGCCTAACCGCCTTCACCTTTTGTGAAACTAGTCAATGAGGGCTATAAATCCGCTGCTGGGTGCGGAGAATTCACCGAGAATCCGATTACAGAACACTTATCTAGCCAATTAGTAGGGATTGAAGCTGTCACATCCTTGTATACAGGGCGTATACAGAGCAGAGCATAAAAAATATCCAGAGCAAGACTAGTGATAGGCACTTTGACAAACGGGTAAAGGCAAACACTCTGCAAACATCCTGTAAACACTCTGTGAACACCCTGTAAACACTTGCATAAACAGTGTAAACAGGCTGTAAACACCCCTGTAAACATGGGCAGGGAGTGAATCAATTCACGACCAAACGACCTGGTTAATCGTCCTATCGATCGATAAAAGAAAAAGTGTTGACCGACTCAAAAAGCTGGATGTAGCTGGGGATAAGGATTTAACGATCCCTAATCACTCCGTGGTCTTGTCTAATAATTCGTTGATTTGCCAAAGAAAATGGGCAGTTGATCAGGCAAAAGCACCGAATGATGACTCAACAATCGCTTTCAGCACATCCATTCTGCAATTTTCGGTTAATATTAATTAATATTAACCGAAAATTGCACTTATATCACCTGTGTATGTATGGCGTACCGCCCCGTTTCGACCACCGATCGGCTTTGTCAGCACTGTAAAACCGTCTTTCAAGCTAAAGACAAACGACGTATGTACTGTTCGAGTAGCTGCAACACGCTGGCTTGCCAGGCCCGCAAAGATAAAAAAGCCACCAAGACGGCTCAGCCGGTCGTCAACCACAAAGTTGAAAGCGGGGCTTTACCTTTATCCGCAAAGAGCGTGGCCACCCTGGCGGTGGGGGCGGGTGTGGTAGCGGGGCTCAACTATCTGGCCAACGACCGGCCGGCTCACGCCGAGCTCATGAGCGCGCTCGATGACATCAAAGCGTTCCTGGCCAAATCGGCCGAGTCTGCCAAAGTCGAGGAAGCTCTGGACTATCTGGTCCGCTACATTGATGCCCAACGGGCCGCCGATTCGGGGTTGGATCAGCGCATGAAACAAAGCCAGCCGCGCGATGAGCCGCCCAAGAAACAAGCAGCGCCCGTCAGTAGTGGGCTCGAAGGATTACTGAGCAAGAATTTAAAAAAACGCCGTCGTAAGAAGAAGGTCTCTCCCTAGCACCTTGCTTGAGTTTTGTCATCATCGACCATTTCTTCTTCTAGGGCACTCAGCTAATTACTAGCTCGGGTCGGTTCGGGGCTGATTTGGTCTTTTTGGTGGGTTGACACGAATTAAAGACGAGCGTTCCTAAATCGTGTCATCTCGAAAAAAACGTGTAAATTGTCGCCACTATGCGCTACATCGCCTACTACCGCGTCTCCACCCAAAAGCAAGGCCGATCCGGTCTCGGCCTCGACGACCAACGCCACATGGTCCAACGATGCCTGCGAGAGGAAGACGAGTTGGTGCAAGAGTTTACGGAAGTCGAGTCAGGCCGCAAGAAAGACCGGCCCTAGCTGCAAGCCGCCATCCAGACGGCTAAACAATATAACGCCCGGCTGCTGATCGCCAAGCTCGATCGACTTAGCCGCAACGCGTCGTTTGTCATGGTGCTGCGGGATTCGGAAGTCGACTTCGTGGCTTGTGATCTGCCCGACGCCAACACGCTCACCATCGGCATCATGGCCAGCTTTGCCCAGCACGAAGCCGAGCAGACCTCCAAGCGTACCCGGGCAGTTCTAGCTCAGAACGCGGTGCGGTTCGGGCTTTTGCCTGGAAGCATAACGCGCGTTGGTGAACGGAGTGATCGTGCGAAGTTTACGCAGGTTGAATCGGAGAACATGGCCAGCGTCCGCACTGAGCTACCACCGTCGATGGGTCGAGTAATAGCAACTAATGAGCAGACCGTTTTACGACGCAGCTAAACCATTGCCTTACTTAATTTTATGAATAAAAGCAGAAGGATGGGGCTGTTGTTATAGAGTCATTAGCAGCCAATAAATGACTGTTTATGAGCAGGTTATGATGACTAAAGAGCATACAGCCGAACAACCGCTTTTGTTAAATAAGCATCTAAAAGAATGGAATGAGAACTTAGTTTCTGAAAAAGAAGCCTTGTACCTGTTGCGGTCCAAACATGGATTAGCGCGTGATGAATTAAGCTTCGAGCGAGTTACGGACCCGCATCGGCGAATTCAACTCTTAACTCAGCAAGCAGGCGAAGTGGATCAACTGAAACAACAAGCCAATGAAATACGACTAACTCTTTTAGAGCGCCAGGCGAAGGAGAAGAATAACCTAAAGCGGGTTAGTTGATGGCTGACCATTTGCGGCACAAAACGTAAACGTATAGATAGCGGTACTTTCTGTTTGAGGAAAACCGACGGGGCTTGAAGTCTCAAGGGTGGCTAATTCGCCAAGCACCTAAACACGACTTCTTTACCGTTGTACTCGCTCTAACGAAGTAGGGCTGATTTCTCGATAACGGTATTGTTTTTAACAATCTCATTAGTATGTTTTTCGCAATCACCACGGTTGATCAGCAGGGTCAAACACGTTCTTTTGTCTATTGCCTTAGCAGCCTAGAAGATAATTTAGCCTTGATTGATACAGTCAAATCGATGGGACACTCATTGCTGGGTGTTATAGATCCGTGAGTAGGTTTATAATATTGATGGCTTGGTGTCAGTATGCCAAAATACAAACCAGCTGATTATGAAGTATTACGACGACGCTGTGTCGAACTCGATCAGGCGGGTTGGAAGCAAGG
>JAIVFU010000033.1 GCA_020829485.1 Nostoc sp. CHAB 5834 | reverse complement strand
AAACAACGGCTTGGTATATTCAACGCAATCATTCACAAAAGTCTGTAGATTGGCAGTTCACAACAGCGGATGCCCGTATCCGTCTCAAGCGTCTTTATCCACAAATAGAAAATTGACATACCACTAGCAGTGTAGGCAAAGCTAACGTGGGAGAGTTCATATATTAATGTTTATACTGGTTGCTGTTGGTTTTCCCTTTTGCCTTTCCTTGGTTGCCTGATAAATGTTTGCTGCTTCCAATCAATTACTATGGTCAATGATTGGCTTACTCCTGACAATGGGTGGCACTTTCCTAGAAGCTTATGGCATCACCTTACCTTGGAATTGGAGTAAGCACGGAATTCAGACTATTTCATTAGGTGTCACTTTTCAAGTTGGCGCAGTATTGTTGGTGGGTTGTTTAGGGGGCAAAAATGCTGGTGCGCTCTCACAAATTGCCTATTTAGTCATGGGGCTGACCTTATTACCTGTATTTGCGGATGGGGGCGGTATAGGTTATGTTAAGCTATCTCAGTTTGGCTATCTATTAGGCTTTATTCCTGGAGCTTGGATTTGTGGTTTGTTCGCTTTTAAAGCTAGACCTCGACTAGAAACTCTTGCTTTTAGTTGCATCTGTGGCTTGTTAACTATCCACCTATGCGGTATTACTTATTTGATTATTAGCTATATTTTCCAGTGGAAAGGTACAGAAAACTTACCCTTGATGCAAGCAATCCTCAGATACTCTTGGTTTGCACTACCAGGGCAACTAAGTGTGGTCTGTGGCGTTACTGTAATAGCATATATATTGCGTCACTTAATGTTTTATTAGTCATGAAGGGGCTAGAGGCTAGGGGCTAGAAATTTAAAATTCTTCTAATCCTTAGTCCTTAGTCCCTAGTCCCTAATCCTAGCCCCTAGTTTCATGCGTTTAAAAAATCGCCTTTTCTGGATAGCTGCCTTCATAGTTTTTTTCTTAGATCAAATAACAAAATACTGGGTGGTGCAAACCTTTAGCTTGGAGCAAACACTACCACTCTTACCTGGAATATTTCACTTCACCTATGTCACTAATACTGGTGCCGCTTTTAGTCTGTTAAGTGGGAAAGTAGAATGGTTGCGCTGGTTATCTTTAGGAGTGAGTTTAGTATTGATAGCGTTGGCCTTGTTTGGCCCAACGTTAAATTTATGGGATCAGTTGGGCTATGGCTTGATTTTAGGTGGAGCTATGGGCAACGGTATTGATCGCTTTGTTTTAGGCTACGTCGTTGATTTTCTTGATTTTCGCCTGATTAACTTTGCTGTATTTAATGTGGCAGATTCATTTATTAGTATCGGTATTGTTTGCCTGTTAATTGCTTCCTTCCAAAAAACACCGACTTCAACTGACAGGTTGCATTAGGGAACTCCAAAAAATAAATTATTCCACTTAAAGTCGTTGACTGTTGACTGTTGACTGAAAATTCGTGAACCGTCAACGGTCAACAGTGAACAATAGCAATGGAATATTTTTTTACTTGCAAGTCCCTTAAACTATTAAGCCTGGGATGATTAATCCCAGGCTATTGATTACTAAAACCCTTGCTCAGTCCTATATGCAAAGACTTGATCTATTGGTTCCAGCAATTTTGAGTTGTGATATTACACCAGTTTGCATAACTGGTGTAAGAGGTTAAGATGCACTGGCGATCGCTAATGGCAAATTAGTATTCAGATTATTATGCCTCAGCTTTTAATTTAATTATCGGCTAGGAGTTGGCGAACTAGAGCCTGGAGTATTATTGGGAGAACCGGTACTTGGTTCGGGATTAGTGTCAGTAGTACCAGACTCAGGTGTAGTTGGGTTTCCTGGTACGGTAATGCTGCCAGGAGCGCCAGACTCAGGTGTAGTTGAGCTTCCTGGTGCTGGAGTTAAGTTGCTAGGAGCGCCAGGATCAGATGGGGTAAGAGTTCCTGGTGCTGGAGTTAAGTTACCAGGAGCCGCAGGATCAGATGGAGTAAGAGTTTCTGGGGCTGGAGTTAAGTTACCAGGAGCGCCAGGATCAGATGGGGTAACGGTTCCTGGTGCTGGAATGGTTTCGGGAGTGGCAGATCCAGCTCCAGGTTCAGTTGTGCTACCTGGTGCAGTTATGCTATCTGGTGTGGTTTCTGCTGGTGCTGTAGTGCTACTAGGAACGCTAGGGGTGAGTGCTGTGCCGCCAGGACAACGGGAGTTGAGCGGAAAATTCTCGCATAGAATTTTCTTCCCTTCTGGGGACAACTTAATTTCCGTTGGTGCACTAGTTGAGCCGCCACTGGACTGGGCTATGGGGGATTTACTGGATTCGGCTACAGCAATGTTAGCGGTGAATGCTAAAGATAAAGCTGCACCAATCAAAGTCAGAGATTTTCCCATCATTCTGTAATTAACCTCAACGGAACACTCGGCCCATTAAAACAGACAATAGGATTTAGAAAATCTTCCTAAATGAATATATTTAGGTTTGTTTCAGAATATGTGGATATGTAAAATTGGTAAAAATTAAATCTGTTACTTATCAACAACTAGTGTTTAAAAGTACAGCTTTTAAATTATGGTTGTATTTATAAAACTAGTAACATTAGATTAAATAAGCCTTTGAGAATGGAGATAAGTGACAAAAATTACAAATAATTTTTGGCAATAGGCTAAATACAAGTATAAATTAGGTCAAAAAATTACGTATAGATAATTTATGCTTTGGCTTATGAGTAAAATGATGAAAGACTAACATCTGAAATTGTAATTCGCCCGATTCTTCACTAAAAAGTGTGATCTGAATAGCCGATGAGTTCTCCCCAACCCCCTCACAAGCCACAAACGTTACTAGGTCAACTGACTCAAGCGGTACATACTATTCAAGCTAGGGTCGATTTTTCTAAATTGGCGCTCAAGCCTAATGCCAAAGTACCGGAACTCTGGGTGCAGGATGCGGGGGCGGATAAAGCAGAGGTATATCCACTGTTGGGCGATCGCTATATTCTAGGTCGTAGCTCCAAATCCAGCGATATCGTCATCCGTAACCCTGTTGTCAGCCAAATTCACCTGTCGCTATCGCGGAATTCTACTCAACGCACACCAGTTTTCGTTATCAAAGACGAAAATTCTACCAATGGCATTTATCGGGGCAAGCGTCGTGTCAATTCCCTAGAACTGCGTCACGGCGATATTCTGACTCTGGGCCCGCCAGAACTTGCCGCTTCTGTGCGGTTGCAATACGTCGATCCACCAGCCTGGTATGTGAAAGCTGCAAGTTGGACAGCTTATGGCGTTGGTGGTACTAGTGCCCTGTTAGCGTTAGTAATTGGCGTTGAATGGCTGAAATTTCAAGTTAAACCCCTACCTACAGCTACACGCGCCCCAGTAGTTGTTTACGCCCGTGATGGAGCCACTCCCTTGAGAGAGCCTCGGACTACCTCTCATGTAGACATGAAGCGATTAGAAGAATTTGGCCCTTATTTGCCTGCTGCGGTGGTGGCTTCAGAGGATAGTCGTTATTACTGGCACTTTGGGGTTGATCCTGTAGGAATTTTACGAGCCGTATTGATCAATAGCCGTAGTGGAGATGTGCAACAAGGAGCCAGCACTGTTACCCAGCAAGTTGCCCGCAGTTTGTTCCGCGAGTATGTAGGCAGACAAGATACCCTTGGACGCAAATTACGAGAAGCAGTTGTTGCCCTGAAGCTCGAAACCTTTTACAGCAAAGATGATATTTTGCTGATGTACTTAAATCGAGTTTTTTTAGGGGGAGATACCTCTGGCTTTGAGGATGCATCCCGGTATTATTTTGAGAAGCCTGCTAAAGAATTAACTTTGGCAGAAGCAGCAACCTTGGTAGGAATTTTACCTGCTCCCAACGCTTTCGATTTTTGTGGGGATGGGCCAAATAAGCTAGAAGCAGCCGAATACCGGAATCGGGTGATTAAGCGGTTGCTGGAGATGGGCAAAATTAAACCTGAGGATGCGAACCGAGCTAGACGCTCTACTGTCCAAATTAGTCCTAAAGTGTGTGAACAGCAAGCTAAGACGATCGCTCCTTATTTTTACAGTTATGTCTTCTCCGAACTTGAATCAATTTTGGGGGAGGGAGCCGCAAGAGAAGGAAATTATATCATTGAAACCAAGCTTGATCCAGCGATACAGAGCCAAGCAGAAGCAGCGTTAAATAATTCAGTGAACAACGCCGGTAGAAATTTTAATTTTTCTCAAGGGGCGGTAGTCACTCTTGACTCTAGTACAGGCAGTATCCTGGCAATGGTGGGCGGGACTGATTACAGAAAAAGTCAGTTCAATCGTGCTGTTCAAGCCAAAAGACAACCAGGTTCCACCTTCAAAATCTTTGCTTACACGGCTGCTATTCAACAGGGATTTTCAGAATCAAAAAGTTATTCTTGTGCCCCTTTAACTTGGCAAGGCTTTACTTATAAACCCTGTCGTGCTGGTGCTGGCGCTACTTTAGATATTGCAACGGGGCTTGCTCTTTCAGAAAATCCCATTGCCCTACGAGTTGCCAGAGAAATCGGGCTGAATAAAGTCGTGGCAATGGCACAGAATTTGGGAATCAAGTCAACCCTTGATCCAGTTCCTGGCTTGGTACTAGGTCAAAGTGTAGTCAATGTTTTGGAAATGACTGGTGCTTTTGGCGCTATTAGTAATGGTGGTGTACGGAATCCTCCCCATGCAATTAACCGAATTTTAGACAGTGGTGATTGCCGCGATCGCAATGATATCAAAACCTGTCGTGTAATCTACTCCTTCGACCAAGATCCAGATGCCAACAAACGAGTTCTCTCAAATGGTGTAGCCGATGAGATGACTAGTTTGATGCGTGGTGTAGTCACCAGAGGTACTGGGCGTAGTGCTGCCATTGGGCTAGGAGAAGCTGGGAAAACAGGCACGACGGATAAAAACGTTGACTTATGGTTCATCGGCTTTATCCCCAGTCGGCGGCTTGTAACCGGTGTCTGGCTGGGAAACGACAATAATTCCCCGACATCTGGTAGCAGCGCTCAAGCAGCCCAGTTATGGGGGAATTATATGCGGCGGATTACGAGGTAAAGAATGGGGAGTAGGGAGTAGGGAGTAGGGAGTAGGGAGTAGGGAATTTTACCACTCCCCACTCCCCACTCCCCATTCCCCACTCCCCAATTATTATTGATATCCCTGCCAAGGCTTAACTTCCAGCGTACCGCTAGGCTTAAATATTACTTGGAAGTGGGCGAGAGGTTCTTTATTGTTGGGAGCTGCTACATTGGAACCGTAGACAGCGTTGAACATCTTGGGAAGAGGTGTTTCGCGGAAATAGTCAAAGGCAACTTGGTTTAGTGGTTCATAGTCAGCAATTACACCATCTTTGTTGACTGCTACCCGATATTTCAAATCTCGCGTAAAGGTGGGGGTACCACTCCAGGTTTGGCGAACTGTACTATAAAGCTTTTGGTTTAAACCTTTGACTATATTAGAGTCAGTAATTTTTGCACCTACTACCTCTGGTGTCCTAGCATACCCTCGCCAAGGGCTAACTTCTAGCACACCATTTGTATTAAATACTACTCTAAATTGGGCGATCGGTTCATTGGAAATAGAAGGGCGGCTAGCTGGATTGTAAAGTACCTTAGGTAAAGGAGTTTGCCCGACTCCTATATTTGCCTCTTTATTCACCGCTTTATAACCAACGATCGCTCCATCCGCAGCTACACCCAGACGATAGATCAAATCCTGTTGCAATCCTGAGCGATTAGTCCAAGCTGGATGAACTTGATTGTAAACTTGACGATTCAATGCACGCAACTGCGATGGATCAGTAATTTCTGGAACTGTATTTAAAAGTGCTTCTAAATCTTTAACTGCGGGCTTTGTATTAGCTGTGGATGTTGCTGTGGGTGTTGCAGCAGCTGTTGCTGGAGCAGTGATATTGTTTGTGGTAGAGCTAGTTTGCTGATCTGGTTTAGGCTGTGGTGGACGCATTTGGGGAGGTGGAATCAAGTTAAAAGCGATCGCTGCTACTGCTAAACTTGACACACCCACAGCAGCAGGAACAGCCTGCCTGATCAAAGCCTGACTAGCACCGCCATAGCGTCTAGTAACTGGTTGTAGTTCTAAGGAAAGTTCAGGTAAAGTTTGGGTATCAGCAAAAAACTGATCCACTGCTTCGACTAAATCAAACAACTGCACCGTATTCAAATCTATTTCAATAGGCGGACGTTTGGAATTGTTGGAGTGATCGAACCCCTCTGGAGCGCCTTCTGAATATATAATTAACCTATGTCGGTTGCTATCAATTTTCCGAAACTCTACTAGCTCCGATTCCTGGTTGTGTGCCTGCGGATTGGGGACACTACTTAAAAATTCTTGGGCATAGCCACTAACAGCCCTTACCAAACTTTCAAAAAATTCCCGCCCTCCGGTTAGGGGTTGGTTGTAACCAGATAAATAACATTCTGCATTTACCAATATTGATAATTCCGGGCGCATTTCCTGGAAGTGTGCAGCTTTAGTAACATCACTTAACCCTTCTAAAAGCAGTGTACAATTAGGCAAACTGTACTTACGTTGAATATTCATTCTACTTCACCGTCAAAAAGACTAATCCAGAACCTCTGCATTCCAGCTGTACCAGTACAAAATAGTAATTGTCCTAACAAATTTATCGCTAGCTCATCTAATTTTGCATCAGAAGTTAATGCCAGAACGCCAGAACGTCGAGCATTCATCCGGCTCTTAAAATGCGCTCTAAACCGCTCTAGGTAATTAGATAGGCGCAAATTCTGTTCTAATGGAATCTGCTTTTCTTCCATTTGTTGACAGATCATTAATAACTGGCGAATCACTACAGTTAAACGCCGTGCTATATAGCAAGCAATGACCACCAGAGCTTTTGCTTCCATGATACTTAAGGGACGGCGGATATGCGCTCTCCGCAGCGGATTAGAGCTACGCATCCGCCATAAATTCACCCTGTCTTTAACAATTCCTTTTAGATCCAACTCTTGAGCAAAAGTTAGGATTGCTTCCGAACCACCAAGCTCTAAAGCTTCAATTGCCAGTAAAATCAGGTCAATTTGCAACCTGGTTCTGCGAGGACACGTTTTAGAAGCGATCGCAGGATCTGGCAAAGTGTCCAGAACCATCGGCAGTGAATCTTGAGTTGGACTGTTGAACGGCGTTAAACTTGCTGAGACATTCATTCTATAAATACCTTGTGCGGTTCCAACAGACTAGATAAAACAAACAAATTTAAGATCGGTAGCCGAGACTTGAGCATTAAACTTGTAGCAGTAGCATGGCTACCTGATATATACATTACTTAACTCTTTCTACTCAAAGTTTTCCCTATATTGAAATCAAAATTTTAAAACATAACTTAATTCACCTCATTTATTTAGCGCAATACCTCTTCTAGCTTGATTTAAATCCTAATTATCGTCAATAAACGGCGAAGCTTCAGCCTCGACCCCCAGCGTATGACATTATAGTGTACGATTTTTCAGGTATCTGAAATTAGGCATTGGGCATTGGGCATCGGTTATTAATTGCTCTCCCTCATCTCCCTCATCTCCCTAACTCCCTTATCTTCCCCTGCCTCCCCTGCTCCCTACTCCCCATTCCCCACTCCCTATTCCCCGTTTTATGGATTTGAAGTCTCTCGTTCGTGATATTCCAGATTTCCCTAAACCCGGAATTTTATTTCGGGATATTACTACCCTGCTGCGTGATCCAGAAGGACTGCGCTACACTATTGACTTTCTAGCACAAAAATGTAATGAAGCTGGAATAACGGCGGATTACGTCATTGGTATAGAGTCGAGGGGATTTATTTTTGGTTCGCCTCTGGCTTATAAATTAGAAACTGGTTTTATTCCCGTCCGCAAAAAAGGTAAGTTACCAGGAGCCGTTCATTCAATTGAATATGAACTAGAGTATGGTATGGACTGCCTAGAAGTGCATCAAGACGGTTTACACCAAGGTAGTCGAATTTTAATTGTGGACGATTTGATTGCCACGGGTGGAACTGCGAGTGCAACAGCAAAGTTAGTACAGAAGATTGGCTGCGAACTAGTAGGATTTGGGTTTATTATCGAGCTACGGGATTTAGAAGGGCGTAAATATCTGCCGGACGTGCCGATTATCTCTCTAATTGAATATTAGTCATTGGTCATTAGTCATTGGTCATTAGCAAAGGACAAATGACAAATGACAAATGACAAATGACAAAGGACAAAGGACAAAGCACAAATGACATCTACGAGAATTTCATTGGAGACAGGTCGGGATTGGCTAATAACGCTAGTCACGAGTGAAACTTTTGTTTATGTGGGAAAGCGGATATTGCAGGCACTACTTACTTTGTTGTTGGCGTCAGCGTTGTCGTTTTTCATTATTCAACTTGCTCCAGGAGATTATGTAGATACACTGCGGCAAAACCCGAAGATATCGCCAGAAAGAATTGAAGAAATCAAGCGGCAGTTTGGTTTGGATAAGTCTTGGCCAGAACAATTTGGGCTATGGCTATGGCGAATCTTGACAAAAGGTGATTTTGGCACAAGTTTTATTTATCAACGTTCAGTAGCATCGTTGTTGTGGGAACGAGTACCAGCGACTTTGCTATTAGCGATCGCATCTTTAATTGTCACATGGGCGATCGCTATCCCTCTGGGGATCTTTGCTGCTGTTAACCAAAATAAGCTAGCAGACCGGGTTTTACAGGTAATTAGCTACGCCGGACAAGGCTTTCCCAGTTTCATCACTGCCTTAGCGCTGCTGGTTTTCGCCCAAATCACCTCCCCCTTTTTCCCAGTGGGTAGCATGACTAGCATTAATCACTCGGAACTGTCGTGGTTTGGCAGAATCTTAGATATCGGCTGGCACATGATTTTACCCACGATCGCCCTCTCAATTACTAGTTTTGCTGGTTTACAACGCATCACTCGCGGCGAATTATTGGATGTGCTGCGTCAAGATTACATCCAAACGGCTCGTGCCAAAGGTCTGCCAGAAAATCGCGTTATCTACGTTCATGCTCTCCGCAATGCGATAAATCCCTTGATTACCTTATTGGGTTTTGAATTAGCTGGTTTATTAAATGGTGCTTTCATTGCCGAATTTTTCTTCAACTGGCCCGGTTTAGGGAGGTTGACTCTACAAGCTTTACAAGCTCAAGATTTATATTTATTAATGGCAAGCTTGGTAATGGGCGCAGTCTTGCTGATTGCTGGTAATTTAATCGCCGATTTAATGTTAAAAGCTGCCGATCCACGCATTCGCCTAGAAAATCTCAATTAGTCATTAGTCATTAGTCATTAGTCATTAGTCATTAGTCATTAGTCATTAGTCATTAGTCATTAGTCATTAGTCATTAGTCATTTGTTATTGGGCATTGGTTATTAATTCTTCTCCCCCTGCCTGCCCTGCTCCCCCTGCTCCCCCTGCTCCCCCTGCTCCCCCTGCTCCCCCTGCTCCCCCACTCTCCCCATCTCCATGCTGTCCGAAGTTTATTACTTGGTGCGCTCAAAAACTGACGGTAATTATCTCATAGCTCGTCCTGACACCGAAACATCAGGCTATTTATTGCTGTTTCAGGAAAACTTTGATGCCCTTAGCTATCTCAACACCCACGCAGCAGAAGTGGCAAATCGCTTTACTGTGGAATCTATTCCACGTACACAGTTAGGAAACTTGCTCAAACGCTGGGGTTTTAGCGGTGTGGGTATTGTAACTGACCCGTTATTGCCCAAAGTCGAGTTTTTACAACACAGTTAAGCCAATTATGTGAACTTGTGTTAAGTAAATAAGGATGCAATTCCTCTGCAATTAAAAGTAGTTTTGCCATCTTGAAAAAAGTAACCAACTCAACTAACAAAACCAATTCTCTAGTTGAAGTTCTTGAAAATCGGCATAGTCTGAAACATTATTTGTTACCAAAATCAGACCATTTACTTTTGCGATCGCTGCAATCTGTCCATCTGGATACGCGGGAGTTTTTCCTATAGTTACTAGTCGCGCTCTTTCTAAAGCAAATCATTCGGCTCCCACCTTATCATAGGGCAGGATAGAAATATTTGGTTGGACTATATGCAAGAGATACTGCTCAATTCTCTCTCGCCTTTTAGAAGCGGACAGACGATAGCAACCAAATAGCAATTCATGCCAAGTAACGGAAGCAATAGCAAATTCTCCTTGATACTGTTGTAACCTTTGGATAACTGCTGGATTTGGTTGTGGCCTTAATGGCTCAGAGATGACGTTAGTATCCAGTAAAAAGTGGCTCACAAGATGATCTCTCGTCCAGGAGACTTGTCGCGTACATCTTTCCAAACCTCATCGGGATCAATCTCGGTTCCTTCTTCCATGAGTTCTTGACGAAATCGCTCCACAGATTCCCAAAAAGCCGGCTTTCTATGCAACAAACGCTGATATTCAGCCGCAGGTAGAATCACAGCAACTTGCTGCCCCTGTTGCGTAATTTGTACCGATTCGCCTTGTTCAATTACCTGAAAAATTTTATCCAGATTCTTAGGAACTTGCTCAATTGAATACTGCTGAGACATTGCACTTTCACCTATGTCCGTCACTATTTATTAAAAATTGCAAGTAGTAAGAAATTATGGCAATTCTGCAAACTTGTATTAGGTAAATAAAGAGGCGATCGCACAAGTAAAATTAGGCAATATGGGTGAGTTCAACTCATCACCATTGAACAACGTAGCAACTAACTTTAAACTCGCTTGTTCACGTCGATAAACTTCCACCTGTTGGTTGCGCCAATCCACAATCCAATATTCCCTAACACCTCTTGCTGAGTAAAGCTTTAGTTTAAGTTCCCTGTCCCGCTTTTCATTTTCAATACCAGCAGATAGAACCTCTACTACAAGTTCTGGCGCACCAGTCAAATGTCCCGCCTCGTCTAAAAGTAGGGGCAATCTCTCATTGCTAGCCCAGACAACATCAGGAATCACATTATCATTATCGCCAAAAATTATGCCTGGAGCAGGTACGACCTGTCCCAAAGAAGTAGCTTGTGACCAGGTATCCAATGGAGCAATAATTCTGGCACAGACTTTTTGATGATTCCAGTGAGGCGCTCTGGTCACAAACAATTCTCCGTCAATAATTTCATAGCGGTTCCCGTTATCTGGAAACAATTCTAAATCGGCGGTAGTCCAGCGCACTCTCTCAGATATCGGCTGGTTCATAAATCATTTTTGTTAGGGGATTTACCTATTTTATCTTGAGTGAGGATGGGGCATTGGGATTAGGGGAGAGGTGACAGGTGATAGGGAATAATCTGTACCCTGTAACCTGTACCCTATTCCCTTCTTCAATTCCTACACTACTACCTTTTCTAAACTCAATTTAGAACGCTTCACTTGCTCAGGAATCGCTACGGGATAATCTCCAGTAAAGCAGGCAGAGCAAAAACTATTAGTGTCTTCTCGTGTCGCTTCTAGCATTCCTTCCCAACTGAGATAGGCGAGGCTGTCTACTTCCAGCTGCTTGGCAATTTCCGCTACTGACTTGGTAGCAGCAATTAGCTGATCCTGAGAATCGGTATCGATGCCATAGAAGCAGGGATGAGTTACTGGTGGAGAAGAAATTCGCATGTGTACTTCCACTGCACCCGCTTCACGCAAAGTCTTAACCAATTTACGGCTGGTAGTACCGCGAACAATCGAGTCGTCAACAATAATTACTCGTTTACCCGCCAGCACATCTTTGAGGGGGTTGAGTTTCATCCGAATACCTGACTCGCGCATGGTTTGGGTTGGCTGAATAAAGGTTCGTCCAACATAGCGATTTTTAATCAGTCCTTCGGCGTAAGCTACACCAGAAGCTTGAGAAAATCCGATCGCAGCTGGGATACCTGAATCAGGAACACCAAAGACAATATCGGCATCTACAAAGGATTCTTTAGCTAGTTGATGTCCTAAGCGCATCCGATAGCTGTACAAACTCTCGTTGTGCATGACGCTATCAGGACGAGCAAAGTAAATCATCTCAAAGATACACAGTTTCCTCTGGGGCTTTTCGCTCCAATGATAGGAAGCTAAACCTTCTTCAGTAATCCAAACTAATTCACCTGGTTCTACATCTCGCAGGTATTCGGCTCCAATGATGTCTAAACCACAAGTCTCCGAAGCCAAAACGTAACGGACTGGATTACCAGCCAAAGTGCCTATTACTAGGGGACGAATGCCATTGGTATCCCGAACACCCATAACGCCGTTAGGAGTGCCAATAACTAAACTAAAGGCTCCTTGGCAACGATGAAATGCCTGAATGGAACCTTCTAGCCAATCTGCACCAGCGTTGATTGCTTCTGCGATCGCAAAAGCGATCATTTCTGAGTCTGTTGTCGTGACTAAGTTGCATTTTTTCTCAAGCAACTCTTGACGCAATTGTACTGTATTGACTAAATTACCATTGTGTGCAAGAGCTAATGAACCTAAGCGAGTTTCTAGTACTGCGGGTTGGGCATTAACTTTGCGGCTAGAACCTGTAGTTGAATAACGAGTGTGACCAACAGCAAGGCTACCAGGCAACTGATCCAAGATGGATTCATTAAAAACTTGAGACACCAAGCCCATATCTTTGTGGAGATGTACTTGTGTACCCTCAAAGGTGGCAATACCGGCTGATTCTTGACCCCGATGCTGGAGGGCATACAATCCAAAGTAGGTCAGTTTAGCAACGTTTTCTCCTGGTGCGTAGATGCCAAAAACACCACAAGCTTCTTCTGGCTTGTCAGGCTGATTTTCATGACTATTGATTGGGTTGTTAGTCTGGTCGGGGTATTCATCCGAAGTGACAGAATGAATCGAAATCATGCTAGCTTTGCTCCTGGTGGGGGGGGTCAAGTCACTGGGATTATGTATATAGATAGTTGCAGCTTTCTTAATAAATCTTTAACCATCTATTAAAACAGTACCGTAATTATGATCAGAGACGCTACTAAAAGAGTTAGGAGTTAGGAGTGAGGAGTTAAGGGTTATGCTGTTTATTCCTAACCCCTCACTTGTTTAACTGGGGTTAGTGGTATGAATGGCAATACGCCTAGCGATCGCGTGGGAATAGCGATCGCTCATATCTTCGATCCTAACTTTGATTAAGGCTTGGTTATCAGTAGTGAAAACCCCCAAACCCGTCTCAGAATTACGAACCGTGCCCAGTTTTTGCCACTCTTGACCCAGATGTTCCTGTAAATATGATTCCCAAATTTCTTGTTGTTCTGATGCTACAGAAACTAAAATCCTGGCACCACCTTCGGCAAACAACACCTCATCAAGGCGAGATAGTGTCTGGGTTGGTGCTATTTCTAAATTGATTTCGGCACCAAGATTGCCAGAAATGCAACATTCTGCTATTGCGATCGCTAATCCCCCCTCAGCAGAATCATGGGCTGAACGTACCCAACCATTACGAATTCCTTCACGACAAACTTTCTGGACGCGACGTTCTAAATCAAAATCTACCCGTGGCGGTTTTCCGGCAACAGTACTGTGGATGGTAGCTAAATATTCAGATGCTCCTAAACTGATTTTGGATGCCAGAGGCAATCCGAGAAGATAAATTACATCGCCGACTGCTTGCCAACCTTGACCACAAATTTTGGTGATATCGGGAATTAAGCCCACCATACCCACAACAGGGGTGGGATAAATGGGTTGTGGAATGCCTTGAGCATCAACAGTTTCGTTGTACAAAGAGACATTTCCACCTGTGACGGGTGTTGCCAATTCTCGACAACCTTCTGCCAAACCACGACAAGCTTCTGCCAATTGCCAGTAACCAATCGGTTTTTCTGGAGAGCCAAAATTTAGGTTATCCGTCACCGCCAGAGGTTCTGCACCCACACAGCTAAGATTACGTGCAGCTTCTGCCACCACTGCCTTAGCTCCTTCGTAAGGGTCAAGATAAACATAACGAGGATTGCAATCTACCGTCGCAGCCACTCCTGATTTTAGATTTTGGATTTGGGATTTTAGATTGGGGATTTGTTCTAGGGGGCGCAAACGGATAACAGCCGCATCTGCACCACCTGGCAATATTACTGTATTATTTTGTACTTGATGGTCATACTGACGATATACCCAGTTTTTAGATGCGATCGTAGGTGTATCGAGCAAAGTTAATAAAATATCATTCCAACTTTGTACCCCTTCTTGGAGTTCTATTCCAGCAGTTGTGCAAGGAGGTAAGGAATCTGGTGTCCATTCCCAAGCTTGACGTGCATATTCTGGCGGTTCTGTCAATAATTCTCGGTTATATAGTGGGGTATTCTCCGCCAAAGCCTCGGCGGGAATTTCTGCTGCTACTTCACCCTCAAAGAGAATCCGCACAGTGGGTTCAGCGATGACAGTACCAGCGACAACCGCTTGAAGTCCCCAACGGTGAAAAATGTCGATTAATTCCTGCTCACGCCCCTTGTGGGCAACGAACAGCATTCGTTCTTGAGATTCCGAAAGCAGATATTCATAAGGAACCATCCCCATTTCTCTTGCGGGAATTTTATCTAAATCTAGTTCAATTCCCACACCGCCTTTTGCTGCCATCTCTGAAGTAGAACAGGTGATACCGGCTGCTCCCATATCCTGGGCGGCGACAACTGCACCTGTCTTAAACGCTTCCAGACAAGCTTCAATTAACGACTTTTCCAAAAATGGATCGCCCACTTGCACAGCAGGGCGATCGTCTATTGACTGATCGCTCAATTCAGCACTGGCAAAACTTGCGCCTCCCATGCCATCGCGCCCGGTGGTGGAACCAACATAAAGCACGGGGTTGCCTAAGCCAGATGCTCCAGATTTGACGATTTCTGATGTTTCCATTAACCCTAGTGCCATAACGTTCACTAGGGGATTACCAGAATAAGCAGGGTCAAAGTACACTTCGCCGCCAACGGTGGGTACTCCCACACAATTACCATAATGTGAAATTCCCGCCACTACCCCTTGGAACAGCCTTTGAGTTTTGGCATCTTCTAGGGAACCGAAGCGCAGTGAGTTTAATAGAGCAATGGGACGCGCACCCATTGTAAAAATATCTCTGAGAATACCGCCTACTCCCGTTGCTGCACCTTGAAATGGTTCTACAGCTGATGGGTGGTTGTGTGATTCAATCTTAAAAGCTAATTGGAGTCCGTCGCCCAAATCTACAACACCAGCATTTTCACCAGGCCCCACCAGGATGCGGGGGCCCTCGGTGGGAAATTGTTTGAGTAGAGGTCGAGAATTTTTGTAACAGCAATGCTCTGACCACATTACCCCAAACATTCCCAATTCAGCTTTGTTGGGATGACGGCCTAGCCGACGGACAATTTCTGCGTATTCTTCTGGTTTAAGACCAACAGCCGCAATTTCTTGGGGGGAAAAGGTTGGTTTTGAGGTTGCAGTCATGGAAGTAATGCACTCTGGGGGGACAGAGCATTATTCTATCGATTTACTTGCCCTGTAAGTACAGTTCCAGAAATGCAGATAATTCTTCTTTGGATATTTCTTTCTGAACTACTTGAATACCAAGTTATAAGCTTGCTCTTGGGATAAGTTCAAACTGTATGTAGCCGTTTAAGGTTATGAAGGTATCCATAACCGCAAATGCGGTGCGTTTGTTGCCATCAATAAACGGATGGTTCATTGCTAAATGGTACAGGTATGCTGCTGCTTGCTCGTGAATTGTAGGATGGAGAAGTTCGCCGCCAAAAGTAGCTTGAGGTTGTGCCAGTGCTGAATCTAGCAAACCTTCGTCTCTGACACCAGATGTTCCACCAAAGCTATTTATCTCATCTTGGTGAATGTTTAGGACTTGAGAAATAGAAAGAAATCTAGGAGTCTGCAAGGCGACAGTAAACCTCCTGCCATTTCTGTTTAGAAGCTAAATAAGCCTGCCATACCTCTTCATCAGAGGCAAGCTGATTTGAGGCAGTATTTTCTAACTTGTCTTCATTTTGTTGAATTTCGCGGAAAGATTGGGCAAAATCAGGAATATTTAATAATACTTTTTCAGTAACTTCGTTTTCTTCTGTTTCTTGCAAATAAGCCAGAAACGCAACTGCTAATCGCAGCTTTTCAATAGAAAGTTGACGTAAACGGCTTTCGGCTTCTGATAAATAAGTGCTGTGCTTTTGTTCTGTTGCCATCGTTACCCCAAGCTAGGTTTTTTGCCAGTTGTGAATCAGTTTTGCCCCTAACTCTAGCTTATCGCGCTATTGTGATTTACTCAATCAAGGCAACTGCAAAAACACTTAATTTCTTAGCCAATTAAGCTGAAGGGGGATAATTTGAGTAATTTTACTATTATTACAAATAAAGGCTTGTTTGTAAAATTAATATTAACTAAATGCAACATTATTGAAGTAGTAAAATGAATTTTCCTATAATCTTTATTCAGGTTTGTCACAGTCCTAATCCATTGGAATGGACTATTGTTATTGCTATAGTCGGCGCAGTTTTAGTTGGTTCGGGTATGGCTGCTACTGGGATTGTTTCTATTGCAAGTACAGTAACAACAATGCTTATATAGGACTCATATTTGATTTTTGAACAAAACTCAGTACACCTTTATTCCTTCTTCCCAGTCCCCAATCCCCAGTCCCCAGTCCCTTACCTCTACGAGTGATTCAGAAATCAAATCGGATTGCTATAGCAGGAGCTAGTATGGAGGCGATATCAGCAGCAGTAGGAGCAATGGTTAATACAATTGGTGCAACCACCGCATCAGTTCAATTAGTAGCTATGTTGGTGAATGGCGTTAAAAGTATTTTGGGATGCTAATTAATTTATGTTGCAAAGCGCGATGCCTAGGGCGGCAAGCTACGCACTTCTACTTTTGTGTAAATTTAAGCGCGATATTTAAAGATAACTTAACTAAGTAATACCACTGCAATTTGTGACACAAGAGTTTGCTGATATATACTGATACTCAGAGATTATTCGAGTATATGCAGTTTAGTTGTAATAATCATGTGACGAGAATCACACATATCTATGATTAGGATCGTCTCTTTGCCATAGCTAACTAGGCATAATTAATGACAACTGAACTCTAGCCGAGTCATTAATAGGGAACACACTTAATTGCCGACAGCCTTAATCAAGGACTGTCGGTTTTTTATGTCCGTATGTCCTTCATCCTTTGAGAAATCCTCCATAGTTATACTTAAATAAATTTCCCCACAACTGGTTGGTAACTTGACAGAGGTTTAGCCATAGCCACCACCAAATGTGGGGAAGGTATGATCAAATTGGGTATCTTATGCCTATCGAGCGCTTATTGCACTCACTTTAGTAGAGCGGAAGTATACTCCTAGAACCAGCACACACTTTGTATTAAGACATCGCTTGAATGATGTAATCAAAGTAGGGTGCTGCTTCGGCAGCGTCTTCTGCACTCAGTAAGCCAAGGGAGGCTGTTTTGAGGGAATTGATCGCTTCTACCATTCCAGGCACGGGAACACCTAATGAGTTGTACATTTCCCGCACACCAATTAAACCAATTTTTTCAATTGGCTCTTTGTCGCCGGCAAGCACACCATAAGTAATTAGACGCAAGTACCAGCCAAAATCGCGGATACATAGAGAGCGTTGGCGTTCTCCGTAAGCATTACCTCCGGGGGAGATAAAGTCAGGACGCTTCTGCCAAAGTTGTTTGGTTGCTTCTTGAACTATCTTTTTTTCGTTTTCGGCTAAGGTAGCCGCAATCCGCGTCCGTTGTACGCCGGTTTCCAAAAAGTCTTTGATGTTTTTCAGTTCGCCACTGCTGGGATAACGCAGTTCGTCGTCGGCTTTGAGAATAACTTGGCTAATTACAGTCATGATTATTGAAATCACCTGAAATATTATCTGTTAGTTTAGCGAGTTGGAGGTACACAAGTGAAGAGATAGGAGCTAGTTATGTATTGAATTTATCTATTTAGGGAGTGGGGAGTGGGGAGTGGGGAGTGGGGAGTGGGGAGTGGGGAGCAGGGGAGCAGGGGAGCAGGGGAGGCAGGGGAGGCAGGGGAAGCAGGGGAAGCAGGGGGAGAAGAATTAATAACTAATGCCCCATGCCCCATGCCCAATGACTAATGACTAATGACTAATGACTAATGACTAATGACTAATGACTAAAATAATTTGGCAACAGGGTGAATTAATTGAAGTGACGATCGCTAATCTGAGTGATACAGGTGATGGTGTGGGACGCGCTGATGAGCGTGTAGTGTTTGTCCCAGATACTGTACCAGGCGATCGCGCCATTGTCCGTTTGGTACATGTTAAACCAAAATACGCCCACGGGAAGCTCCAGGAGCTATTGGAACCATCTCCCCACCGGATCAGACCAAGTTGTATTGTGGCGGATAAGTGCGGTGGTTGCCAGTGGCAGCATGTTAATTATGATTACCAGCTAGTAGCCAAGCAAAATCAAGTTATCCAGGCTTTAGAACGTATTGGCGGTTTTATCCAGCCACCGGTAGATCCGGTACTCGCCGCCGCTTCTGCTTTAGGCTACCGTAATAAATCTACATATCCTCTCTCGCTATCGGCAACGGGACAGGTACAAGCTGGTTACTACCAAAAAGGTAGTCACCAATTAATTAATTTAAATCAATGTCCAGTCCAAGATTCACGATTAAATCCGTTGCTTGCCGAAGTTAAGCAGGATATTCAACAACGGGGTTGGCGAATCTATGACGAACAGCGCCACCTTGGACAAATTCGCCATCTTGGTTTACGCATTGGCCGACACACTGGAGAAATGTTGCTGACTTTGGTGGTAAAGGACTGGAATTTATCAGGAATTGAAACTCAAGCCCAGGAATGGTTAAAGCGTTATCCGCAGTTAGTAGGAGTGTCGCTCAACCGCAATAGCGATCGCACAAATGCTATCTTTGGATCAGAAACCCGTTGCATCGCTGGAGTCCCCCACCTGCGTGAAAATTTTGCTGGACTGGAATTTCAAGTGCGCCCAGATACATTTTTCCAAGTGTATACAGAAACAGCAGAAGCACTATTACAGGTAATTCAATCAGAACTCAATCTTCAAGGGCATGAGTTGCTAGTTGATGCCTATTGTGGTATTGGGACTTTAACTTTACCCCTTGCCAAAAAAGTACGGGTTGCTACAGGATTAGAAGTGCAACCAGCAGCAGTGGAACAAGCTATTTTGAATGCCCACCGCAACGGAATTGATAATGTGACATTCCAAGTCGGGGCAGTAGAGAAATTGCTTCCCAAAATGGGCACAATACCAGAAGTAGTAATACTCGATCCGCCACGTAAGGGGTGCGATCGCGCTGTCATCGATACTTTACGGCAATTGAAACCATCTCGGATCGTTTACGTCAGTTGTAAAGTAGCCACCCTCGCCCGTGACCTGAAATTGCTTTGTCAAGATGGGCAATATACTATCACACGGGTACAACCCGCTGATTTTTTTCCTCAAACTGCCCATGTTGAAGTTGCTACCTTTCTTGCGCTATCAGATTTGCACAAGGATAGTAATTCCTTTACAAAAACTGAAATTTGAAATTTTTAGTCTAGTGCATACTAAAGATGCTAAAATTGAATTAAGGCAAAAATAAAAATTCATTTTGTTTAAATAAATTCAAGCTGCATAGGTTCTTAGAAATATGAATTGGATTGTATAAATGATAAATCGGCAATTAACTAGAGTATGCCAATACTCTGTCAAATTACTAGCATCTTTTTAAGCTGCTTAATTCATTATCAAAACTATTACAGCCGTTAAATATCTAAACAATCCCAACTCATACTACAGAGCTAATGCTCCCTAGCATTTTCAAAATTTAGTTTTAAAGACGCAAGTTTGAAGGCAGCATGACCACCTCAATTTTATCAGGGTGCCTGTAATAGCAAACTGATGTCTAGCTAACTGAAAGCTATGGGGTTTCTCTTGTGATTACAATTTCACTCCGTCCAGTTGCACGTTATTGGGGCACTATTAGCTTTGCCTCAACCCTCTACCTTTGTCCAATATTAGATTTACTGTTGGCAGAAATCCCAGCAAAATTACAAGCAGAACTGCGGCTAGGACTTCAAGAAGCCCTAGTAAACGCAGCTAAACATGGCAATAATCTTGATCCAAGTAAAACAGTTGTAGTCCGTTTTTCCTTAATAGATAATCAATATTGGTGGATAATATCAGACCAGGGTAGCGGCTTTACTCCTTCATGTACTAATGAAGAAGAACCAACAGACTATTTACCACCAGATGAGTCAGAAAATGGTCGTGGTTTATGCCTTCTGCATCAAATTTTTGATCAGGTAGAGTGGAACCGCAAAGGCACAGAATTGAGGCTTTGTAAACAAATGGAAACTCGTCGGGGATTATCTCTGCGACGATAACAGGACTAGTAGAGACGCGATTGATCGCGTCTGGGGAGTGGGGAAAGTTATTAGTTGATTGATTTTTTTATTCCCTACTTCCTACTCCCTACTCCCTACTTACCGTGAGTTGGACAGGGAGGGGCAGAAATGGAGCGATCTAACCAACCAATTGCCTGTTCTAATCTAGCTTGAGCTTCTTGTGGCTGATTCTTTAAAAGATACACAATCGCTGCTGCCACTTGTTCATTAGCACGAGAATTGCGGTTAGACTTGAGGCGATGCCAATCGTTAGGGGAAATACTCAGTCTTTCCATGAGGGCTTGAGCTAGTTCCAGAGTACTAAGTTCATTCAGTTGACTGGTTTTCGGCAGCTGGGTAGATTGGGACATAACTATTGGCACATTTGCATTTACTTCTACTTTACTACTTGTAAATGAAGCCGCCAAAACAATCACAGCCGTCAGCAGAAAATCCCGAACCAGATTTTGAACAAGAACTAGAGGAAGTAGAGCGATCGCTCCTATCCTTAAAAGAACGTTACGATCAAGTGCAACGCGATCGCCAACAACAGGCACAATGGCAACAGCGCCGGGATCAACTAAAGCACAATAAATCTCAGACACCAGAAATCAAAGCAGAGTTACGGCAAATTCAACAGCAATTGGAAAGGCTAGAAGTGAACTTAGAAAGCCAGTTATTTTCTTGGCGTAGCCTCAAAAAACCTTTCTGGCAAGTCGTCCGCTTTGGTGGAATGGGCGTTATCATAGGCTGGATATTAAAGTCTTATGCTGGGTAAATATGGCAAATCGACGGATTGCAGAAATATTGCGAAGTGGCCAACCTGATGAGTCCCTCCTAGTTCAAGGCTGGGTGCGGACGAAACGCGAGTCCAAAGGGTTTGCTTTTATTGAAGTCAATGACGGCTCATCACTAGCTAATTTGCAAGTCGTCATCAATCAGGGTTTGCCAGACTATGAAGCTATCTTGAAAAAACTGAATACGGGTGCTGCTGTTGAGGCTACAGGGGTACTGGTGGCTTCTCTGGGTAAAGGACAGCGAATTGAGTTGAAAGCCGAGTCCGTGAAAGTTTTCGGTGAAGCTGATCCCGATACATATCCCCTGCAAAAGAAACGCCATTCCTTTGAGTTTCTGCGAACCATTGGACATTTGCGATCGCGTACCAATTCATTTGGTGCAGTTTTCCGCGTCAGAAATGCTTGTTCGACAGCTATTCACCAATTTTTCCAACAAAGAGGCTTTTTGTGGGTACACACACCCATCATCACCGCTAGCGATTGCGAAGGCGCGGGTGAACTGTTTAGCGTTACCAGTTTAGATTTAAAGAATATTCCCCGCACAGAAAACCAAGCAGTAGATTACAGCCAAGACTTTTTTGCTAAACCCACATATTTAACAGTTAGCGGCCAGTTGGAAGCGGAAGTGATGGCGATGGCGTTTTCTAACGTTTACACATTTGGCCCTACCTTCCGTGCCGAAAATTCCAACACCTCCCGCCACCTAGCAGAATTTTGGATGGTTGAGCCAGAAATGGCTTTTTGTGACTTAGAAGGTGATATGGATTTAGCTGAGGCGTTTCTCAAACACATTTTTAAATATGTATTGGAAACTTGCCCAGAAGATATGGAATTTTTCAATGAACGCATTGATAAATCTGTGTTGTCCACAGCCGAAAATATTATTAATAATCAGTTTGAACGCTTAACATATACAGAAGCGATCGCACTTTTAGAAAAAGCTGATGTTAAATTTGAATATCCAGTGAGTTGGGGTTTAGATTTACAATCAGAACACGAACGCTACCTAGCTGAACAATTATTTAAAAAGCCTGCGATCGTTACAGATTATCCAGCGCAAATCAAAGCATTTTATATGCGCTTGAACGACGATGAAAAAACTGTTCGCGCAATGGATATTCTCGCACCCAAAATTGGCGAAATTGTTGGCGGTTCCCAGCGCGAAGAACGTTTAGAAGTATTAGAAAGCCGTGTATTAGCGCAAGGATTAAACCCAGAAGACTTGTGTTGGTATCTTGATTTGCGTCGTTATGGTACTGTTCCCCATGCTGGCTTTGGGTTAGGTTTTGAACGACTCGTGCAATTTATAACGGGTATGGGAAATATTCGTGATGTGATTCCGTTTCCGCGCACACCACAAAGTGCTGAGTTTTAGTTTGAGAATTTAAACAAGGGGATTAAAGGAATTACCAAAAAATAAATTATCCAATCTTGTGGGGTGGGCATCTTGCCCGCCTTTGGTTATTGGGCGGGTGAGACACCCACCCCACAATAAATAATTGAATATTTTTTATTTGGAAGTCCCAAAAATCGCATCTACACAAACTAAGTCCCTCTGTGTGGACTAATAAAAACCTTGAAACCCGCTAATGCGGGTTTTGCTTGTATAGCCACGTATTTTCTAAAATGATTAATTAAAATTAAGATTTTTGAATTTCCTCTTGTAAAACTTGAACTTGCTCAATAGATAATTCAGTAACTTCAGCAATTTGTTCTAAACTCATGCCAATTCGCAACAAATTTAAAGCCAACTTTCTTGTTGTTTCTGCTTTGCCTTTAGCTTCGCCTTTAGCTTCGCCTTCTTCTAGGATTTCTTGATAAATGACTGATTCGCGCATAATCTCACTCCTGAAAATCTTCTTAATTACATCTTTCTTTAACACCAGACCTGCTAAAATGCCACTAGCAGCAGCTATATTTCGTTGTAACTGGCGATCGCTAATTGCTTCAACTGCTTTGGCTACTTGGGTTAATACCATTGTAGGATCGTTTGTCTGACTTAGCACGGCAAAGGGTAATAGACCTGGAATACTCATAAACCTGTCTGTAGGTTGTTCCCACAGGCGTATTACCTCAAACTGATGGTAAGTGTTGTTTAATCTAAAACTGTTTTCACTGACTAATTCTGAACTTGTTTTTCTCAAATAGATTACTATTTGACGCATTTCTTTGTTAGGAAAGCGGCGATAAACCCTAACCCGATAATCTAACATCGAAAGGGGATATCTTCATCAGCATCAGTTTGAAATTCGGTATGTAGAACTAAATCATCAGATTGCAATAAAATTAATGAATCGGCGCGAATTGGTTCGTTTGATAATTCAGTAGGGCTAAGTTCTGTTAATTTTATCGGTGAACCTAGTAACCATGTTGCCAAGTCATCTTTGAAGTTTTCGGCAATGAATTTACAGATATTGTCATACATGGCAGGCTTAAAGGAAGTGTATCAGGTATGTTGATAAAAATTAAATTTGTTGGTGTTGGGTTTCCTTGCGTCAATCCAACCCACTGTTACTGATGGACACAGATAATTTATCAGTATTTATCTGACGTGAGTTTGAATAAGCTATCCCCAACTCCTCTTTAAACCTCACCCTGTGCTGAAAGGTTTAGAGAGATGTTCGGCTGTTTCATGCGTAATATTACTTAAGTAGTATTGTAAAATTAAGCAAATAACTGTATGATTCGAGATTCATGGAGCCTCAGTCAATACAGTTCATTTAAGACAATTAACATAAGTTGCTAGTTAATGTCCATAAACAGTATCATTCATAGTGATACAAAAACTAAAGTTGCTTGGAAGCCTTATAGATTAAGGCTTCCAAGGATTTATTGCTTTATTTCCCGACAACTCTATTCGTGAAAATTACATCTCTCTTTCTTCTTTCCTTCCTTTGCGTCCTTCTCTGACGAGACGCTGCGCGAATGCGTCCTTTGCGGTTCGTTTCCTAATCTATATTTTTCACAACTCAAATAGGATTGCTATATTTATATTGAAGTTTAAAAAGACAATGTAGCAATTATTAAATTTTATACACAATGAATTAGGGTTATAACACAACAATTGTTGTAACCCTACAGATTTAATATATTGAATCTGCTCAAAAATCACTATAGAATAACAATTAACCTCATAACTACCGAATTATGAGCAATTCTTCACATTTACTACATCTAGATTAATGGTTTGCCAAGGCAAATACTTTCTTGCTTGCCTGCGTGGGATAAGTGACGCTAGTGTTAAAAGAATTGTGCAAAGTAAAACCCTCATCCCAGAAGTCGAGTAGGAAGCTAGAATGGCAATTCCAAATAAACAAGTAAAATCTAATACTGATATTTTAGATAATAGACGCACCCAAACTCGTATCCAAGTTCGCATTCCTAAAGACTTGCATGAGGAACCAGTCATTTCACGACTGGTTTCTCACTATGGCATCACAGTGATTATTGCTGATGCTCAGGTAAGCGCAAACGTGCCACAATATAGCTGCTTCGATCTGGAACTGCGAGGTACTGTTTCTCAGATTGAAAGCGCCCTAACTTACCTGGATGAACTGGATTTAGAAATTTTGCACCAATCTAGTGCTGAAGAAGATGGTTGGTAATTAATTTTCGATTTCGGATTTTGGATTTTAGATTATCAATCCAAAATCCAAAATCTAAAATTGGCTATGCCATTTGATTTTCAATCGCCCACCGCGCTAGTTCAGTGCGGTTGTGGAGATTGGTTTTGCCCAACATATTGGACACATGGCTTTCAACCGTGCGCTGACTAACATTTAGTTCTTCAGCAATTTCCCGGTTAGCTAAACCCCTAGCGACGAACTGGACTACTTTCAGTTCGGTTGGGGTTAATTGCACATCGAAGGGAACCTGGATACGGGAACCGTTTTCGCCTCCTTTAGCTTGGTGTTCTTTCCAACGGATAGTTTGTTTCAGCGAGGATTCAACTTGCGCTACGAGTTCTTCTGGTTCAAAAGGTTTGACCATATAAACATCAGCACCTTTATTCAGACCCTTAACTCGGTCTGCACTTTGTCCCTTAGCTGAAAGGAAAAGAACCGGAATCCAACTGGTGCGTTCGTTTTGCCGGACTTGTTCCACAAAAGTATATCCGTCCATTTCCGGCATCATCACGTCGCAGATAATCATGTCTGGAACATCTTGCTCTAAAATTTCCAGAGCTTCACGTCCATTTTCAGCGGTGATGACTTCATATCCCCGGAATTCTAAGTAATCCTTCACCAGCAAGATGAGGTTAGGGTCATCATCAATCAATAGAAGTCGTTTGTGATCTTTCATGCTGGGCTCTTTCATAGCAGTGGCACTTGTCGCGCTTCGGTCCATCAAAGTCTTGAATATTTATCCTCTATGGTGGGTTATTTCGAGATGTTGTCCTTTTATCCTACTTAACTTGCCTTTGCTGTCTCGAAACCTTAAAAATGCCGAGCACTTTCAAGAGACTAGTAGCTCGATAGCAAAAGTCCAGCAAGGATACGTATAGCAGTAGTATCTATAATGCGCTATTATATATCGCATTGAAAGTGGCGGGCGAAAAAACACTGATTAAATAATAATCCTTCTGACTCACAAGTAAGTATTGGCTTAAAGATGACCCTACCTCAAAACCAACCCGCACTTTCTTAAAGCTTACTGCTGTACCATATCCTTCGGTTATTAAGCCTCTATGAGGTGTTTACAAGAAACTAGGGAAGTTTCTGGCAAAGGATGGTTGAAAAACGCATATTCTTCTACCACCTTATTGCCTATTAAGTGTTCTTGGATGATCCGCTCAATAACTTCCGGGCTTGCTTGGCGATATCAGACACCATCAGTGTAAACCACCATTATGAGTCCAGAACAACAAACGCGCAAGCAGTTGGCTTTTAGTTCTATAAACGCAAATGGGATGACTCTGTTGCGGCTCATCAAATTTTAACTCTTTAAGTCGCTTTTTTAAGTATTCCCAGGATTCCAGACTAGCTCGTTTTGAGCAGCAGCTAGCAATTGTCTGGTCATAGAAGGGAGTGGGGAATGGGGAATGGGAAATGGGAATAATAATTCTCCTAACTCCTTACTCCCTACTCTCTTCGTAACTTACGGAACAAAACCCGAAAGGTAGAAATAATTAAGCATTTATACTTAAGTACATCTTTGAGGCTCTAGTTCGGGAACCCGTACTCAAAGAATTCTTGCCATTGGACGCTATTTTTCGGTAAATTAGCACTCAGGAGTTGAGAGTGCTAATCTCTAAAGGAAAGAAATAATATGGCAGCTTTATCTCTAAGCGTTTCTACAGTTAAACCTTTAGGCGATCGCGTTTTCGTAAAAGTGAACGCCTCTGAGGAAAAGACCGCAGGTGGTCTGTATTTGCCCGATACCGCCAAGGAAAAGCCCCAGGTAGGGGAAGTAGTGGCTCTTGGCCCTGGCAAGCGTAATGACGACGGAAACCGTCAAGAATTGGAAATCAAAGTCGGCGATAAGGTGCTGTACTCGAAGTACGCTGGCACTGACATCAAACTCGGCACCGAAGAATATGTACTGCTTTCTGAAAAAGATATTTTAGCAGTCGTTATTTAGTGGTCATTAGTCATTGGTCATTAGTCATTAGCCAATGACAAAGGACAAATGACAAATGACGAAGAACAAAAGATAAATGACAAAGGACAACTAACAAGAAATTATGGCAAAGCGCATTATCTACAACGAAAACGCCCGTCGCGCCTTGGAACGAGGCATTGACATCCTGGCTGAGGCTGTAGCTGTTACCCTTGGCCCCAAAGGTCGTAACGTAGTCCTAGAAAAGAAATTTGGCGCACCGCAAATTGTTAATGACGGTGTAACGATCGCTAAAGAAATCGAATTAGAAGACCATATTGAAAACACTGGTGTAGCTCTGATTCGTCAAGCTGCTTCTAAGACCAATGATGCTGCGGGTGATGGTACCACAACTGCTACCGTTTTAGCTCATGCGATCGTCAAAGAAGGCTTGCGGAACGTTGCAGCTGGTGCTAACGCAATTTCCCTGAAGCGCGGTATTGACAAAGCTACTGCCTTCCTGGTAGAAAAAATTGCTGAACACGCCCGTCCAGTGGAAGATTCCAAAGCCATTGCCCAAGTTGGTGCGATCTCGGCTGGTAATGACGAAGAAGTTGGTCAAATGATTGCCCAAGCAATGGACAAGGTGGGTAAGGAAGGCGTAATTTCCCTAGAAGAAGGGAAATCTATGTTCACCGAGTTGGAAATCACCGAAGGGATGCGCTTTGACAAAGGCTACATCTCTCCTTATTTCGCTACCGACCCTGAGCGGATGGAAGCGGTTTTTGATGAGCCTTTCATCCTACTGACCGATAAGAAAATCGCTTTGGTACAAGACCTTGTTCCAGTGTTAGAGCAAGTAGCTCGTGCTGGTCGTCCTTTGGTGATTATCGCCGAAGATATTGAAAAAGAAGCTTTGGCAACCTTAGTTGTAAACCGTTTGCGCGGTGTACTCAACGTGGCTGCTGTTAAGGCTCCTGGCTTTGGCGATCGCCGCAAAGCACTACTAGAAGACATCGCTGTTTTAACTGGTGGTCAACTAATTACCGAAGATGCTGGCTTGAAGCTAGATAACACCAAGCTGGATAGCCTCGGTAAAGCTCGCCGGATCACCATTACCAAGGACAGCACCACAATTGTTGCCGAAGGTAACGAAGCTGCTGTTAAGGCTCGTGTCGAACAGATTCGTCGTCAAATCGATGAAACCGAATCTTCTTACGACAAAGAGAAATTACAAGAGCGTCTTGCTAAACTCTCTGGTGGTGTTGCTGTAGTGAAAGTTGGTGCAGCAACCGAAACCGAAATGAAAGACAAGAAGTTGCGCCTAGAAGACGCTATCAACGCTACCAAAGCTGCTGTGGAAGAAGGTATTGTTCCTGGCGGTGGTACAACTCTGGCTCACCTTGCTCCTGAATTGGAAGAGTGGGCAAAGAGCAATCTTAAGGACGAAGAGTTGATTGGTGCTTTGATTGTCGTTCGCGCCTTACCTGCACCTCTGAAGCGGATTGCTGAAAACGCCGGTCAGAATGGTGCTGTTATTGCTGAACGCGTGAAAGAGAAAGAATTTAATGTTGGCTACAACGCTGCGACAAACGAATTCGTCGATTTGTTAGAGGCTGGTATTGTTGACCCTGCTAAAGTGACTCGTTCTGCTCTGCAAAACGCTGCTTCGATCGCTGGCATGGTGTTGACAACCGAATGTATTATAGTTGACAAGCCTGAGCCTAAGGATGGCGCTCCTGCTGGCGCTGGTGCTGGCGGCGGCGACTTCGATTACTAATACTTTGTAGTTACATAGTTTGTAGAACAGCTGCTTCCCTTGTGGAAGCGGCTGTTTTTTTGTGTCAAAAGAAGAGGAAAAGGGTGAGTTACGACAACGCTTGTAAATATTTAGCTGAACAGTACCCAGCCGAGTTTGTGCGTTGGCTACTTGGGGTAGAGGTGCAACACATTGAAGTCTTAAAAACGGAACTCACGCTTGAACCAATTCGCGCGGATTCTGTGACATTTTTGCAAGCAGCTAACCAAATTTTGCACATTGAATTTCAAACTTTGGCGAAATCTAATCCAGCGCTTAATTTCCGAATGCTCGATTATTCTGTGAGGTTGAAGCGTCAATACCGTTGTCCTGTAGTGCAAGTGCTAATCTTTTTGCAGGAAACTACTAATGAAATCGTTTTTACTGAAGAATATCGGGACAATACGACGATTCACCAATATCAGGTTGTTCGTCTTTGGGAGCAAGATTCAACACTATTTTTAGTTAATCCGGCGCTCTTACCTTTAGCAAGTTTGACGCGAACTGACTCGCCGCAAACTTTACTGGCACAAGTGGCTGAACAAGTCGCTACAATTCCAGATAGGGAGGAGCGACAAAATATTGCGGGCTGTGTAGAAATTCTAGCGGGTTTGCGGTTTGATAAAGATTTGGTTCGGCAATTTTTACGCGAGGATATTATGAAAGAATCTGTAATTTATCAAGATATCGTTCAAAAGGAAGCGTTTAAATTGATTAGTCGTCAGCTTAGACGGCGTTTTGGTGATATTGATGGATCATTAGTTGAGCAGGTTAGGAATTTATCTGCTGAACAGTTAGAGGAATTGGGAGAAGAGTTGCTTGATTTTTCCGAAATTGCTGATTTGGTAGCTTGGGTAGAGCAGCAAAAAGAAGAAAAATAAGATAGGTATCAAACTATGGCTTTAATGGTTCCCGAATCTATATCATCATCTGCTAGTCAAGGCGAACAAATTTTATATAGAATACTTCGTGAGAAATTGCCAGATGACTTTTTAGTTTGGTATAAGCAAGTCGTTGAAAGTAATTATATTGATTTCCTGATTATTGCACCTAATTTTGGACTATTGATAATTCAAGTTATTACTTGGTATCCATCGCAAATTAACGGTACTGATATTAACAAAATTAAATTAGTTAATTCTTCAAAAAAAAATAAAAAAATAGAATTAAAAAATTCTCCGTCATATCTAGATATTCCGTTAAGACGAACTCGTAAGCGTTCGATAGAGATAAACGAGGAACAAGATACTTTCTCAGTATGGACAAATCCATATCAAGAGTTGATAGGTCAATTATTAGTTAAATTACAAAAATATCACATACTCACTCACTTGGATGGAGATAATCAACAGAAATTAGCATTCCCTTGTAACTATGGTCTATTATTTTCTAATATTACCGCAGAGCAAGCACAGGAAAAAAATATTGATAAATTCTTATCTCCATCACAAATTATATACCGTAATGAATTATTTTATAGTCAGAGCATTAGTAGTGATGAATTAGTAAATAGATTAATGAAAATATTTACCAATACTTTTACTTTTCCTCGCCTTACCCATGAGCAAATTGACACTATAAAAGCTATTATTTTTCCAGAAATAGCTATTAAAATTGTACCAGCATATCTTCACAGTGTTCCCAATGGCATTGAATTACAAAATGAAAATTATGTATTTAAAACGTTAGATCATCGTCAAGAATGTATAGTTAGATCAATTGGTGATGGACATAGAATAATTTATGGTGTAGCTGGATCGGGAAAAACTTTAATACTTCTATCTCATGCTAAATTGCTACTTAAACAAAATCCTCATCAAAAAATCTTAATTCTTTGTTTTAACAGAAGTCTTGCTGCTTGTCTCAAGTCTTTAATGTATGAATATTCAAATCATTACAATTCCACTAGCAAAATAGAGGTGTTGACATTTTATGCTTGGGTAAGTTCGCTTATAAAAAAAATCCCAGCACCTTTAGGTTTTACTACAGAATATTATGATGGAATTTTAGGTGAAATACTACTAAAGCAACTTGAAAATACTCCGATAAAACATAAGTATGATGCAGTTTTAGTTGATGAAGGACAAACATTTGACCCTATGTGGTTTAAATGTTGCGTGGCTGCGTTAAAAGACTCAGAACATGGCAATCTCATGATTGTGGCAGATGGTCGTCAATCCGTTTATAAACGTAATAATTTTACTTGGAATTCTGTGGGAGTCAAAGCAGTTGGACGGACAAGTAACAAAAAATTAAAACTTGACAAAAACTATAGAAATACTCAGGAAATCTTAGCAGCAGGCTGGAGTTTATTTAGTAATGTTATTGATGAAGAAAATTTAACATTCGATATTGTTAAGCCTACAGACGCTGTACGTCGTGGTGCAAATCCAATTCTACATATTAAAGCATCAGAGATGTATGAAGTAGAATCTGTCATTAATGAAGTTAAAGATTTAGCAAGACTAGGTTATCCACTAAATGATATTGCTATTTTATATAGAATGGCAGATGAGCAAAAAAAGATATTATTAAAATCTCTAATTAAAAAATTGCAAAACTTAGGAATTGAAACAGATTGGGTTAGTGAAAATAGAGAGTCTGAGAAAAAATATAATATTAAAAATTCGGGTATTAAAATTATTAATACGCTTGGTGCGTTAGGTTTAGAATTTAAAGTTGTTTTAATACTCTGGGTTCAAGATTGGGATTATAGTATACCTCCACATTCAGAAAGTGATATTTTGACTTGTAGAAGACTCTATGTTGCTATGACTCGTGCCCAAGATATGCTATACATTTTTGGTTCTGGAAACTCCAAGTTACTTCAACAATTGCAGTACAGTGGAAATTTTACAGTTAAACAAGCATGAGCATTCAGTTAAAACCAGAAATTTCCCCTTCTTGGCATAGCAAACTTAACTTAGTGTATGCTGATCGCCAAAATTTCACCCAGGTAATTTACAATTACCATCCTGTGCTTCCATTAATTTAATCGCTACATCACGGGCAATTTCTAAAGTTTCAGCAACAGTCCGTCCTTGAGCTACTAAACCTTGAAGCTCATCAGATGTTGCTAAATAAACGCCTTCAGGTAATTTCTCAATGTGGATGTTTAGCAATCTTTCCATTGTTGTATGTAGATGTTACTGTTTGGAGCGGTTTAATTGTTATGATATCGCTTTTCTGAACTACAGCGATGTCTACGACGGGCTACGTCTACGCACTTACACTTTTCCATCAAAACCCATGAGCCAAATTAATCCTGAAACAACCCCCTTACATACCTTAAACCCACTCAACCGATTTTCTGACAGAGCAGAAGATTATGTAAAATATCGACCAAGCTATCCCGCAGATGCAATTGATATTATCTTGGAAGGATTAGGTGAAAGTTCACAACTCGTAGCAGCAGATATTGGTGCAGGTACAGGAATTTCTTCAAGATTGTTAGCTGAACGAGGAGTTAATGTTATCGCCATAGAACCAAACGCGGCGATGCGAGAAGCTGCTAAACCACATTCTTTGATTGAGTTTCGTGATGGAACAGCAGAATTTACCCAACTACCTGATAATTCAGTTGATTTAGTTACTTGTTTTCAAGCTTTCCACTGGTTCAATCCCGAACCAACTTTATTGGAATTTCACCGCATTTTAAAACCATCAGCACGCTTGGCTGTGGTGTGGAATAACCGCGATCAAGAAGATGCCTTAACTACAGAATATAGTCGAATAGTCCGCCAAGCATCTAATAATCATCCAGCAGAATCTCGAATGCAGGCGGTAGAGCCACTGTTAGTAACTCCCCATTTTATTAACATCCATGAATATACTTTTACTTATAGGCAACAGTTAGATTTAACTGGACTTATTGGACGAGCAATGAGTGTTTCTTATTTGCCGCATGAAGGCTCGGCATACGAACAGCTTATTGATAGTTTTCAAGAATTATATCAGCGCTTTCGTGATGAAAGTGGTTTTGTCTATATGGTCTATCGCACTAGCGTACACCTTGGCGAAGTAATTTAAAAATAACAATTTCTAAATGACCTGCAATTCACAAACACCAGAAGGTTGGCATGGAAAACTTAATTTAGTCTATGCCGATCGCCAGGGTAAAACCCAATTAATTTACAATCACCAACAAGCGCCCCTGAAGGTACAACGCCCATTTTATCCAGAAGGGGAAATTTGTCATAGCGTCATTTTACACACGGCTGGGGGAGTGGTGGGAGGCGATCGCTTATCCTCTAACATCCACCTCCAACCGCAGGCGCAAGCCTTAATCACTACATCTGCTGCAAGCAAAATATACCGAAGTAATGGCTTACAAGCTAGACAAAACATCGAGATGCAAGTTGATACTGGTGCTTGTTTAGAATGGTTGCCGCAAGAGACAATTTTATTTAACGACGCGATTTATCGGCAAGATTTACGGGTAGAATTAGCAACCGGGGGCAGTTGGTTAGGCTGGGAAATTACCCGATTTGGTCGCAGTGCTAGAGGAGAAAAATTCTTACAAGGGGAATGGCGATCGCACACGGAAATTTGGCAAGAAGGTATTCCTTTATGGATTGATCGGCAATGGTTACGGGGTAGCGAAGAAACTTTTCACAGTCCCCACGGCTTGGCTGGAAAACCAATAGTAAGTAGTCTAGTTTGGGTTGGTGGTGCAGTTTCAGCAGAAATTGTCGAAAAAACGCGAAATTTATGGGATGGAGAAGGAGAAGCGGGTGTTAGTCGATTACAACATGGATTATTGTGTCGATATCGCGGTTCTTCTACATCTGAGGTGAGAAACTGGTTTATTGATGTTTGGCAGTTGCTGCGAGTTTCTTTTTTGAATCGTGGTAATTGTATACCAAGAGTTTGGCAGGTTTGAACGAACCACAGGGGAGGAAGATAAGAATGCAACTTACGCCGCAGGAAAAAGATAAGCTATTAATTTTTACAACTGCTTTATTAGCAGAAAGACGGAAAGGAAGGGGTTTAAAACTGAATTATCCCGAAGCGATCGCTTATATTTCTGCTGCAATTTTAGAAGGTGCAAGAGATGGGCAAACTGTAGCTGAATTAATGAGTTATGGTACAACTCTATTGACGCGAGATGATGTCATGGAAGGTATACCTGAAATGGTGCATGATGTGCAGGTGGAAGCAACTTTTCCTGATGGCACAAAGTTAGTGACAGTACATAATCCAATTCGTTAATTTTTTAATTTTTAATTTATTATGATTCCTGGCGAAATTATCACACCATCAGGTGAAATTGAACTCAATGTTGGCCGTCCAACTATAAAATTGCAAGTGTCAAATACAGGCGATCGCCCCATACAAGTCGGTTCCCACTATCACTTTTATGAAGTCAACACCGCCTTAAACTTTGACAGAGAACAAGCGCGAGGAATGCGTCTCGATATCCCCGCAGGAACCGCAGTCCGCTTTGAACCAGGCGACGAAAAACAAATAACTCTAATCCCCCTCGTTGGTACTCGCCAAGTCTACGGCTTCAACGCCAAAATTAACGGAAACCTCTAAAAACCCTCCGCGAACCTCTGCGCTTCCCTCAGCGTCCCTTTGCGTTAAAAAAAAGGATTTTATTTATATGCCTTACAGAATGGATCGCCGCGCCTACGCCGAAACTTATGGCCCAACAGTAGGCGATCGCATCCGACTTGCAGACACAGAACTATTTATTGAAGTTGAACAAGATTTCACCACCTACGGCGATGAAGTGAAATTTGGCGGCGGTAAAGTTATCCGCGATGGAATGGGACAATCCCCAATTTCTAACACCGATGGTGCTGTAGATTTAGTAATTACTAATGCCTTAATTCTCGATTGGTGGGGTATTGTCAAAGCAGATATCGGCATTAAAGATGGCAAGATTTTCAAAATTGGTAAAGCCGGAAATCCTTATATTCAAAATAATGTAGATATTATTATCGGCCCCGGTACTGAAGCCTTAGCCGGTGAAGGAATGATTCTCACTGCTGGCGGTATTGATGCCCATATTCATTTTATTTGTCCCCAACAAATTGAAGTTGCGATCGCCTCCGGTATTACCACCATGATTGGCGGCGGTACTGGCCCCGCCACAGGTACAAATGCCACTACCTGCACTCCCGGACCCTGGAATATTTACCGAATGCTGCAAGCTGCTGATGCTTTTCCTGTCAACTTAGGATTTTTGGGTAAAGGTAACGCCAGTCAACCCCAAGGACTTGTAGAACAATTAGCCGCCGGTGCAATGGGGTTAAAACTTCATGAAGACTGGGGAACTACACCCGCAGCAATTGATACCTGCCTCAGCGTTGCCGATGAATATGATGTGCAAGTAGCTATTCATACTGATACCTTGAACGAAGCCGGATTTGTCGAAGATACGATCGCTGCTTTTAAGAATCGTACTATCCACACCTACCACACTGAAGGCGCAGGGGGTGGACACGCACCAGATATCATCAAAGTTTGCAGCCAAGCCAACGTTCTACCATCTTCCACCAATCCCACACGCCCTTACACCCTCAACACCTTAGATGAACATCTGGATATGTTGATGGTATGTCATCATCTTGATCCAGCGATCGCCGAAGATGTCGCCTTTGCCGAATCTCGCATCCGTCGGGAAACCATTGCTGCTGAAGACATTTTGCACGACTTAGGCGCATTTAGCATGATTTCTTCCGATTCCCAGGCAATGGGAAGGGTAGGCGAAGTGATAATTCGCACCTGGCAGACATCTCACAAAATGAAGGTGCAACGGGGAACTCTTAACCCACAAGGAACTGAGCAAAAAGCAGACAATTTTAGAGCAAAAAGATATGTTGCTAAGTATACTATCAATCCTGCGATCGCTCACGGAATTGCTCAATATGTGGGTTCAGTGGAAGAGGGAAAATTAGCAGATTTCTGTTTGTGGCGTTCCGCATTTTTTGGCGTGAAACCAGAGATAGTTATTAAAGGTGGAATGATTGCATGGTCACAAATGGGCGATGCTAACGCCAGTATTCCCACACCGCAACCCGTTTATATGCGACCGATGTTTGGTAGTTTTGCAGGGGCGCGTCATGCCACATCATTAACTTTTGTTTCCCAAGCAGCTTTAGAGAAAGAAATTCCCAGCCAGCTAGGTTTACAAAAGTCAGCAGTTGCAGTTTCTGGGACACGGCAATTGAGTAAGCGGGATATGAAGCTGAATGATGCACTACCGCACATTGAAGTAGATCCAGAAACATACCAAGTTAGGGCAGATGGAGAGTTGCTGATTTGTGAACCTGCGACAGTTTTACCAATGGCACAGAGGTACTTTTTGTTTTAATTCATGACCGAGCAAATTACTGATTACGATAGTCCTTGGAAAGAAGTTATTGAGCTATATTTTCCCCGCTTTCTGGAATTCTTTTTCACCCAAGCTTATGCCGAAATTGACTGGACGCGACCTTATGAATTTCTGGACACAGAACTGCAACAGCTAGAACCGGATGCAGAAATTGGGCGGCGTTTGGTCGATAAAGTCGCAAAAGTTTGGCTACTGGATGGAGAGGAAGCTTGGGTATTGGCTCATGTGGAAGTCCAAGGGCAATATGACAGCCAATTTGCCGAACGGATGTACACATATAATTACCGCTTATTTGACCGTCATAAAAAGCGAGTCATTAGTTTAGCAGTTTTAGCAGATGAACAAGCAAATTGGCGACCTTCCAGCTACAGCTATCAACTGGGCGGATGTCGTGTCAGCTTAGAGTTTCCTGTGGCGAAACTGTTGGACTATGAGCAAAGGTGGGAAACCTTAGAGCAAACAACCAACCCCTTTGGTGTAATTGTGATGGCGCATCTCAAGACCAAGGCAACGCAACGAAACCCAGAAAATCGGCTACAGTGGAAACTAAGCCTAGTTAGACTGCTGTATGTACGGGGATATAGCCGGGAAGATATTCGGGAATTATTTCGGTTTATCGACTGGATAATGGTTTTGCCAAAAGAGTTGGCACTTAGTTTTAAAACAGAAGTAAGAAGTTACGAGGAGGCAGATAGAATGCGGTACGTAACTAGTATTGAAAGGCTAGCAAAAGAAGAAGGAATTGTCGAAAATGCTAGAGAAAACATCATTACAGTCCTAGAAACGCGATTTGGAGAAGTGCCAAGCCCTATTGTCGAAGTTATCAATCGGATAGAAGAACCATCTGTACTCAAAATGCTTCATAAAAATGCGATCGCAATTCCTTCCACAGCAGAATTTCAGCAAGTTTTGGATAGTCTAAACTCTGGTAAATAAGCGTAGGCATCGAGCGGCTTGTTGCTAGATATCGCTCTTAAAGATGAGAGTAAAGTTGCCGTCATCAATTTTCTGTCTTAGAGTTACGATCAATATAGTAAGGGAACTCCAAAAAATAAATTATTCCACATTAAAGTCGTTGACTGTTGACTGTTGACTGAAAACTCGTGAACCGTCAACGGTCAACAGTGAACAATAGCTATGGAATATTTTTTTACTTGGAAGTCCCTAAAACGTTGTATCTGATATACAAAATCATGTTACTTTTTAAGAAGAAAATTGTGATTGATGAAGCCATGCGTCCGGTAGCGGTGTTAATTGATTATCAGGACTGGCAGCAAATTGAGAAGATATTAGAGGCTTATCAATCACAACAAAAACAAGAGTTTAATTTAAACCAGTATGCAGGTGTAATTCAACTAACTCAAGATCCTTTAGAATATCAGCAGCAAATTAGGGATGAGTGGTGTTGACACAACCTTTAATTTTGTTAGATACAAATGTAGTCTTGTATTTTTTGGGTGGTCGCTTGGTAAACCCACTACCATCAGGACAATATTTTATTTCAGTGATTACTGAGATTGGATTACTCTCTTATCCAAGTCTCAGTCTAGAAGAAGAAACACAAATTATTGATTTTTTAAATAAAATTATAATCATTGGTATTGATAGTAATATTAAAAATTTAAGAATTGCATTTCGCAAACAATACAAACTCAGGCTTGCTGACGCAATAATTGCAGCAACTGCAAAATCTCTAAATGCAATATTGTTTACGAATGATGTAAGATTGGCTAATTTAACAGAAATTAACACTCAGTCAGTGCAAATTGTGTGATGAGTGCGATGTCTACAACGGGCTTCTCTACGAGACGCTGCGCGATCGCACCAACCCTTCTACCCCCGATACCTCGACTATATCTGGGATGAGTTGACAAAGCTTCTGAGTGAGAAATGGTTGACCACCCGTCCAATCTAAAAGCTCTTGCAGTACTGTTTCGGGATTTCTGACTTTTCCCATCAATCCCTCAACCAAAGGTTTAACTTCATGCAATTATAAATCTGTATCTGCTTGTCGCACTACATAACTGGGGGCATCAACTGGTAAGAGCCATAGTTCAATTAGCTTGTGGCTATCTGTTAAAAAGGTAAGTAAATTAGTTTTTAAAATGCATTTATATAAATTTATTGGTAAACAATTTTTTTGGGAGGGAGTTTACCTAAAAGTATTATCTAAAAAACTATACCAATAAACCAGTTTCCCTAAAAATTTACTTTTACCCTGTACCCTGCATCTATATGACTTCACAATCTTCTCGCTCTGACAAAATTCTAGTTGTCGATGACTCTCCTGATAACGTGTTTTTGATCAAAACTATTTTGGAAGAAGAGGGTTACACCATTAGCACCGCAGAAAATGGTATTTCGGCCTTGGCAGAATTGAAAGCTTCTCCTTGTGACTTGGTTCTGCTGGATCTGATGATGCCAGATATGGATGGGTACGAAGTCACCAAGCACATTCGCGGTGATATGAAATTGCCGCAATATATCCCTATACTGCTAATCACTGCCCACGATGCGCCCAATGTTGCCCACGGATTAGACTTGGGTGCTGATGATTTTATCCGTAAACCTGTAACAGTAGATGAATTACTGGCACGAGTGCGATCGCTCCTGCGTTTGAAGCATAGTATGGATGAACGTGATGAAATCGCCCGTCAGCGAGAAGATTTTGTCTCCCGCCTCACCCACGATTTACGCACTCCCTTGGTAGCTGCCGATCGCATGTTAATGCTATTTCAACAAGGTGCATTGGGAACATTATCACCACAAATGCAGGAAGTAATCGCTATCATGGCCCGTAGCAATGTAAACCTGCTTTCTATGGTGAATACCTTATTGGAAGTTTATCGCTTTGAAGCAGGTCGCAAAACATTGGCGTTTCAACCAGTTAATCTGGGGCAATTGCTAGAGGAGGTAACTGGAGAATTAGCACCTCTAGCTCAAGACAAAGCACTGTCCCTAAATTTAGACTTTACTGAGGAGTCAAACACAGTGATGGGCGATCGCTTAGAATTGCATCGTCTATTCACCAATCTTATAGGCAATGCGATCAAATTTACTGACTCTGGTTCTGTGACTATTCGTTTTACTTCTCAACGCCAGTTTGATAAAAGTAATCAATCTCAGTTCTCTGAAAAATCAAATTCTGTTGACTACATTAGAATTGAAATAGCGGATACTGGCCCAGGTATTCCCACTGAAGAACAAGCCACCATATTTGAACGATTTCGCCAAGGCAGCCACAAGAGTTCTGGTAGTGGCTTAGGACTGTACCTTGCTCGTCGAATTGTCGAGGCACATGAGGGCATTATTCTGCTTAATTCCGAGTTGGGGAAAGGTAGTGTATTTATTGTGCTTCTACCCACCAAAGTATGAGAAAAGTAGTAATTATAAATTATGGAATTTTTTACCCGTAAATTCATAATTTATAAGTTTACTACTATTTTTAAAGAAGTTAAAGTAATGATTTAAATTAGAAAATAAAACCTAAAATACGCTGATATAGCAGCGCTAAATAAAAAAATAGGTTTTTAAATAGTGTTTTTATTGAATAAAAAAATGACTACTACTGAATTATCTAACGTTGGCGATATTATCCAGTATCAGCGAGATTATTTTCAAACTGGGAAAACTAAAGATGTAAATTTTCGCATTGAACAACTTAAAAATCTCAAGCAAGCAATTCTTGAGTATGAACAGTCAATAGTCGAGGCATTACAAGCAGATTTACATAAACCAGAAGTGGAGACTTACCTTACAGAAATTAGCGTAGTTAAAGACATTGACTATACTATAAAACACCTTCAAAGCTGGACTAAGCCCAAAAAAGCGGCAGTTTCCTGGGAGTTTTTTTCCTACACAGCAAAAATTTGTCCAGAACCGTTAGGGGTTGTCTTAATTATTGGACCTTGGAACTATCCATTTAACTTAATTATCTCACCGTTAATCGGTGCGATCGCAGCCGGAAATTGTGCAATTATCAAACCTTCAGAAATTGCTTCTAATACGTCTGATGTCATTGCTAAGATTATTACCAAACATTTTGACCCTAGTTATATTGCAGTGGTTGAAGGAGGCGTGGAAGCAAGTCAAAAACTACTGGCAGAAAAGTTTGACCATATCTTTTTTACTGGTGGCACAGCCGTCGGCAAAATCATTATGGCAGCAGCAGCAAAATATCTTACACCAGTTACTTTAGAATTGGGTGGCAAAAGTCCTTGTATTGTAGATAGTGACATTAATATTGAACACACTGTCAGACGAATTACTTGGGGCAAATTTATTAATGCTGGACAAACATGTATCGCCCCCGACTATCTTTTAGTTAATAAAACAATCAAAAAAGATTTAATAAATGGTCTGGAAAAATGCATAAAAGAATTTTATGGCGAGAATCCAGCAAACAGTCCTGATTATGCCAGAATTATCAGTCAAAAACATTTTGAGAGGTTGGTTAACTTTCTCAAAGATGGTGAAGCTATCATTGGTGGAGAAAATCAACCTTCAGAGCGTTATATCGCCCCCACAGTGATTGATAATATCTCCTTAGAAGATTCTGTAATGCAGGAAGAAATTTTTGGCCCTATTCTACCCATCATTGAATATACTGACATTGCAGAAGCGATCGCCTTGATTAACTCTAGACCTAAACCATTGGCGTTATACTTATTTTCTCAAAACAAAAACCTACAAAAGCGAGTTTTGCAGGAAACTTCATCTGGTGGAGTTTGTATTAACGACACAGTGATGCAGGTTGGTGTCTCGTCTTTGCCATTTGGTGGAGTAGGAGATAGCGGTATTGGCAACTATCACGGCAAAGCTAGTTTTGACACCTTTTCCCATAACAAAAGTGTATTGCAAAACTCATTCTGGCTCGATTTAAAATGGCGATACGCGCCATATCAGGGCAAATTGCCTCTAATCAAGAAACTTCTGGGTTAAAAGTTATTACTTGTACAGACGCGATTAATCGCGTCTCTCTTAACTATTAAAACCCAAAAGCGTTACTGTAACGCTCCTCAGCCCAAGGTTCACCACGGCGATGGTAGCCATTACGCTCCCAAAAACCAAGTTCTTCAGCAGCTAAAAATTCCAAACCATTAATCCACTTAGCACTTTTCCAAGCGTACAAATGGGGAACAACTAGCCGCATCGGGCCACCGTGTTCAGATGGAAGGTCTTCACCAAAGACTTTAAAAGCAAAGAAGTTTTCTTCGCGCATAAAATCTTCTACAGAAATATTGGTAGTGTAGCCGCCGTAACAGTGTTCCATAATATGAGCTACTTTGGGGTCTAGTTCAATTAGACCCGTGAAATCTGTTACTTTTATGCCAGTCCATTTGACATCCAGTTTAGACCAGCGCGTTACACAGTGAAAGTCTGCCGTAAATTCGTGTTGAGGCAGCGTCATAAAGTCTGACCAACTAAAAGTAGCAGGTTTTGCCAAACCCCAAACTCGAAATTCCCATTCCTCAATGCTGACTTGGGGAGTTGCACCGTAAGTTAATACGGGGAAACCTTTAGCTAAGTGTTGACCAGGAGGGACGCGATCGCCTTCTTCCTTCCCTGGTTTCTGAAAAAATTTTCCTAGCATAGTTAGAGAAAACTTATTTTTCTCAAGATGTGTACAACCTTTTTTGCTGAGTTGCCAACAGCACCAGATGTTTGACTCTTTATATAATTACTTGATCGTTACTCATGAATGATAGGTAATGGGTAATGGATATTCCCAATTACTCACTACCAATTTTTTCGATCTAATGAGCTTGTGTAGAGTATCTAAGATTCATAATGCAATCAGGAAAGCTAAAAAAAAGCATTTATCCAGTAGTAAAAAGTTTGATTGGGACTTTGGTAATCAAATCTATCGGTGCTGTTCACGCTTTTCCTGACTGGGAAATTATGATTCTTCTTCCTCTTCTTCAGCAGCTGGATATACAAATGTAGAACGTCCAGTCAAAATTGATTTGCCCAGAGACAGGGCTTTTTGAGCTTCGACGACGGCTTTATGCCTCCAGGTAGCTCGACGTTTATCTCGTTTTGATTTTGAAGTTTTCTTCTTAGGAACAGCCATGTCAGCAGATATTGCGATTCTTGACAACCTTACTATTCTAGGCCATCGACTGACGCGAAGGACAACAGTAAAGGCAATTAATGAATTACCTCTACTGAAACAATACCTTCGCCATTTTTTTGTAGGTTGGGTTGAGCGTTCGCGTAGCGTCCCGTAGGGAAGCAAAACCCAACGTATTTGTTGGGTTTCGTGCCTCAACCCAACCTACGAATCGAGGTATTTTTCGATTTGGCGAAGTATTGCTGAAAATTAGGGTTTCGGCTATTTTTTGGGTAAGTCCTGGCTATTTTCAAAGAAAAGTAGCGATCGCGCCGTTTTGAAGTAAGTTGCCCAATTTTGAGCATCGGGGCGCGATCGCCATTCGGGACGGCTGACTTCTAATGTCAGAACTGGTGCGATCGATCCATTATTTTGTACGGACACAATGATTGAAACATCTGTCACCAAGATATCTTGGTCGAAGCTCCGTTGAGCAGATGCTCTAGCGGCTGCTTCTGCCCTCCTGAGAACAGTTTCATAGTTTTCATCTGGCAGACGGTCAATAGCTAGATCGACTCTAGCGGTGTAAGCTCGCACAACCTGAGGCGCGATCGCTTCCGTCAAAAACCACGCAGGAACAGTAGATATGAGCAAAACTAATAAAGGAACTATCCGGATTCTTCCCGCAATTTGGCTAATAAATAAAAAGGGAGTGATCGATGATGGTAGGTGAGCATAAATCTTGCTCATGACCTTCTATCTCCTTAGTGATGATCTGTTATTGAAATTAGGTAAAAGGTATTTTCCGGTCTATAAGCGTAATAAAAATTACATTCTAACTTAAGATTCGATCAGAATCACCTAGACTATAAAAGATAGGTTAGCTTTGTTTTTTTGGCAAAGCCAACCGCAATTTTAAGACCAGCAAACAATAACTGACAAATAGCGGGATGGCAAATTACTGGGCGATCGCGATTGGCATCAATCAATATCAGTTATTTCAACCTTTAAGTTGTGCCCAAGCAGATGCTGAGGCACTAGAGGATTTTTTGGTGACGGAAGCAGGTTTTCTCCCCAAACATTGCCTGCTAATGACGGATACTTCACCGCCAATTGGGGATAGATCAACTTATCCGACTAAAGAGAATATTTTGCTGCTGCTTGAGGATTTGGCAGCGACAAGTTGGCAACCAGAAGATTATCTGTGGTTATTTTTTAGCGGTTATGGAGTCAACTACAAGGGCAAAGATTACTTAATGCCAGCAGAGGGCAACCCCGATCTCGTGCAAGAGACTGCCATAGAATTGCGATCGCTAATGCAAAGTCTGCAACTTGCTGAACTAAATGTATTGTTACTACTCGATATCAACCGCGCTTTTGGCACTCAAGCGGATGCTCCCGTTGGTGAAGAAACAATAGAATTAGCCCAAGAACTACAACTTGCGACCATTCTTTCTTGTCAACCAGAGCAATTTTCCCATGAAAGTAGCGAATTAGGTCACGGATTCTTTACAGCAGTCTTGTTAGAAGCTTTACGTTCTGGTAATGGCAGCAACTTGGCAGATTTAGAAAGCTACCTAAGCCTGATCATGCCAAAAGTATGTCACCATCACTGGCGTCCTGTCCAAAACCCTGCCACCATCATCCCATCAAGGCAGCAAGTAATTTTGCCAAAATTGGCAATGGAAAGCGACTTGCAATCAGAAGCGGTGATTTATCCCGAAGAATCTTTTGCTGTTGCCCTTGCAGCTCCTCCCCTCGACGATTACCCTAAAACTTCAGTAGAACGGGGTAAATGGGGAGAGGCTAGTGTGAACTCCTCCCAACAGGTGAAGGGCAAAAAAGTCCAGCAAGGAGGCGGCTTAGTCTCGCAGCCAATGGCGGAAACTTCTTTGGGAGCGAATACCAGAGGAAGATTCATCCCCAATTCCTCCAAAGGTTACGTCTCTCGATTGCCATCGAATCAGCCAAGCCTCCCTTTTTGGAAACAGTTTATTTTATGGGGCGGAGGCAGCTTGCTGGTAGCAGGTTTAATCGCTGTAGTTTTTCTGCGTAATCAAGAAACTTTTAGAATTAAGCAAATATCAAGTACATCACCTAATGCTAGTGTTAGCGATCGCCAGATTATCCAGAATTTACCAAGCGATGTCTACGACGGGCTACGCCTAAGCACTCCACCAGTTAGACTTAAAAATCAATCTAGCGCTCAAATAACTTCTAGTTCCGAGTCGAAAAAGCGGAATCAAGCAGTATTAGACTTAGCGAAAATGTCGCTTAGACAAACTCAGGCTAGCGATTTGAGCATGGCGATCGCAACAGCCCGGAAAATTCGACCTGGTGAACCACTCTACGATCAAGCTCAGGAAAATATTAAGATTTGGAGCCAGATGATTTTAGATTTAGCAGAAGGTCGTGCTAAACAAAGACAGTATGCTAGCGCTATTGCTGCTGCTCGATTAATCACCAAAGATGAAGCCCCCTATGCCAAAGCACAAGCAGCAATTAACCTGTGGCGGTTAGAGGGCAAGCAGTATGTAAGTAATAAAACTCTTTTAGATGCAGCTAATGCCTTAATTAAGTCTGGACAGGCATCTACTTACAATCGGGCGATCGAAGTTGCCAAGAAAGTACCAGCAGGTCAACCAGGCTTTGATAGTGCCCAAAAGTCGATCAATAAATGGAGCGAGAAAATTTTAGACATGGGCAAGCGTCGGGCTGCCGAAGGAGATCGTAGTGCCGCAATTGCAACTGCTGCGTTAGTGCCAGAGGAGACAGGCGCTTACGAAGATGCTCAAGATGCCATTCAAAAATGGCAAAAAAAATAGTTTGGAATGGGGAGTAGGGAGTTTTAATTCCTCACTCCTCACTCGTAACTTTTCCCTTAGCACTCAGCAGTACTGCGATACATCTTCGCCACATTCGTCGGCTAGATAGCACAACGCTCGGAAACGTAAACCAACCACTTCTTCATATAAGGGGTTGAGCTTACACATGGGTGGGATGTGAAACAAGGTTTTCCCAAATAATTTGACATCGCGCTCAAAGGGGCACTGAGACGGAATCAGTTTGCACAAGCGGTGAGCTAATTGGCGATCGCGGACTTGAATATTTTCTAAACGCTGCCGTAGGGGTTGGAGGATATCCCAGTAAAGCTTGGAAATAGAACGGTTTAACTGGGTTAATTTGTGGTCACTAGTCTCTGCTTGATTGATTGATACCCAGCTAACTAGAAAAATCTTTTTAGTGGTATTGTCGAATACCTTCATGGTTAACCCTCTGTGTTATTGAGGCTATTCACCTTTTTGATGAATATATACAACGTGGCAACGAACTTTCCCGGAAAAATCGCGTTATGACTGCGATATAATGTAATACCTGATTAGCCACTTAGGTCAGAACCTAATTTATTACTACGTCAAGTTAATCGCAAATTTCTGGGGATCGGTAGTGTAATATTACGATCTTGTTCATAACTTGACATAGTTTAGATTTTAGTAAAGACATCCGTCATTGGATAGGTTTTAGTGTAACATTTACAGAACTTAATATAAGGTCTTTCTAAAAGTATTTTTGCTAAGTATAAATATCAGTAATACCCTAGAAGGCATTTTTGCTTTCCGTGTTCCCACTTTCTCACGTAAGTGTGTTCTATTCATTGCTGGCTGAATAGCGTAGAAGTAGAGAGAAGTTTTGTAGATGTTGCTGTGGCTGAAAGCTAGGTGGGTTAGCTTTATCAGTAAATACAGAGCAGCTAGTCATGAAACATTCAGTTGTCGCAAAGTCTCACTAAAGAAAGTGATTTTTCTCCAATTTGCAATCTACAGCGTCTTAGGGCTAACTTACCTGGGGTTAGCATTGGGCTACATTCCTGGTTTACGCATGAACCGCGCCACTATTGCTTTAGTCGGTTCTGCCTTTTTAATTGCTTTAGGTGTTCTAAATTTACAGGAAGCATGGCAGGCTATTGATGCTAATACCATTGTGTTTCTGTTGAGCATGATGATAGTTAACGCCAATCTATCTTATGCAGGGTTTTTTCGGCGATCGCTATCAGTGATATTGAGTATCACTCGCAGTCCTCTGGGTTTGTTGATGGCTTTAACTTTTGGTAGTGGTATTCTTTCGGCCTTTTTTCTCAATGACACTCTGGCGCTAGTTTTTACACCATTAACCTTAGAACTCTTGCATAAATATTTTGTGGTATGATTAAGGGTTATTTTAATTTCAGTTTTTGGTAAGAGTTTATAAATTAGACCTCTTGCAAAAGTCCCAGATCCGTGGGACAAGTAGATGAGAGTTGGATAGGATCTATGACCTAGGAACAAGTAAAGAGCCTGAAACCAGAAGATTTTAAACGCTTGTGTGGTGTACGTCTGGAGACTTTCGCGCTTCGTAGATTTTATCGATGAGTTTGTCACCGAATTTAATCAAGCCTAAACCAAGCAATAAACCGCCAAAAACTAAGTTGAATAAAATCAGATTGGTTTGCATACTATAAGATGAGATTAATTAATGACAGAGCAAGTTAGCGCTTGCCGCTTCTTTTTGGCTGAGAATGCCTTTATTCTGTCTGTTTCGATAAAACCTCTAAATCTCTCTAGTACAATGTCTAAGATAGTTTTGAGGGTTTGTAGTAAGCACTTTAGTGCTTAAAAATCCAGGACTAAAGTCCTTACTACGAACTTATTTACCCCTCATAACTAATGAGACAGACTACTAAATTGATAATTTTGAAAAACAGAGGTTAATTGAGTTTGGTTACTGGTTTTAATTGCTGAGGTTGGCTAAGACTGCGGAAGTAGAAGCTACCGACGATCGCCCAAAAGAGCAGATATCCAAAAGCCTGAAGTAGATACAGCTTTTGAGTGTAGCCAAATATAGTTTTTAATAAAATGCCGGGAAACTGCCGATCGGGTAAAATCCCTGAGAGATCCCAAACCTGAGGCCCCAAAATACAAGAGGTATTACTTAGCCCACAAATATCTGCAACTGAGGAGTTGATTTGACTCCAAGCGATCGCCGCAGCATCCAAGTGTCGCAAAGCAGAAATCACCAATCCAGAGACAATCAGCAGCAGAAATACGCCCATTATTTGGAAAAATTGGCTCAAATTAATGCGGATGCTCAATTTGAATAGCAGCATACCAATGACAACTGCGACACTTAGTCCGGCGATCGCCCCAAGTACTGGTGTCCAGCCTTCTTGAAATTTAGCGACAATAAACAAAGCTGTCTCTAAGCCTTCCCGAAATACGGCGATAAAAATTAAGCTGAAAATCGCCCAAGCTGAACGGTTGTCTTGATTCAAAGCATTTTTAACCGAGCCTTCAATTTCCGCTTTCAGAAATCGTGCTTGTCGTGTCATCCAGATCAGCATCCAACTGAGCATTGCGATCGCAATTACACCTAGTCCCACCTCAAATAATTGCTTGAAGACAGGCGCATAAAGTAGATCCGATGTCTGCAATCCTTGGATACTTAAATTTAGTAATAAACCAACTACAAAACTAGCTATAGTGGCACTAAAAATTCCTAAATATACCCAACGATGCAGTTTTTGTTGTTCAGCTTGTTGTAAACAAGCGAAGACAATACCGACAACTAAAGCAGCCTCTACACCTTCTCTGAGGGTGATAAAAAAAGTTGGTAATGCAGCACTCCAATTCATAGGAAGTTAAATAGTTCCGGTAAGTGATGGTTCTACGGGTTCAATAGTCGTAGACTCTTTATCTTTAACAGATTTTTCCTGCTCTGGACGATGCTTTGATTTTTTGACTTATGTTTTTTTATAGGACTTACGCAAGTGTCACAAAAAATTAAAACTTTTAGTTTGTAGTAAGGGCTTCAGCCCTGATTTTGAGGACTTTAGTCCTCTCTGCGAGACGCTGCGCGTAGCAAGATCCCCGGAGGGGTACACTACAAACTAAAAATAATAGGACTTACGCACTGTACAAAATAACTATCTTGTGCATTAACGAAAATACGTTGTTTCAGGCTTTTCTCAATCACCGTTGATTGGGTGCGATCGCCAAAATCTCATTGATAAACCTAGCTATAAACCTTGAAAACTATACCTGTTATTTTGGCTTTTCTGTCAATGCGTAAGTCCTAAATAATATGTTAGTTGCGTAAGTCCTATTTAAATTAACTGCATTATTCGCGTTAGAGAAAATCGCCGAGAATTCATAGAGTGTGCATAAGTCCTATCTCAACCTCACGACAAAGGGCAAAGACGTTAGAAAAACTCTACGTCTCTGCGCCTCTGCGTAAAATTAATTTTTACCGTAAATTCTCTAGGATGCTACCTGAGCAGCAGTCCGAGTCCGCCGTCTTCTACCATCAGCAACTTTTACGGGTGGCTCATCAGGAATTTGCATTAACAAAGTCACAGATGGTTGACATTGCAATTCCCGCCGGATGGAACGTTGTAATTCTCGTTCTAAAGTTCCTTGCAATCCACCCCAGTCTATATCTGCTGCTTCACCACCAGGAGCAAATTCTGTCCAGCGCACAGTTAAGATTTCTTCAATGCGTTGTTTTACCCAGGTTTGTAGGAGCGATCGCTCTACACTTGTAACTACACCCCGGAGGTGAGTTTCTGGTTTTGCCAACAGTTTACCATTCCAATCAATGGCAGCTGCGATCGTAATAATGCCTTCTGAAGCCATGCGTTGCCGTTCTTGCAGCACTTTGGCACTTACCATACCCGAACTAGTAGTATCCACCAATTCGATACCAGATGGCACTTTACCAGCAACGCGAATAGCATCTTCAGTCAGTTCGACAATATCACCATTCTGAATGATGATCATGTTTTCTGCGGGAATGCCCATACTCTGAGCCGTTTCTGCGTGCTTCACTAGCATCCGATGTTCGCCGTGAAATGGCACGAAGAACTTGGGTCGAGTTAAGGCAATCATCAGCTTTTGTTCTTCCTGACAGCCGTGACCGGAGACGTGAATTCCTTTATCCCGACCATAGACCACTTTCGCACCTTGAATCATCAATTTATCAATGGTGTTGACTACTGCGATCGTATTTCCAGGAATTGGGTTAGCAGAGAATACTACTGTATCTCCTTCGCGGATTTTGATGTGAGGATGTTCTTTGTTAGCAATGCGGGTCATTGCTGCCATCGTTTCACCCTGAGAACCTGTAGTTAAAATCAGTACTTTCTCATCAGGGAGATTGCGGACTGCGTGCAATGGTTGCAGCAGATTGTCTTCACACTTGATGTAACCTAAATTGCGGGCATGAGCAATCAAGTTCAGCATGGAACGCCCCACAATCGTCACTACACGATTTTGCTTCTTGGCGATATCCAAAATCATGTTGATGCGATGGACGCTAGAAGCAAAGGTAGTAACAAATAATCGTCCAGTGGCTTGACTAAATACTCTCTCCAGATTGGGATAAACTGAACGCTCAGAAGGTGTAAACCCTGGAACTTCAGCATTAGTGGAATCACTTAGAAGACAAAGAACGCCTTTTTCACCATGTTCTGCTAGCCGTTGCAAGTCAAACTTTTCACCATCCACTGGGGTATGGTCAATTTTGAAATCGCCTGTGTGAATGACTACACCAAGGGGAGTATGAATGGCAACAGTAAAACTATCAGCAATAGAGTGGGTATTACGGATATATTCAACTAAAAAGTTTTTGCCAATCCGCACCACATCGCGTGGTAAAACTGTTCTGATTTCTGTGCGATCGCGCACTCCTGCTTCTTCTAATTTACCCTCTAGCATTGCCATTGCTAGTCTGGGGCCATAAATCACGGGGATATCAAATTGCTTGAGATGAAAAGCAATCCCGCCAATATGATCTTCATGACCGTGAGTAACGATCATCCCTTTAATTTTGTGGCGATTTTCCCGCAGATAGGTCGTATCTGGCAAAACAATATTTACTCCATGCATCGCCTCTGTGGGAAAAGCCAATCCTGCATCTAACAGGATAATTTCATCGTCATACTCAAAAAGACAGGTATTTTTCCCAATTTCGTGCAAACCGCCCAAAGGAATAATTTTCAAGGCGGAATTATTAGCTTCGTTTTTAGCCATTTTCTCCTTAGATTGTTACTTGTGGTTAATTTAGTTGATAGTTAACGAACTTGTATTTAAGACAACATCATTTGTTTCTTAATTCAGTCCCAAAGCAATCAAGTTTTAATTGAAGATTTCAATTTTTTATTCAATAAAATCGACTGTACACTGAAGAATTTATAGTATGTCTATCAGTCCTAGCACAGATTTTTAAATTGCAACTTATGAACAATTATGAGCATTGTTTATATGTATCTTTAGAAAGCAGCGTAACAGTGCTTAACCGCATGGTGGCTAGATTAAACTAAGTTCTTTCAGAACCGCTTCTAACTTTTGACTTACTTCTAAATCAGCTTCACATAGCGGTGGACGAGTTGAACCAACCTCCCAACCTTGAAGTTTCAGTGCTTTTTTCACTGGAATGGGATTTGAAGTGAGAAATAAAGCCTTAAACAACGGGAAGAGTTGGAGATGAATGTCGCTTGCTACCTCAATTTTCCCCGCCCTAAAAGCTTGGATCATCTGCTGTAGTTGGTTTCCTACCAGATGAGAAGCCACACTTACCACGCCCTTTGCCCCGATCGCTAACAAGGGCAAAGTCATGTAATCATCACCAGAGTAGATGTCAAATTCTTTTGGTGTCAAGCGACGAATTTCGCTTGCCTGATCTATACTACCAGTGGATTCTTTAATTCCAACAATATTGTTAACCTCAGCTAACCGGGCAACTGTTTCTGGCTGAAGGTTTTGTCCGGTACGACCTGGGACATTGTATAACAACAAAGGTAAGTCGGGACAGGCTTGTGCTATAGCCTGAAAGTGTGCTTCCAATCCCGCTTGTGGCGGTTTGTTGTAATAAGGAACAACTTGTAAGGAACCATGTACTCCTATTTTAGACGCTTTTTGGGTGGCTGCGATCGCTTCTTTAGTAGAATTTGAACCACAACCTGCAATCACTTTGGCTTTTCCTGCCACGGAGTGCAATACCTCGACAAACAGATGGTATTCCTCATCCCAAGTTAGGGTAGGGGATTCTCCGGTTGTGCCGCACACCACCAATGTATCTGTACCGTTGTTAGCTAGATGTGCCGCCAGTTCTGCCGCTACATCATAATCTACACTACCGTCTGCTTTAAACGGCGTAATCATAGCGGTTAAAACATTGCCAAAATCTCCCACCCTGTTTTCACTCCTGATTACCCATGTTTTTATATCTTGGTGGTTTTCTATTGTAATAACCTATATGCAAACTTCTTTCAACAGTAATTTGCACATTTATCCTTTTTCATTAGTTGTTTGTTTTTACTAATGACTAGCTTGAAACATAAGCTTTAGCTGATGGTTTGAGTAGATTTTTTTCTACCAGCAATTCGGCGATTTGTACTGCATTTAATGCTGCGCCTTTGCGGATTTGGTCACCACACAACCATAATTCCAACCCACAGGGATGAGAAATATCCTGACGAATTCTTCCCACTAAAACTTCGTCTTTACCAGTTGCTTCAATTGGCATCGGAAAATAGTTAGTTTTCCAATCTTCTACCAACTTCACTCCAGGGGAGGAATTTAAAATTTCTCTGGCTTCCTCTGCACTAAAGGGAGTCTCAAATTCTAAATTAATGGCTTCTGAGTGGGCACGCAGTACGGGAACCCGTATACAGGTCGCAGTGATTCTGATTTGCTGCGTACCAAATATTTTTCGGGTTTCGTTGACCATTTTCATTTCTTCCTCACAATAACCCAAATCGTTTAATGGTGAGTTATGCGGGAATAAATTAAATGCCAGTGGGTAAGGCAATACCTCCGCAACTGGCAGTTGTCCTTGTAGTATAGCGCTTGTTTGCCTTTTGACTTCTGCCATTGCTCTAGCACCAGCACCACTAGCAGATTGGTAGGTTGCGGCTACGATGCGTTGCACTGGTTTAATTTTATGCAATGGCCAGACTGCCACTGCCATTAAAATTGTCGTGCAGTTGGGGTTGGCAATAATGCCTTGGTGATTAGCTGCGGCTTCTGGATTCACCTCTGGCACTACTAAGGGAACTTCCGGGTTCATCCGAAAGGCACTGGAGTTGTCAATTACCACTGCGCCTTTCTCGACAGCAATTGCTGCCCAAGCTTTGGATGTGGAACCACCCGCACTAGCTAGGACTATATCGACATTTTCAAAGGCGCGATCGCTCACTGCCTCTATTGGTAAATTTTCTCCTTTAAACCGCAGCGATCGCCCGACACTCCGTTCTGATGCCAATAGCTTCAAGTCAGCAATTGGAAAATTACGGGTTTCTAATAATTCCAGCAACTCTGTGCCAACGGCACCAGTCGCCCCCAAAATAGCTATACGATAGGATTTAGACAAACTCACTTCCTCCTTTAAGAGGTTTTTTTGCAATTTGGAACAGTTGAAGATTTACTTATATTTAAATGGCGATCGTAGCCTCGAAATACATTTTCAATTATGTTTATATTTATCTCTAATTTAGTCTATTTCTGTCAATCTCTAAATATTTATACATTTATTTTCTTGGTTATTTAATAATTTAAGTTATGTTGCACTCTATAACAATGGCTATCCAATTTTTCCATTTATTTAAACTATATATTATTATACAACAAACAGCCATTTAGCAGAAAAATGGAGATATCTGCACTTAGGCGTTTCACAGGCATCCCACTTATAAGGCAACGAACCTCTTAGCTTCAAAGTTGCTTACCAAGATGATGAATATACTATAATCGAATTGGATAAAACCAGCACAGCATAAAAATCAGCCATACGGTTAGGTAATAGATGCGCTCTTGTATCACAACTTAATAATAGCTAGACTCAATACTATAACTTTAAATTGGGAGTACTAACCAGTCGCTGAGAACCAGGATATCACGGCGTTAGCCTACTGAATAATTAATTCCTAAGTTTCAGAGGGAGTGGGGAGTGGTTCTGAGGGAGTAGAGGGAGCAGGGGGAGAAAGAATAACCAATGCCCTATTCCCCATGCCCAATTCCCCCATTAACTAAATTGTTATGAAGGTAAAATGTCAAGTCCTTGGTGATTGGCAGTAAACTGGATCTTTGCCCCAGGACAAACATCCATCGTTGGATGTCATAAAGCCTTTTGGCATCCCCTTCCCTTAAGACACATCAAGCCATAAACGCAAACAATTATTGCATCTTGTGTGTACTTAGAGTATAAAATACCAGAAAACTAGAGACGAAGCATGAAAGTTACCCAGGAAAAACTTCCCGCCAGCCAAATTGGCCTGGAAATAGAGATTACGCCGGAAATTACCAAGCAAACTTACGAACAGGTCATTAAAAACTTAGCGAGTACTGCCAATATTCCTGGGTTTCGTAAAGGCAAAGTACCTCGACCGATATTGCTACAACGGCTGGGTACAACTCGTATCAAGGCAGCAGCACTGGAAGAACTAATTCAAGACGGTATTGAGCAAGCGGTTAAACAAGAAGCTATTCCGGCAATAGGTCAGCCGCAATTACGCTCCTCTTTTGAGGATTTAATTAAGAATTATGAACCTGGAAAACCTCTGACGATTTCGGCTGCTGTCGATGTAGAACCACAAGTGAATCTAGTTCAGTACACTGATTTGCTTTTCCAAGCTGAAGAAGTCAAGTACGAGTCAGAACGAGTGGACGCTACCCTTGACAAAGAACGTCAAGAATTGGCGACATTGATTCCTGTGGAAGGACGTGCAGCCCAAATCGGTGATATTGCCGTAGTCGATTTTAAAGGTTCATTCGCCAGAGTTGAGGGTGAAGACGAAACAGCTGAACTAGAACCGATTCCCGGAGCCGAAGCAACTGATTTTCAAGTTGAGTTGCAGGAAGATAAGTTTATTCCAGGCTTTATTTCGGGAATAGTGGGGATGAATCCGGAAGAAACCAGAAAAATTGCGGCACAGTTCCCAGATCCTTATGCTAATGAAGATTTAGCTGGAAAAGCGGCAACTTTCACAGTGACACTTAAAGAACTAAAGGAAAAGGAATTACCAGAAGTAAATGACGATTTCGCCCAAGAAATCAGCGATTTTGAAACCTTAGAGGAGTTACGCGCTTCTTTGGTAGAGCGATATCAAAAAGAGGCGGACGACAAAACAAAAACAAATAAACAGGAAGCCTTGCTAACGGAACTGCTCAACCACGTAGAAGTTGACTTACCAGCAACCATGATTGAGCAAGAAGTGGATGCAATGCTAACGCAAACAGCAATGCGCCTGTCTCAGCAGGGATTGGATGTGAGGAAGTTGTTTACTACAGATATTATTCCTCAATTGCGGGAGCGATCGCGCACTGAGGCAATTGAACGCATCAAACGCTCTTTGTCCTTGCGTGAAGTGGGTAAACGCGAATCTATCCAGGTAACACCAGAAGAAATTGCAACCAGAGTCACAGAACTTTTGGAACAGTACCCGGAGGAACAAGACGTTGATGAAGATAAACTGCGCTCAATCGTGGAAAACGAACTATTAACCGAAAAAACCATCGATTGGCTCTTAGAACACTCCTCAGTTGAACTTGTACCCGAAGGCTCGTTGAATCCCATAGAGGAAATAGAAGCCACAGAATCAGATGCTGATGCTGATGCACCTCAGACAGAGGAAGAAACCATCGAAGCTTCAACAGAAGTCACAGAAGGATAATTAAAAATTTCACAGCCATCAATTCACCAGTTCTGAGTTAAAGTACTGGTGAAATGGGTAAGGTAAAGGAGATGAGGGAGCAGGGAGCAGGACGAAAAATAACTAATGCCCAATGCCCCATGACTCTTGACTCCTGAAAACTCAGGGATGAAGACAGAATAATTAAAGAATTAATGAATTTTCAGCAAATTGTGACACATGTTATTGCCTGAGCTTGATACTGTGTTACACGAGAGGAAATTATATGAGGCATAATGGTTAACACGTACCTATAAAAATCCCATTCGTCGAAAAGGCAGCATCTGCTGCTGAAACATTTGTCCTAAATTATCGTCAAAGAAAGCTTGTATGCTTGTATCGCAGTCGGGAAATAACCCCATCAGCAACCAAAGTCGAATCAACATTAACTCCCAGTTGAACAGCCCTAGCAACATCGTGCCGATGGTGGTGGAACAGTCTGGCATGGGAGAAAGGGCTTTCGACATCTACTCCCGCCTGCTGCGAGAGCGGATTATCTTTTTGGGAACGCCAATAGACGATAGTGTAGCCAACTCAATTGTGGCTCAGTTGTTATTCCTAGACGCCGAAGACTCAGAAAAAGACATCCAACTGTATATTAATTCTCCTGGCGGCTCGGTCTACGCAGGCATGGCAATCTATGATACAATACAACAAATTCGCCCTGATGTTGTTACCATCTGTTTTGGATTAGCCGCGAGCATGGGGGCATTTTTGTTAACAGCAGGGGCTGCCGGTAAGCGAATGTCTCTGCCCGACTCCCGGATTATGATTCACCAACCACTTGGTGGCGCTCAAGGTCAAGCCATCGACATTGAAATTCAAGCCAGAGAAATTCTTTACATTAAGGCTAAGTTGAATCAGTTAATGGCTCATCATACTGGTCAACCCATAGAAAGAATTGAAGCAGATACTGAGCGCGACTTTTTCATGTCGGCAGAAGAAGCCAAGAATTACGGTTTGATTGATCAGGTCATTTCCAGGCAAAATCTTCCCACAGCAGGGGAAAACGTCACCATTCTGAAATAAGAGGCTGGTATGTCTAAGTACGACTCCCATTTAAAATGTTCATTTTGCGGCAAGTCTCAAGAGCAGGTGCGTAAATTAATCGCGGGGCCGGGAGTCTACATCTGCGATGAATGCGTTGACTTGTGTAATGAAATACTAGACGAAGAGTTACTCGATACCAATGGTGCGCCAGCACAACCGGCACCAAGAGCAGAACCACCTCAAAAACGGCGTACTCAATCTTCTAGTATTTCGTTTAATCAAATACCCAAGCCAAGAGAGATTAAAAATTATTTAGATGAACACGTTATTGGTCAAGACGAAGCCAAGAAAGTCCTGTCAGTAGCTGTTTACAATCACTACAAGCGGTTGGCAGTGATTCAGTCTAAAGCCAGTGGCAAAGGTGGGGCGGATGATGCTGTAGAACTGCAAAAGTCCAACATTTTGTTAATTGGCCCGACTGGTTGTGGTAAAACTCTCTTAGCGCAAACTCTAGCGAAAATCCTGGATGTACCCTTTGCCGTTGCTGATGCTACGACGCTGACAGAAGCAGGGTATGTGGGAGAAGATGTGGAAAATATCTTGCTGCGACTCTTGCAGGTGGCAGATTTAGATATAGAAGAAGCGCAGCGAGGAATTATCTACATTGATGAAATTGACAAAATTGCTCGCAAGAGTGAGAACCCGTCAATTACCCGCGATGTTTCTGGCGAAGGCGTGCAGCAAGCCTTGCTGAAAATGTTAGAGGGAACGATCGCCAATGTACCACCCCAAGGAGGGCGTAAGCATCCCTATCAAGACTGCATCCAGATTGATACAAGTAATATCTTGTTCGTCTGTGGTGGTGCTTTCGTGGGCTTAGAAAAGGTTGTGGATCAGAGAGTTGGCAAAAAAGCAATAGGCTTTGTGCAACCTGGAGAAGGGCAAACGAAGGAAAAACGGGCAGCCGATACTCTTCGACATCTAGCACCGGATGATCTAGTAAAATTTGGGATGATTCCCGAATTTATTGGGCGCGTGCCAATGGTAGCAGTAGTAGATCCGCTAGATGAAGAAGCGTTGATGGCGATTCTCACCCAACCACGCAGCGCCTTAGTGAAGCAGTACCAAAAACTGCTGAAGATGGATAATGTCCAGTTAGATTTTAAACCAGATGCTTTACGAGCGATCGCTCAAGAAGCCTACCGCCGTAAAACTGGTGCAAGAGCGCTGCGGGGCATTGTCGAAGAACTTATGCTGGATGTTATGTATGAGTTACCATCTCGTAAGGATGTGACACGTTGTACAGTAACACGGGAGATGGTTGAGAAGCGATCGACTGCCGAACTGATAATACATCCATCTTCACTACCGAAGCCAGAATCAGCCTAATAGTCATTAGTCATTGGTCATTAGTCATTAGCGATTAGTCAAAAACTAAGGACTAATAACCATATATCAAGGACAAATGACAACTGACAAAGGACAAAGGACAAATGATAAATGCCTTATATTAATGTTCGTGGCGTTGAGCATTACTACGAATGGGTGAAAAAACCATCTGGCTCTTTGGTAAAACCAGTGATGGTTTTCATGCACGGTTGGGCTGGTTCGGCTAGGTATTGGCAAAGTACTGCGAATGCTTTATCAGAGCAATTTGATTGTTTACTCTACGATATGCGGGGGTTTGGCCGTTCTGGTGGGAAGCCAACCATAGCCGAAGCAAGTGAAGCTGTTGCCGAATCTGAATCCCCCCAAGAAAAATCAGAGGCAATCAAAGAGTTAACCTATGAATTAGAGGAATACGCTGATGATTTGGCAGCTTTGTTAGAGGGGTTGCATCTTCAGCGTGTTTATATCAATGCTCACTCGATGGGCGCGTCTGTTGCTACTCTATTTTTTAACCGCTACCCCCAACAAGTGGAACGAGGAATTTTAACCTGTAGCGGCGTTTTTGAGTACGACGAAAAATCATTTAGTGCTTTTCATAAATTTGGTGGCTATGTAGTAAAGTTCCGTCCCAAGTGGTTAAGCAAAATTCCATTTGTTGACCGGATGTTTATGGCTAGATTTTTGCATAGTTCCATACCACATTCTGAGCGGCAAGCTTTTTTGGAAGATTTTCTCGAAGCAGATTACGATGCGGCTTTGGGGACAATTTTTACTTCAGTCAGTAAGGCTCAATCTGAAGTGATGCCGCAAGAGTTTGCCAAGCTGACAGTGGCGACTCTACTGGTGGCGGGGGAGTATGACAAGATTATTCCAGCCGAGATGGGGCGTCAAGCAGCTGCATTGAGTGACAAAGTGGAATTTGTGATGATTCCTAACACAGCGCATTTCCCAATGCTGGAAGATGCGCCAACTTACTTGCAACGGGTACAAGAGTTTCTGCAAATTAAAACCCTAGAGCCGCAAGGGAGTTAACTTATTTTTCGGTCATTGCTGCTTGAAAGTAGGAATTAGAGGTCATTTATAAAGTAAATATGGCTCTTGCGTTGGTTTTATGGTACGGCATTAAAATCGCAGTTTTATAGGAAAGTTTCAAAAATTTAAAATCCAGTCACAGCAAGGAACACAGGGTAGGATTAGATTTTATTTATTGTTACGGCTATGTAAGGATTTGGGCGTTTGAGAGAGTATGAATTAGCCGTAACGCACCACTAAATACGGTGCATTACGCGCTGCTTTAACGCACCCTACAATTTAAGCTTTACTTTATAAATCATCTCTTACCTTCATGCAAAGGCGCAAAGAATTGTTCTTTAGTCACATCGAAAAATGTCATTGCAGGTTTGAAAAGGTCGAGGTGAAATGCTAGTTACAGTATTTATCTCCAGGGACAATTCTCTCCAGATAAACAAACGGCACTCTTACCTAAGCTTGTTTGAGGATTTTCGGTGAGACAAAAGAATTCTAATGCATCTCCACCTCCATTCACACCAAAGTCATTTATAGAAGCATCAAGTACAGTTGCTAATCGTCGAACATAGTAAAATGTATTACCAACTAACCTGTAGCCGATAACACCCTGAGTCAGTCCATCTGCAACACAATCCGGTGTTTCTATTTTAGGTGCGGAGAATTGAGCTTGAGCAACGAATTGCGTTGAAAAAAAGCCAAAAAAGAGCGTTAGAACTATTACAAAACTAGTAATCCATAAACCAGTTGTTCTTTTAATCTTGAGCATGGTTAAAACCTTTTAAAACAAGAATCTGAATTGCTGATCAAGGTATTCTGTAGGTCACTGCATTTAACTATTTTGGTGCTTATACGGTATTAGAAAACCTTGATAAAATTCACAATATACTGTTAGTTGCCATTTAATCAATGAGCTTTAAAAAAATTTATACAATTAGGTGTCGTGTCAAGATAAGTGGTGTGATTGTTCTGAAGAAACCCATTTATGGAGGGGATTCTAGGCTTCAGTAGAGTAACCCTAACTGGGCTGATTTCACACTTTAATCCTTTATTAATGACAACTTAATATCCATGTAGCTAAATCCAACCATCAAGGTTAGTTCCAAAATGTTATTTTCGGATAGCCTGCACAAATTCGGCAATAGCATCGTACTGGTCAGGATGTCCGATATATTGCAGCAACAAAGCTGGGTCTAAATTCGGGAAGAAACCACTACGGTTTACTTCTTCATACTCGCCAGTCGCATTTAAACGGAATATCTTTATCTGGTCAGATTTCCAGAACCAAACTTCAGGCACTTTCTTGGGTTTGCATAACTCTTTTCTGTTAATAGTGCCACTAGTAACAATGATTTCAATAACAATATCAGGCGTTTCTTTATTGCTGTCAATGCAGTAAGATTCATCTGGTGTGCCAGAAGCATACCCAGGTTCTTCCAATGTAAAACCACCACGACCGTAGAACCGGATTCCTAACTCTCTCATGTAAGCTTCTAGCAAGTAGCCGAGAGTTCTTTTTACGTACTCATGTTTATCTCCAATGGGCGACATAATTTCTAATATCCCTGACAAATAGGAGAGTCGAACATTGTGGTTGTCTTTTAGCTGTGCCTCAATACCTTTAAATTCCTCCCAAGAAACATCTGCAACGGTCACTAGTTTTTCTTGTATGGGATGGTCTAGAAGTGGGATACTCATATCGCCTCTTAGTAGTTCCTTTATTGGATAATTGACAGCAACTTTGCCTGTTACGTTTTAAGCACGCTTTGTGCTAAAAACAAGGACTAAAGTCCTTACTACAAACTTATTTACCATTTTTAGGTTAACTCAAACCCAGTTCTCGTTTTAGCAAGTTAATCGAGTTAGTGCCGATATAATTTTCAACCTTAATCAGCTTTGGTGGACGAATAATATCTTCATCACATGCTTGCACGGCTGCTTGGACTGCCGCAAAACTGGCTTGATCACTTATGATTACCTCAGCCCGTTTAACCATAGCTTGAAGTTTATAAGCATCTTTTGGTTGCGAAGTCATCACTAATAGTTCATCTCCCCGCAAACCGTGGAGGATGACTTCTGCTGCTCGGGCAATCCCGGAACTGAGGCTAACTATACCTACACAGTTTTCTTTTGGTAGGGTTTTCAAGAGGCTGAGTTCTTTGCTGTAATCGTAGATATCCAAAGGAATTACCCGTGCAGCTTTTGGAGCGGCGATCGCTTCCACATTACTGATAAAATACCGACTGGTGACTACTGTTGCAGAGGTAGTTTTATCTAACACAGCTGTTAATTCTTCCATTGCTACCAATTGGACTGGTATTTTTAGCGATCGCTCCAATTCATAGACCATCAATTCACCAGCACCCATATCATAAGATGGAACTGCAACCAGTACCCGCGCACTACAACGCAAGCGCCAGTCAATTTCTGCTAAAAATAGCTCTCTGGCTTGATTGAGTGAACATCCTTGAGTGAGCAAATCATCAAGTGCTTTCTGCACAACTTGATATGCATCAGGATTTTGTTTGAGTATTGGTGATTGCAGTCTACTACCGCCCTCATGACCTTGGGGACGAACATAAATTCCTGAACCAGCCATACTTTCAACAAATCCGTCTTCTTCTAGTTGACGGTAAACTTTGCTAATGGTATTACGGTGTAATCCAGTTTGCATTGCTAATGCCCTTGTGCTTGGCAATTTGTAAGCAGGGGGATATTGCCGAGAAGCGATCGCAAACCGGATTTGATTAAACAGCTGGGTTGATGCGGGAATTTCGCTGTCTGGCTGAATACGGAATTGAATCATCAGCAAACCTCCTGAATACTGAGTGGGGAGTGGGAGTGGGGAGTGGGGACTTGTACTGAGCGAAGCCGAAGTAGTGGGGAGTGTTGGTTTACTACTCAGCACACAGCACTTTTAACTCAGCCCTCCTTTAGTGACCAGCTGCATTTGCTACATGTCAAATATTTTATTTACATATAAAGTTTTTCTGGTACAAATTTCTAATGCGCTCCTATTGGTAATTGATAATTTAAATGGAAATGACCTGGGCATACTGGCATAGTTATATCAAATAAAGACACGGCTAATCATACAGCACTGGTAAAATTATTATGACAGAGCAAGCATTAATTACCACAACGGTTAATCTTTTGCAAGATAATATTCAAGTATATGCTTATTTGGCAGAGCCAAATTCTTTTGGCTCTTACCCAGGAGTCGTAGTATTACAAGAGATTTTTGGTGTTAACGTTCACATTCGGGATGTTACAGAACGAATTGCCAAACTTGGATATGTAGCAATCGCACCTGCACTTTTTCAACGGACTGCTCCTGGCTTTGAAACCGGATACACACCCGAAGATATTGAAACGGGCAGAGGCTACGCCATGCAAACTAAAGCCTCAGAGTTATTGAGCGATATTCAATTAGCAATTGACTACCTCAAAAATCTGCCGCAAGTGAAAAAAGATAGTTTTGGTTGTATTGGCTTCTGCTTTGGCGGTCATGTCGCATATCTTGCAGCTACCTTACCAGATATTAAAGCTACGGCTTCCTTCTACGGTGCTGGAATTACCACTCGCACACCAGGAGGTGTAACTCCCACTGTTACCCGCACCAGAGAAATTCCAGGGACTCTCTATGCCTTCTTTGGTAGAGAAGATGCTAGCATCCCACCCGAACAAGTAGATGAAATTGAAGCAGAGTTAGAAAAATATAAAATTCCTCATCGTGTGTTTCGCTACGATGGAGCTGATCACGGATTTTTCTGTGACCGTCGTGGCAGTTATAATCCTAAAGCTGCTGCTGATGCTTGGGAGCAAGTCCAACAACTCTTTAGTCAACTGAATTAGTCATTAGTCATTAGTCATTAGTCATTAGTCATTAGCAAAGGACAAATGACTAATGACAATCTTAAACTCCAGTTGCACCATATCAAATAAAAATTAATCTTCAAAAGTCATGAATTCCGAATCGAAACTTTCTCAAACAGCCAATTCGTCATTTACGATGGACGATTTTGCTAAAGCACTAGAAAAACACGACTACCAGTTTCAAAAGGGACAGGTTGTACATGGCAAAGTGTTCCAACTTGACCATGATGGAGCTTATGTCGATATTGGTGGCAAGTCGTCAGCTTTTCTGCCGCGCGATGAGGCTTCTTTGAGAGCAGTTACCGATTTATCGGAAGTGCTGCCATTGCAAGAGGAAATGCAGTTTTTGATTATCCGAGATCAGGATGCAGAAGGTCAAGTCACCCTTTCTCGAAAGCAGTTGGAAATTCAGAACATCTGGGAACGATTGGCCGAAATGCAGGAAAATGCTCAGACTGTGCAAGTAAAGGTTATGGGTGTGAATAAAGGTGGTGTCACCGTCGATATTCTCTCTTTGCGGGGGTTTATTCCGCGATCGCACCTGGCAGAGCGTGATAATTTAGAAGCTCTTAAAGGTCAAAATCTGACTGTGGGCTTTTTGGAAATCAATAGAAACACCAACAAACTCATCCTTTCTCAGCGATTAGCAACTCGTTCTAGCAACTTCAGCTTGTTAGAACTAGGTCAACTGGTGGAAGGTAAAGTTACTGGTATCAAACCTTTTGGTGTGTTTGTTGATTTAAATGGTATGGGGGCTTTGCTTCATATCAAACAGGTAAGCCAAAAATTCATCGACTCATTAGAAAAGGTATTTCAAATTGGTCAGTCAATTAAAGCTGTAATTATTGACTTGGATGAGGGTAAAGGGCGGGTTGCTCTTTCTACCAGAATTTTGGAAAACTTTCCTGGCGAAGTGTTAGAGAATATGGATGAGGTGATGGCTTCGGCTGAGGCGCGGGCTAATAGAGCTAATAACAAAGCTGCTGAATAGTTTTGAAGTGGGCTGTTTGCACAAAGCGTTTAAATCCCCGTATGAAACAATTTTGAATTGTTAATACTCCCCCTGCATCTACAAAGATGTGGGGGGATTTTAAATTGGGAAAACTTTTCACAGACTCTTTTCTTGCCTCTGGCGGGAAATACGGGTAAAACAAGAATTTCAGTCAGCTTTAGATGACTTTCGCTATGAGCCGCAGAATTTATTCTGAGGCGGACGGGTGGGCAATGTCACATTTTGCAATGACTTAATCCACAATCTTACATTTGAATCCATCACCCGCCATAGGTTAGAAACCTACGGCTAATAGCGAAAGTCCTCTGAAGAGGACTAAACCACGTCTATCTTGAAACCTGTAGTTCTTCAAAAGGATTTGCCCTCATCCCCCAACCCCTTCTCCCAAATGTGGGAGAAGGGGAGCCAGAATTTCAAACTCCCTCTCCCAGACTTGGGAGAGGGATTTAGGGAGAGGGTGAAAACTACGATTCTCAACTTAGATAAGGTTTAAATAAGAATTTGTCTGACTTTATGACTCGCTTACCCCGAAATTTGCAACCTGGATTTTGTTATCACATCACCATTGGCAATATGGTTCGGTTAAGGCAAGAGACGCGATAAATCGCCGTCTTTACAATAATCAGTCCTTTGTAGAGGCGGCGATTTATCGCGTCTTTGCGATTAGCTAGTTAATGCATCGAAAAAATTGATCAAGTCGAATTTAATAAGCAAAATGGCATTTGACTTACTCAAAAGGAGCTTTTACTTTCTCAAACCCCAGTTTGCTTTCTCATTTTGGTGTTTTCCGCAAGCAAAATCAGCTTTTACTTTCTCAAACCCCAGTTTGCTTTCTCATTTTGGTGTTTTCCGCAAGCAAAATCAGCTTTTACTTACTAATTTCAGTGTTTTTAGCAAGCAATTAAGCATATTCAGAAAGCAACATGCTTAATTGCTGACTCATTCCAGTAATTTACACACTTGTAACAACTATCCCTTTGAGACTACTTTTCTCTATCTTTATCTAACGCTTCCTGGATTGCACGACGGCAAAATTCTGGAGGATCATCTTTGGTAGATAGTTCTTCCTTCATAGTTTTGGTAATGCGTAAGTTGATTCTCTCTGTTAATGATTCTTCTCTATTTGATTTAATTGGTTGTAAATTTTGTGGATTCCCTTTAGGATTAGGCATTATTGAGAAATATAAACAATGCTTGATTTACTTGGTGCCAAAACAATAAATTGTTTTTTGGTGGTTGCTACAACTTGCCGGAAGTACAACCACCAATATCCAATTTCAAAAATGGACACTACTATTTTATGTTCACGCGTTCCGAACTTGAAATCAAGACTATTAAAGAATTACGCGACTTGTGTCGTAGATACGGCATCAAACCAACTGGCAATGCAGGATACAAAACCTCGTATATCGTAACTCTGATGGCATTTCCACTTTTAGCCCTGCAACAAATGAAGCAAGGTAAAGGGTTAAAATTCCCTAACTTTAACGCTATCCAGATAATCAGTTCTGCTATAGAAGAGATGAATTCACCCACAGATGAGCAAGCAGCACTAATTAGAATAACTTTGGAGGGCAGGAAAATGAGCTATCCTGACCGATACGACCAGGAGAACCTGCTGAACTTGCACAAGGCTAAGATGTCGCTTGAACAAGCTGTTGACTTGTTGAGCCAGTAAAACTAATCCCATTTACCCTATCCCCTGCATTTACAAAAATGTGGGGGATAATTTTTTGAGATTAAGATAAATAAGGTATGACTTTTTGGCTAATAGAAATACAAACGAGCGAACCCCTATATAAACCCTGTAACTATTCAATTTAGGTATTTATATGTTTCTAATAACTGGAGCAACGGGAGGAATCGGTCGCAGAGTTGTGCGACTCCTACGGCAACGAGAACAGTCTGTGCGGGCATTTGTCCGCTTGACATCGCGCTATAGCGAGTTAGAACACCGGGGTGCAGAAATCTTCATCGGTGACTTGCTAGAAGAAAGAGATATCGAGAAAGCTAGTCGGGGTGTCAAGTATGTTATCAGCGCCCACGGTTCTGATAGCGATGCTTTATCTTTAGATTACCGCGCCAATATTGAACTAATAGACCAAGCAAAAGCCAATGGTGTAGAACATTTTGTCTTTATTTCCGTACTAGGAGCCGATCGCGGATATGAAGATGCTCCTGTATTTAAAGCCAAACGAGCAGTAGAGCGATATTTGTCAGCTAGTGGCTTAAATTACACTATTTTACGCCCATCTGGATTAGCATCTAACTTGCTGCCACTAGTAGAACAATTTCGGCAAACGGGATTGTATTTGTTAATTGGCGATCGCAAAAACCGTACCTCTATTGTCAGTACCGATGATTTAGCAAGGATAGTCGTGGATTCTGTGACAGTTGAAGGCGCTCGCAACCAGATTTTACCAGTAGGAGGGCCAGAGATTTTATTACGAGAAGATATTCCCCGGATTTTTGGTCGGATCTTCAACAAACAGCCAGTAATAATTAACTCACCACTATTAGCCATTGATGGGTTACAGAGTGCATTGGGTTTAATTAATCCCCAAATCCAAAAAGCTTTAGGAACTTATCGCACATTGCTAGCCAATGAATTTTTCTGTACAAAAGATGAAATTGCCAATTTGGAGGCGATTTATAACTTGCAGTTGGAGACATTAGAAAACTTTTTGCGGCGCTATTTAGCAGTTTAAATAGTCATTTGTCATTAGTCATTGGTCATTAGTGAATAACTAGGGCAAATGACGAATGACAAAGGACAAATGACAAATGACAAAGGACAAAAATATATGGTAAATGCTGCTCAGGCACGTCAAACAAAAGAACGATTTGCCCAACCAGAGGAACAACTCACTTATGAATTGGGGAAAGCGGTACAGGAATTACCACCTTTATACACTAGATTATTAGCGGGAACGATCAGTGTTATTGTATTTGGAGCGATCGCCTGGGCGTATTTCTCGCAAATAGATGAAGTAGCAACAGCACCAGGGGAATTAATTGCTTCTGCACAGGTAAGACCGGTGACATCTTTGAGTGGGGGGTTAATTATTGGTGTTAAAGTCAAAGAAGGCGATCGCGTTGCTAAAGGTCAAATTTTGGTTCAAAAAGATCCAGACTTGCAAATAACCGATGTTTCCCGCCTAGTCAAATCTTCTAGATTGATTCAGGATGATTTGCAACGTTTGGATGCAGAACGCATCGGAGGCAAAACTACTGGCACAAAACTGCAAGATGAACTTTTAAACTCCCGCCTGCAAGACTTCCAAGCGCGTCAAGCAGGGGCGGAAGCAGAAGCAAATCGCCAACAATCACTCATAGATCAAGCCAAAGTCCGGTTGACTCGGTTGCAAGACAACTTAGTTAATGCCAAAAGCAGCGTTGCCAATGCCAAAACCAACCTTGTCAATGCAGATAGCATCCGAATTAAAATTGAAAGTAATTTAGCACTTGCACAAGAAAGGGAAAAAAGCCTACGCACCCTAATTACTCCTGGTGCTGTACCTCGTGTCGATTACTTGGATGCCCAAGAAAGACTAACTCGTACACAGACAGAAATCACTAAAGCACAAGATGAAGTGATTAACGTCCAGAATAGAATTACAGAGGCTCAAGATAGAGTCACATCATTAGAAAAAGATATTGCTGCTCAAGTCCAAGAAATTCGCCAAGCAGAACAGGCTTACAATGCTGCACGCAGCCAAGCCCAGCGTGTAGCATCAGAGCGCCAAAGTGAAATTTTGACCCAGTTTAACAAGCGTAAAGAAGAACTAACAACTGTTCAAGGTCAATTAGAGCAGGCGAGGAAGCAGCAAGCTTTAGAAACGATTGAGGCTCCTGTTGCCGGTACGATTTACAGAATTAAAGCCACTAAGGGGCCAGTGCAATCAGGTGAAGAATTGCTGTCAATTTTGCCAGAAGGGGAAGAAATGCTCCTAGAGGTGAAAGTTCTCAACCGCGATATTGGATTTATTCGTCAAGGAATGAAGGCAAAAGTGAAAATGGCGACTTTCCCCTTCCAAGAATTTGGCACTGTGAATGGCGAAGTTACGCAAGTCAGCCCAAATGCAATTGTTGATAAAGAATTAGGCTTAGTTTTTCCCACCAGAATTAAGCTAAGTAAACACTCAGAAATCGTGCGGGGTCAAGAAGTACAATTCACACCAGGGATGGCTGCTACAGGTGAAATTGTCACTCGTAAAAAGTCAATTTTGACATTCATCACTGAGCCTGTGACACGCCGATTCAGTGAGGCATTTTCTGTTAGGTAGTTTTTTTATAGCCTCTGTTGTTTTTAAGCTGTTGCGTATTTAATTTGTATATGCGATGCGCTCATGTTGCCCGCACTACAATAATTTTACGTTTTCGTGTTATGCAATTTAGCTGCACATCAGCTTATAGCTATTTCAAAAGCTACGTCTACGCATCCCACAAACCACACCTAAAGCGTTATCTAGAACCCTTGTAGAGACGTAGCAATGCTACGTCTCTACATTCTTTTTCACTCCCCTTATATTCCAAGGTAGGTAGAAACCCCACCCCTAGTGTCGGGCTTAATTCAATTGCGAACTTATACTGAGCGTAGCCGAAGTATTGCGAATTGGTTTCATTTAGTCTTGGTAAACCAAAGCTTTCAGGAAAAATTTAATTACTTTTTATATTTATTTTCATTATTTCATAAAAAAAGTAATTTAAACCTGTAATTATTAATATTATTTGAAAATTAGCGGCAATAGGGGTGTACTTAATGGCTAAGTCTGCACTAATGGGATCTTTGCAACGCGCTTATAAAATTGCGATGGCATCGCTCAAAACTGGCATTCCTACCGATGAGATAGTTGATATTTTAAAACAAAGAATCACTCGTCGGCGCATACTTTATGGTGGTTTGGGATTAGCAAGCGCATTAGCTACAGCTACCTGGCATAATGGACGTGATTCTGCGGCTTTTGCCACAATTCCCAAAGTGCTGGTAGTGGGTGCGGGAATTGCTGGCTTGACTGCTGCTTACCGCTTACGTCAAGCTGGGGTTCCTGTAGACATCATTGAGGCGAGGAGCCGCGTTGGTGGTCGGATACGTAGTTTAGCCAACGCAGCAGGTACTGACGTAACAGTGGAACTTGGTGGAGAATTTATTGATACAGATCATACGAAATTGCGATCGCTTGCTCAAGAGCTTGGTTTAACAATAGTCGATCTACTCGCTACTGATAAAGGATTAGTGCCAGAAACATGGTACTTTCAAGGACGCAAAATTCCCGAATTAGAAATTATTAATTACTTCATTCCTTTAGCACAGAAAATTGACGAGGATTTAGCTGCCATTGGGGATGGAGATGTAACTTATCGCTCTTACAATCAGGCAACTTTCGCTTTAGATAATACCTCCATTGCAGAGTATTTAGAGCAAGCAAAAATTAATCCCATTCTGCAAGAAATGCTGTATAGCGCTTATCAGTCCAGTGCAGTACAATAGGAGAGAGCAATTGTACTGATAACTGGTCGGTATGAAACCCTACTCTCTCGACTTGCGCCAGAAAATTGTTGATGCTTATGCCTGCGGTGATAT
>JAIVFU010000339.1 GCA_020829485.1 Nostoc sp. CHAB 5834 | reverse complement strand
CGTACAAGAGCGCGACAGTAATCAGAGCGAACTTCAGGGAGAATGTTTTGAAATAATTTTAAGTCGGCAGATACACCTTCGGGTGTGGCTTGACGGGACAAAGAACGCAGAGGAGCAAAGTTGCCCTGACCAGCAGCAATGATTGCAGTCACTAAATGTTCATCTTCTTTGGACAAGCCAACAGCAGTGCGTTGGACAAACTGCTGTACTAACCAATTCATACCTAAATCAGTAGTTTCAGCCAAAGCCGGATTACCTTTTTGGCTGAGAACGAAACTCGCGTTCCGGTAGCCAAGCATCAACAAACCGATATTTTTTTGCGTATATGATCCAGCCAGAGTGCGACTGCGGTATATCATAATCCCACTGCCTTCCGGGGCAACATGAAAATTACGCAGCTTACCTTTTAATTTGTTGGTGGGAGTAACAATTCCTCGGTTGAGTGATTGCCCTAACTTTTTACCGAGATTATCAGCATTACTAATTTCTCCCGGTGGCATCAATACTTGGACAAAGGCATCAATATTATTGGTATCGAACCGAAACTGACGGCAAGCTAACCACAACAAACCAGCCAGTTTTGGTAAAGCATAATGAGATTTTAAATCTCGCAGTGCAGAAGTCCCAGCAAAAACACTTTTTGCCAATGCACCCAAAACATAATACTCATCACCCATTCCGACCCAAATACTGGTGTTATATGAGTTTGGGACGAAACGCGCCACAGAAGTTTTAGAGACATCAGCGATTTCAGGTGGCATGGCTAATACTATTGGCACACCTGAAGGATAAATTTGAGCTATAGCTTTTGTCTCACTGCCACCAATGTCAGCAGATATGACGATTTTGGGGGTATCTACAGCAGGATCTGGATTTGGATTCGGTTTATTCATGAATTACCTCAAAGGACTGAATATGTAGGTGTTGCATGGTGGCAAGCATGGGAGTTCTGGAAAGTGTGGGAAATGTGGGAAGTGCGGGAAGATAAAGAATCAAAGAATCGAAGTTAAACAAAATGCAAGAATTAGGTAAAAAGTCTTTTGTTACTTCTGAAAACTTAATTATTTAGCAATCGGTATTTGACAAAACAATTGCTATGCGTCTTAATTCCTCGTCACGCACTCCTACAGAATGCATCACAAAAGGTAGCCAGTAGGCTTTGAGCGCATTTACAACAAACTCAGAAAAATCTAAATCTAGTTTCAAAGGGTTCGACTTGAGGTAGCTAATTATTTTGCCATCCAAACTCTCAAGAGAACGCTTAATTGAGATTATCTCTTGCTTTACCTCGTTCATATTATTCATTCAGGAATTTTCCGAAAACACTAATCCAAATATTTCCAATGACTCAGCGAAGAGTCCGAGGCGCAGATGGGAAGCCCCATAAGCAAATTTACCCGCATTTCTCACAAGCTTGAAATGCAGAGGTCTGGGGAAAGAACTTGTACAAATCTCTGCCCTGCACAAGCGCTCCCTTGCTCCCCTATTGCGATCTTCCTTTCTTAGAAAGCTTTCCTGCTCCATGCTCAAGAGCTTCTTTGCTTAGAAGTTATCAAAAAGAATTCAGTTTGAACTCTGTATGACGGACTCTGAATAAGTAGGCTTAACACCCTGACTAAATTATAGATTCAGTGGTCAACTTTTGTACTTGACTCCAAATTTAAATTTATTGCATTAAAAGAAACGAAGACTCATGCAAAAACAATCGAACAAGTCTACTAGCCTAAATAATAGATTAGCACTCTAATTAATTTTTAAAATCTTACTCACACTATCTTTTAAAACTCTGACAATCTACACAAGACTAAAGTAGATTCAGAGCTAAACTGTATTGTATGATACAGTTCCCTAGAGGTAGTTATCGGGCTACCACACAGGTGACACCTAGCTACCTGTCGGGTGAAAAAATAGCGGGTTTTTGTGATTTTTGATTTTCCCGACAGGTAGCTGTCTGGTAGCCCGACAGGTAGCTAGCAAGGAGCGATAAAATTGCCAAAAATTAGAAAATCAGCCGCCTGAAAATAGGTGTACTTACTAGCCTTATTTAGGCTATTCTTGATTTGAGAAAAAGGCCATTTGAAAGCCTGAGTACAAATACTCAATGAGTCTGAAAAACAATTTCAGTTATTAGGTGAAATATTTTTGACGGGAGAAAAAGAAGGTGATCGGGAATGGCTTATGCGATCGCTCGTTTGAAAAAATTAAAATTTGGTAACTTAGCGGGGAGCGCATCTCACACATCTCGTGAGAGGGAGACACCAAATGCTGACTTGTCGGTAGAGAATATTAGGTTTATAGGCAGCAACGATCCCGAATCAAGGTTAGAAAATTTGGTGATGGCGAAGATAAATGAGGTTTCGCAACACAGGAAGATAAGAACTGACGGTGTTTACTGTGTGGAGATGTTGCTGAGTGCATCACCAAGCTACTTTCGTGCCTCATGCCCAACGTTAGCTGGGTATTATGAGCAGAATAAGTTAGATGTTTGGCTAGAAGCGACGCAGCAATGGTTATCTGAGGAATATGGTTCGCGGATAGTCAGGGCAGAATTACACTTAGATGAAGTCACGCCGCACGTTCACGCTTATTTTGTGCCAGTGGATGATGATGGGCAACTACGATGCAAGCACTTCTTTGGCGGTCGGCAGAAAATCCAGGCATTTCAAGACTCGTACTATGAGACGATGCGGCTGATTGGCTTGGAGAGGGGGTTGAAGGGATCTCAAGCCAAGCACGAGGATATAAAAGACTTTTACCGGATAGTAGAAACAGGGCAGAATCTGGAAGTATCAGAGTTGAATCTGGAGCAAATCAAAGCCAAAGCCGCAGATCGAGACAGGGCAGCCCGACAACTTCAACAAATGGAAGCAACAGCTACTTCCCTGGCTCAAGCTAATAAATTGTTTCAACAACGCATTGCTGAATTAGAGGAACAGAAAGAAAAATATCGGCAACAGACTCAGCAATTGCGTGACTTAGCCTTGGAGGATGTGGCTTGGGAGTTGGGTTTAAACTTTGAACCCGGTCAATCTAACTCTTGGGTGGGTCATGGCCACATCATTGATATAAATGGGGATAAATTTCAGTCCGCCTCCCCAGGAGTAGAAAAGGGGGGCGGGGCGATAGATTTGGTGATTCAGGTGAACAATTACAATCTGCGGCAGGGTTTGGCGTGGCTCAATGACAGATTTGGGGAATCGGGGGCAGAACGAGCAGCGATCGCCGCAGTATTGAAACAAACAGCAGATATTCTTCAAACCGAACCAGTGCCCAAGTTTGTGCCACCAGTTGAGGATAAAAGCAAGTGGCTTGGAGTACATGACTACTTGACTCACTTGTGGGGGCTACCATCAAACTTTGTACACGGATTTCACCAATCGGGGTTAATTTACGCTGATAAGCAGCAAAATGCAGTGTTTATAATGCGAGATTTAAACCACCAAATCAAAGGGGCTTACCTTGAGGGAAGTGAATTTAAGGGCTTGGCAATTGGTAGCGATCGCACAAAGAGTTGGTTCCATTTCCAGTTAGGTGAGCCAGGAACGAATAAAGTAGAAAAAGCGGTACTTTGTTCCTCAACGATTGATGCTTTCTCAAAAGCAATGTTGGAATATTCCGCAACTGGGTCAATACCAAAACAGCGAACACTATACATGGCGCTTGTTGACCCAAAAACTACACCAGTAGAGCGATTAGAGCATATTCCTCAAATCAAAACGGCGTTTAACTCCGATGAATTTGGAGAAGCCACGGCACTAGCTGTTAAGAAATTACTGCCCCATGCTAGACGCTCAAGACCCAAAGCACTCTCTTGGAACCAGGATCTGTTGCTTTCACAGTCGCCGCAGCAACAACAGCAGCGTAAGCCAGAGGCAGATATAAGCCTTTAGTGGCTCACGCTGCTTGAATGCGAATGAAAGGCTAGAAATAAATAGGCAACGCACTTTATGAAAACAATGTCCAAAAGTACGAGAAAATTGGGTACTTCAGCCTGTGAGTAAAAAATGAGTCAGCCTTTATTATCAGTTTGATGCTCAATAATTTACCCATGAGTTCACAACTGATAGAAACAATATTTTCTCTTTACGAACAAAAGAATCCTTTAATAGCCATTGGTGACAAGTTAAGGAAAAGGGGAAATTGTCAAGGGTAGTATTTGCAGTAGTCAAAAATCGTGTAAAACTCAGTATAGACAAGTGATTGAGCGATTGTGACTAGCCATGACTCAGAGCCGAAA
>JAIVFU010000338.1 GCA_020829485.1 Nostoc sp. CHAB 5834 | reverse complement strand
GAAAATCTTCACACCAGCCACTCGTGTCATCACCCCACCATTGAATACCATGTTGGGCATTTAAAATGCGACATCCGGTTATGCGAACGACTTTGGAGGTGACAATATTTACTCCCTGAAATTGATCGATTCCGGTTGCACCACATCCATTCACCTGTACATTGGTGAGTGTAATTTTGTTACATCCTGCAATTTGAATTCCCTGTTCAGCTACTTCACGAATACGTATGCCAGTAATGCTAATGCTTTGTGCATCGAAGGCTCGGATACCTACTCCCTTCTTACGTACCGATCGATTACCATCAATAAACCCCGTACCTCGGATTTGGACTCCTGTGGACAAGTTTAAAATTGGTAGTGCCTGACTGACAGGCAGTCCTTTCAACACTGTTTTAGCGCCAATAACCAGTTGAGTTTGTTTTGGTACATTGATTGTGCGAACCATGTATGTACCGGAAGGGAGAGTTACTATTTTACCTGCATTTTTATTGATCAATTGCTGAATCATTTTAGTCTGATCAACAATAAATGTGCTGGTGATGGTTAACGCGAGTAATAATGTTGAAACTAGTTGCATAAGTTATTGACAAACTATTTTTATTCGTTTGCTAAAGTAGATAATACCAGTCAATAATACAGGATCGGCCGGTGTCAGGCAGAACGACAAAATATAGTTACTTATTTGGACGCGAAGTTTTTTACAATCAGGCTACCCAAATCTGATACTATTTTTTAGTCTATAAGTTGCTAAAATTAATCTGGTATCCCCGATAGAATCAAACAAGTGGCTATAGCATTGTGCTGATGGCCAGAATAAGCTTACGGCCTTACCTTTTTCTGACGTATTAGACCCGGCGGGTCTCTTACCAAAAGGTAGTTTGTTGTTAATTGCCTTACCTCAACTTGGGTGGCAACGACTTTGGTATCTTATTACTTGTTGCCTCGCATTAATGTATGATAGCAATGTCAAAACTCGTGCTAGGGGTGCTATTAGATTTTTTTTGTAGAACGATTTTCTGACAATCAGATAGTTAGATGTAAGATTTTCTCCCCATGCCGCTAAAGTAAAACAGTTTAACTTAATTCTGCTTAATTACTTATATCGGCATATGGTGCTTAATCGATCATGACAAATACGTTTTACTCATTAAAGAGAAGTTTACATTTCCAGCCATGAGATTGATTAGCAAGTAGCCAATAATTGAAGCCGATAGATTTGAAGAATCATAGTGGAGTCAGAAGGATAAATGCATTTGTACTTATTATCCGTTAAACTATATCTGTATAACTTGAATTATGCGCGTATTTATTTGTCTTGTTCTAATTTCAGGATGGAGTAACTGTTGTATATCCGTCTTTGGACAAAATAATGTGGTGCTTACATCAGGCCAATCGTCACCCGGCTCCGATAACGTGCTGGTGGGTGTTCTTGCCGGTAATGGGTCGATGTCAGGCAATGGGAACACGTTGGTTGGGAAAAGTGCCGGTTCCTCACTTTCATCAGGATCTAGTAATAGTTTTCTTGGTATCGGGGCAGGGTTGGGGAATACAATAGGGCGTGATAACACATTTGTTGGCGCTTTCGCAGGCTTTGCCAACAGTAATGGAAACGAGAACACTTTCGTCGGCCGGTCGGCGGGAACGCGAAATACATCGGGTGGCGCGAATGCTTTCTTTGGAATCAGTACTGGGCAGGATAATACTACAGGTTCCCGGAATTCATTTTTTGGCGCAGCCGCCGGGACCGATAACACAAGCGGGAATTTAAACGCCTTCTTTGGTGTGGAAGCAGGAAATCTGAATACAACAGCATCCTACAACACATTCATGGGTGCTTATGCAGGTAATCGCAACATAAGTGGGGAGCATAATACCTTTATTGGCCACGCGTCGGGGACATTCAACAGTACAGGTCAACAAAACGTTGCGGTAGGCTCCTTTGCTGGCGCCAACAGCAATGCTGTCAACAACTCTTTTCTCGGATATAGTGCGGGCAACAATAATTCTAGTGGAGGGGACAACACCTTCCTTGGCGCTTTTGCCGGTTGGTCGAATACGACCAGTACCCAAAATACGTTTGTAGGAAGTAATGCCGGTTTTCGAAATACAGCTTCGGCCAACACGTTTGTTGGCTATAAGGCGGGTGAGCAAAACACAACGGGCCAGTTCAACAGCTTCATTGGCGTGCAGGCCGGATTGAGTAACACAACAGGTTCCTCGAACTACTTCTTCGGCACCAACTCCGGCGTCAACAACACCAGCGGATCGGGCAACTACTTCCTGGGCGACAATGCCGGTCAGTTCAACACCAGCGGAGGCTTCAATATCTACATCGGTGCCAACTCGGGCAACGGCCCCTCCGTCAACGGCAACAACAACATGGCTTTGGGCTTCGAGTCCGGACGTGGCAATGCCGGCGGCTTCAACAACACCTTCGTGGGCTTCCGGGCCGACGCGGGCGGCTCGGGTCTGACTAACGCAACGGCCATCGGCAACAATGCCCGTGTCAACGTGAGCAACGCCCTGGTGCTGGGCAGCGGAGCCAACGTTGGGGTAGGTACCTCCTCGCCCACGGCCCGTCTGCACGTAGCCAGTGGAACAGCCAACCAGTCGGGTCTGCGGCTGGAGAACCTCACCAGCGGCTCGCCGGCGAGTGCTACCAATCAGACCAAGTTTCTCACCGTCGATGGAGCGGGTAACGTGGTGTTGGGCAGCAGCAATGGCTCGGCACGTGTGGGCGCGGAGGAGCCTTGGGTTTTGGAGGGGGTACAGTTACACAACCGCAACGGTGGTGGGGTGGTGATCGGCTCGGGGATCAGTTCGCTACCTGCTGGCTACGGTCTATACGTGGCTGATGGGATTCTGACCGAGCGGCTGAAGGTGGCCGTGAAGACGAGTTCAGCCTGGAGCGACCGGGTGTTCGAGCGTGGTTACCGGCTTCGGGGTTTGGGAGAGGTGGAGCGTTATGTGCAGGCCCATCACCACCTGCCGGGCATTCCTTCGGCTAGGGAGGTGGTAGCCCAGGGTGTCGATGTGGGTCAGATGCAGTCGAAGTTGCTCGAAAAGGTCGAAGAACTTACGCTGTACATCATAAGTCTCGAAAAACGAATTAACACGTTGGAAGCCGGTCGAGCTGAACTATCAGCCAAGCCTAAAGCGAAATAATCGATTTCAGACGATTTGACATACGCGTGGACAGGACTTTGTTAGCCTAGGGTACGTGTAAGGCTCAACCGATAAGCTACCTTTGTGAGTAGATTTTGAGCTGTCAAATCAAACCCATAAAGGCATTGGTGCTTATTCCGAAAGTTTATATCGTCCTTTTAAACTACAATGGGTGGACTGATACCTTAGAGTGTTTGGAGAGTCTGGCTAAATTGACATTTCCGTACTACCAGATTATTGTGGCCGATAACTGTTCGGACAACAACTCAATCCAGCATATTCAGGAGTGGGCTAATGGTGTTCGGCAGAGCGTGCAAAATCCTGCAAACACACTCTGTTATTTGTCTAATCCGCCTACCGGAAAGCCAATCTCTCACAAACTGTATTCGCGTGCTGAAGCCGAACTGGGCGGAGACAGGAATGATAGGTCGTCGCTGATTTTAATTCAGACCGGTGCTAATCTTGGATTTGCTGGCGGTAATAATGTTGCGCTACGCTATATACTTGCGCGAGGTGATGGGGAATATGTATGGATGCTGAATAACGATACAGTTGTTGAACCAGGCTCGTTGACTCATCTGGTTGACTGTTACAAAAGACATAAAGCCGAGAATGTAGGAATTGTAGGCGCGAAGGTTCGATATTACCATAATCCGGCCATAATTCAGTGTATTGCCGGTGCATCTTATAATAAATGGATAGGCTATAGCCACCAGATTGGCAATCAAGAGTTCGATCAGGGTCAATACGATACTGAAACGGCTAAACCTGACTTAATTATTGGGGCCTGTATGCTGGTAAGTACTCAATTCCTGAAAGCCACTGGTCTACTTAACGAGGAGTATTTTCTGTACTTCGAAGAGCAGGACTGGTCTGAGCGGGCTAGGCGAAAAGGGTATACGTTGGCATATACCACGAAAGCCATTATTTATCACAAAGAAGGGGGTACAATTGGAGCCAGCCAATGGAAAGGCAATAGTCCATTATCGGACTTTTATTTCACCCGTAGCAAACTACTATTTACGGAGAAGTATCACAGTAAGTTAACCCTTCTACTGGTGAAATTAAGTTTAGCGGCAACGCTATTGAATCGTCTTTGGCGTAAGCAATTTAGATC
>JAIVFU010000337.1 GCA_020829485.1 Nostoc sp. CHAB 5834 | reverse complement strand
GAGGTTACAAAAGAATGTCTGATGTTTTTGAGCGCCTTAAGAAAAAGACACGTCCAAGTGTTCCAGCACGGGATACAACACTTGTAAAAGTACAACATGATAACTTACTAAATGACCAAATTACTGAATTTTGTCATTTACCTGAAAAACCAAAACCGGATTTAGATAGTGAGGAAGTAATAAACGATAAGGTAAGCACTTCTAATCAAGAACAGCAGTTAGAGTTAACCCAGATCATCAGGCGAACAATCAGGTTAGAACAGGACATTGATACCAAGCTAGATACGTTTTGCAATGTAAATAAAATTACTAGAGATACTTTCCTAGAAGCTGCATTTATCGTCTGCTCAGAAAATGAGGAATTATTGCAAGAGGTACTAAAGCAAGCTAGAAAACGTTATCAACAGCGTAAACAAGCTGGTGAACAACGCAAATTTCAGACATTGGCTAAGAAAATCAACGTTAACGATTAACCCTAATCCATCCGTGAGAGGTTAAGGTAATTGCACTAATATCTGGGATGTTGTAGGAAAAAGCAGTAATTCTCATAATGAGAATTGCTGGATATTTGCAACTTGGTGGATAATTACTCTTAGTTAAATTCTATTGCGAACGGTGAGTTATAAAGCTTTAAGGAACTGCACTGGTTCTGTAGCCTCACGGCTGTTATTCACAAAAATATCAGCAATTAGTCGTAAAACTTCAGCCTGTTCTTCTGGAGGTGCTTCAGCAATTAGCGATCGCAGGCTAATTCCTGGCCTCTGACCAAATAACTCAGATAAATACCACACCCTAGCTTCTACCGGAATAGCCAAAAGTAGCGCTATTAGTTTTGATGCTCCTAGATCCGCCTTCCCGCGACGAAAGCGGGATAACATTACTTCTGACACTTTAGCCTGTTCAGCAGTTTTCTTCGCTTCCAAATTGAAGCGATTCATCATCTCATCGAATAACTGCTGATAACTTTGTGTTTTTTCTGATACAAAACTTTGCATTGCTTTGCTAATTATACTTAAGTTTAACGGTTATACTATTTGATGTTTGATTAAACGACAACGATGATGTATACCCTAATCTTACCAAACTCTTGCTAGGAGTGCTTTTTCCCAGACATATCTTTAATCTTCAGATTACTAGCATAGCCATCAAATAAATACCTTGTCGCGATTGAATATAAAAATTCGTTGACTAAGTGTTAATGATGGACACCTAAAAAATTAGTCTCTATCCCAACGGATCGAGGTGAAATTTTATCTTTTCATTCGTATTAGCAAAATTGTGACACAACCAAATTCAAAAATTCAGGGACGTTTCTATCCACTTAAGCATGAAGAATGGCTGAAAGCCTGCCGTGAACTCACACCAGCACAGAGGGATGTCCTATACTACATCCGAACCATTGACCCTTATAACCAAGGGATTGACATCAATGCCGCTGAGGTAGCTCGTCAGCTGTCAGCACCAGAGCGGATAGTCCACAGGCAAACTGTAAGCCGCGCTCTTAAGGAATTAGACGCAAAGGGATTCATTGATCTAGAGCTATTGCAAGTCAGAACCAAGGTGAAGCCAAAGGGATTATGGTGCAATGACACACCCGAATTCATTGAAGACACCGATGGTGTGATGATGCACCCAAGGTGTGATGACGCACCAATGGTGTGTGAAGACACCGATGGTGTGATGACGTACCCAAGGTGTGATGACGCACCGAGCGCGATCGCCACACACCACAGTGGATCACCACGCACCACGATGGATCATGACGCACCATGCGCGATCGCCACGCACCACGCAGAGGCTGAAAGCCTTGTGGAGAAGGAATTTCAAAACCCTAAGATCAATAAGAATTATTTAGACCTTATAAAGACTCTCTCAGAAGACGAGCGAGCGAATTTTCTAGAATTTTGTGAGGAAAAAACCAAAAATCTTAGCCAGCCAGTAAATGACATTGAGGCTTGGTTAGCTCACAAGAACAAAGCCGGAAGGAATCGCTGGGAGGTTTATTACGAAAAATATCTGGCTTCAAAACAGGTACAAGCCAAAAAAACTGAAACAAAAAATGCTCGAGACGAATTCCGTCGAGAACTTGAAGAACGGCAGCGACAGGCTCAAAGAGCTTGGGAAGAGTCAAAAAGTCAAAATCTCGCTGAAAATACTGGCGGTGAGACATGATTGATAAATTGCCACCCCAAAACATTGAAGCGGAAGAGGCGATTTTAGGCGGTATCATGCTTGACCCAGAAGCAATCGATAGGGTGAGCGATCGCCTAGTTCCCGAAGCCTTTTACATTAGCGCCCATAAAGATATCTATCAAGCAGCTTCCCGGCTCCACGGTCAAGGTAAACCCACAGACTTGCTTGCAGTCACCAGTTGGTTGGCTGACCACGATTTACTTGTTCGTATCGGCGGGAGAAATAAATTAGCAACTCTGGTAGACCGCACAGTGTCAGCTGTCAACATCGACACCTTAGCCGAGTTGGTAATGGACAAATTCGTGCGTAGACAGTTAATCAAGGCTGGAAATGAAATTGTACATCTCGGTTACGAGACAGAAACTGAGTTACCACAAATCCTTGACCAATCAGAACAGAAAATTTTCCAATTATCTAATCAAACCCTATCTTCAAACACTGAACATAACAGCACGATTAACGTTGCTGCTTACGAGGATTTAAATTCAGGAAACCCCATTTACCCTACAGGACTTCATGAACTCGATAATTTGATGGTGGGATTTGAAAGCGGCACACTCACTATAGTTGCGGGTAGGCCATCAATGGGAAAGTCCCAGATCGCCTTGTTTTTGGCTTTCCAAATGATACTGTTCCATGAGCTACCTGTGGTCATCTTCTCCTTGGAGATGACAAAGAAACAATTGGAGTACAGGCTGTGGAGTTTAATTAGTGTTAGCAACGCTTACAAGCATTTAGAGTTAACGCCACTAAAAAGCGATCGCATCCGCAGACATCGCTCAGGTAATAAACCCCTAGCAGACTGGGAATTTACAAGCATTGCCAAAATCGTCGGTGTTGCTTCAGAATTACCGCTGTACATGAATGACTCAAGGGGCATCACCGTTTCACAAATTGCGTCTGAATGCCGTCAAATTAAGGCTAAAGAGGGAAAACTGGGGTTAGTTGTAGTTGATTACCTGCAAATGATGGCAGAGGACTCTGGAGGCAACCGCAGCTATGAACTGGGAGATGTAGCCAGGGGACTTTACAAAATGGCAGGGGAACTAGATGTACCTGTGCTAGCACTGTCGCAAATCTCTAGGGGAGTTGAGGGCAGACAGAATAAGCGCCCAATGATGAGCGACCTTAGCCAATCGGGAATTCTAGAGATGGTTGCAGACAATATTATTCTCGCTTACCGAGATGAGTACTACAACTCAGATACTACAGATCAAGGAATATTAGAACTCATCATGGCTAAGGCACGACACGGTGAAACAGGCACAGCAACGGTATTTTTTGACAAGTCCTATGGAATTATCCAGAATTTGCGCTCCGGAAATATCTGAGTCTTCAAACTGCTGTCGAAACCATTCGCCTCCTGTCTCGGAACTTTTACTGGGGGGTATTGATAATAGTCCTAGTAAAAACTCTGAACAAATAGAGATACCCCCCAGTAAAGATAACCCTAGTAAAAAGCGCAGAAATTGGGGTGAGGGTAATGGCACTATTCATTGGCGCACCATTACTAGGGGTGGAAAGGACTATCCCCAGGCTTATTATCATTGGCAAGAAAAAGGGAGAAAGAAGACCAAGTACATTCCTAAGTATTTACTTGGGGATATTCAAGAAGCAGAGTTCAAGAAGCGCCCAATTAGAGAAATTTTGGCATTACTGGGTGTTTTGCCTAGCCCTAGTAAAAACACATTACTGGGGGATATCGAAAACAGCCCTAGTAACGATGTCGAACAGTCAGAGATGCCCCCCAGTAAAAATAGCCCTAGTAATGATGTCGAACAGTCAGAGATGCCCCCCAGTAAAAATAGCCCTAGTAATGATGTCGAGCAGTCAGAGATACCCCCCAGTAAAAATAGCCCTAGTAAAACTAGACGACACAAAGGATTAGGTAGTGGCTCCATTCAGTGGAAAACCATTACCCTTCACGGCAAAGATTATCCCCAAGCTTGGTATCACTATGAGTTTTGGAAGGATGGCGATCGCTTGGTTAAAACCCACATTCCGCACTTCAACCTGTATTACAAAAAGTTACAGATAATTCTGGGACGTAAGTAAATAAAAATACACAAAGGTGTTCAGTAAATAGGCATTAAGAAACGAATCTATGTGACGAACCAT
>JAIVFU010000336.1 GCA_020829485.1 Nostoc sp. CHAB 5834 | reverse complement strand
CAGCCCTCAAGGGCAGACGTTTGAGCGCACCGCGGCGAAAAGGTCGGGCAGCCCATTGCTGTAGTCGCGCCCGGTCGCGGCACGGATCTAAGGCAGCCTTTTGGTGAGCGTTAGGCGGGTCGCAGCGAAAGCCCGCGGCCTATCCAACGCTGTCGGACGTGCGCGCCTCAGCAAGACACCCGACGCGGGCATGTCCCATGGTCAGCCAAATCCGCTGCGCCCGAAGCTAATGACACGGCAGGCCACTTCAGCGAACATTGAAAATCAACTGATTGTAGCTCACTTGAGCTTCAGAACGGGTAGCGCCCGTGGAGCTTGCCCACCATCATAACACGAAAACACAACGCTTTCGTTAACTTTTGGCAACTCCCCAAAAACGCTGTCTTTGTGGAAGAAAACGTCGCCCCCGAGAGCGCGAATAAAGCCCCAAGCGTCGTACTGATAATTCTTGACCGAACCTATTTTCCGCTCCGACACCGTGTAGCAGAGTGCAGCACACATTTCCACAAGCTGATCGGCTGTAGGACGGTGGGAAGGATCAAGCTGCAGGCAGCGGTTAGCAAGCTCAATAATCTCCTCGGCGAGCGGCCTAAACTGCGACTTTGAGGTAACGAACTTTGGAGTGCCGATCCGAGCGTTTCTCGTAATATTTCCCACGGCTCGTAGGCCGGAACCGTAAGGATAGTCACCATACAGAATATGTAAAATAATCGCCCCTATCGACCATACGTCTGCGGGCAGACCCACAGTGTCTGGCGCGTCGATCGCCTCAGGGGCCATGTATGGAATCGCCCCCAAGGCGGTAGCAGAGGCCGAAAGCGAAGCGTCACCGCCTTCCGCCGCCTCGTCCAATTCTGCCTTCGCCATTTTTGCAATTCCGAAGTCAGTTACCTTCAATTCTGTGACATTGTAATCGCCGACGATCATGATGTTTGTCGGTTTGAGGTCTCGGTGGACCACGCCATTATGGTGCGCTGCGGCGACTCCCTTCGATAGGTGCCGAAATATTTTTGCGACAAGATAAGGGTCAACGTAGTCGCTTCTCGTAAGCAGTGCCGCCTTAAGGTCCTTTCCTCCTATTAGCTCCTCAATCAAGTAAGTTGCCCCAGCTTCCTCGACGTAATCTAACGTCTTGGCAACGTTTGGATGGTTTACCTTGGCGGCAACAATCGCGCTGCGCTTAAACCTCTTCTTTGCGGATGGATTCTTCGGTGTTTTAAGAGCCACGGCCCTCTCAGTCATGGAATCCCTTGCAACATACACAAACTGCATCCCGCCTTCGTCGAGATAGTTCTGGACAACGTAGCGACCACCAATAGTCTGGCCTGCGCTGAGGGGGCCAGTCATACGATAATCTCTGGATTGGATAAATCGAAGGTCACATATGCCCGTTGGTTTGCTATTCTCTCAGGCCCGCCTAGCGTTAGAACACACGCACCCGGAAGAGTGCTGCCGGCAGAAACCGCAGCATTGTTGATGAAAACATCTCCTACAATCTGTGTGATCCTGAATGCCAATCCATCATATTCAATCGTTACGCTCGCGATCGGCCCGAATTTCAAACTGACTGAGGTGTTATCTTTATCCAGATAGGATGGTTTCTCGTTGAGAACTACTAGGGCCCGGTGTCGGTTATAGAGAAGATGTTGCTCTATGGTGCGGCATACCTCTTTCATTGCTGGCCGCGCGCTTGGGTTATGCGCCAGGCAAGCGAACAGTAAATGAGAAACATCGCCCGGAATCGCAAAAGGCAAGCTGAGAAAGGGATTTGTTGCGAAAGCACTTGGCGGGACGGAGCTTAGCTCGGGGCTCTCAGATTGGAGTCCGAAAAAAAGGGCAGTAGCGCCGAATGCAAACGTATCGATGGCTTGCGTAAACTGCACACCGGCGACGTATTGCTCAGGAGCGGAAAATCCCACAGTTCCCACGAATCCAACCGTCGCTGCCGCGGGCCCATCTTCGCGAGATAGACCAAAGTCGAAAATCTTTAGAACGCCCTCTTGGTCAATTTTCATATTGTTGGGTTTTATGTCTCTATGGATTAACCCTGCCTTATGAATGTCTGCTATGCCTGATGCAATTTGCCAAAGGACAAAAAGGAAATCATTGGCAGAGCGGGGCGCAACGTCGCTGGAAAATAAATCTTTTCCGTCCACAAACTCTTGAACGATACCGACGCTGGTATCGTCGATGCAGATGTCAAATACTTGAATCACGTGCTTGGAGCGAATCGTATAAAGCGCTTCCAGCTCATCTTTCAACCGGCGCGCCTCAAAGTGTCTTGGCAGCACCTTTAAAGCAACTGGACGCTCCAAAATGCTATCGTAGCATTTAAAGACAGTTGCCATCCCGCCATCCATAGCGCCGCCATCGACGGAATAACGCTCAGGCAAGTTCATGAAGTTCACTCATTTCTTTTGGAAAATTCGATGTCAAGCTTCGGTGAATCTTGATCCACCGGCTTCTTGGCTCGAGTCTTCCTTGATCTCTTGGGATTTGAGTTTTCCGGGGGTTTGGCGGCGGAGAAGAGGGGTTCTAATCCGTCATTCTCTATCAACTCGGATTCAGCGCCGTTATTATCCGTATGAGGTGCTATGCTTGAATGCCTATCTAAGTCCGCGTTTCTGACCGGAATGTTATTGGGCGGAAGGGACTGTAGCTGAATAGCTAACTCTCCAAATGAATCCCAAATCTGTACGCCGCCCTCAAACGCATCCCGCCCCGATGGCTGAAGCGGAAATCCTACGCATGCAAGGGTTGCATTGTCTGGGCCGCCACACCACTTGGCTACGTCGATTAACCGTTTAGCGATCGCTCCCGCGTCCGGTGCATTTCGGACAATACTCCTGAACCATTCGGGGTTCTTATCAAGGAAATGTACGCCATCAGTTGTTAGAATAAGCTGACCTTCGCGAACTTCTTTTACGTCTCCAACGTGAGGCTCTAGATCCTTACCCATTCCGATAAACTGGAGGATCTTTGAATGCTCTGCCGGCACTTCCCCACTTTTATTCAACTGCCCGGCAATGGTGTCGTCGGTGGTCAGGAGCTTCAAATTGTTCCCAGATTGAAGGTAGATGCGGCTATCACCAGCGCTTACCCAGGTAGGTGGCATTCCGGCCGAGAACAAGACGGCCACCAAGGTTGAACCGCCATGCCCGAGGTAGTTGCGATAAACAGCCTCATTGGCGGAGTTTGCCGCCTGCTTCATGGGCCCCATTGGTGAAGACGTATTGGACTGTAATAGTGCGCAAATTGCTGAGGAAAATGACGCAATTGCGAGAGCCGCACACTCTGCACCATCACTCATGCCGCCAATGCCATCTGCAACAACGGCGACAGCATATTCTCGCCCCTGTGAGTCAGCGCCCTTGAAAGCAATCGCTTTATCTTGGTTGTCGCTACGAACGTTTCCTATCTCGCTCGCGATCGCTCCTCGCAAAGGTGCAATCTTGCGAACACCTGACGACCCCGTTTCGCGCCGCAACCAACTGTATAGTTTTCTTTGTACGAAGCTATTTTCCATGCGTACCAAATTTCCGTGGCTGGTAACTTACCAGATCTCATGCTCGTTCAGCAGTACAGTTCCCTCTTGGCGAAGGCAACAGTGGTCTTCCCCGGCTGTGACTTGGTGCGTGGCTGACTTGAAGCACATATCTTTATTGTCTAAGCGCGCGTCGAGTTGACGATGCCTATCGGAGCGTTCTTTGGCATAACGCCAAAGTCGGTTGGGGACCGCATCACCAACAGCCTCAGATTGCTTCCGCTGTTCATCCCACGAGTTCTCGCTGCAGGTTGGTGCGCCGCCGCTAGGTCGCCCCCTCGACCGCCGAAAATGGGCCAGAGGCGTAAGATGTAACATGCGGAGATGGAGGAGGGCCAATGTGTTCTTGTCGCGCTGTACTGCCCACGCAGAGGGGCGCGTTGACCGGTAGCTTGCTTTGCCTAGCCGACTTACATGCTGCGGGTGCTCGGGTCTGTTTCCTGCGCATTAGGTCGTTCGCGATGGAACCAGCGAGCGGCAGCTATCGCCGGTTGCTGCGGATGCGATGCGGCCATTTCACGGGCCGCTCCCCGCCCGGCACGATTCGTCAGTGCGGAACGACGGACCGGTGTTAGGCTGTCGTTCATCGGGCATTCCGAGGACGTGGTGGGCGCGGTGGACAGGAGAAGAGTCATGTCCACCGGAACATTGCCCGCCCTTCGCCCCGTTCGTCCGCCATGGAACAAGGGACGGATCATTGGCCAGAAGCGACCGCTTCTTCCCAAGCATGTCTGGTCCATCCGGGTGCGGCTCGAAATGGCCGACAACAAGCGCGACCTAGCGCTGTTCAAAACGGCCATCGCAGCAAGCTCAGGGGGTGC
>JAIVFU010000335.1 GCA_020829485.1 Nostoc sp. CHAB 5834 | reverse complement strand
TTCCCAATTCCAAAGAACATGAATTTCCTGCGTACGGCATCGTATTGGGAGCAGCCTGGTTCCGTGACTTGGTTCGATAACGGATGGCTCTTCTACAAAGAAGGCTGGAGGCCCTCCGGTGCGTGCTGCTGGAATAGCGGTCACGAGGGCGCTGTGTTCTCGGGCGACCCTGTGAACACGTCTGACCTTCAGGGTCGGGCTTGCCAGATGATTGACCTTGACCTCGATGCGTTGAAGCGCAACGGGATTCGGTACGCCGTCTGGAACATCCTTTCTTACAGCAGCGTCAAGTTCGCTGATGCCAAGGATGTGTTGGCCACGCTGCAGTGGGGTGAAAAGCCTTGCTCTGGGAAGCTGTTCGAGCCGTCTCGCGCCCAGATGGTGTTCCCGCTGAAGGGGGCGTCACTTACGAAGTACATTGCCTACGTTGATGTGGTGCGCCGGGAGCTGGTCTACCTTGATGCAAATCTGGCTGGTGAAGTGTCGTCAGCTCAGCAGAACCTTGTGTCTGCGATTGAGCCCTTGAAGGCATTGCTTGAGCACCTGGAGAGCCTGCCTACTGTTGCAGATGTCTTTGACTCCGCCCTTAGCGAGCATCCAGAAGCGCTGCCTGTCGCTTACAGCGATGAGCAACTGAAGCTGTCGCCAGGCCAGACGGCGTTTGTTTTCAAGCCTACGAATGCGCGAAATGATTTCAAGAACCTTGATATCAAGGGGCTTGCGAACGTTTAGGGCAAGGGGTGAAGGCGCATATCACGCGCATGGTGGATAACATGCGCGTGATATTGGTGGTCACGGCCTATGCGGCCGTGAAGAAGGATTGCGACAACTTCGGCCCCGCAAATCTATTCTGAACGGCCTACGCGGCCGTGACTGAGCCGGTATCGCCCGTCAGCTATTCGTCTATCTTCTGAACGGCCTAATCGGCCGTGACGTTCGTCTTTCATCTATACGACAGCGGAGTGCATTTCTGAACGGCCTACGCAGCCGGGACTCTTCAGGGCCTTCCTGCGGCTCCTATGCGTTTCTTCTGAACGGCCTACGCGGCCGTGACTCAAGCTCGGGAAAACTGTCACACTGTCCATTGCTTCTGAACGGCCTACGCGGCCGTGACTCTCCTGGCGGATGTTTTCTTCTTCAGGTGTGACTTCTGAACGGCCTACGCGGCCGTGACTTTTAGCTTCCTCACCTTGCTGAGCGGCGATGAGCTTCTGAACGGCCTACGCGGCCGTGACTCCGTTCGCGGCTTTTTTATAAATACGTCGTACCTTCTGAACGGCCTACGCGGCCGTGACTAAAACGACTCTTTTTACTGGGTTCCACCATTCCCTTCTGAACGGCCTACGCGGCCGTGGCTGCATCCGCGAGCGCAGATAGTCGATGGGAGCACTTCTGAACGGCCTACGCGGCCGTGACTGCCTAGGACGGCTCGCAGGGCTGTGCGGCCTGCTTCTGAACGGCCTACGCGGCCGTGACTCTGAGCGCTTTTTCAGGAAAGCACCGGAAACACTTCTGAACGGCCTACGGGGCCGTGACTATCCTGCTTCTGAGCATCGTAAGCCAAATGTACTTCTGAACGGCCTACGCGGCCGTGACTTTGAGTACTGAGTGCGAATTGCGTGTGTGCGTCTTCTGAACGGCCTACGCGGCCGTGACTTGCTGTCGGGGAGGCTGTGCGAATACTGACGACTTCTGAACGGCCTACGCGGCCGTGACTCAGACAGCGCCGGCTGGTTCTGGCACTCACGCCTTCTGAACGGCCTACGCGGCCGTGACTTTCACCCGCAGGGGGCTCTGGCAAGGCTCGGTCTTCTGAACGGCCTACGCGGCCGTGACTAAGGTCGGAGGTACCGAGGCTGAGAGTGATGTCTTCTGAACGGCCTACGCGGCCGTGACTGAACGCCACTAAGATTTTTGCCCCCGGGTTCTCTTCTGAACGGCCTACGCGGCCGTGACTTCGTAGAGCACAGCAGCCGCACCGATTCCATGCTTCTGAACGGCCTACGCGGCCGTGACTTGAGGGTGGCTCCCAAGGTAGTCATTGCGGCACTTCTGAACGGCCTACGCGGCCGTGACTACTCAGATGAATCACCGTCTTTTTCGCTAAAACTTCTGAACGGCCTACGCGGCCGTGACTAAAGTCTGCTAAAGCTAAATACGTTATCAACACTTCTGAACGGCCTACGCGGCCGTGACTGAAGATGTGGCATTCACCTTGCCAGCGGGCAACTTCTGAACGGCCTACGCGGCCGTGACTCTGCTTATCTAACTCTGCAGCACATCATTAACCTTCTGAACGGCCTACGCGGCCGTGACTTCACTCTGTGCGGCACAGACAGCGCCGTTAAACTTCTGAACGGCCTACGCGGCCGTGACTGTATCGGGCGGAGACGAATACGGGCGTGGCGGCTTCTGAACGGCCTACGCGGCCGTGACTTTTTCAGTAGACACCTGCAGCTTAGACACCACCTTCTGAACGGCCTACGCGGCCGTGACTCGTACAGCGGTGCGATAGCACTCGATGGTTTCCTTCTGAACGGCCTACGCGGCCGTGACTGAGCGAGCCCAGTCTGCCGGGTCGGACGGCAACTTCTGAACGGCCTACGCGGCCGTGACTTTGAAATCATCGCTCTTGATGGGCTCACGTCACTTCTGAACGGCCTACGCGGCCGTGACTAGTCAATTGTAGCCGAAAACCCCTTTGTTATCAGGAACTTAACCGCTCTTCTTTCTAAAATAGAATGTTTTCGGCTTAAAGAAAAAAATCTATATAAATCAATGACTTACGAGTATGGCCGGAAATCATTCCATTTTAGAAGGGTGCAAAGCGTCTCCTCGTGTCAACTAACGGCTACTGAAGCTCAACGATTGCAAAGTTCTTCTTTCCTTTGCGGACAAGAATCCAACGACCGTGAAGCGCGGCAGAGGCATACAGCGTCGCTTTCGGGTCGGTAATTTTTACCCCGTTGACTGTAACGGCCCCTGCGTTCACGGTACCGGACGCACGAGTGATGGAAGGCTCAAGGCCTGCGCGAACCAGCACTTGGGTTAGCGTTATAGGGGCCCCGTTCGCTGAAACCAAAGGCAGCGACTTGGCCAACAGCCCCAGAGACTCTGCTGACAACTCACTCACCGGTTTCTTTCCAAACACCACACCTGCGCATTCTTTGCAGACATTCAGTGCGTCTTCTCCGTGAATCAGCTTCGTCATGTCCTCAGCAAGCATGCGTTGGGCTGAGCGCTCATGTGGCCGCTCAAGAGTCGCCTTCTCTTGTTCAAGAATCTCACTGTGTTCACGGAAAGTGAACATCTTCAAAAATTGAACGACGTCCTTGTCATCAGTGTTGAGCCAGAACTGGAAGAAGTCCCAGGGTGAAGTCATTTCGGGGTCGAGCCAGATTGCGCCCCTTTCTGACTTGCCAAACTTCTTCCCGTCACTTGTTGTCAGCAGCGGCACCGTGAGAGCAAAAGCCTGCTTGCCGGTCTTGCTGCGAATCAGGTCGAGCCCTGAGCACATGTTGCCCCACTGGTCCGAGCCCCCGATTTGTAGCAGGCAACCCTTTGCCCGGTTCAGCTCCAGGAAGTCGAGGCCCTGCAGCAGCATGTAGCTGAATTCAGTGAACGAAATGCCTTCACCGGTGCCGGTAAGACGCGATTTCACAGAATCCCGGGCCAGCATTGCGTTGACCGAGAAGTTCTTTCCGATATCGCGCAGGAAGTCGAGCAGTGAGAGCTCGCGCGTCCAGTCGAGGTTGTTTACAGCTTCAGCGCCGGTGCCAAGAACACGAAGCAGCTGCTGGCTAATCTTCGCTGCTTTTGCGTCAACTTCATCAGCCGTTTGCATAGTGCGCTCTGCTGATTTACCGCTCGGGTCGCCAATTCGTCCGGTTGCGCCCCCGACGAGTGCCAGGGGCCGATGGCCTGCGTTCTTAAAACGTAGGAGTGTCAGCAAGGGGATGAGATTGCCAACATGGAGGCTTTCTGCAGTGGGGTCAAACCCGCAGTACAGGGTCACGGGACCTGCATCCAATTGAGCGGTGAGGCCTTTGATGTCAGTGCAATCATGCAGCAGACCGCGCCACTCAAGGTTATTCAGGAAATTGTCTGTATCCATTGAAGACCCATCTTTGAAATCTGAAATTTGAGGATGCCAACCCAGGCCGTTCTCAAAGGGCTACTGGTTGTTTAGAGTTGTATGAATTCTATCACTTTCGCCTCAAGTTCTTGGTGCTTCCGTATTCTCGCGACGACCCCAAGTCCGCTCATGGGGTGGCCTTTATATTGATTGCTGCAGACTCCTAGTGAGGCTAAAATGAGGAAGCGGAAGAAATTCTCTCTTCTGAGAATCAACCTAAATCAAATATTCAAAGGGAGACTGCGTATGGGA
>JAIVFU010000334.1 GCA_020829485.1 Nostoc sp. CHAB 5834 | reverse complement strand
AAAACACGGCTGTGATAAAGTCTTCCATAGATAACATTTGTCCCACCCCTGCAAGAGATAACAATCACAATCTCTGGCTTAAGCATAGGGTGGGATTTTCATCTAGGGAAAGTTGCACATCGCGTTAAGTAATACAAGTAAACAAAAATCCAGTCTTTAGCTAACCCACGCCCAGAGAAGCCTGAATAACTTGACCACATTACCACGCTACAGAACTGCGATCGCTGACCAATGCTAAATGCCCATAAAGTTGATATGGTTATCGGAGTTTAGAGATTAGGCAACGGCGCTCTACATGGGAAGTTATTTCTTTATATAGAGGAGCGTTGCCTAATTGGCTCAAACACTTACACCAGGAGCGTTTCGAGCATTCTGGTTTTTGGGTGGCTATTGCGAATCTTGTCACCCACATTCCGCACTTTATTGTGTAATACACGAAGATTTCCAACATCTGGCTAATGGTGGTTACATAGCAATACAGTTCGGTTAAAATCCCCCCGCCTGCGGCGAGCACCTTACTCTGCCCTATGCCCTAATTCCATTTCTATCAATATCAAATTTGTTAGCGATCGCTTCTATTATTTCTTGCTCAACTGGTGTAGTCTTATTGTCAAGCTGGGCAATTTTTTCACACTGAGCTAGCAAGGGTATGGCAAAATCACGATTCAACTGATTGAGCAGTATATCTAAAGACTTAGGTGATTTGATATTTTGGGCAATGGCATCCAAGGAGTTAGGAGTGAGGTTTAGAGTTTGTAATTCTGGCAAAATTTCTTCCCAAGTCTTCTCTGGATGACTGGCGAGGATCATGTGAACTAAAATTTGATCCATGACGGCTTGTTGAGCGATCGCAGTTTCTAGATATTTTTCACTCTCTGCTTTTAATGTTGCTAGTGTCTGTGGCGATGAGAGCGAAGTTGATTCATCTAGCTTGGCTTCGTAAAATCGACAAGCAGTATACCCTAATGAATAAATCATCGTCGCATTGGAACTAGCTCCTATTACCGCACCTGCTAAGGGTATATTTCGCAGCAAGCCTAATCCCGCAGCTTTCAATAGACGGCCTCCACCCAAACCTAGACCAAAAATTGCCAAAATTTCACCTTTACGCGCAGGATCTTTTAAATCAAGCCCGTAGACAGATGCAATTTGATAAAGCATTTCTGACTGTATTTTGGTTGTGGCTGTTAAATCAATTGCCAACAATGCAACTGCTATTCCTGGTAAAACACTTGTTGCTAATCCAACTGTGCCTGCTTGAGTTGCTTTTTCCAGCATGATTCGGTGAGCAATCTGGCTAGCTGATTCATTTGGATACTGTTGCTTGAGCTTGTTTACTGCAACTTCTGCTTTTTCCAAATCAACAGCGTTAGTAGTACCAATTAGCCAATTTAGATTTAATACTCCAGATAGTTTTCTAATCAGCCAATTTTCGCTCAAGTGATTCACAAATTGACCGCTACTTTGAGTTGTTTGCTCAATAAACTTGTGTGTTTCTTTCGCTGTTGCTTCTCCCACACCTACTGCTGTGTCTAAAACTGCTTTGCCAGTCTCAGCAACAGTTTTAATAAAATACTCTACTATAGATGGTTCATTTTCTACTGATGATTGAGCCTGTATTTTTACTTCTGAAGTTTCTCTGGGTGAATTAACTGATTTATTCACCTGTATTTCTTGGGGTTTGTCTGTCATTGCTTGACACCATCCTGTAAAGCCTCTCTCTTTAAAGTTGTAGCGAAATATTAGCGGCTCTACATCCCTCTAGAAAGGTAAATATTAGTTTAAAATTAACTATCAACTTTTAGCCCAACTCCAGGGATATATTCTACTGGCTTGCCTTTTGGCTGCCCTTGGGAACCCCAATCATAAGAGTCTTCTTGAAGCAAATTTCCTTCGCCTTGATTAATTTCCTCATTTAATAATTGCCACAGTTGATGTTTTTCTTCTAAAGGAAGGTTGGCAATCGCATCTAGGAGTGATTCAAAAGGAATTTGCAGTTTTACTGTTGTTTTGGTCATAGTCTGTTTTGAGTTTTTTAACAAAACAAATCGAAATATTATAGCACGGCATCAATCCACGTACCATCTCAATTAATCAGACAACTTGTTAAAGTAGGCAAACTTCGGGCACACCTTACTATTAGGTGATTTGCACTTGTAGAAATGCGTAGGCGCAGCCCGCACTTCGACAAAGCTACCTCGGCTGCGCTCGGCACAAGTCAGTGACCGCCGTAGGCATCGCACTTACTCAAATTATCGGATTTTGGCGCTTAACTGGTTTGGGCTTGGGAATTGGTTTAGAAATTGGGGTAGTATTTGTAGTCAGTGTCAAGTTTTCGACGGCTTGGGCAATTGCCTGTACTTGCATTGGTGTTAAACAATCACGAGAACTCTTTATCATTTCTAGCAGTGCAGGGATACCTTGTAAAACTGGAACTGAGCAATCATTTACTCCTATCCATTTAGCAATTGGGAAGACTACTGGAGCCGCAACAAACCCATTAGGAAGATTAGGCATTAATGAAGTAATCCACTGACTAAACATTTTTTGATGGTAAATACTTTGAGAAGTCGGACTATCAGAAACTGCTACCCAGTTGTTACCTTCGCGCCGTTTCCATTGATCTTTGTAAGCACTAAATGACCCTTTCCAGGTTTTTACCTCCACTAAAAACACACCAGCCTCACCGATAATTAGATGGTCTATTTCCGTTAAAGAGCCGGAGTTAGTAGGTATTAAAGCATTATTAAATATCACCCATGTATCTGGAAAAGATTGCAAAAGTAGTGATACTCCCCATTCCCCCATATTACCTTTGAATTTATTTTTGGCTTGCTTAAATTCAAACATGAATGAACCCAACCCACCCAAAAAACCATTACCTAATGTTTCATGAATTTCTTGATGTTTGGTAGATTTTTTGGTGTCGATTTTTTGTTGGAATACTGCCCTAAGTAAGGGTGATTGTTGAAGAGTTTTCATAAAATTTTATTTTGATAATGCACCATTTGTATATTATGCGATCGCACTTCAGTTATAGGAGAAGCTGAGGCGATGCCTACGGCGGTAAACTACGCTGTTTCCCAATTTTGACTCGCTTAAATTCAAATTTTACATCACTTAAAAAATTCCCTGAATTTAAGCAAAATAAGTTTACTATAAAAACACAATTTCAGTATATTAACTGATTAAACCCGTGATTTTACATTGTTAGCATGTAACAAATAATATAGTATAGGCTATTTAAACTAGAAGGTTATGAAAGTACTTTTACCAGAGGGAGTTGAACTTCAAGGTTTTGAGAGAGAATTAAAAACAACTCTAGAGCAAGCACAACTTGCCGGTTATGCCCTTATGGGTTTTTCTTTTAGAGAGGCTCTGAGTTCAAACTTTCACGAAATTGATGCTTTGGTGGTTATGGAGCCAGGAGTATTTGTATGTTTGGAGGCAAAAGGATATAGAGGGAAGTGGACAGGAAGCGCCAACGAAGCATGGTTTGCTGATAATACAAAAATTGAAGCTGTTGGCGGCAATCCATATAGACAAGTTGAACGATATAGTCTAGTTATTAAAGATAAACTTCGGTCTTGTATATTTCAGGATATTCCTTTCTGGGTTAATTATTTTGTTGTTGCCCCCGATCAAACACAATTTGAAATAGAAAATGCAGTTATTAATACCTTTCAACCTGGAAAATCAGTGCATATTTGTCATGTATCCAGAATAAAACAGATTTTAGGCAGTATTAGAACTAGGGAAAATATTGCTGCAAAATTAAACGAAGTTGGTATTAAAAAAATTATTAGCGAACTCACAGGAATCTCACTAGACAAAATCGAAATACTTATAAATGTTCAGCCGCATGACCACACTACAGTAAAACCTCCAAAACCAAAACCTGTTGGCACTACTGTAGAAATACCTCCACTAGAACCTCCGAAACCTGTTGAACTCCCCAACAAACCACCTCATAACAAATATATTCATTTTTCTAAAATCCTTCCTTCCTTTGTAGTAGTAGGAGTAGGAGTATTTGCTATTTGGTATTATTTTAATCCAAGACCATGCGAAACTGCTACTGAAACAATAGTAAATGGTATTTGTTATAAAGATATTACTAAAAAACCTCTTGTTGTAGGTACTGTCACTTCACCTAAGCAGTATTCAGAATTTAAAACATACTTAAAAAACCAACTTGGTTCTCAAGCCAGAGATGTAGTAGTTGAAGGTAACTCTGAAATTACATATAAAGAAGCTCAAAATAATATTTATAACCCACATTCCGCACTTCAACCTGTATTACAAAAAGTTACAGATAATTCTGGGACGTAAGTAAATAAAAATACACAAAGGTGTTCAGTAAATAGGCATTAAGAAACGAATCTATGTGACGAACC
>JAIVFU010000333.1 GCA_020829485.1 Nostoc sp. CHAB 5834 | reverse complement strand
CAATTCTAACGCCGGCCGCGGCTTTATCGGGGCGCGCTCCGGCGGCGGCTTCTATGGCGGTGGCGGTGGCGGCTCGGCCTATGTGACGGTCGACCAGCCTTATCCGACCACGATCAATGGCCTGAATGTCGAGGGCGGCATGGCCCGTCGGATGGAGCGTGTGGCCTTCGAGGCGCGTCGCCGCGTCGAAAAGCGCGTGGTCATCCAGGCCTTCTGCATCGACGCCCGCAATGTGCCGCATCCGGCCTCGCAGGTGCGTCCGGGCCGCGACGTGGGTCTGGACTATGAGGGCGAGCTGTATCGATGCCTGGCCGGCACCTATCTGCAGGCGACGATCGCGGATTACACCGGCGAGATCGACTTCAACCACGGCGAGACCCTGCGTTGCGAGCGCGGTCAGGCCCTTTGGTTCGGCAACGGCGGCACGGTCGAGTGCCGGACCCAGAAGGCCGAGCGCGACTGCAACGAGCGTTCGCTGCTGCGTCGCTATGGGGCCGGGGTGAAGATCCTGACCATGTTCCGCGAGGAAACCTATACCGACTACCGCGAGGAATGGGTCGAGGAGGCCGCCGCCATGGTGTCCGGCGCGACCATGACCCTGGATGGCGGCGTCGGTGGCCGCGTATTCTGAACGGGCGTGAATACGGCGTTCAGGTGCGGGTCAGCCGTACCGGCCTAGAGATACAGCGTCGGCTTCGTCGACGATCCTGAGAAACGAACTGGCCCCGGTGGAGCGATCCACCGGGGCCTTTTTTCGTCCGAGGTGGGACGGGGCCCTACTGGGCGGCGGGTGCCGCAGCAGGCGTGGCCGTGGCAGGGGCCGCCGGATTGTCCGAGGTGATGGTCAGACGCCAAGCCTTGTCGGCGGTCAGATACTGACGCGCCAGGCGCTGGATATCGGCAGGCGTTGCCGATTCCAGATCCGCGACATGGGACCGGATTTCATCGAAAGTCTCGGGCGTGCGACCGGCATCGGCCAGCTGGGTGATCCAGTAGCCGTTGTCGGCCTGGCTGCGCCGCACCGACTCGACCACAGGGGCGCGGGCCCGAAGCAGTTCGTCATCGGTGATGGGCGTGTCACGCAGGCTGGCGGCAATGCTGTCGAAGGCCCCGAAGAGGGTCGGGAGCGTTTCGGGACGGGTCTCGGCCAGCATGATCTGGAAGCCGTAGTCGGGGAAGACTGTGGACGAGTTGGCGGCCGATCCCGGCGAATAGGCGATGCCCAGCTTCTCGCGCACTTCCTCGTTCAGCCGCAGTTGGATGACGGCGTTGAGGATAGACAGCTGGCGGGCCTCCAGCCGGTCGCCGATGGCGTCCGTCGTGGGCCAGCCGATAAGACCGATGGCCTGTTCGCCGGGGCCGTCATGCTTGAGCTGAACGGGCTCGGTCGTCGGGGCGGGGAAGCGACGCACCGCTGAGGCCGCTGCGGGCTGTGGCAGGGGACCGCGGTCGGGCAGGGCGCCGAAGGTGTTCGACACCGTGGCGATGGCGTCCTCGACCGTCACATCGCCGACCATGACGATGTCGATGGGCCCGCGTGCACGGCCTTCGGTCACACCGGCCCTGACCTCTTCGATGGTCATGGCGGCGACCTCTTCTACCGTGGGGGTCGCATCGCGCTTGTCGCCACTGGCCAGCAGTTCGCCCAGGTTCTGTCCCAGCACGCCGCCGGGCGTCGCCCGCCCTTGTGCCAGTTGGGCCGGGAACTGGCTGCGGGTCTGTTCGAACGGCGCGGCGCGCAGGCCGGGATCGACCAGATAGGCGGTGAGGGCCTGCATCTGCAGCTGCAGATCTTCGGGGCGGGTCGTGCCGCTGAGGGTATAGGCATCGGTACCCAGACCGGCGTTGACGCTGTAGGTCTTGCCGCTAAGGACGCGCGTCAGCTGGTCCACGGTCAGCTTGGACGTGCCGCCCGGACCCATGACGGAGTTGGCGAAGGTCAGGGCCGTGACTCGGTCGGTCGGCAAAGCCAGTTCGCCGATGCCGGTCCGGACGTTGACCAGGATCTGGTTCTCGCGGAACTCCGTCGGCTTGACGAACAGGCGCACGCCATTGGGGAAGTCGACGCGGGTAACGCCCAGATCGGCCACTTCGGTGCGGCTGGCGGGCTGGGTCGGCGTGCCGAAGTCTGTGTAGGGCCATTCCAGAGCGGCCTCGTCAGCGCGGGCGACGACGGGTGTCTGGCGCGAGGCTTCGAGCGCAGCCGTGACGGCCGCCTCTCCGCCCTCGATGGGGACGGGCGTGGTGACCATGACGACCGGGCCTTGGCCTTCGAAGACAGGACGGACGGCCGCATTGACCTGATCGACGGTCAGGCCTTCGACCACGGCGTTGAAAAGCTCAAGGTTGGTGGCCGGAGACGAGAAGACCGTCTGGCTGTTGACCGCGCCGACCAGTCCGTTGGCCAGGGCCGGCGTGGAGCGGGTGGCCGCTGCGGTCACCGCATTGGTCAGGGCCGTGCGTGTGTCGGTGATTTCGCGCTGAAGCTCGGCCTCGGTCACGCCGAACTGCACCAGGCGACGCTGTTCCTGCTCGACCGCCTCCATGGCGCGGTTCAGGCCGCCGGGATTGAAGGCCGCGAACAGGCCGCCCAGGTCCAGACTGTCCAGGAAGGTGCTGCTGGACGCCCCCGCCCCCAGGAAGGGCGGATTGTCGGCGCGGGCCATTTCGCCGAGACGGCGGTTCAGGACGGCCAGACCCAGGTTGCGCACCAAGGATTCGCGGCGCTCGGCCACGCTGTCGGGATCCAGATCGGGGTTGCGGATCCAGCTGATCTGGACCGTCGACTGCACGCCGGGCTCGACCAGGATGCGGGTTTCCGGTCCGCGCTGGGCCGGTGTGCCCAGATCGGGATCGGGCGCGGCCTCGCCCCGCGGCTGCCAGCTTTCGAAGTTGGCCCGGATCTTGGCCTCCATCTGATCGACGTCGAAATCGCCGACGGCGACGAAGGTGGCGCGGTTCGGGCGATAATAGCCGCGATAGAAGTCGACGAAGCGCTGCTGGGGCGCGGTGCGGATGATGTTCAGATCGCCGCCGATCTTGCGGTTCGCCAGGCGCTGGCCGGGCGCGATCAGAGCCAGTTGGGTGTCCTGAATGCGTTGCTGGGGCGTATCGCGCGTGCGCAGTTCGCCCTCGATGACGCCACGCTCGGCGTCGACGGCGGCAGGGTCGAACAGCGCTTCGGATACCTGTTCGCGCATGATGCGCAGGGAGGCATCCACGGTCTCGTCATTCGTGCGGGGCAGTTCCAGAATATAGATGGTCTGGTCGAAGCCGGTGGAGGCATTGGTGTCGGCCCCGAAGGCCAGGCCCAGACGCTCCAGAATGCGCAGCAGTTCGTTTTCGGGAATGTTGGTCGTGCCGTTGAAGACCATGTGTTCGGTGAAATGGGCCAGACCCAGCTGGTCGTCCGCCTCCATCAGCGAGCCGGCGTCGATGCGCAAGCGGAAGGACGCCTGGCCGGCCGGGGTGGCGTTGCGCAGAATGGCGTACTGCATGCCGTTGGGCAGGGTGCCGAAGCGGACGTTACTGTCGGCGGGGATGTCGCTGGAGCTTTGCGCGAACGGATCGGTCGGGGCCTGGGCCTGAGCCAGGGCCGGGGCGGCGGTGATCAGGACGCTGGCCGAGGCGGCGACCAGCAGAAGCAGGCGGCGAGGGGAACGCATCAACAGTCTCTTTCCATAGGCGCAAGGGGCCCGCGGGCCGCGCCGGTCAAGGGTCAGGGACTATGGCGAGAAGGTGTCGAAGTCCCGGGGACACCTTTCGGTGACAAGGAGACTTGACGCAAGTTACCGAATGTTAATTTCCGGGGCGCGAGACGTAGAAGGTGGCCGAGTTGCCGGTGGCATTGGCCCCCGTGATCACGGCGCGGCCCGAGCCGGCGACGGTCGTATTGGCCGTGGCGGACACATTGCCTTCGTTCGTCTGGCTGTTGCGAACTTCCATATAGCCGTTGCAGGTCGAGCAGCCGTAGCCGGTGACGGTGTTGCCCACGGCATCGGCCCCGACATAGACATCGTAGCCATTGGTGCCGCTGAAGGTCGCGGTGGAATCGACGCCGCCGGTGTTAAGCTGGGTATTGTCCAGCTCCAGATAGATGTCGTTGTTGCCGACCGACAGATCATTGCCGGCCGCGCGCGACGAGGCCGTGGCCGCGCCATAGTTGAAGGCGGTGGTCAGGGCCGAGGAGCGGACGAAGCTGCCGTTCTGCTGGTCCGAGGCGACGACGACGCTGCCGCCCTGATTATACAGATTGGCCTGGTTGGCGCTGGCGCGGGCGCGGGCGGCCAGGTCCCAGGCGTTGCCGGCGTTGGAACTGGCCTCGGCCTCGATGAAGTCGCCGGTCGAGCGTTGGCCGATGGTCAGGTTCTGGCCCGAGGTCTGGCCGGAGTTGACCTCGACCGCATTGGCGATGGCCTGGCTGGTCACACCT
>JAIVFU010000332.1 GCA_020829485.1 Nostoc sp. CHAB 5834 | reverse complement strand
AGATAAAAAGCCAAGACAAAACCTCAGTGGCTGGAACCGGTCTTTATTCTAGCGACTGTAGTATCTAGGAAAAACGTTAAATCAGTTTACCACTAACGAGACATCATCAAAATAGACATAGCCTGTTGTGCGAGGCAAATAGACTAAGAATATCAGTAGGTTATCAATACCACCTGGGTACGAGTCGATAAAAACAGAATACTCAGTAAACTCTTGCGTACCAGTGATCGAGGTTTTACCCTGTGTACTAACAAAAAAAACATCTCTATTATTCTTGTCTCCCCGAATAGCAAGGGAAACACCATTACCTTTCAAAGCCGTTTTTATTTTTGCTTTTAAAGTTACTTTAGCGCCAATTGGAATCGTAGCCGTAGAAATTTTTTGTTGTCCATAATAACAAAAAGCAGTGTCATTCTTCACCTGATTACAATTAATCTTTAGCGAGTACTTAGGGGAAGAAGCTGCTTCAGTAGTAAAACCGTAAGCATATTCGTTAGGATTAGTGAGATTTTGCAGATCATAGTTAAAAAACCAATTCTGAAACTCTTGCTCTATATTACCATTAGCAATCAGTGGATTTTGTGGCTGTACTTCCTCTTTTTTACAGGAATTAACCAATAAGACAAGAGAAAGCAACAGCAGAGATTGTAGGCTGAAAGACCTCATGTTTAACTAGTGTTTAGCAGTGGATATTTAACTACAACCAGGCAGTAAGCTACGAATAGTTGTACTGATAGCAAAATAAAACGTCAAGTGAAAGATATCAATAACGCCTGAAATTATCTTTAAGCAAATATTGCATCAATTACAGGCCACACTCATATCCAATAATGGTTTTGTTATCAGAACAAAACTACTTGCCGACTTGGAGGAGCTACTCGACTAACTGGCCTCACACTATTGTACATACTACTGCGGCCGACAATTGTCAACTCTTGCAAAATAAGGCTGTTGTCAAAATACCGTTCGGGTAAGGTGTTCGTCGGTACCCGTGGCTTACCATCTTCACTATAATTTATATAGACGAAGGCCACCGGCAGGATATAGCTTCCCTTGTAACGAGGAGTTAGCGGAGGAACTTGTTTTAATCCATTTATTAATTCATAGTTAAAGCCAAGCATTTTTGCAGATTTAGGACTGATCTGTGGGTACACAACTGCTATATCCTGAATGCTGCCTATCGAGTCGATGGAGAATTTCACATAAAATCGACCATAAATGCTTCCTCTGATGGCTGTTACAGGATAATGGATATGCTGGGCAAGGGTAGCCGTAAAAATAGGATCTTCATCCAGGGCAGAACCCGTAATCTGAGCTTTCGCATTCAGCCCGGTTGACAGCCAGACAATCAGAATTAAAAAAAGAGCTTTCATAATCAACGGGTTTACGTGTGAATGGTCTAATCTAATAAATTAATTGTCAAATTTAAAAATGTTTTTGTGACACTAATTCAAACTGTAAATGTCGTATTGACCTGTCGCCAATATAATGGTTATCAGTCGTATACTGAAATAAATGCGACAGACTCAGTCTGAATTAGTATGATACAACCAAACGTTATTCAAAGCCCGATTCACTCAGGCAGGTACTCAGTTTGCATGAGACTTTTTTAGGCTCACAAAGACACATGAGATATTTGTAATTTATTAAATGCCTACAGCGGTGAGAAGCTGTAGTGCCGAAAACGGCGGTATGTTTCTATCCGTCCAAACCATAACCTGTCGTGCAACCCGCATCTTTCGGCACGCGTGAAGGTAGGGTTCGCCCGGTGGTTCAGGGTCCGGTGTGAGGATGTTGTCTACCATCCGTACCTCCCGATCGAGGCATGGAGTAAAGCCGGTATTTGTTGTGGGGAATGCCAGCACTTTTGATGTCGGCAGGATGAATACATAGCTCAAAAGCCGCCGATTCCCGGTTTAATTGAAGGACATATCTGGCCGAATCGTTTCCCGGCAGGACAGGAAAAGCATCTGTTTTATCATCCTCCCAACAGACCCGAAAAGCAAAAACGCTTAAATCGATATGATTTAAGCGTTTTCAACGTGACCACGGGGAGATTCGAACTCCCAAGCCTTGCAGCACCACCCCCTCAAGATGGCGTGTCTACCAATTTCACCACGTGGCCAATTCCCTGATTGCGGGTGCAAAGATATGATTTTGGTTATCCTTTACAAAAAGATGTTGGCAAAGTTTCTCTTTTTTTAGGCCCTCATGGCCCAAAAACGGGCAAATTTCCGTACTTTTATCTCTCCAAATCATCATAAAAAGCCTGATCATTATGGCACTGGAAATAGTCGGTAAGCTTATAAAAGTACTGCCCGAAGTATCGGGGCAGAGTCAGAAAGGACCGTGGAGCAAACAGGAGTTTGTTCTTGAAACACTCGACGCATCGTATCCCAAAAAAGTATGTTTGACTGCCTGGGGCGACAAAGTAGCTGATTTGAAACAGTTTGCGGATGGTGACACCATCAAAGCTACGTTCAGCGCGGAGTCCCGCGAATACAACGAACGCTGGTACACCGAACTGCGCGCTTTCCGTATCGAGTCGGCCGAAGGCGGCAGCGATTCAGGTGCCGGCTACGCAGCCCCGGCGTCGCGTCCGGCTCCGCGAGCCCAGGCCCGTCCGGCTCAGCAAAGCCAGCCCGCTCCGATGCCGTTCAATACGACATTCGACGACGAAAGCAATGATCTGCCGTTTTAACGGAAATTAATAAAGCAGGAAGGGGAGAAAAAGAACAAGGATTGCCGTCTAACGCTTCCTTTCTTCTTTTTCTCCCCTTCCTGCTTTGTTCTCTTTTGGTGATCCGGCTGGGATTCGAACCCAGGACCCATACATTAAAAGTGTATTGCTCTACCAGCTGAGCTACCAAATCATTTGTCGAACCAACCGCCGGACTGGCGTGCTGTTCCGTAATTGTGGTGCAAAATTATGGTCTCAATTTGTTCAATGCAAGCTCTGCGCCTTAAAATAAGCCTATTTTTTTGTTGGCTGGCCGTTTCCGCAACCGCTCAGGCGGGTCCGCAGGAGACGATCCGGCAGGCCGATTCGCTGTTTGCGGCTGGTAATGAGACCGATGCTGCCCAGCTTTACGAAACGGTCATTGCCGATGGGCACACGGCCACCGACCCTATGCTGCTCAAGTTAGCCAGTGCCTATGAGCAGCAAAACGATTTACCCCACTTGCTTTATTATTTGCAGGTTTATTTCAATCGCCATCCCGACGATAACGTGTTGCGGAAGATGAACGACATTGCCCGTGCCAACAACCTGAACGGCTACGAAACCGACGACCTGAATTATTTTTACCTTTTCTACCGAAAATACGGCACGTATCTGCTGCTGTTTCTCCTGATTCCGGGCGTGTATGTCTTCAGTGTGCTGATGCTCAAGCAAGTCAGAAAACAGCCCGTCGAGCAGCGCCAGAAATGGGTAGCCCTGCTGTATCTGCTGCTGTTACTGCTTTTTGTCAACCTGCCCGAGGGAGTCCAGTCGGGTGTTACGAGCCGCGACCGGGTACTGCTCCGCACCGACCCGTCGGCGGCTGCACCCGTCAGTGAAGTAATTGGCCGGGGCCACAAAGTGAACATTCTGGGCAGCACCGATATTTATCTGCGCGTATTGTGGCGCAATGAACTGTTCTATATCCGGCGGGATAACGTCTGGGTGATTTAGGCCAGCCAGCCTCTACCGTTTCAGGGGCGAATCTTTTTCTTTGGCGAGCGTATTGTACACCAGTGTATCGGTCAGGGACGGTAGCCACTTGTTGAGCCAGATCGTGAGTTTCCCCTGCGTCGTCAGGATCAGTTCGCGTTTGCGGCTTTTGACCGCCCGCAGAATATGACCAGCGCATTCTTCGGCACTCATCATGCTGCTCTCGTCGCGCATCGTCTCGCCAACGACCTGCCCGTGGGCACCAAGGGCGGCAAAGCGGATGTTGGAGGCCGTGAAACCCGGACAAGCGGTCAGCACATGGACGCCGGTATGCAGCAGTTCGGTACGGAGCGCTTCGAGAAATCCGTTCATCGCAAATTTAGAGGCTGAGTAACCACTCCGCACCGGAAGACCCCGGAAACCGGCAATGGACGAGACGCCCACAATAGAACCCTTCGTTTGCTGGATGTAGGGCAGGGCGTACCGGGTGGCGTAAACGGTTCCCATAAAATTGACGTCCATCAACTTCTGAATGACCGACGGATCGGTATCGATCAGCATGGAACGCATGCTGATGCCGGCGTTATTGATGAGCACATGTAACTGGCCAAAATGCGCAATCGTCTGGTCAATCAGCCGTTTGACATCGGCCTCGACGCTGACATCGGCCGGCAGCGCCAGTACGTCAATTTGGGCGGCTTTGAGCGCCTGACTGGCCTGGGCAAGCGCGTCGGTGTTGCGGCCGCAGATAACAATGCTGGCCCCTTCCCGGCCAAAGGCA
>JAIVFU010000331.1 GCA_020829485.1 Nostoc sp. CHAB 5834 | reverse complement strand
CCCGTTACGGCGGTATGAACTCTGGTGGTCTGGGTAGTTTGCTGGGCGGTATCTTGGGCGGTGGCCGTCGGGGAAGCGGGGGTTCAGGCTGGTAAGGAACTGGTAAAAACAGCTATTAGATCCGGCACTTTGCTGGCTCGTTTCAGCGACTTGCATGCAGGTCGCTGAAACGATTAACTGGTGGAAATACCATACCCACTCTCTCAAGTGGTGAAAGTAAGCCCCACCTCCGGAAAATATCTTTCTTGTGTCGATTGAAAAGGGTAGTCTCAGTCCACCTGTAAGCGGAGTGTTTCACTAGCTCAATCTGGTCCAGTCGGGAGCAACGGCTCCGACTGATAAAGAAACGACCAGCCTATACTTCTACGATCATACAGATCCATAATAATCGTCAACTATAGCCAGCTTACGGCTGTTTCAACTCGTTCATCAGGAACGTATAAGCCTGGCTGAACGATTCGCTGCGGGCCCGTTTGTGATGCAACACGTGGAAATCATCCAGCCGACTCAGCAAATGCACCAGCAGCCTTTTTTCTGGCTCTGACAGCCGGTCGTACATCATTTCGCCCGCCTGATGCAGCAAGGCATAACTTGCCAGTAATAGCCCTTCGCCAAGTTCGGTAAGTTGAACGCGCCGGGACCGTTTATCCGTTTCATCGGGCACTTCGGTAATTAACGATTGACGAAGTAGCCGACGAATGATTTCGATACCCGACGGAAACTCCGAGAGCATCATGCTGATAAGTTCGGCTTTGCGCGGCTTTTTCAGGTGATGAATCATGTGCATATACATCATATCGTCCACGTTATTAAGCCCCAGTTCGTTGAGCGCTTTTTTGGTGTAGAGATGATCGTATTGCCCTACGCGGCCCATAAGCTTTCCCAGCAGGCCGTTGAGGGGCATTTCGTCGAAAATATCAGGATGGTCGGCAGAGTCGAGCGGTTTGTTGGCTAGATACCACAAGCAGAAATCCTGTATCGACGGATCGGCCTGCTGCTGTTCGTATTCAGCCCATTGATTCACTAACCCTACCAGTAGTTGACTGCCCATTCTCATATCCTAAATAAACTATGTAAACATAATTTATTTAGGATAATTAACGAACAATTAGTGTTTTAAAATAGTTAAATTACGGTAAAACCTATTTTTTACTACTAAAACATAGCTTTTTATGCCTTCTTTCTATGCGAAGACTGCTACGACGCCGTCTTACAAATCTTATTCATTCCGATGGTGGCACGCAGCCATTATCTTTGTGGTCGCCAACGTACTGAGTGCTGCTCCAGCGGGCTACAACGGTGAAGAGGCTTTCTACGACAGTTTCCAACAACCCGCTTTTGCCCCACCCGGCTGGGCTTTTGCTCCGGCCTGGCTTTTTAACAACGTCACCTCACTCTATGCGTTGTGGCGCATTGCCAACCGCCCGCGTGGTACTGCCGGACGACGGACGTTTATCGGGTTGGAATCCATAAACTGGGTACTGTTCGCGCTGTTTAGTGCACTGTATTTTGGGCTGAAAAGTCCTATTCTGGGGGCTATCGATACGGTATTAGGGTTTGTGATCACCGGCCTTAGCCTGTTCGTGAGTTACCGCATCGACCGAATTGCCGCTTTAAATATCCTGCCCCGGTTTTTATGGCTGATTCTGGCTACACTCGTATCCGTTTATGTGGCCCTCTATAATCGAGATGTACTTCTGGCAGTGGGGCCATTTTTACGGTAGCGACTACGGAACTCCCCGTGTAAAAACAGACGCGGGGAGTTTTCCTGAAAGCGAACGTTGGAGCGATTCCTGATGCCTGTCATCTCCCCAAAAGTGTACAAATTGTCGCCACAATGCGCTGTATCCTTATTCAATACCAAAGGTGTTGAGCATGAGCTATTGAAAAGTGAGGTGGCCCGTTGAGACAGCCGGTTGCTTTAATCAGAAGGAGTAACGACTCGCAACAAACTCCTCAACAATCAGGCATCTAATGAAACGGTATATGATTGAGTAGTTAGCTTGAAGTTTTCGTACTTTGGCTTTTATAAATAGGCGTATACAACCTAGATTATAACCGTCAGCACACACGACCATTCATGTCTGATAACAATCCTCCGTCTACTTCGCAACTTACGCCCGACGAGCAAGACAAACTCCGGGAATTAACCACACAAAGCTGGAACCTCGAATTAGCCATTTCCGGGGTTGCCATGTTCGCCATCCTGCAATTGCCCGATGTGCTGGAGTCGGTCTTCAGCTACCTCCGGTACAATTACATGACCCACACCGATGGCATAGCGGGCATGTTGCCGTCGCTGGCCTACAGCCTGATTCGGGCTACTTGTCACATTTTGTTTGCGGCTTTTCTGGCCAATTTTGTGATGCGGGCGTTTTGGGTAGGCTTGGTCGGTCTGCTGGCCGTTTTTCCGTCGGGCATCCGCTATGACCGGATTCCGTTTTCTACGCCTTATGCGCAGCAGCGCCTTGCCGACGAGCTTGGCCCCCTGGACCGCTATATTCTCTGGCTCGACAAACGCTGCAACATCGTGTTTGCCCTCGCTTTTCAGTTCGTGTTCCTGCTGATCGTAATAGCTATACTCTACGTGCTGGGGTTACTGATCTATCTAGTTATTCAACCCAACGTACCCGCCAACGTCTGGTTTGGGTTCAAAATTGCCCTGGGCATCCTGGTGGCCGTGTTCTACGTAGCCATTATCCTGTTGAGTCAAAAAAAGATAAAAGAAACGCCCAGAGGCATTGAACTCCACTACCGGTTATCGAATATGGGGCAAGTGATGATGATGGGCATGTACAAGCACACTTCCTACGTCAGCAACACCTTTTACAGCAATATCCGGCCAGGCAAGCTATTTCAGACGGTAGCAATTTTCCTGTTGGTATTTTTTGTCGTGTTCATCCTCGAATACACGAACGATCTATCGCGGGCCAGCGGGCGGACGTCGCTCTTCAACAACCGACATCTTTACTCGGCCCGAATCGATAGTCTCTACATCGAGCCTACGGCCTATGACAACCAGCGCCCTGAGGGTGCGTTTGTTGGCGGGGCATCCATCCAGTCAGACGTGATTCGGGAGCCGTACTTACGTTTGTTCATTGCCTATCCCAAAGCGCTCGACACGCTGCTCAGGCAGGTTGCGCCCGAACCCGTCTGGAGCGACACGCTGTCGAGGCAAGCGCTTCGCAAGCAGTATGCTATCTGGAGCAACCAGCAGATCAATGGGCTGATTCGCATCACCATCAACGATTCGGTCTATGCCCGACCTGACCTGATGTTTACCAAAGCCGGTATTCAGGAGCAACGCGGCTGGCAAACAGTATTGGTGCCGGGCAATCTTAAAACAGGCCGCAACCTGCTGCTGGTAGCCCTGCAGGATCCCCGAAAAAAAGAAGCCGAAGAACTGGTGACAATTCCATTCTGGTATGTACCTGAACCTTGACCTACCCGCCCTTAATTAGCCCGACCTATCTGTTATACACAACAAAAAGCCGCTCCTGCTCAATAAGGAGCGGCTATTTATGTAGGTCATTCTGGTAATTGACACGGGTAGTTTCGACGGGACCAAAGGGGATCGACCTGAGGCAAACAAAATATTTTTACCCAACCCTGTGATTTTTCGACCTTTCAGGCGAATAATAGCGCAAAAGCAGCGCACATGTCAACTTCTCCGCAAACCGAGCGATTTCTCATCGTCCTTCAGAACCATAAAGGTATCATCTACCAGATAGCCCGGACCTATTGTCCGGATGCGGAAGATCGCCAGGATCTGGTGCAGGACATTGTGCTCCAACTGTGGAAAGCTTTTGATACCTATTCCAACCACTATCAATATTCCACCTGGATTTATCGGATTGCCTTGAATGTGGCCATTTCCCGGTACCGAAAACACAAACGCCATAAATCTCTGAATCAACCGCTTTCAGACAGTATTCTCACCCTGGTAGAAGCGCCCTCAACGCAAGATCAACCCGATAACCTGGATCTGTTGCACACATTCATAGCTCAACTGAAACCACTCGACAAAGCCCTGGTACTGCTTTACCTTGATGAGAAAACCCATTTGGAAATCGCCCATATCATGGGACTCTCTCAAACCAATGTAGCCACCAAAATCAGCCGACTCAAAACCAGTTTACGGCAGCAATTTTCAGCCCTCCAAACCCATTAATTATGCAGGATGCCCAACTGATCGAACTCTGGCAAACCTATCGCCAAAAACTGGACGAAAGTCTGATCCTCAACCGCCGGAATGCCGAGGACATTACGAAACTCAAAGTCCAGTCGCTGCTAGGCTTGATGAAACCCGTCAAAGTATTCACCCTGCTGGCAGGTCTCGGCTGGGTAGTTTTGATCGACAGCTTACTGGTGATGGTCTTTTCCAATGCCAGTCCATTTTTCCTGATTTCGGCCGGCCTGCAGGTCTTGATCACCAAGGTAGCCATCG
>JAIVFU010000330.1 GCA_020829485.1 Nostoc sp. CHAB 5834 | reverse complement strand
ATTTTGCTTGGCAGCTAGCAGCTAATATATCTGGATACTACTCTAAAGAAAGTATTGTAGCTATGTACGGTATTGCAGAAATGTCACGAATCACAAACGACATAGAAACTGCTCAAAGTTTTTTCGAAAGAGCTAAAACAGCACAAAAATACCTTTTTGGGGATTTCAATGCATTGTACATTAAAATAGTAAATAATTTTGCATACACTTACTTAGCCATTAAAGATTATGTAACAGCGGAAAATATGTATGAAGAATTGAGGCCGCTTGCTATGAAGGTTGCAGGAAAAAAATCAAGATTATATCAAGATGTATGTTATAATATTGTGAACTTGTATACAAATAGTGAACGATACACTGACGCACTCGAGTTATTAAATGAAATTGAGCAACATATACTTGAAGATCCACGGATACGGTTTTATCCCCAAAAAGCCAACTTGCTTGGAAAAACTGGGCAGCAACGTATAGCAATCAAATTGCTTATCCCATCTCTAAAATTGTTTAAACAAAGCAGAGATCGAAATCGAAATAATATTATTCAACTAGAGTACAAAATTGCTTCTTATTATTGGAAATTAGGAGAAAAATTTTATGCTCGAAAGTTTTTATTTTCTGCTCTTGAAAATGATCTTAATCGTATACAATACGAAATTTCATTTGCCTCTCTAACACACTTCAGTGCCCTGTTGTCTAATTTTAGAGATATGCTTAACATGGGTATGCTTATTTGTCTTGATACAAATCATAGTGTAGAAGATTTAAAGAAAATTTATGATTTTCTCGTAAAGAGCAAATCATTGGAAACACGGATACAACAGGTTCTGAAAAAGAGTTTTTTAAAGAATGGTAGAGATGACCATGATGAATATATTGAAGAATTATTCTCCAAACGATATCAACTTAGAAAAAGTTATTTGTATCAGATGGTTACTGGAAAGGGAACTGGAGAAGATGAGCTACAATATGATCCAAATTTATTAAATAAGATTAAGTTTAATGAGGCAAAAATTTTTGGACGCTTAGGCAGTTTTGCTAAAAATATGGTAGTTCAATTATCAAATTCTCGGGTAACTGACGATAATGTCGTAATCGAATTTCTGGCGTTCGATTCGGATAAATTTGTTGATAATTTGTCGTACTTTGTATTTGTATCATTACCTAATGACGAACTGAAATTTTATAAAATTGAAGACTCAAATGATATTGATTTTTCTATAAATGAATTTATTAAATCTATCTCATTTCAAGCCGAAAATTGGAAAAAAGCGGGAACTTTTTTGTTCAATAGGCTCATAAAACCAATACTTAATGACTTACAAAAAATAAATCATATTTTTTTAATAACAGATGGAAATTTATCAACTTTACCTTTTGAAATATTACCATTAAATGAAGCAGAGATTCTTCAAGATAAATGGACAATCTCTTATCTAGGAAATAAAGGAGAAATTGGGAACTTTAATTTATCATTCGGCAACATAGATGTTCCATCTGATCCGCTTGTTGTTTCAATAGGGCATTTTTCTGAAGTTCCTAAAGACCAGCCCGTATTCTTCTCGCCGCTTCCCTTTGCACAAATAGAAGGAGATGATATTAATAAAATGATTAAGGGATCAATATTAAATAATGAACTTGCAGATAAAAATATATTACAGCTTAATTCTCCAGAAATACTTCATTTCTGTACTCATAGCTTTTATATTCCTTTTGGGAGAATTTATAATATTCCACTTATTGATAAAATAAGCGGGTTTTCGGATCCGCTAGATAGGAGTGGAATAGCTTTATTTCTATCTAATAGGGAGTTGGAAGAACCACTAAAATATTTTTATTCAGGAATACTCTACGCATCTGAGATAATGGACTGGGATCTAAGAACAACAGACTTAGTAGTACTGTCCTCGTGTCAGTCTGGACTAGGAGATATTCGTTTGGGAGACGGACTTCAGGGTCTTAGGAAAGCATTTAAAGCTGCAGGTGCTAAAAGTGTAGTTTCAAGTTTATGGAAGGTCCCTGATGAAAGTACCTACAAGCTTATGAAACTTTTTTATGAAAATTTGTCAAAAAAAGAGCCCCGAGGTTTGGCACTCCGAAATGCAAAGCAAGCCCTAAGAATGGAATACCCGCATCCCTACTTTTGGGCTGGCTTTATTTTAGATGGAGAAGTGAGTGAACTAAAAAGATTCACCAACCCTTTCAGAATCAGTTTTAAGCAATATGGTTGATTGAAGACTTAGCCAAACAATAATTAAACAGTTGGCGTATGCCTTTAGGTTTGTGCCATGATATTATTCCAAGGTTGGCTTTCCTGTTTCAGCTACCTTCAATCACTCACAAATGTGAGCTACTTAACTGTTTCGACTGTTCCGATTCGTTGGAACGGCCGCAGCATATTCTACGGAGTTGCCTTACAACTTATACCAGGTTAGACCGCTCCGTCTATTAATTAAATTGAATAGATATTAAAACCTTCGTCTCACAACTCGCTCCAATCATTTGACACTCGTCACCTGCTCATGGGGCATTTTATTGATAATTTATATACATACGTCAACGGCTGAACAGGGTGGCAAGCCATAAGCCATTAGTCAATTTAAATCCGCCCTGAAAATGGCACTTTACTCATAAAGTTGAAATGAGGATATTTTTACCGCCCCTTTCAATCTCTTTTATTTTTCATAGTAACCGTTCAGAAAAGGCAACCATTACGTGAACGCTTTCGGGCATTGACAGCTAGAGTCAGACTATTTCTCCCCTCAACGAATAGCATTCATTTGGCCAAGGGTTTTAGTGAACGATTATTGTAAGTTACCAAAATTATAGCAAGATCGTGATTTTCAAACGCTTATGAAGTTCATTGAATATATCTGGCAAGCCTTTTAATGGACGATTTTAGATAATATATTATGTAAAGCGATAAATCAACTGCTTTTCCTTACTTCTCATCTGCCGGAAATGATATTTTTGGATTTGAAGGGGCCTATAAAAATATATAAAAGCTGAATTTCATGAAAGATTCTACCATGGATAGGGTTTATAAATACCAAACCTTGTTTAGAACCCTCCTAAACCGGCGCTCCTTAAGTGAATTTAGGGATAGAGTTTTTTTCTATGATGCCTTTGTTTCACATAGGAACGGAAATAATTCATCAATAAAATTAGTCGAAACTCTCATAGAAAATGACTTAGTTATCTGGCATGATATAATTGTCTCTATACTTGACTTCAATATTAAACGAGATATTTCATTAGCATTACGTCATAGCCGATTTGTAATCGTCTGTTTAGATAAGAGACCGGTTTCAAAATGGATGAAAGCTGAGTACAGACCAGCACTTGAGTTCGAAACTATGTTTCAGTCTACTAGACTAATTGTTGTTGAGTCTGAAGAAAATAGTGTTGTCCCTGATGATCTCAAAAAGCATAAGCGATTTAAAATTTGGCAAGATACAACAGAACTCCGTAATCTTGTAAATCTATTAAAAAATCAGAATGAAGCAAAATTAGTTTTAAGTTACTATAGGAAATTTGATAAGATCTATAAGTACGAAAGTATACATTCTGCTTCATTGAGTTCCAAGGAGACTTTTAAGTTAAATAAAAAAAGGTTATCTTTTCTTATAAGTAGGGTAGAAATGCATGAAAATGGTCGATATTGGTACAACAGATTACCAGAAGATAACAGTGATGGACCGTATATGTTCGAGATTTTTTTTAGACAATTTCGAAAAAATGGTATGGATTTAAGTTTTTCTTATAGTGTTCTGGCAAAAACTATAAACGAAGGCAAGCCTTTAACATTAGCCCAGCAACATGAAATTAAAGAATACTATGACTACATCAAATTAATTGTTTCATCAGGAAATAAAGCGATAGGCTCACTAGTATTAATGAATTATTGGTTGTGGGATGGTATCTTTAGCCCGCTCATATTTTTTGCATCTATAAAATTATTCTCTCAGAATTCATTAAAGAAAATTTTTTATAAACTATGTAAACTTGCTATAGAAAGCTTAGACTTTAATGATTCATTACAATATAGATTAAGTGAGAAACGCACCTTAATAAATTATATAAAATCATTTAGGCGACTCTTAGGTGGAGACAGTTACGAAGAAGTTTCTCGAGAAAGAAGAATAGCTTCGATAGGAAACAGTTCATTAACAGCTATAGTGAGTGAATATAAAGAATTTGGTATAGAACTTGAAAAAAGAATAAATGCTGAAATCAGAGGCTATCTACAATGAAGACTTGGTTATCATCACGCAGTTTTCTTTCCTTAGACGGTGGTGGCATAAAAGTGACCTCCCCCCAAATACTGGCTCTTACGCACTTTGTGTGGTTTAGCATCGGTAGAGTACACGTTGCCTTAGTAAGTCCAGTTTGGCTCGCCCATACATCTGCCGCTTGATCAGCTTGACTCTGGTTACTTGACCCTCCGTTTGACCATTGCTCCATTCTGTAGATAGAGC
>JAIVFU010000032.1 GCA_020829485.1 Nostoc sp. CHAB 5834 | reverse complement strand
TTTGTTTTCCTCTTTAGTCAGAAATACCCTCAAACGAGCGCCCATATTTTTTGTTACCTCGGTAGATATATTCTCCGTATTTATTTATTGTTACATAGTTTCGTTTTTTCCTGCCGACCTACTTACTCAGAACCAACCTGATAGTCCTGATGGCTCAAACGCTACAGAAGTCCGCACCATTGATAATTTAGATGGAACAGCAGGAGAAATAGCAGGGATACCTCTGAATGGAGAACGAGAAGCTAGTGCTATACAAACAACTACTATCTCTGCAATTCCACAGGCTTTTGCTAAAGTCTTAAAAGTTCGTTCTGGGTATTCAGATTCCAGTACACCCAACAATCTGAGTGATGATAAGTTGACCTACGATTTGAGCTTAAAAATTGATTCCACAAGTCCTACAGGTAGTACAGGATTAACTCCCGCAAATTTGGTAGGTACGAACATCAACGTAGATGGGCTGATTGGTGCCAAAATTTTGGTATCTGATGCTATTCCCGTAAATACTCATTTAGCAAGCGTAGTTACTCCTCCTACAGGTTGGAGTGTTGTTTACACTGTGACACCTACACTAGTGACAGCGAACAATGCCCTTTGGACTAGTATTGTCCCCGTTGATTTAACGTTGGTAACTCGTATTGGCTTTGTGAAATCTGGCACTCTTACCGCAGGTACAACAGTGAATGGATTATCCTTTCAAGTAGTGACAAATGGAGTTCTAACTTCCACTGCCACAATTTCTAATATTGCTCAAAGCTTTGGTCAAACTCAAGGTGATGCACTCAATCAGCTAGTTTATGATGAGTCAGGCGACCAAAGCCCTAGCAACTTTAATGATGATGGTACTGTTGGTTCAAATATTCCGAATCTTGGGGTAGCAAATGTTGCTATTCAAGGGGCGGATACTAGTAATAACAACACAGGTCAAGGGCCTGGAGGTGAAGTTAACACCTTTACGATGACTGCCCAAACCTCGATTTTGAATGGGCCGCACCTGTTTCCTAACGCTGTGGGAGCTACTGATAATAATAATGATTTTTCAAACCAATCAGCGATCGTTCCACTCTATCTGCCGCCAGGATCTACCCTCGATCCTGCTGCTGTGAGCTTCTTCAATACTATACTAAACCCCGATCCAACTCTGTTGAGTAACGTCTTATTAGTACCAGTTACCCCAACCAATACGAGTGACCTACCATCAGGTACAACTGTAACCTTGATTTCTGGAGTCAGTGTTGCCACTTACACATACAATGGCACAGGCTTCACCTTGACTTCTGGCTTAGGAATTTCCCTAGCAACCCTCAATAATTTGCCGGTTGATTACACCGTAACTGTAGATTTACCAGCAGGAACGCCTCTATCAACAGATACGGGTAAAGCTTTTCCTGTGACAATTCGAGCTTTTGTAGATAGCAATAATGATGGAGCGTTTAACTCTGGAGAATCTTCCAATAATACAGTTGACCAAGTTTACACAGGTTTCTTGAAACTTTTGAAAGAATCTCGGATTTTACAAGGAAGTGGCTCTGCTGTTGCTACAAATGATAGCACTTTTAGTACAACAGTGAAAAAGCCTGGCGTAGACAATATTATTGAGTATCGCATTACTTACACCAATATTTCATCAGTTCCTATCGGCTCAAATAACGCTACTCTGAATGCAATTGGAATCATTATTACTGAAAATGGTAATTCCACTAATAATAACTGGGCGAAAGACAATGATAATAATGGAAAAGTAGATACCAGCCACGTGTTTAATACTGCAATTGATCCTGCCGGAATTGTAACTTATCTAAATTTGGGAGTAGCAGTAACGGATGCGATTGGCCTTGATATCACTACCTATCTAGACACAATTCCAGGGCCACTTCAACCTGGACAGTCTGGAACATTTACTTTCCAACGTAAGGTCAACTAAGTTATTTATAGGACTTACGCACTGAAGCCTGAAACCTAAATCCCCCCTAGCCCCCCTTTTTAAGGGGGGAACTTCTAAAGCCCCCAATTTATCGGCAGGGCTGTTTCATTCGATCTCTTAGGGATTTTGTCAAGAGTATGAGTCAGAAATTTGCTTGAGTGGGAAAAAGAAAAACTACCACCTCAACCAGCAAATTTAAGTGCGTTCACCATTTTCTTGCCCAATCAGATTTTTTAGTCACCTGGTTTTTTTGCTTGAAACGCTTGTAAATCAGCGCCTTTTAGGGAATGAAACAGCCCTGCTTTTTAAGGGGGTTGGGGGATCTGAGTGCGTAAGTCCTGATTAAATCAGGACTTACGCAAACAATAGCCGAAACCTTTATTTTCTCGTAGGGGCAATACCCCGTGGGAAACTGCTTTGCGTCTACATGAATTGCCTCTACATTTTGTAGCCGATGCGTAAGTTTTATTATCTTATGTGACTCTCTTAAATTTTGAATTATTTAATTGGTTCTTTACGAACTTTTTTAGATAATGAACAACTGCTATATTAAAATTTAGGGTGCATTACGGCAAGTTAAGACACTGGTATTAGTTGTATTAAGAGTTTCAATGTTCTAATATAACTCTATTTAATTTTTAATTGTTAATCGTCCTTATCTTCTCATGTAAAAGATAGTTTTCAGCACAATACCCTTGGGTGAATTGATCCTCTCTAAGCATCCATAAAAAGGAAGTAATTAGAGGAATTTTAAGCACATGAATAAACTTCCGTGTTCGCTTCTCTACATAACTGTTTTCAATTAGATAACATTGGGGCTAACTTTGGAGAAGATGCTATTTCCCCCTCATTATGCAAATCTGCCAAAATCCCAATTGCTCAAATCCATTCAACTCTGATAGCAATAGATTTTGCGTGAGTTGCGGACAAAGCAACTTTGGCAAACTTCTAAGAAACCGTTACCGCGTATTAAGACTTTTAGGTGAAGGTGGATTTAGCAGAACCTATGCTACAGAAGACGTAGACAGACTAAACGCGCCTTGCGTCATCAAGCAATTTTTCCCCCAATTTCAGGGAACAGGACAACGCACCAAAGCAGCAGAATTTTTCAAAGAAGAGGCTTTTCGGTTGTATGAACTGGGAGAAAATCATACCCAAATTCCCCGATTACTAGCTTACTTTGAACAAGGTGCTAGCTTGTATCTCGTACAAGAATTTATTCAAGGAAAAACTCTTTTACAGGAAGTTCAGCAACAAATCTATAGTGAATCACAAATTTGGGAACTTTTAGCTGATTTATTGCCAGTACTACAATTCATTCATACTCATAATGTCATTCATCGGGATATCAAACCAGAAAATATTATCCGCCGTGCAAGTGATGAAAAACCCGTATTAATTGACTTTGGCGGTGCTAAACAGGTAACACAAACCAGCATAGGAAGACAAGCTACAGTAATTTATACCCTTGGTTATGCCCCAACCGAACAAATGGCTGGATTTGCTTGTCATGGCAGTGATTTGTATGCTTTAGGTGTAACTTGCGTGCGTCTTTTAACTCGTTGTTTGCCTTTGCAGGATGCTTCTGGACAGATTAATGATCCTATTTATGATGCCATGAATGCTAAGTGGTTGTGGCGCGAACGGTTAGAAGAAAAAGGTATTACTATCAGCGACGACTTAGGCAAAATTTTAGATAAATTACTAAAACATTTACCAAGTGAAAGGTATCAAACAGCAGCAGAAGTTCTCAACGATTTGAAATTTGCAACATTGAACATTGAACCTGTTGCCCTAAAAATTGTTTCGATGCCTCAACCCATTTTATCACCGCCACCACAAAAAGTAATAGTACCATTACCCCCCTTAGAAACCTTTGAATTTGATGTAGTGACAGTAGACACAGGTGGTAGAGAAGTAAACCGCATGAGTTGTAATGCAAACTTCTTTGCCGAAGAATTGGGTAAATCTGTCACATTAGAAATGGTATCGATTTCTGGCGGTACTTATATGATGGGTTCACCGGAGTGTGAAGGAGATGCTGACGAACGTCCTCGACATAAAGTTACCGTTGAACCATTTTTTATGGGGAAATTTCCTATAACTCAAGCACAGTGGAGAGTAGTAGCAGCTTTACCCAAAATCAAACAAGCTTTAAATCCCCATCCGTCGAAATTCAAAGGTTTAGATAGACCAGTGGAAAACGTATCTTGGTATGAGGCTGTAGAATTCTGTCTCAGACTATCAGAAAAAACCGGACGCGACTATCGTTTACCGAGTGAAGCTGAATGGGAATATGGTTGTCGGGCTGGAACTACAACATCCTTCCACTTTGGCGAAACCATTACCTCTGAGTTAGTCAGTTGCACTATCGAACCAAAAAGCAAATTCCGTAAAGAAACAACAAACGTCGGTAGTTTTGAAGTTGCCAACGCCTTTGGATTGTACGATATGCACGGGCTAGTTTGGGAATGGTGCGCTGATTCGTGGCATAACAATTACAGCGACGCACCCTCAGATGGAACAGCTTGGGAAGTTGGCGGTGATATTAATCGCCGAGTGCTACGCGGTGGTTCGTGGAGTTTCAACGCCGAACTGTGTCGCAGCGCTAGCCGTAGCTGGAATGAGTCAGACGGAGGGCTAAGGGTTTGTGGCTTTAGAGTAGTATTTTCTGTAGAGGAGATTTAAATTAGATATGCGTGTCAACTTAACGTGAAATCCTTGTCGAGACGTGATATTCAGTTCTCTCACTTAGCATTACTCAACGCGTCACCCCACCCTAACCCTCCCCGTATGTATTGGGGAGGGAACTGGATTTCTTTTTCCCCCCAATGCATCGGGGGGATTAAGGGGGGTAAAACGCCTGTGGGACATGCATTTTAGCTTAAGTTGACACGTATGGGCAATGCCATGCCCCAAAAGAGCGTTTTTGTATCATTATTAATCCTGCAAAAACCTGAATTAACAGGTTCTTTTGCTGGAACTGCACGAATTGATGCTGAAGTTGCTGCCGTACCTGAACCCGACAGTGTACTAGCAGTTTTGGCAGCAGGGGCGGCTATCTTGGCAACTAGATTTTATCGTCAAAAAGTTAAATGCACTTGATATCTTGAAGCATTGCTAAATGCTTATTAACAGGTGCAAGGGTATTGGCAGCAATCAGCCCACTGGCGGCGACTGCTGGTAAACCAATGCCGGGAAATGTCGAGTCTCCACAGCACATCAGCCCTGGTAAGGGTGTGCTGGGGCCGGGAAACATACCACTTCCAGCCTGAATTGCTGGGCCGTAAGAACCTTGGTGACGGCGGAGATAACGCTCGTGAGTTAGAGGTGTACCAACGAGTGTGACTTCGCAACGAGAGCGAATATCTGGAATGATTCGCTCTAAGGCTTGCCACATTACTTCTGCACGCGATCGCTTTTTTTCGGCATATTCTTGGCTCTTTCTATCCATTCCCTGCCAAATAGAGTATGGCTCATTACCAGGAGTATAAACATGAATTACGTGCTTACCTGGTGGCGCTAAGGATGGATCAAGAACTGAAGGAATTGATATCACTACAACATTCTGAGGTGCTGTTATCCCCAATTCCCAGTCATTAACTACGATGTAATGACACCGCAAATTTGATTGTAATCCTTGAGCATCAATGCCTAAATGCAGATGCATAAAGCTATCACACTCAGGTGTTGCCTGTCGTTTAGCGCGGTACTGTTTGGGTACTGCCTTTTCTGGTAATAACTTCAGTGTGTCCCAAACCGATGCATTAGAAATAACTGCTCGCCGCGATCGGATTTCGGAGCGATCGCGCAGACGCACACCCACCGCCCGATTCCCTTCCACAAGCACTTCTTCCACATGAGCGCCTAGAATCAACTTCCCACCGTGACGCTCCAATCCTTGTACAAGAGTGTCAACTAAAGCACCACTACCACCAATGGGATATTCAAGTATTGCATCTGGGCGATACCAGTCGGCAAACATAAATCCTACCTCTGCGGCGCTAGTGCCATCTGCGGGCAATCCAGAAAGCAAGAAACACAGCAAATTCAGCCAATTTCGGGTAAAAGGATCTTTAACAACGTCATCCATAATCCGGCTAAAAGGGCCCGTCAGCTTAATTATATTCGCCAGATGTTTTGTCAGAGATGGGATAAACGGGGCGACAGTTCTAACTGCACCAAAATCAAAGCGTAAAGCCGCCGGTGGCATAGAAGTTGCTGCACTAGCGAATGGTTTCATGATGCGCTGGAGTTCCTGCCATTGGGCTACAGCATCATGTCCCCGAAATTTCATCAGCACTTCACAAAATTGCTCTGCACCAACCGACGTATCAAAATCACCTTCTGGTACACAACAACCCCAAGTATCGTAGGTTACGCATGATAATTCCGAGCCAATTGCATCTAAGACTTGCCGCAGAGGGTTAGCAGAGGGGCTGTAAGACAGTCCGGAGTAGAGAGACGGGCCCGAGTCAAATTTGAAACCATTGCGCTCAAAAGCATGGGCAGCGCCTCCAGCAATGGAGTGGCTTTCACAGACTATTACATCAAAGCCATAACGTGCTAAAACAGCAGCACAACTCAAACCGCCAATACCGCTACCAATAACAACTACATCTGTAACTTGCATATATGTTTGCAACAATAAATTCAAACAAGTGGGGAAACTTGGATAATATCATTCGCTCCTCCATCCATAAACCGCTCTAATTGGTTAATCTCATTACAAACGATGGAGATTAAACCGCCAGTGCTGCCTTCTTCAGATTAAAGGCTTAATTCAGACAGACTAATGAGAAACTTAAACTAGTAACTGAGTTTACCCAAACCAAAGTAATACTTTTTACTCAGCACTATGGGCTAGAGAAGGGTTATTTCATTCTCATCTAGCCCGCCTCAGAATAAATTCTGAGGCTAATAGCAAAAGTCGTCTAAAGACGACTAATAAAAGGTTAAAGGTTAAAGGTTAAAGGGATGAACAGGTCGCGCCACTTGCGGGCGAGGTTTTTACCTTTCCCCTTCCCCTTCTTCATAAAGGCTTTTAGTCCACTTTAGTGGACTTGGGCTATGAGCCAGGAACTTTAGTTCTGGGCGGTTTATGTCTAGAACGAAATAGCCCTGACTAGAGAAGGAAGACAAGGAGAAAAATAATAACTCTTCATGACCAATGACAAATGACAAATGACCAATGACTAACTCATATTGGAGAGAAGAATTTGAAAAATCAGCAATTTGGAAATTGGCAAAGCACAGTTTTAGGAATTGTGTTAGCAACACTAGTGGTTCTGGGACTAAATTCCTTTATCATTATTAACCCAGGACAAGCAGGAGTGATCAGCATTTTGGGTGGAGCGAGAGATGGGGCATTATTGGAAGGGATTCATGCAAAACCGCCTTTTATCTCAGTGATAGATGTGTATGATTTGACTGTGCAGAAATTTGAAGTACCAGCGGAGAGTTCTACTAAGGATTTGCAAAATTTATCTGCGAGATTTGCGATCAACTTTCGCCTCGATCCCATCAAGGTAGTTGAAGTTAGAAGGAAACAAGGAACCTTAGCAAATATTGTATCGAAAATCATTGCACCACAGACCCAAGAAGCATTTAAAATTGCAGCCGCTAGAAGAACAGTAGAAGAAGCAATTACCAAAAGAAGTGAGTTGAAAGAAGACTTTGATGAAGCGCTAGGCGATCGCTTAGACAAATATGGGATAATTGTGTTAGATACTAGCGTAGTTGATTTAGCATTCTCACCAGAATTTGCCAGAGCAGTGGAAGAAAAACAAATTGCTGAACAACGGGCGCAAAGAGCCGTTTATGTAGCACGGGAAGCAGAACAAGAAGCACAAGCAGATGTGAATCGTGCTAAAGGTAGGGCAGAAGCTCAAAGACTCTTAGCAGAGACACTCAAAGCCCAAGGAGGACAGTTAGTTCTGCAAAAAGAAGCAATTGAAGCTTGGAGGAGCGGCGGCGCTCAGATGCCCAAAGTCCTCGTTATGGGTGGTGACTCAAAAAGCGGTGTTCCCTTCATATACAACCTTGGAAATGTTCAAAATCAACCTTAAAAAAGAGTGAACATTAAATAATAACGTCTAAAATTATGTAATTTGTTCTGACTTGGGGCAAATTTTACAACATTTGGACGATTTTCAATCCCAAATCTAAAATCCAAAATCCAAAATAATATAAGTTGGGTTATTCCCAACTTTAACACAACAGAAAAACCAACCAGACAATAATCGAAGTTTATGTCAACCCCCAATCCTCAGAATCTCACCGCAGAAGAAGCGAAAAAATTACTGAATAAATTTAACTGTCTAGATATTGCGCCTGTCCTCAAGCCATCAGAAAAATCAGTAATTCGTAGTGCCTTAATTTTGATTGCCAAACTTGCTGATTATAAAATTTTAGGAATTTGTGCTGATACAGCAGAAGAAGGAATACTTGCCATGAAGACTTATTCCTTGGCTTTGGGTTATGAACCACCAGACAATTTACTTACACCTGAAGGCCCAGTTTATATCAAATTAAATGGTAAAAATGGCTTGTGTTATCTCGATTCTTATGCTGGACATCATCGTGGTGTATTAGTGTCTTGTCAGTCTTACCACGAAGACGGAATAAATGAAATGTATGGACATCTCCCCTTGGACTTATTTCTATAGAAGTCAGCGAATGTAGGTAGGGTATTTGCCTTACCTACTAACTAACGCTCAATGAAAAATTACTAAATCTTATGAGTATTATCACACTTCAATCAGTTAAGAAAGACTTTGGCATCAAGGAAATTTTAAAAGATGCTAGCTTTAGCCTCGATGCTACCGATAAAGTTGGTTTAATTGGTACTAACGGTTCTGGCAAATCAACCCTATTAAAAATGATCGCTGGTTTAGAATCGATAGATAGCGGTCAGATTTTAATCAACTCTGGTTCTAAAATTATTTACTTACCCCAGTTGCCAGATTTAGATGAGAATCACACAGTTTTAGAGCAAGTTTTCGCCGACAGTGGCGAACACATGGCTTTGGTACGTGAGTATGAAGAACTATCAGATAAATTGGCTCACTATCCAGATGATAGCCAACTAATGTCTCGCCTTTCTGTGGTGATGCAACGGATGGATACAACTGGTGCTTGGGAATTAGAAACTAATGCTAAAATTATCCTCACTAAATTAGGAATTTCTGACTTTGATGCCAAAATAGGCACTTTATCTGGAGGCTATCGCAAGCGTATTGCTTTAGCATCGGCATTGCTAGCAGAACCAGATGTTTTGCTCATGGATGAGCCGACAAACCATCTTGATGCTCTTTCTGTAGAATGGTTACAAAGTTATTTAAATCGCTATCGCGGCGCACTTTTTCTCATCACCCACGATCGCTACTTTCTAGATCGCGTTACCAATCGGATCATCGAAATTGACCGAGGCGACATTTACACTTATACAGGTAACTATTCATATTACCTCGAAAAGAAAGCTTTAGCTGAAGAATCTGCCGTAAGTAGTCAACGTAAACACCAAGGCTTGTTGCGGCGCGAGTTAGAATGGCTTAAAAAAGGCCCGAAAGCCAGAAGTACCAAGCAAAAAGCGAGAATTGACCGCGCGCACGCTCTGCGGGATACTGAATTTAAACAAGTTCAGGGTAAAGTTGATATTTCTACAGTTGGTCGTCGCATTGGCAAAAAAGTTATTGAATTAGATAACATTTCTAAAGCCTACAATGGACGCACCCTGATTAATAATTTTACCTACGAATTTAGTCCAGAAGACCGCATCGGCATCATCGGCGCTAATGGTGCTGGTAAATCTACTTTAATGGAGATTATTACCGGTCAGGTTAAACCAGATTCGGGCATTGCGGAAATTGGTACTACAATTCACATCGGTTATTTTGACCAACATTCTGAAGAATTGCTCACAGCTTTAAACGAAAATCAGCGCGTGATTGACTATATCAAAGAAGAAGGAGAATTTATCAAAATTACCGATGGTACTCAAATTACTGCTTCTCAAATGTTAGAGCGGTTTTTGTTTCCTGGTAATCAACAATATGCCCCAATTAATAAACTTTCGGGTGGGGAAAAAAGACGTTTATTTCTGTTGCGGGTTTTGATGAGTGCGCCCAATGTCTTAATTTTAGATGAACCGACAAATGATTTAGATGTTCAGACATTGGCAGTACTAGAGGATTATTTAGAAGATTTTGCAGGGTGTGTAATTGTAGTTTCTCACGATCGCTACTTTCTGGATCGCACCATCGATACAGTATTTTCTTTTGAAGAAGGCGGTAATCTCCGCCAATATCCAGGGAATTACTCGATTTATCTGGACTATAAGAAGGCTGAAGAAGCACAGCAACAAGCTGCGAACACTAAGGAGAAGCCCAAAAATATCGAAGTCCAAAATGGTGCGGCTTCACCCAAGGATGTAGAGAATACAAAACGACGTAGATTATCCAATTGGGAGAAAAAAGAATTTGAGCAGTTGGAAGGTAAAATTGCCCAGTTAGAAGCCCAGAAGGCAGAAACCGAGAAAACACTAGCGAATGTCTCACCGGGGAATTATAGCCAAGTGCAGAAACTCTATGAAAAGGTGGAAACGCTCAAGAAAGCAATTGATGTAGCAACTGAACGCTGGTTAGAGTTGGCAGAAATGGAGTCTTGATTAGTAGGGTGCGTTACGGCGTTGAGCCTAACGCACCACATATTTTTACAAACATCTCGGCACAAAGCCAATCATTGCCAATCCTATTACCGCGTAATTGAACACAGGGTTTTTGATGCGTGGGTTAAAGGGCTTGGAGTACAACGTTGTCAATATTTATGTCGAGATCACTAAAAATACTCCTGATTGCAATTTCATCAAAAGAGGTAATGATTCCAGGGCCAGAATCAACAGCTTTTACAAGATAACCATCAATTGATGTAGTTATTCGGACTGTTTGCGAATCTACGCGCCTGATAATGAGGACAGCAGTATGACGTGCTGTGTCGTCAATAGTTGGTACAGAGTTAGTTGATATTAACCCAAGACCTCCATAACCACCAGTAATGGAATCCCCACTGTTAAAGTTTTCTTTAGCAACCTCTAGTCTGCTGGTACCAGCTAGACCAACTAGTACAAAATAACCACCGTCATCTTCCACAGGAGTGCCGCTGTTCAAAAGTGAAGCCAAAATATTAGTCGTCACAGGAGTAGATGCAGAGTTGTACAGACCAAAACGTAAAGCACCGGCGCGAAAACCTGGAAATTCACTAGAGGTAGTGGAGGTACTAGGCTTAGTAGTAAAACGAAAATCAAAGCTCAAATAAAGCGTATCGCCTGGCTCACTTCCTAAATTAACGGGAGCGAAGGTTCCAAGCGCAAAGTGAGGGGGAAGAACAGTGGGATTGTAGGTAGTAATACTGGGAGTGTCAAGGTTTAAAGCTTTTCCACTTCCAAGAATTTGATCTTCAACTACACTTAATTGAATTCGAGAAGGAGTTGAAACTGTTTGAGAAAAATTTGATGAAATTCCAAACCAGGAAATATCTAACGGATCAGCACCATTGGTCAGTCCACCGTCGGTAAAAGTATCGTTAACAAAAGTTTGAGCATTGACCTTTTCACTGAAACTAGTTCCTACGGTAAGCAGCAAGGCAGATGAAAGAAGTACTTTAAGGTATTTGTTCAGCATTGTTTTATCACTCTAGTATGCTGTTATTAAGCATATACCTAAAAGTGTACTTTTATACGAACGAAAGGCGCGATAATTTCATTTCTTGATTCTTTCTTACTTGTGTTCAAAAACACAAGCAAATTCCTCATCAACTCTCTGAGACCCTTGATTTATCTCTATGTCAGAATCAAGCGATCGCTCTTACACTTCGTTTGTGTAGCCGCGATTTCTAATTGCCCGGTGCTTCCTTGATGAGGTAAATGCAGATATTGGTATCAAGCAGGTATCGAATTTACAAACTCTCTCTGGTGTCGATGAGTGGCTGATCTCTAGTAGTCATAAAATCACCAGAGAAATTGTCTAAACTGTCGATGAGCGATCGCCAGTGTAAGTGCAAAAACTCTATAATCATGTGGAAAAGCTCAAGCAAGCGATCGATGTGGCGACTGAACGCTGGTTGGAATTGGCAGAGATGGAGTCTTGATTAGTAGGGTGCGTTATGGCGTTGAACCTAACGCACCACATATTTTTACAAACATCTCAGCACAAAGCCAATCATTGCCAATCCTATTACCGCCTAATCGAACACAGGGTTTTTGATGCGTGGGTTAAAGGGCTTGGAGTACAACGTTGTCGATATTTATGTCGAGATCACTAAAATTAATCCTGACTGCAATTTCATCAAAAGAGGTAATGATTCCAGGACCAGAATCAACAGCTTTTACAGGATAACCATCAATTGATGCAGTTATTCGGACTGTTTGCGAATCTAAGCGTCTGATAATGAGGACAGCATTATGACGTGCTGTGTCGTCAATAGTTGGTACAGAGTTAGTTGATGTTAACCCAACTAGTCCATAACCACCAGTAATGCCCCCAGTGTTAAAGTTTTCTCTAGCAACCCCTACATTGCTGGTACCAGCTAGACCAACTGCTACCAAATAACCACCGTCATCTTCCACAGGAGTGCCGCTGTCCACAAGTGAAGCCAAAATATTAGTCGTCACAGGAGTAGATGCAGAGTTGAATAGACCAAAACGTAAAGCAGAAGCGCGAAGATTCGGAAATTGATTAAAGGTAGTTGAGGTACTAGGTTTAGTAGTGAAGCGAAAATCAAAGCTCAAATAAAGCGTATCACCTGGCTCACTTCCTAAAGTAACAGGAGCGAAGGTTCCAAGGGCAAAATGAGCGGCACTAACAGCGGGATCGTAGCTAGGATAGGTAGTAAAAGAGGGAGTGTCAAGGTTCAAAGCTTTTCCACTTCCAAGAATTTGATCTTCAACTACGCTTAATTGAATTTGAGAAGGAGTTGAAACTGTTTGAGAAAAATTTGATGAAATTCCAAACCAGGAAATATCTAACGGATCAGCACCATTGGTCAGGCCACCGTCGGTAAAAGTATCGTTAACAAAAGCTTGAGCATTGACCTTTTCACTGAAACTAGTTCCTACAGTAAGCAGCAAGGCAGATGAAAGAAGTACTTTAAGGTATTTGTTCAGCACTGTTTTATCACTCTAGTATGCTGTTACTAAGCATATACCTAAAAGTGCAGTTTTATGCGAACCAAAGGCGCGAGAATTTCATTTCTTGATTCTTTCTTACTCGTGTCCAAAAACATAAGTAAAGTCCTCATCAACTCTCTGAAGCCCTTGATTTATCTCTATGTCAGAATCAAGCGATCGCTCTTACACTTCGTTTGTGTAGCCGCGATTTCTAATTACCCGGTGCTTCCTTGATGAGGTAAATGCAGATATTGGTATCAAGCAGGTATCGAATTTACAAACTCTCTCTGGTGTCGAAGAGTGGCTGATCTCTAGTAGTCATAAAATCATCGGAGAAATAGGCAAAATAACAACTTGGTGAGTGCCATAAGTGATGAGTTTGGCGGTATTCACGATCTTACTTTTTTCTGTTGCACGATCGGTTTTAAGCAACTTCTTTAGGATACATTTTAATTTCTACTTTTGTATATTAATGCTAATTGCTCAATATGCCAACTAAAATATGAGTTAATTCTGTTAATTCTTCAGGAACTCGATATAATTTGAAGTCTTCCGTTATCTGTTTTTCTTGACGGTTGTATATTGCAAATCGCCAATCTTCACCAGTAGTTACAGACCCATAAAGAACTGATAACTCTGAATTTATCCATTGATCGAGTGCAATCAGTTCAACTGCTAATTGTGTAAATCCTCTACTTAAATCTGCTTGTTTCGCTTCAATCACTAACAAGCCTTTACCTTTATCAATGTAATAATCTAAGCTGCCTTTTAGTTGGTCGCTAACACTAATGGGATACTCAATATTCAATTGGGTTTGGGCAATTTCGCAAACCTCTAGTAATATTGGTGCGATAATTGCTTGCTTCCGTGCATCTTCACTAAGTAGTTTGACACGTCGGAGGTTACGCTCAATGACTCTGTGTAATTCTACAATTATCTCAGAGTTAAATTCTGTTTTTGGTAATTGCAACCGTTCGCGTTTATAAGAACAGCCAAGTTCAGCAAGAATATCTTCTGGGGAAAACGGAAGTTCAAAATATTTGCTGAATGTATAGCTTTGATTAGGTTGAATGATTCGGGGACGATTCATACAGTAATTTACGTGTGGATGGCATACACCACTCTACAGTATTTATAGTTTTAGGCAAAGTGCGATCGCCTTTACAGTTACTCAACCCAATTCTCTAGCAACAGCGCTGAATGCCAGGTATCGAATTTACAAACTATCTCTGTTGTCGATTAGTGGCCGATCGCAATTAGTCATAAAATCACCAGAGAAATTGTCTAAACTGTCGATGAGCGATCGCCAGGGGTTATCTTTGGCAATGAGAACAATAGCGTTACCAATTTTTTTGATATAGACTTCTGTGCCAGTGAGTTGAAAATCTTCGGGCAAAATAACAACTTGATGAGTCCCATCAGTGCTGAGTTTAGCGGTGTTCATGATATTGCTTTTATTATGTTGCAGTTGCTCATCGTTAAACTATAGCGCTTCCCAATTTTTAGCTCTAACCCAAGCGTATTGGATACTAAGCTGTTCCACATCTAGTTTACATATCTAAATTTAATCAAAGTCTTGTGGGGTGGACATCTTGTCCGCCCTAATTATGCAAGTTAAAAGTGGAACAGCTTATTTATCAATCCAAGTACTCAGAAATTCTACCTGATTCTGCATTTCTTCTGCTGACTTAGCTGCAATTAATCTCAAAATACCGCGCATTAGTTCCCCCACCGAGTAACGTTGCTGCTGTACCAAAATCATTCCTGCATGAGATTGTTCTTTGGTCAAAAAATCAGTGTGCAAACGGTAGAAATCTCTGATATTAGAACTATATAAAACAAAACCTTGCTCAGTTGCCCATCTTAGCTGTTCTTCATCGGTATATCCCAGCCTATTCAAATTTAGATTAGACTTGTAATCACATCTACACCACGGTTTTGTAGAGCCAGAACTAGAGAACGTGCGGTAGAATCTTCATCCATATACAAGCAAATTCGGCTCATGAAAGTTTTTGAATTTTATGCAGTTTCTCTAATCTGTCTCCCTCTGCCTCTTCTGCTGCAATGTCAGCGTCAATTTGATCGCGGTTAGCATGATAATAAGCTAAAGCTGCATAAACTTGCGCTAAAGTCAGATGACTAATTTGATCTGCAATTTCTTCTGCGCTGTAACCTTGTTTATACCAAATGGCTATGCGCCTGACTGTCACCCCTGTACCAGTAATAATCGCACAACCGCCGTGTATTCCTGGATGACGGTTAATTAGTGTACCAATATCAGTAATAGTTGCCAAAACTTGTTCTCCTAAATGTCTCACACTAAAATTATGCTGATTTTAACAGTTATATTTTTGTTAAGCCCAAAGTCTTTAGGTTATATTTTACGCTTGTGGGGTGCAGCGCAGCAATTGGATTTGCCTAACTTGCGATCGCACTTCCCTAACACGCTACTAACTATCTCTTATAAACTGTAATACTGAATTTATGACTATACAAATTAACATTGAACTTCCAAATGATGTTTTTTCAGCACTCCGCACTAACCCAGAAACGTTTGTTCAAGAGATGCGTTTAGCTGCTGCTGTCAAATGGTATGAAGTTGGTACACTTTCCCAATCTAAGGCTGCTGAAATTGCCGGAGTTAGCCGTCACCAATTCCTAGAAGCACTCCATCGCTATAATGTTTCACCTTTTCAAGTAACTCCTGAAGAAGTGGAACAAGTCGATCCAGTGATTGATGGGATCTTGGTTTAGGACAGGGCTATTTCGTTCTAAATATAAACCGCCCAGAACTAAAGTTCCGGGCTAATAGCTCAAGTCCACTAAAGTGGACTAAAAGCCTTTCTTAGTCGTCTTTAGACGACTTTTGCTATTAGCCTCAGAATTTATTCTGAGGCGGGCTAGATGAGAATGAAATAGCCCTGGGTTTAGGAGAGAGTCACGTTCTCACCTGGATATATAATAATCCTGGCTATGAAGCAATTTTAGACGATCGCGCTGCAAAAACCATCGCTTACAAAGTTTTTGCCTACGCACTTCCCAACAAATTGAAGCAGCTTCGCAACTTATGGGAGCAGGTTCGCAACTTGTAGGAGCAGCTTCGCAACTTACGGGAGCAGCTTCGCAACTTACGGGAGCAGGTTCGCAACTTGTAGGAGCAGGTTCACAACTTACGGGAGCAGCTTCACAACTTGTGGGAGCAGGTTCGCAACTTATGGGAGCAGCTTCGCAACTTGTGGGAGCAGCTTCGCAACTTGTGGGAGCAGCTTCGCAACTTGTGGGAGCAGCGTCCCTTAAAGTTTTGATGAAGCTTAGACAATTATCTAAGTAAGTCGGTGTGAATAATTCAAACTATGTTAACTAATGTAAAATTATTGTAATTCAGTTCGTAGTAAGGACTTCAGTCCTTCTTTTAGGACTAAAGTCCTTACTACAAACATGCAAATTATTTTCGCCGTCCTACTTGTATAAATACCACTAGTAATAAAATTCCGAAAATTTACTGCTAGAACTTGAAAAATTTATTATAAAAACTGCGAGTTTTGCTGAACCAGAATGCAGCTTAGTTGAGGCAAGCTAGCTCTATAAGAATTTTAAAGGAGTAGTCTTATGTCTCGGAAAAAACGCACATCCCGCATTTTAGAAAAAGCTCAGTTAAGATCCGCCGGACTGAAATCGATTGTTCCAAGCGTCAAATTTGATGAAGATTATAGTCTAGAAAAATTAGTTGAGTCAATCGACCAGTTACGCAGCAAAATTGATGTTTATAATACTGCTCTGTCTGTAGTTGACTCTTCTAAAACTGAAATTGAAGAGATGGAAAAAAACTTGAGTCAGCTTTCTGAGAAGATGCTGATGGTGGTTGGTATCAAGTACGGCAAAGACAGCCGCGAATATGAGATGGCGGGTGGTGTTCGTTATAGCGATCGCATCCGCAAAATCAGATCGAGCCGCTTGAAAAATGTTGCAGAGCAAGCATCAGATGAGAATGCCAAAACTGCATAGTAAGTAAGTCGGTATGTTAACTAATATAAAGTTAGAAAAAGTTGGCTCGTAGTAAGGGCCAGGGCTATTTCGTTTTAGACATAAACCGCCCAGAACTAAAGTTCCGGGCTAATAGCAAAAGTCGTCTAAAGACGACTGAAAGCCTTTATTAGTCGTCTTTAGACGACTTGGGCTATTAGCCTCAGAATTTATTCTGAGGCGGGCTAGATGAGAATGAAATAGCCCTATAGTAAGGGCTTTAGCCCTTTTCTTAGGACTAAAGTCCTTACTACAAACATTGAATTATTTACGCCGTTCTACTTAGGGTAGAATGGCACTTACTTAAGGTTTTTATGCAGCCATTTGTTTAAAACCTGATATTACCGCCGACTGCGAAAACCCTGTCTTCCATTAACTTGGTCAAAAAGTACATCGTATTTATCAAAAAATGCGATGCCAGTATTTACAAATATAGGAAGTTCTGCTTGTGGTGAGATACTCAAATTCCAGCGATTAAATCCGTCGCGGGTTCCTGGTGTGAGGCTGTAATCAAAAATGCTATTAATTGCTACTTTCAAAGCATTTGCTGAACGCAATACTCCAGGTTTGAGTTTACCTGCTGTAGAAGCTGACTTGAATTCAGTCAAACCATTAATAGTTCCAGTATCAGTAATCATTGTGCCATTACAAGAATTTTTAGCAGAACTTCCAGCAAGAGTTAAACAAACTTTGCTCAGTCGAGAGTCCCATCTGTTACCAGGTACACCATTAATTTCGCTTTGTTTACTCCAAGTAGCCATTTTGAAACCTGCTTGATTATCAGCAGTCAAACCGAGGATTAAACTGCTATTCTTGTTACTACCAGCATTTCCAATCACGATAAATCCGTTACTCAGATTTCCTGGTAATTTTCTCAACGGATTATAAAGAAGTGACTTTTCAAAATAGTTGACACCGATAATACCAGAAAATGGCACACCACTCTTTGCTGAACAGTTAGGCTTTTGGGCAGTACATTGGCGACTAGTAACAATCTGTACCGGAACGGGTTCTGCGGCGGGAAGCAAACCAAACCGAATATTAGTATAAACTAATTCTCCCTCCAGGATAGTACCATCACTTAATACCTCCTTGATATTTTGTCCCGTCCTGCGGATAGGGGCATTACCTAAAAACTCTTGGGGAACTCGCAGCCCTGCTGAACCTGTATCTAATAAGATACGCTTTGGTTTACCACCTGCGATCGCCATTTCTAGAAAATAGCCGCGAACCCGTTGACCTAGAGAAGCTTTTGTGTATAAAGGTAGGGATATAGTATCAAAAGTTGGCTTGCGGGGTGTATTTTGAGAGATATCGCGCAACGCTGAATTGGGAAAAAGAGCCGCAAATGCTGACTGTCGTTGCGCTGCTGGTTCAGGTGCAATATCCCAAAGGCTTTCGTAGTAAAAAAAGCCGCTACCTAAACCGCGTTGTTGCGCTGCTTCTACCTGGGATTGGATTTGTGGCATGGAAACTGGACGATTTCGCAATCCTGCCATAATACCGATACCAGTTGGTATGACTTTTTGTGTTTCTAAAATTTCTGGGCGGGTAATTTGAGCAATAAAACTTTCTAAATCATTACGGTATACTTGCATGACTAACTCATCGACAATACCCAACCGTACCCAGTTGAGCCAGTCTTGCAGTTGCAGCTTGTAGGCGAAATCATAATAATTAGGAGAAACTGCAAAAATAGCATTCGGTTTTCGAGCTTTCACGGTTTGGTAGAGGTTTACCATGAATGCAGTGATTTTATCTGCCCGCCATTTTATCCATGCTTGGGCTTGGGGATTGGATGGGGGAGGATTGCCAGTTTCTTGAGTATATAGATTAATTGTGTACTTGTCGTAACCAAAATCTACAGGTAAACTCGTATGGTCGTCAAATTGAACGCCATCAGCATCGTATTGAGTAATGACTTCCATGACGAGTTCGGTGATAAACTTTTGCACTTCCGGGTGAAACGGATTCAACCACGCTACTTCACCCGCAGCACTAATTGAAGTTTGCGTACCATCGGGCTTTTGCGTTAGCCAATCTGGATGCTGGGATGCGAGTTCCGAACTTAGGGGAACCATGAAACCAAATTCAAACCAAGGTATTGCTAGTAACCCTTCTCTGCGGGCTTGGCTAATAATGTCTGCAATCACATCTTGTCCATCTGTTCCCTTGAAAAAGAAGGGAATACCCTTTTTTTGCATGACAGCGCTGGGATAATGTGTATAGCCATCGTTCCACACTACTGGATAAACAGTGTTAAAGTTTAACTGCCGCAGTTGGCTCATAGCTGCTTGCACCTTTGAGCGATTTCGGAAAACGCTAAAATCGTTACCACTCAGCCACACTCCCCGAATTTCTTGACGAGGTTGAGGAGGTTGTTGAGCAAGAGTAGGGGCAAAGCTATTGAGTAACAATACCGCAACAAATGATATCAAACATAATAATGGCAGCAGACGTTTCCTTAAAAGCCACCAACCTTCATTAATGAGGCGACTAGGCGCAACACCAGACGCTTTACCTAGCTTGCTGCGACATAGAAGTAAGCCTCTACGCACAGGCTTAAATAGTAAGTTAGTTAAAGTAGGATTAATTTGTATGCTTTTTTCCCAGAACTGAGTTGCCATTACTTCTGCTTACTAAATGAGGTTAATTGGTTATATTTAATTCCATATCAACATTAAATTGCTGCATCAGGAAAACTAGTACAGTAATTTAGGTGCAAGATAGTTGACGCAGTTATTGGGTAAGTAAGTCGGCGTGAATAATTCAAACTATGTGTTTTGTAATGTAAAATTATTGTAATCCAGTTCGTAGTAAGGACTTCAGTCCTTCTTTTAGGACTAAAATCCTTACTACAAACATGCAAATTATCTCCGCCGTCCTACTTAGTGCCAAGTATAAATGTTTCAAATGTAACCTGTAATATATTTTCCCTGCTCTCGCGTCTACGCCTGGTAGATTTTTTGCATAGCACCAATTCCTCTTATTGGAATTAAGTCACAATGATAATAGGCAATCATAGAGGGTGCTGTTATGTTTCGTCTAACTCAAACTGTTCAGAACTTGTTCATTCGGATTCAAGGCTTGTTTGGTGTTTTATTCCAAAGTGTTTCCAATTTTTTCGGAAATTTCTTTGGTTTTTTTGGCAACCTGTTTGGATTCAATAGCTCTGGTTATTTCTTAGAATCTGATCAGCAGCAAGGTATAAAACAAGCTTCTGCAAAAGAGCAAATTGAAACTAATCAGGATAACACTCCTAAAATTTCCGCCACTACTACCCGCCGTCGTCCTAATGCCAAAATTGACGACTACTTTCTCAATATGGCTCGTGATGTGAAAAAGAACTAACAAAAGCCATTAATTGGATGGTGATCTTAGTAATGCGTTAGCGTACCACTCCGTGGAAGCAAGCTACGCGGAGCGTCTCGTAGAGAAGCTAGCCGTAGGCACAGCTTTGCCACGCGCTTTATCAGTTAGCAGTGCCACGCCGAATAGTCTGTCGTAGACATCGCTCTTAGATCGAAAAAATAGCCAAACCTTTCTGTTGCTTATTGCTTGAGCATTGCGGCGATTAAGCTTCAGAATTTTTGTTTGACTTTTTTGACTTGTTGTGGTGTTACATTTTTGGTTGGGAGCGATCGCTCCTCACTAATCTCTTGAAGAGTAGGTTCATCAGCATCTACTCCTAAAGTTTCGATTTTTTCTGATAATTGTGCCCAAGTCAATTGTTTACTAATTTTTTTGAACACACTTTCATCTTCTGTAACCAAGACTTCATATTCTGTCAAAGGTTGGAGTTTAACCAACACCTCTGGCGGAATTTCGAGTTTTCCTTCAGCCGTCACTTTGGCAACAATATTTGTATTCATAGTTTATTTGTCTAGAGTTTTAAAACTTCCATTGCCAAATAATTAGTAAACCTCATCTTATTCTAAATTTTGTAGAGCGAACATTGCTCGCAACGGAATTAAGGACTAAAGTCCTTACTACGAACTTGCTTATTCATCAATTTAAATTTAACAAACTACTATAAACTAAGCACAATTCTAATTACTTTGTGCTTAGTTATCACATTTATTCGTGGCGCATGAGCATAATATCAGTTTTCTCAAAAACTTCCGCCTGCACTGCTTATAGTGTGAGGTCGTTTTTCTGCAAAATTATCCAGCCACAATTAACTGATTTGTCTGTGCATAGGCATCGCACCTTATAATAACTATATCCAGCTTGAGGCTGGACAATAGGCTAGCTAGAGATATTTTTGATATTGGATGTTTAGTTGATTTTTAACTTACTAAATCAACTAAGGCGTTGCTCTGAAAGCGGACTATAGATGAAACTGAGCAACCGCGATAATTCTCAGAGGTGAATACTGATAGTGTGATATTAGCTTGACCGGGATCTAAAATGCGTTTTACCTTGCAGGTTTGCATTTTGTTGTTGCAGTAAGCAATAATGCGATCGCCAGCCTTGACTTCCAATGCTTGAATTTTCAATTAATACCAACCTTGCCAGGAATTTGCTTCGTTAAAGAAAAAATATATTGTTATATTTCACTTCCTCAACAATAGCAATGTTTCTTTAAGTATAGCACAAAAAATAAAGTTTTTAATCTTATCAATTTAATCTTGATGATGTCAAGTTTATTTATGCTTAAAACACTATCTAAATGCTGGATTTTCAGAAAATAAGCATAAAATCCCGATCTTCGCACAGCCTCTAATCCAGAAGCCTTATCTGAAAAATCCAGATGGTGGGAAACCTCCGCTCCCATTTCTCTGGAGCTAAATTTTTTTGAGTCCAGATTTTTTCCTTCTATGTTTTTGTTACAATCAATGAAATTTTTACATAAAAGTACCACTATGGCTTTATATGCTGAATTACATAGACATCTGGGCGGCTCGGTCGTACCAAGAGTTCTATGGCGATATTTTGAGCGACATTCTTCGGAGTTGATTTCCCGCTTTGCTGACTATTCACAATTTGAAGATTTTTACACCCGTCCACGCAACACCCTAGATGAGTATCTAGAATTACACACCTTGGTAGAAAGTGTGCAAACAGTTGAGACTTTGCCTTACTTTATCTATCGCTTGGTGCGGGGTGCTTACATCTTTGAAAATTTGGCTTATCTGGAACTGCGCTACACTCCCTATTTACGGACACCTGAGCATCTAAATCAATCACAGAGAATTGACAAGATGGCAGAAATTGTAAAAGTAGTAGGGCTTGCCAGTCACCAGCCAGAATATCCAATTGTTACTAGCCAAATTCTTTGTATGCACACACGCCTACCTTATGAGGTGAACAAGGCGATTGTTGATTTGGCGGCGCAAAATAAGCAGTATGTCTGTGCAGTAGATGTAGCGGGGGGTGATAGCTATTATGCCGATCGCTTAGAAGAATGGGTTAGCTTATATGATTATGCGCGATCGCAGGGCGTTAAAACCACCGGACATCTATATGAAACCACTGCCGGTTGTTACCCCGAACTGTTACCCTATCTCATGCGAATCGGTCACGGCATCCAAATTCCCCTACTATATCCAGAGTTACTTAATGATGTAGCTAGACGCGGACAGTGTTTAGAGGTTTGTCCCACAACTTACCTGAAAACTGGTACTTTGCAGGATATACGTCAACTCAAATTAGTTTTTGATCGTTGTTTTGAAGCTGGGGTAGATATCGCTATCTGTACTGACAATGCTGGATTGCACAATGTGCGTCTACCGTTTGAGTATGAGAATCTCTTGACTTACAACATTATCAGTTTTGAACAATTACAAGCTTGTCAAGATGCAGCTTTCCGTCATGCTTTTGCTTGGCCTTACAGTCAACGTCCCGCATCCCTGTTGAATGGGTTACTGAAACCTGAACCACCTAAAGTTTTGGCAACAAGGGATAGTAATTAACCACCATCTAGAGGTAAGCAGAAAGTAAGATAATTCAATGTTAATTAATGTTGCAATCAGTTAGTTTTCATGATGCCGTAAAGAAAGCTGTAATGCACAGTAGATATCTTGCAAAAGTCAATTTTTTAGGGATTAAACCACAGATACACGCAGATATTTCATCGGTGTTTATCTGTGGTTTCCTTTTCGCTAATTCAGATTTTTGTTAGAAGTCTAAGGGACTTCCAAATAAAAAAATATCCAATCTCCCCCCACTTACCTTGAACCCAAAAGCTATAAACTATAATTTATGGCATCTACTATTCAAGCTCTACCAACAGAAGTCGTATATCTCATTACAGCTGGTGAGGTAATCGACTGTTTCGCGTCTGTGGTGCGGGAATTAGTAGAAAATTCCCTAGACGCAGGTGCAACGCGAATTGTAGTTTCGTTATGGCCGCAGCAATGGCGAATTCGTGTTGCAGATAATGGTTGTGGAATGAACCTAGATGATTTGCAACAAGCAGCCACAGCCCACAGCACCAGTAAAATTCGCTCTAGTGCCGATTTATGGAAAATTAACAGTTTAGGATTTCGTGGTGAGGCGTTACACAGTTTAACGACTCTGGCAGATTTAGAAATTTTGAGTCGTCCTGTGGGTGGAAAATTAGGATGGCGGATTAGCTATGGCGATGGTGGGGAAGTTGTGCAAGTTGAAGTAACTGCGATCGCTCCTGGTACAGTGGTGACAGTTTCTCATCTTTTCGGTAATTGCTTATCTCGTCGTCAGGGATTGCCCACAGCAGCACAGCAAATGAAAGCCGTGCAAGCCACAATTTACCAAATCGCTATGTGTCATCCCCATATTACTTGGCAGATTTGGCAAAATGACCGTCAATGGTTCACCATCTCTCCCGCCGCGACAACTGGGCAATTGCTACCGCAGATTTTACCCCAAGTGCGACAAGGTGATTTGCAAGAACTAAAACTCGAAATACCCAACCCTCCCAACTCTTGTACAGACGCGATTAATCGCGTCTCTCCCCACTCCTCACTAAATTTAGTGGTAGGATTACCCGATCGCACTCATCGTCATCGTCCAGATTGGGTACGTGTAGCCATTAACGGACGGATGGTTAAGACACCGGAATTAGAGCAAACAATATTATCAGCATTTCACAGAACATTACCACGCGATCGCTATCCAATTTGTTTCCTACATCTTGCCATTTCCCCAGATCAAATTAACTGGAATCGCAATCCAGCAAAAACAGAAATTTACCTCAACGAAATCATTTATTGGCAAGAGCAAATTACCCAAGCAATTAACCAAGCACTCAGCATCTCTTCTAACAATCTCAAAGAAGCTGTCCACACCACACGAGTTAGTAAATTACTCAAAGCCGCAGAAGCCAAAGGCAGCTACAATTTCAATTCTCAAAATCTTAACCCTTATACAGACGCAATTAATCGCGTCTCTCCTAACTCCTTAAAAGCTGTCGCTCAAGTTAGCAACACCTATATTGTGGCGGAACATCCAGGTGGTATGTGGTTAGTGGAACAGCACATTGCCCATGAGCGAGTTTTGTATGAGCAATTGTGTGATGATTGGCAACTTGTCCCAGTCGAACCGCCAATTATTCTTTATCAATTGTCGCCAGCGCAACTATCGCAACTGCAACGCATTGGTTTAGAAATAGAACCCTTTGGCGAACAACTTTGGGCAGTGCGAAACATCCCCGCACCTTTGCGACAGAAAGACGACTGTGCAGAAGCAATTTTAGAACTTAGTTGGGGAGGCGACTTACAAACAGCCCAAGTAGCTGTCGCCTGTCGCAGTGCCATTCGTAATGGTACACCCATGAACCAACAAGAAATGCAGACACTTTTAGATAATTGGCAACGCACTCGCAACCCTCGCACCTGTCCCCACGGAAGGCCAATTTATTTATCTTTAGAAGAATCAGCTTTAGCTCGGTTTTTCCGGCGTAATTGGGTAATTGGTAAAAGTCATGGGATTTGATTTTATTCAATAGACATCTCCAGAGCGTAGACGTAAAGCAGCAAGTCAAGAGACATCGCACAAAAATTTACACCAATTTCTCATCCATAATTCTATGTAATATTACTCATAAAACTATTAATAAGTATAAAGCATTACCGTGTATTTAAATAAGAAAGGCGATCGCGGACTCTTGGCCGAGGGCGATCGCCTTTCATTTAACCCCTACAATTGGAGTCAACTATGATGATGATACAAGAAAAAAAGTTCGTAGTAAGGACTTTAGTCCTTGATTTGAGCGATAAATCGCTCACTACAAACCCTTCATAACTAATGGGACAGACCACTAGTCCCCTCCTTTTTATAAGGCTACGGTATATATACAAGGAAGAAAGAGGTTTGAGAACAAGTCTCTTTCTTTAATCTTCCCAAATTTTGTAGAACAGATGTACTAAATGATATGCTATAATTTCGATACTTTGATGTTGAAATCATAGTAGAGGATAAGCTTTGGTTGCTTGCTTTCCTGAGTGCCAAAATTCACGGCATTAGTTGAGTGCAGTAGCTCTGGCAATTTGTACAAACCAAGCAGGTACAAGAGTCTAAAATAATTGAATCCTAAACTCGACTCGGTGCTACTAATTAACTTTGAAAGGCATTGAAGTCTATTTTTCCATGTCTTACGAACCCCTGCACCACAAATATCGCCCCAAAAGTTTTGCTGAACTAGTGGGACAAGAGGCGATCGCTACCACCCTCACGAACGCGATCGGCACATCTAAAATCGCCCCCGCCTATTTATTCACTGGGCCAAGAGGTACGGGGAAAACTTCTAGTGCCCGGATTCTGGCTAAATCTCTCAATTGTCTCAAAAGTGACAAGCCCACTGCTGAACCCTGCGGTGTGTGTGAAGTTTGTCAGGGAATCACTAAGGGCTACACTTTAGATGTAATTGAAATCGACGCGGCTAGTAACACTGGTGTAGATAATATCCGCGAGTTGATTGAAAAAGCCCAGTTTGCCCCTGTGCAGTGTCGCTACAAGGTTTATGTAATCGATGAATGCCACATGCTCAGTACCCAGGCATTTAACGCGCTACTAAAGACATTAGAAGAACCACCGAGACACGTAGTTTTTGTGTTGGCGACAACAGATCCGCAACGGGTGTTACCAACGATTATTTCGCGCTGTCAAAGGTTTGATTTTAGACGCATTCAGTTAGAAGCGATGGTAAAGCATTTAAGTGCGATCGCTTCTTTTGAAAACATTCATATTTCACCCGATGCTGTAACCCTGGTAGGCCAACTTGCTCAGGGAGGGTTACGAGATGCCGAAAGTCTACTCGATCAATTGGGTTTATTAGCGGGTGAAGTGACACCGGATCGAGTTTGGGATTTGGTGGGGACAGTAAGCGAACAGGATTTGCTGGGGCTGTTAAATGCGATCGCTCAAGATAAACCCGAAGCAGTTCTAGACTGTACTCACTACATTCTAGATCGTGGTCGAGAACCGCTAACTCTTCTGCAAAATCTCGCCGCCTTCTACCGCGATTTACTCATTGCTAGAACTGCACCCAATCGCCACGATTTGGTTGCTTGTACTCAGCAAACCTGGACAGCGCTGGTTGAGTTTGCTCAATACTTCGATATGAGCGTGATTTTGGCAGGACAAAAACACTTGCGAGAAGCTGAAGTGCAAATTAAAAATACTACCCAGCCGCGTTTGTGGTTGGAAGTAACATTACTAGGATTGTTACCTAGTGCGACGAATATTCAGCCACAAGCCCCAAGTGTCATGCAGCGAGTTAACACACCTGTTGTATCTCCAAGCTATTCTCCAGCAGTTACCCAAAATCATGCAGTCTCTTCTTTACCGGTAGCTGAACCGCAAAAAAATCATAATTCTGCAAACAATCATGTAGCGGCTGCCCAAAATCAGCCCGTTACTTCATCTTCTCCAGTTGAACGGCAAACAAATCACAATTCTGTTGCTAACTCAGTTTCACCACCAATCCCAGAACCAGAATCTGTACCTATATCACCTGCGAACGTTGAACCAGTAACTTCAGAAGTTGTTGAGGAAGCACAATATGACTTAACTCAAGTTTGGCAACAGGTGCTTGCTAACCTCCAGCCAAAATCAAGGCAAGAAATGCTGCGTCAAATGAGCCAACTCATAGAGTTCGATGGTGTTATGGCTCGAATTGCGATCAAACAGGCATGGTATGACAAGGGAAACAAGGGAAAATCTTATCTACCGATGATTACGGCAGCTTTCCAGCAGACTTTCCAGCGTGAAATCCAGATAAATATAGAAAAAGGAACTTCTTCAAACTCTACCTCAGCCAAAAAAAATCCTCCCCCAAAAGACTCTACTCGCCCTCAGCAGCCACCAACTCCCAGTTACAACCAGCAAATTCCTTCTCCAGCACCAGCACCACAGGCAAGCAATCCACCACCAGCAACGACACCAGCACCACTAAAAACTGAGCCGACGGTAAGAAATGGAAATGGGGTAAATGGAAATGGGACAAATGGAAATGAGGCAAATAGAAATGGGATACAAGCTTTGCCTCCACCCCCAAAACAAACGCCCGCACCTGATTGGGAACCTGACGAAGTAGCGATCGCAGCTCAACGTCTAGCAGTATTTTTCAACGGACAAATTATCCGTTTTGCAGATGATTTCCCAGAATTCTCCGATTCTATGGCTACACCAGAATGGGTAGAGGAAGCAGAGGTGGATGATGAATAAAAAAATGCAAAATTACCAAAAATAATTTTGCATTTTTAATTTTTAATTTTTAATTCCCCAAAGGGGCTATTCCCCGTTCCCCGTATGCAAAGTTTTCACCCATTTTAGCCGCTTTGGTCTTACCGACATCCGGGCAGTAGTACTGCTCATGACGACTAACCAGTGCAACATATATAAACTGCCACGCAGGGTTTGCACCAGCATAGTAAGATATGTAGAAAGTGGGAATTTTTGATCTTGACGTACCCGCTTCAGACCTGTGAACATTCCTACCATCGACATAGAAATGGACAAACCTGTGATGGGACTTAACATTGGTGGACGATGACGAGCGATCGCCATTAATAAATCTGGGACTGCTGCTGTGGGTAAGATATACATAATCAGCATAAAAATCAGCAAATCCCAGCTTTTGCGCGTTCCCATCCGGTTTTTGAGAATTAAATCCCAATAATCCAAATAGCGTTGATAACCGCCTTCTGCCCAACGGTTGCGCTGATGCCAGAGTGCGATCGCACTTGTGACTCCTTCTTCTTGCACTGCTGGATGGAAAACACACTCAATATCCCACTTATCCAAATGTAAGCGGATTGTCAAATCCAAATCATCGGTAATGGTTTCTTCATTCCAGCCACCGCAGCTTTCTAAGGCTGAACGCCGGACAAATTGACCATTGCCGCGCAGTTCGCCAATGCCACCAAGGGCAGTTCGCTGTTGCTGAAACCAAGTATCAAGTGCCATTTCGGCCATTTGACCCTTAGTCCAAAAGTTTGTTTTAGCGTTGGCGATCGCTTTTCGCACCTGCACCGCCCCCACCTTTTCTCTTTGAAATAAAGGTATTACCTGTTGCAGTAAATCTGGTGTTACTTGAGCATCAGCATCAAATACTGCTATAATATCGCCCTTTGTCAGAGGGAGTACCTGATTTAATGCCGCCGATTTGCCACCTGTAGCTTCTGCTGAACGCCTTAGTACTTTTAGTTGCTCGTGTTTCTGTTGGAGTTCTGCTAATAAACGTGGTGTGCTATCACTGCTGTGATCGTCAATTATCCATACTTCGTATTGCCCACCTGGATATTCCAGATTACAAAGATTTTTAACTAATTTAGCAATTACCGCTTCTTCATTTTTCGCAGCCACTAACACAGATACAGAGGGTAAATCTCCCTGTATTTCTTTTGGATAACGACGGGATTTAGTAAACACTACCACCAAGGCATGAAATCCTAGAATGGTGGTCAGTCCTAGAATAAATATAAAAGCCCAAGAAACTAAATGTAGAGCGATCGTGCCACTCCAGACGATAGTCAAGACTAGAGCCGCTTTGCGTCTACGACCTTGAAACCGGGGTGTTAAAGACACAGGATCAGTCTCTAACACCAACTCCTCATTTGCTGATAGGTCAGACAACAAGGAGTTGAGCGGATCAAGCTCTTGATAAGAATCTTCTTCGGGCCAGGAATTCGCTGGCATAGGTTAGGTTGCTTGATTCAAAAACCAGTATTTGTCTACAGTTAGTAATTTTACGGACAAATATCCCTAAGCTACTTTTCCCGATATTAATCGGAATGGGCAAACTGCAATACCCGCTATCCCTAAGCCAAAAGCTGCTGGGACTACCTTTGTTGTCACCGCCACTCTGCGTAATTATTTCGCATTAACCATCTTTGCTACTCTTAGACAGAGGCTTGATTCCTTTGATAGCCATTTAGGCAGGAAGCTTGTAGAGTGGGACTTTCTTCAATGAGAACTCCGGTTTGGGCAAAGTAATAACAAGGTAGCAGGATCTCGTCGTTGGGAGAAATAGCAATAATAACATCCACAACTTTACAGTAGGGATTTTTAGTGTTATCTTCCCCAGCGTCGATAAAAGTTAATGCAGCCCTATTCTAACCGAAATTTTAATATTTCTTAGCAGTAACTTCATTTTTAGGGCATGGGGCAAGGGGGAGATGAGGGAGCAGGGGGAGAGATAACGAAGTAAATTCTTCCTCATCCCCCCACTCCCCACTCCCCACTCCCCACTCCCCATTCCCCCTATGTGCTTTAGACACATCTTTTGGGAATACTAGTAACATCCACTAATATCCCCAGTTGGCATATTTAACAATGTCTATTGACCAACTCCAGCCTGCCACTCAACAACAAGCCAGTGTTTACTTACCTTACGTTCAGGGCGCTAGGCGCAATTTCTTACCCTATGCCATCAGTCTTTATCAAAAAGGGGTCTTGGAGGGACACCGGAAGATAGAAGCCAGTGAACATGTTCTCTTTGTAGCCTCTTGGAATGTTGGGACTTTACCCTCAGACTTAACCCGTTGCCGAATCCAGTTTGATGGCAATGCTGACCTGAGTTACGAACTGATGATGGCTAGTTTCGAGTTTATTAATTTTTTAATTGAAGTTATGGATAACTATAAACGTCATCGTGCAACTGATTTTTCACAACCGTTTTATCGCAAACTACTGCGTATAGACGATTGATTAAACCTTAAAACATCGTTTCCAGCCATAGATTGGACAACGATGTTTTAAATTTTTATGACAAGCAATAATTATATAAAGCTAATTTAAATTATTTTAAGTATTTTCTCTAACTATTTTTTAAACTTAATAAACTACTAATCAGTTTAGGCAAGCCACTACAGCAGGGATTTGAATGCTCAGATAATTCATTACGTTCTATCTGCTTTGCCATCTTCTCAGCACGTTGAATTGCTTGCTCAGTTAACGATTGATTTCAATGGTTTTGGATACAAACACATTGATTTGTCGTAGTCGGGTATATGCTTTTCGAGTAAATTAACTAACCTATCACGAGTGATTTGTGCAAAATGGTCTTGAAAGTGAATTAGATACCAGAGTTCAAAACAAGGATTGGTAATTGCCAGATTAATTTTTTGACTTTTAGCTCGACTTATTGCACTTTGCCAATTTGTCAGACTTTTTTCAATATGCTCATCTCCATCAAAAACAGCCCAAGCCTCATCTTCTTTACTCCACTGCTGGTTATCTTTTCTCTGCTGTCGTTATTCTATAAGTCTTTCAATAATACTACGTGGATCAGTTTTGTTTTGATGAGGCAATACAATAATATCTAAAGTTGATGAACGTAATTCATTGCGGATACTATTGAAATAAATTGGTTCTGTTTTACTTCCTTCACAAGCAATTAGGATTTTCTGAGCAATATTTCTGCTAGGTGGGCGGCGGTTTAACTTTCTTGGCACTGCTCATCACCCTGTAAAATCATTTCTTCATCGGATGGGATAAATGGAACGGCCCCAAAACGACCATCTAAATAAGCTTTGTCAATCGCCAAATCATTTCGCACATGAAAATCAGTCAATGGATACAACTCAGTGCTTTGATCGGGGCGCTTTTGCGTGAACCAAATTTGGTCACGGCGTAATAAGTTATTTCTTTGTAACGTGTTATCATGACTAGTTAAAATAAGTTGAGCGTTTCTGGGATTGGTTTTAGGATTTTGAAATATTTTGATAATACTTTTTACAATATTAGGATGAATATTTGTGCCTAATTCATCTACAATTATTAATCCTCCTATTTTCATAACTACTACTATCTGAAATGCTAAGTTAAATAAGCGTTGAGTACCAAGAGACTCTTCATCGAAAAGCCACTGTATTTCATTACCGTCATGAGTATTATGTACAGCATATATGTTGTAGTCACTTGGATCATCATATTTCTTTACCATATCGATTCTTGACAATCCTGTGTCGAATTTTCGTACAATTGTCAATGCTTCTTCAAAAATTTCATTGGCTATAGGATGATCAGTACCTTGCAGTAATGTAATCGAGGTAATATCGTACATTTCATTTCCTAAATTAATTCCAACCCAGCGAGCTTTTAACCAGCGTAAAAGAGACTCAATTACATCTACCTTGAGTTTTCCTAATGTACTAATAAATAACTCATTTTCTCTAATACTATCCTGGAGTTGATTATGTGCTCCAGCAAAATCATCACCAGTTTTCCAGATAAATTTTTTGTTACTCTCATCCCATTGACGATGAAATAAACGACGAGTTCGTTTAGTTTTGTTTAAAGCATAGTCTAAGTCTTCTGAAATTATATTATTTTTATTAATTACTAGTGAATAAGTATAAATATTATTATTGAATAAAGTTCTTAATTCAAATCTTGTAGATTTTTGAGCAGAGATACTATCTAATTTAAAAGGGTCTAGTTTTGCATATTTTAAGATTCTCTGGAATTTCACCACTTCCTGAGTACCATAAACCATAATAAGCAATAAATAATCCAGAGCTTGGATAACATTACTCTTGCCTGATGCGTTAGCTCCAAAAATTGCTAGAACAGGTAAAAGCTCAATGTCCCATCCTTCAACATGATATCCAGGTGCAATTTCATGATCTGACTTTACCCGTTTGCGTTTACTGCTTTGGCTTGTCTGACGATCGCTTTGTTTTTGAGCAACTGCACTTAGGGTTACAGGTTCTTTAATTGAGCGGTAGTTTTCAACCGTAAAATCTACAAGCATAATTCAACGCCCACGAGGCACTTTTTGTGATTTATTCACGTAAATCTTATCTTAAAGGTAGGCAAATCTCCACTCTTACCACAACACATCACATGAACTAGCAGCCAGTGTGAGCCATTATTACACTTTAATACACGCAGTAATCCAGAACTCACCGCCAAATTTAGATCGACAATAGGAATATAAGCAGTCTAACCAAAGCAGGTATGGGGCAATGGTGCGATTAAAACCGTGGCAGTGGGTCGTTTTAGCAATCCCGATCGCGTTTATCATTATTTTCTTACTGGTATCCGCCGGTTTACAAATCCATGCGTGGGGCATTAATTGGATTTGGGGTGTATTCACCCTTCTATTCGTGGGTTGGCGTTGGCTATTGGTGAAATGGACTCAACCTGCTGTTAACCAAGTAGAAGCTGTATTAGCCCAAGTCCAAGAAGAACTGGAATCGACGGCAGAGGATACAGTAAGGCTACCAGTGGGAAGTGATGTCACAAAGCTTGCAGAAGCCGCCCTTCAAGAGATTCTGCAAGCAGCACAAAGCGATCGCCCGATTTGGGAAGATTGGCAAACTTTTTGGACGCGATGCCAAGATTTGGTTGTAGCGATCGCTCATATCTACAATCCTCAAATTCAATATCCGCTACTGAACATTTACGTCCCCCAAGCTTACGGGTTGATTCGGGGAACAGTGGATGATATGGATCGGTGGATGCAAAAGTTATCCCCCGTCCTCAATCAGGTGACGGTTGGACAAGCATACCAAGGATACGAAGTCTACCGGAAGTTGGAGCCATCGGCTCGGAAATTCTGGAAAGCTTGGAACTGGGCACAGTGGCTTTTAAATCCAGTGGCGGCGGTGGCCAAACAAGTCAGTAAGGGTTCTAGTAACCAAGCAACTCAGCAATTGTTGGGGAATTTGAGCCAGTTATTTCGAGAAGCTGCCCTGAGAAACTTATGTCAGCAGGCGATCGCACTTTACGGACGTAGCATATTACCAGTTTCAGCAACCGCAGTTTCCACATCAACTCTACCCAAGGCAAAAACCCAAACCCTCCGAGAAATTCTGACTCAAGCCGAACCAGCCGAAGCGGTTGAGCAAAAACCCGTGAATATTCTGCTGGTAGGGCGCACGGGGTCAGGTAAAAGTAGCCTGATTAACACGCTATTTCAGGCGGATCTCGCAGCCGTTGATGTTTTACCCAGTACCGATCGCATTCAAAATTACCAATGGCAGACTGAAACTGGGGAAACCTTAACGCTTTTGGACACACCTGGTTATGAACAAGTCAACCGTGCCGATCTCCGAAATCTGGTGCTTGATTATGCCATTAACGCAGACTTACTTCTGTTAGTCACCCCTGCCCTCGATCCTGCCCTGCAAATGGATGTAGACTTTTTGCAAGACATCAAAGCAGAAGTTGCAGATTTACCTGCAATCGCTATTGTCACCCAGGTAGATCGTCTCCGTCCCATCCGCGAATGGCAACCGCCTTATGATTGGGAGTGGGGTAATCGCCCAAAAGAAATTGCTATTCGAGAAGCTACTGAGTATCGTGCCAAACTGCTGGGATTCTGTAATCTAGTTCTACCCCTGGTTACAGGTGACAGCAAAACAAATCGAATCCCTTGGGGAGTTGAGGCGCTATCGTTGGGATTAATAGATGCGATCGCACCTACCAAGCAACTCCGTCTCGCCCGCTTTTTGCGTAACCTTGAAGTCCGCACCGTCGCTGCTGCCAAAATCATCGACCACTACACCTTCCAAATGGCAACAACACAGGGACTAACATCATTGCTCAAAAGTCCCGTCCTCCAGTTTGTTTCTACACTCTCAACCGGATCTCCAGCCCTAGCATATATGCTGGCAGAGCAAATTCCTGTGGAACAGTTGCCGATTGTGATTGGCAAACTCCAAATGGGATATGAGCTTTTCTCGCTCTTGAATACAAGTAACCCTAAGCCGCTCAACTTTGAATTGCTATCCCTCTGGCCGCTACTGCTGGAAAATTCCGCTTCACCCGATCGCAACGCCTGGGCATTTGGTCACGCCTTAGTGGAATACTGGACTCAAAATTTGACGGTTGAACAACTCCGGCAGCGATTTGAGTATTATTTGGCGATCGCCAAATAATTTGTCTGCATTAGCAATGTCTACAACAGGGTACACCTACGCATCTTTACATTCTCACAATTACTGTTCAAGTATATTTACGGGGCATAGTTTATAAAAATAAAGTATATTTATACCAAAGATAGAAAAAACAAAAAATGCGGTAACGGGTCATACTCTTAACATCAAAGTTCAGATTACGATTAATAGTAGGTGTCTGCCGAAACCTACCCGCCTTACCAAAGTTTTTACCCAGACATCCCTTTTGTTCAGAGTTATTTATGAAAAATATATTACAAACCTCCATCTCACAAGAGCAGAATTCACATCAGAGTTATAGTATTCCGTCTTACAATAGGTTGCTTTTGGTCGTGAAGGATTTGGCTTGTGTGCGGACTATTGAAGAAATTATTGAGATTGTGCGTTTGGCTGCTCGCGATCTGACTAATGCTGATGGAGTAACTTTTGTACTGCGGGATGGTGAATGTTGCCACTATGTCGATGAAAACGCCATTGGCCCACTTTGGAAAGGTATGCGTTTTCCGCTCAAGTCTTGCATCTCCGGTTGGGCAATGCTCAATAAACAAGCAGCCGTAATTGAAGACATTTACCAGGATGCTCGAATTCCTCTTGATGCCTACAAAGTTACTTTTGTCAAAAGTTTAGTGATGGTTCCCATACGGATTTCTGATCCACTGGGTGCGATCGGAGCTTACTGGAGTATACAACACCGAGCCACGTCCGAAGAGATAAAACTGCTTGAGATTTTGACCGACACTACAGCAGTTGCGATCGCCAACGTTCAACTTTTCCAGAAATTGACGAACCAAAACGCCCTGAAAGACAAATTTATTGCGATGCTAGCTCACGAGTTGAGGAATCCTGTTGCTCCCATCTCCAACGGGGTTCAGCTTCTAAAGTTGAAGCTAGGCGAGACTGGTGCAGTCGGAGAAACAGTTTTAATGATGCAACACCAGATTAAGCACCTCTCGAAATTGATCGATGAGTTACTTGACGTATCATCCATTACTTATGGGAAGATTTCATTAAACCTGGAGAAGGTTAATTTGGTGGAATTGGTTCGCCAGAGTCTCAATGACCATGCACAAGCAATAAAGAGATCGAACCTTAACGTAGTGCAAAACCTCCCAAACAAGCCTCTGTGGGCTTATGTTGACCCGACGCGGTTCTTCCAAGTCTTTGGGAACCTTCTGGATAACGCCTTAAAGTTTTCCCAGCCAGATGGAACGATCTGGGTGGATCTCTCATTTATTCTGGGTGAAAATGGCTTAGACAGTGTAGCGGTTTTATCTGTAAGAGACTCAGGCATAGGGATAGAGCCGACAATTTTACCAGAACTATTCGAGCCGTTTACCCAAGCCGATCGCAGTTTAGACCGTTCGAGGGGCGGGCTAGGTTTGGGATTATCGGTAGTAAAAAGTCTTGTGGAACTTCATGGTGGTAATGTTGAAGCCTCAAGTAGAGGAATCAATTTGGGAGCAGAATTCAAAGTTACTCTCCCAGTATGCGAAGAGATTACAGCTTGGCATAACGACCCAGAGATTATAGAAGCAGCTAAAAAATCGTTGAAGATTTTAGTCATCGAAGATAACGAAGATTCAGCCGTAACATTAAAAGCAGTGCTTGAGCATTTTGGGCATGAAGTTTCTATAGCTAATAATGGAATTTCAGGAGTAGAAACTGCAAGAGAGTTTGAGCCTCATGTGATTATTTGTGACATCGGACTTCCCGAAATGGATGGATTCGCCGTTGCACAGGAACTGAGTAAAGACTCCAAATTTACTCACTCAATTCTGATTGCGCTCACCGGCTACGGTGGCCAGGAGGATAAAGAGCTTGCGCTTAAGTCTGGTTTTAAATGCCACTTGACCAAGCCTGTGGACTTTGAAATACTTACGGCAGAAATTGATCGATACTTTGAAGGATTATTATCAAGTTAACGAATTTTGCTAAGTAGAGCGGTGTAAATAATTAAAAGTCTGTAGTCATCTCTTGATGACTAAATAATCCGAAAAATCTTTAGTCTACTTTAGTAGACTTTAGCTATTAGCCTAGAACTTTAGTTCGAGGCGGGCGAGTCAAGCTTTCAGTTAAACCACGTCTATCTTCAAACCTGTAGTTCTGCTCTGATGAAAAGGATTTGCCCTCATCCCCCAACCCTCCCAGATATGGGATTCGGGGAGCTAGAATTTCAAAGTCCCTCTCCCAGATATGGGAGAGGGATTTAGGGTGAGGGCGAAAACTATGGTTCTCAACTTAGATGAGGTTTAAGCTACTTTTAGCTTAAGTTGACACCAATGAGCATTGTTCCCTACAGCATGGTCTATTTACGTAGTTTACCGCCGTAGGCATCGCAGGATAATTAAAAAAAGCCTGAAACTGCATTTGTACAGTGCGTAAGTCCTAGCTACTTACTTCCTCTTCTAAAGCTTTGCGTGCAATCCGGGTTACATAAACTGTCACAGCTACTGTGGCAATCAACCCCAAGATGCGAATTGCCCATTGCAAAGTTGGGTTGGTAGGTTGAGCCTCAGTACCAATCATGGCAAGATTACCTGCAAGTGAACCAATATAAACATACATCACAGTTCCAGGAATCATACCTATAGAGCCGATGAAGTAATCTTTAAGTGAAACTCCTGTGATACCAAAGGCATAATTTAATAAATTAAAAGGAAATATCGGGGACAGTCGCGTTAACAGGACAATTTTTAATCCTTCTCTACCAACCGCTTGGTCAATGGCGGCGAATTTTTTGTTATCTGCAATTTTCCCAGCAACCCAGCCCCTTGCTAAATAACGTCCCACAAGAAAAGCAGCAGTAGCACCCAGCGTTGCACCGATAAACACGTAGAGAGAACCCCAAACTGCACCAAAAATCACACCAGCCCCCAAGGTGAGAATAGAACCTGGGAAAAAAGCGACACTAGCGATAATGTAAAGAGCAATAAAAGCTATGGCTCCCAACGCCCCCAGGCTATCAATCCACTGCAACGAGTCCCGTAAAATGGCTTGAGGATTAAAAGAATTTGGATTTGCAGATTCTTGTGCTAAAACCGGGTCTGTGTTTAATACGAAACCGCTTGACAATATCAGTAATATTAATACACTTAAGCTAAAAAACTTCTGTAAGTTTCTGGCATCAATACTTTTAAATATCTGAATGATTGTTAGTTTTGTCATGGGTTGTTATTTCTTCCAATGCCACACTTTGAGCTAATGCTTTATGAGCAACTTTTGTGATATATACAGTCACGGCAACGGTAGCAATCAACCCAACTACTCGCATTACCCATTGCCAAACCTGAGTTTCTGAAGTAATTGGTTGATAAGATGTGTTGATCATGGCAAGATTACCAGCTAACGAACCAATATAAACGTACATCAAAGTACCGGGAATAATGCCAAGGGAACCTAATATATAGTCTTTGAGAGAAACCTGTGTTACTCCAAAAGCATAATTCAATAAATTGAAGGGAAAAATGGGACAGAGACGAGTTAGCAAGACAATTTTCCATCCCTCTTTAGCAACTGCCAAATCAATCGCTTTAAATTTAGGATGTTGTTCCATTTGTCGAGAAACCCAATCCCGCGAAAGGTAGCGTCCAATGAGAAAAGCTAAGGTTGCTCCGACTATTGCAGCAATTAGCACATATATTGACCCCCAAAAGACTCCAAACAGACAACCGCCTTTGAGCGTTAGGAGGGAACCGGGTATAAACAGTAATGTTGCCAAGTTATAAATCGCTATGTAAGCGATAGGCCCTAAAACGCCAAGACTTTCAACCCAAATGACTGAGGTTTGTAAAAGTCCCTGAAAGTTAAATTGTTTAGCGACAATTATCAGAGTGGCAATCAGGCAACTTAAGAGTAGTAGTTTGAGTTTGGAATTTAATAAACGCTTCTTCATTTTTATAAGTTTCACCTTCTGAAGCTCGATGTTGACCTTCCTGACAATTCAGCGGTATCTAGACCTCTCTCTAAATCTCTCTCCTAAAAGGAGAGAGACTTTGAATTTTCCCCCTTCCCTCTCTTCTCTACGAGAGGCTTCTCTTTCAGAGACGCGAACGCGAACGCCAACGAGACGCTGCGCGAACGCAGGGAAGGGGGTTAGGTGTTTCGTGGCTTTTCCACATAACGTTGAAAAGTCAGGTTGACCTTCTGAGGCTCAACTTTGACCTTCTGAGGTTCGACGTTGATCTTCTGAGGCTCGACGTTGACCTTCTGAGGCTCAATGTTGAAACTTACATCTCAAATCTAATTGCCCCTAAGATATACTACCCGCATGAGAAACAGCTTAAATTTTCTTAAATTTTTCTCGGCGATACCAGCGACGAATTCGTTCAGGTGAAACGCCCAATAAATAAGCAATAATTACTACTTGATTAAGTAGCGTGGTTTTGAATACACCCTTTTGCAACCATCTACGGGCTGAGGTAACAACTGGTGTGGGAATAATTACAATCTGTCCGATGCGTTTTAAACGGCGCATGAGTTCAAAGTCTTCCATAATAGGCAATTCAGGAAAATTGCCAATTTGCTGAAATACTGCTTTTGTTAAAAAAATTGCTTGGTCGCCATAAGGCATTTGGTAAAAATGCGATCGCACATTTATTCCCCACTCTACCCATCGTAAACTTAAAAGTGACGCATCAATCCGCAATTTAAACGCACCAGCCACAGTCCCAGGCTGTTGTAGGGCTGTGCGAACCATGTCATCAAACCCAGTCGGTAAACAGGTATCTGCATGAAGAAACAGCAGAATCTCCCCACTAGCCGCTACAGCACCCGTATTCATTTGCACAGCACGACCGGGAGACGATGAGATAATTTTGACATTTAAAGACTGAGCTATTTTTATGGTGTCATCTTTGGAGCCACCATCTACTATGATTACTTCTATATTTGTATTATGTTGAGTAGTTGCAATTGCCTCTTTGATATTTTCTGCTTCATTAAGAGTCGGAATAATAATAGAAATTTTAACTGCGTCGATATTCTGACTCATAATTGCTTACAATTTATCTAAAGTTGATGTCATCTTCAAGATAATTCCCATGACAGCTATCACCGTCAACTTAAACCCCATCATCCAACTTACCGACAACCAATTTTATCAACTCTGTCGGGAAAACCCAGAAGTCAAATTTGAACGCAATGCAGAGGGAAAACTACTAATAATGCCACCTACAGGCGGAGAAACTGGAAATCGCAATTTTGAAATTTCGGCAGATTTTGTGATTTGGAATCGCCAAACTCAACTAGGATTTGGCTTTGATTCTTCCACCTGCTTTAAACTTCCCAATGGTGCAAACCGTTCTCCTGATGTAGCTTGGATAAGAAAAGAGAGATGGAATGCACTCACACCCGAAGAACAAGAAAAGTTTCCGGCGATCGCACCAGATTTTGTTTTAGAGTTAATGTCACCAAGCGATAGTTTGCGAGAAACGCAAGGGAAAATGCAGGAATATATCGATAACGGAGTTAAATTAGGCTGGTTAATTAATCCGAAAATGCGTCAGGTGGAAATCTATCGGATTGGTAAACCAATAAAAATACTAGCATCTCCACAAGAATTATCAGGAGAGGATATTTTACCAGGATTTATTTTAAATTTACAAATAATCTGGGGATAAATATTTGCATTTGCGATGCCTGCGGCGGGCTGCGCCTACGCAATTTCACAACAAGCTGCTGTAATAGTTATGGAAATCACCAGCTATTTGTATTGCTGTAAAACTGAAACCGTCCAAAACCGAGAAATTGTCCGTGGGATTTTTCACCTGCTGGGAACGCTGTGACACCCAATAAGTAGACACCAGAAAAGCTGGGATTACTCACAGGGCGCAGGGCGATTGTAACTGTCTGTCCCGGAGTCACAGGCGGTTCAAAGTTCACAGTAACAGTTCGTGTCTCGCGTTCTGCTGTGACTGGGCCTAGTGTTAGCCGAGATTCTTTGCGATTGCGAGTTCCGACGAATGCGCGGGTATCCTTAAGATTGTAGTCGATGTTTTCTGCTCCCTCCTTTTGTGCGATCGTTACCTTCTGGAGCGATTCTCCAGCATTCTCCGGCACGTTAATCGTAAAATAATAAGTTGCGCCCCAAACATTCACATCTTTGTAAGTAGTCGTCGCCTCAACAAGTTTCGGCGGTTGGACAAAGTAAACAATGCCATCTCTAAGCTGCACCGCTTGAGTCACCGGAACAGCAACTCCTCCAATACTTATTGCTAACGAGAGTGTTATCCCAAACAAAGTTGTAACGCGCATAATTCAGATATAAAAAACGCACTTATTCCAATTCTAATTCTTTGGGAATGAGCGACTTGGGAATAATAGAAGCTTGTTTTTCCCCATCATAAGATTTCGTGTACCACCAAGCCCAAGCAATTAAAACTGCTTGCAAGGGAAGCCTGACTACGTGTACCCAAGGTGAATTAGGTATATGTTCAATCTTAATTAGGTTAACCGCCATATAAATATTGGCAGGGTAAACAGCAATAAAAAGAATAAGAAGTCCCCAAGCAGCAGCCTGACTGACAGGCGGGACTAATAAACCGATACCACCCAAAATCTCATAAAAACCACTGAGATAAACTAATCCTAAAGGGTAAGGTAGTTGCGGCGGCACAATTTTGACATATTCTTCTGGAACAATAAAGTGTGTCACTCCAACCACAATGATGGATATAGCAAGGATGACACGTAATATTTCCTTATATTTATTCATGGTTTTTGCCTCATTATATACTTGCCCATATTACTTAAGTTTGATTTATGAATGTTAATCTGTCTTGAGTCAACAGGAGGAAAATCGGCAGCTTTTTCAAAATACCATTTAATTAATGATACTTTCGGCTTGGTTTTATCCAAATCTTCTTTTAAAATGTTTAATTTTATGAACAAAGCATTTCAATATTACCTATAGGACTAATATTTGATTTCTGAAAAAGCTCCGTACAGATCGAAAAGCCTAATTCCCTACTCCCTACTCCCTACTCCCCACTCCCCACCCACATAGATAATTTAAAAAATCAAATACGATTCCTATATTACTAATTATTCATAAAAAACATGAGTGATGCCTTTAACCGACTTGCACCTTTCATCCAAGAATATAGTTATCATCACCAGTGGACTGAATTACGACCAATTCAAATTGCCGCTTGTCAAGTTATATTTGACACTGATGCTCATTTGCTAGTTACTGCTGCTACTGCTGCGGGTAAAACAGAAGCAGCTTTTCTGCCAGTTTTGACTTTATTACATGCTAACCCTGCTGCAACTGTAGGGGTATTATATATTAGTCCAATCAAAGCTTTAATTAACGATCAATTTGAACGTCTCAACGACTTACTCAAAGAAGCAGATATTCCAGTTTGGCACTGGCATGGTGATGTTTCTCAAAGTCGAAAAAATAAACTTTTAAAAAATCCTCAAGGCATTCTACAAATTACACCAGAATCTCTAGAAAGTTTGTTAATCAACAAAAATAACGACTTAGTTCGCTTATTTGGTGATTTAAGATTTGTCATCATTGATGAAATTCATGCTTTTATGGGTTCAGAACGCGGTTGTCAAATTATTTGCCAATTACAACGTTTAGCAAAGTTGACGCAAAAACAACCGCGCCGGATTGGTTTATCGGCAACTCTGGGCGATTACTCAATAGCGGAAAATTGGTTGCGTTCGGGAACAGATAAGCCAGTGATTACACCGGAACCTGACGGCATAAAACGCCAAATAAAATTAGCTGTAGAACATTTTTATATTACTGATGAAGTCGATGAATCAGAGGCGACAGCTTATGAACAATATATTTTCAACCTCAGCAAATCTCGCAAATGCCTGATATTTGCTAATAATCGCACGCAAACTGAATCTGTAATCGCATCTTTGCGACAAATTGCCACACAACAAAGGCTACCAGATATATATCATGTGCATCATGGGAGTATCTCTGCTAGTTTGCGGCAAGCAGCTGAAAATGCGATGCGTGAACCCAACAATCCAGCTGTAACCGCCGCAACCCTGACTTTAGAATTAGGCATAGATATCGGTCATTTAGAGCGAGTTATTCAGTTAGAATCACCCTTGTCTGTAGCTAGCTTTTTACAGCGCTTAGGACGTAGTGGTAGAAGAGGTGAAGCTGCCGATATGCGCTTAATTTGCGCTGAAGAGGAACCATTATTAGAAGCTTCTCTACCAGAGCAAATACCCTGGCAACTTTTGCAGGCTATTGCTATCATTCAACTTTATTTAGAGGAACAATGGATTGAACCAATCAGACCGATTAAATATCCTTTGAGTTTGCTTTATCACCAAACAATGAGTATTTTAACAGCAGCAGGGGAAATTTCACCTAATGCCTTAGCTAAACAAATTTTTAGCTTGCCGCCCTTTGCTGCTATTTTAAAAGAAGATTTTCAATTATTACTATGTTATTTAATTGATATTGGTCATATTCAGCATACTGAACAAGGTAAATTAATCCTGGGTTTGGCAGGAGAAAAGGTTGTGAGAAAATTCCAGTTTTATGCTGTCTTTGCTGAACAACAAGAATATATTGTTAAGCAAGGTGCAACACAAATTGGCAGTATCGTCACGCCACCTGCTGTTGGAAATCAGTTTGCTTTAGCTGGGAGAACTTGGGAAGTTGTAGAAGTTGACTTTAAAAATAAGGCTATTTTTGTTACACAAGCCGAGGGTAAAGCTAGTATTTATTGGCGTGGTAGTGGTGGCACTATTCACACCAAAGTTTTACAACGAATGCAACAGGTTCTTTTTGAGAATATCGAGTACAGCTACTTGCAAAAAAATGCTTTGCAACGTTTACTTAAAGTTCGCCAATTGATACAGCAGGTAGGATTAGATAAACAAAATATCTTACAATTAGAAAAGGGTAAATGCTGCATTTTTCCCTGGATGGGTACGGTTGCTTATCGCACCTTAGAAAGATTACTCAACTCCTACTGTCGAGAATCATTGGAAATTATCAGTATTGGTGGAGTAAATCCCTATTATTTAACAATTAAATTAGGTAAGGATAAATTTAAATATCTTTATGATGAAATTGTTTCATTGTGTGAGCAAAGAATTAGCTCCGAAGATTTAGTCAGTACTTCAGAAGCACCGGAAATTCAAAAATATGATCAATTTGTTCCTCATTCACTTTTACGGAAAGCTTTTGCTAGCGATTCTTTAGATATGAGAGAACTCAAACAACAAGTGGCAGTATGGAGACAATATGGTTCGGTTAAGAATATTTGTAGGTTGAGTTGAACTTTAAAGGATGTTTTAAAAGTGGTTGGCTGTGATTTTAATAGAATGATTACCCCCCTTAATCCCCCCTTATAAAGGGGGGGAACCGGAAAATAATCTAGTTCCCTCCCCTTTATAAGGGGAGGGTTAGGGTGGGGTAAAAATATTTGATACATCAATCATGACTTTTAAAACATCCTCTTAGTGTTACCCAACAAATCCTGCAATATGTTGGGTTTCGTTCCTTTTAATTTGGATAACTAGGGTGGGCATCTTGCCCACCCCACAATAGTTTTACTTGTATGTAATATGCAAGGTTATTTGTCCAACAGCTTACAATAATTTAATTATCTGGAAATTTCTATAATAGACATCTCCGAAAAAGAATTGTTTTGACGTAGCACTGCTACGTCTCTACAAGGGTTATGGGTAACGCATATTTAATTTCTGGAGATGTCTAATTTAGAAAAATCATAAGTAGGTAATCCAGTAACATCAGTTTGGAGAGCAAACAAATCACCTGAGTAAAAGCTTTTTTCGATCTCTGCTTGGCTGAGTCCAACTGAAGCAGTGGTAATATAAAGTGTTTGCAAATCTTCGCCGCCAAAAGTACAGCTAGTTGGCACTTGCACAGGTAGCTTTATCCGCAATATCTCTTCACCCTTGGGGTTGAAACGAATCACACACCATCCATCCCACATAGCTGACCAAATATGTCCTTCACTGTCTATTGTCAACCCATCTGGGTAGAAGGATTCATGAGTTAAATCAATAAAAATCCGCCGATTAGTAATATTTCCTGTTACTGAGTTAAAGTCATAAGAATATATCTTTTGCTGCGGGGAGTCCGCTAGGTAAAATGTCTTTTGATCTGGACTCCAGCCCAAACCATTAGAAATAGTCAATCCCGTTTCCATTACATGCAATGAACCGTCTTTATCATAGCGATAGAGGCTAGCCTGGGGTTTTTCTAAAGAACACATTGAACCGAACCAAAAACGTCCTTGAGGGTCACATTTACCATCATTGAGACGGTTATCTGTTAGATTTCCTTCAATTTCCAAAATTGGGGTAATTACACCTGTCTGGGTGTTGAGGAATGCCAGGTGATGACGCAGTGCCATAATTAATCTATCTGCACCTGCTGTTGCGATCGCACCTACTACATCTCCCACATCAAAAAAGCTGTTTTTCCCCGTAGCAGGGTTGAACTGATGCACCCGATGGTTCAAAATATCAACCCAGTACAGTAGGTTTTGGGTAGAATCCCAGATGGGGCCTTCACCTAAGCGGGCCCTGGCTCCTAGAACATTGTGGAGTGGATATTGTCCCATAAGCAGTTAATTTAAATATTAAATCTTCAAAAGTATATACCTAATATGTACCAAACAGACCCGCCGCGCCCTCCAAAAGAAACCCTACCCACCATGTACAATCTTCCCAGTGAATACCCGGAGGACTCTGGTTTGCCTGACGAATTTCACCTTTTTCAACCCCAACTTCTGCGCGAAACCTTCTGTCCACCTAACTATCCAGCAGAGGAGGTATTTGTTGCCACTGACTTAAACCTTTACTATGACCTCCGGCATACACTGTGGTATAAACGCCCAGACTGGTTTGCTGCTGTGGGAGTTTCGCGTCTCTACGAACAGCAAAACTTGCGTCTGAGTTATGTCATCTGGCAAGAAGGGGTTGCTCCTTTTGTCGTGGTAGAATTGCTTTCTCCTGGCACGGAAAAAGAAGACTTAGGACAAACTCTGCGGGAGATTAACCAACCGCCGACCAAATGGGAAGTTTATGAGCGGATTTTGCGAGTTCCTTACTACATTGTCTTTGACCGCTACACAGATAAACTCCAAGTATTCCAATTAGTTGCAGATAGTTACAGCGAATTGGACTTGACTACCCCACGGGTGTGGATGCCGGGTTTGGAACTGGGCTTAGGACTTTGGCAAGGGACTTACCAACGAATTGAGCGGTTGTGGCTACGTTGGTATGATGCATCTGGGAATTGGCTTCCCACGCCCCTCGAACGAGAAAGTCAACGTGCTAACAGATTAGCAGCACAACTGCGAGAGTTAGGCGTTAACCCTGATGAGTTGTGAAAGTGCGATCGCATCAGTCAACTTAACGCGAAACGGGCAGTTAGAAACCGCGTCTACACAAACAAAAGCTACCGATCCTGGGTTTCAAACCGTTAATTTTACCTTAGTCCGCAGAGGCGGACAAAAGCCTGTGTAGCCGCAAATTCTATTCGCCCTGGCTCTAAGGGACTTCCAAATAAAAAAATGTTCCAAAACTGACGCAAAAACTCTCTCTATTTCTCCTCTCTCTGTGTTCTCTGTGCGGCAGTCGCTCATGGGGGAAACCCCCAAGACCGCGCGCGCTGCCTTGTCTCTGTGGTAGCCTGCGGCAAGCCGCTCCGCGTCTACGTTTATTTGGATAATTTATTTCTTGGAAGTCCCTAAGTTGACAACGCTTGTAAAATCTCCTCATCTACAGAGAAATCAACATCAGCTTTATCTTTTGCATTAGCTAAATAGTCATTTTCCAAAGAATCTTGTAACCCAGAAATCAAATCATATTCAGGATGCCAGTTTAATTCTGTTTGTGCTTTGTTCACCGAAGCAAAGAAATGCTGCACTCGCATCGGAAAAGCTTTGCGTTTGCCAAAATCAAACTTTTTCGGGTCGTAATGGACAATTTTTACAGCATCGGGTGATTTGCCAGCCGCTACAGCACTAGCACGGGCTAAACCATCAAAAGTGACGAAGCGATCGCCAGAGATATTATAAATCTGTCCTATGGCTTGTTTATTCCCCAAAATCTTAGTCATTGCTAGTGCCAAGTCTTTTACATGACCAAACTGGGTGATATGCAAGCCATTTCCGGGGATGGGAATGGGGCGATCGCGTACAATTCTATCAAAAAACCAGCCTTCCAACTCATTATAATTACGAGGCCCATAAATATAAGTAGGACGAATGGAAGTAAAAGGTAATCCCAATTGAGTCAGATAAGCTTCTGTTTCATGTTTACCCTTATGGCGACTTTTAGGATCTACTGAATCGCCTTCTACATGGGGCAATTGGTCAGATTTGAGATATACCCCCGCAGAACTCATATAGACAAAATGTTGCACTCGATCTTGAAAAATCTCTGCTAGTGGTTGAGTATCAGTAAGTTCCCGTCCATTATTGTCAAAAATGACATCAAAGTTTTCTTGTGATAACTTTGCCTTTAATTGAGTAGCATCAGTGCGATCGCCTATAATTTGTCCTACTCCCTCTAAAGAAGGTGCTGGCCGATTTCCCCGATTGAACAGCACCACCTCATGTCCTTGTTCCACTAGTAGTTGAGTCAAATAGACACCAATGAACCGAGTACCGCCCATAATCAGAATTCGCATAAATTCGCCTTTTCTATATGATTTTTCATCAAGGGGGTGGATATTGGGGATTAGGAACTAGGGACAGAAGGAAATGCCCAATGCCCCATGCCCAATTCCCAATCTGAGATTATCAGGTTGCAGCATCCATCTGGAACCTCTGAGCGAAAGATTGCGTCCCATTTGCTAATCTAGGGCACTTCCCATTAATTATTAATCACAAGAGGAAAAATTTTCAGTCGGAGTCTAAGAGGTTGTTTGAAAAGTATTTCGCTGTGACTTTATACCGACAATAGGACTTTCCAAACATCCTCTAAGAAAGCTATCTTCAATTTTGAATGCGTGAATTTTGAATGCGTGAATTGTTTAGCTGTGCCCTTGAAATATGCTCTGGTTCATGAGTGGCTGACACCCAAAGCCACCGGTGGTTCAGAACTCGTTGTCCGAGAAATTTTGAATCACATTGATGCTGATTTGTATGCCCTCATCGATTTTGAATCCAGTAATCCTGAAAGTTATTTATACAAGCGTCAAATTGGCAAGACGTTTCTCCAAAACTTTCCATCTGCCCGTAACGGTATACAAAAATACTTGCCTTTGTGGCCTTTAGCAATTGAACAACTTGATTTGCGGCATTATGATGTAATTCTGTCTTCATCCCACGCTGTTGCCAAAGGGATTCTTACCACTCCCGAACAGATGCATATTTGCTACTGTCACAGCCCTATGCGCTATGCCTGGGACTTGACTTTTGATTATCTGCGCCACAGCAAAATGGGTAGTGGTGTCGCTGGGTGGGCGACGCGATATTTATTACATCGTTTGCGCCAGTGGGATGTATTGAGTGCCAATCGCGTTGATTATTTCATTGCCAACTCGCAGCATACAGCTCGGCGGATTTGGCGTTGCTATCGACGAGAAGCAACAGTCATTTACCCACCAGTGAATATTGCTCAATTTCCATTTCTGTCTGAAAAAGAGGATTTTTACCTGACAGTTTCCCGGTTAGTGAGTTACAAACAAATATCGTTGATTGTTAAGGCTTTTAATCAACTAAAACGACCATTAGTAGTCATTGGTACAGGAGATGAAGTGAATAAGATTCGTGAGATGGCAAACTCTAATATCCAAATACTGGGATGGCAACCCGATAATGTGGTAAAAAAATATATGTCTAGGGCAAAGGCGTTTGTATATGCAGCTTGTGAAGATTTTGGTATTGCCCTAGTGGAAGCACAAGCCTGTGGCACGCCAGTGATTGCCTACGGTGCAGGAGGTGCTTTAGAAACAGTGCGAGATATTCGCTCTGGTGCGGATACAGGGACAGGTATATTCTTCAGGACGCAAACAGAAGCGGCTTTGGTGGAGGCAGTAGAAAAGTTTGAAGTGTATGAGGGTTCGTTCAGTTCCGAGTATATGCGATCGCACGCCGCGCAGTTCTCACCGCAAATTTTTGCAGATCGTTATTTAGATTTTGTAAACAAATGCAACGAAAAAAGACCATTTTTGCAATGATGGTCTTGAATAACGTCTTATTTTTTAGGCTTTTGGCAATTTTCCCCAGAAGCACCTCATTTTGGCTTTAATATTGGGACTATGTGTGGTGTGGATTATTAAGGAGTATGATGACTGCCCAGAGCTCACTCCTCTCCGGCAAGCGAGGCGTAAGGGAAGACACCAGAACGTCTACGCGTTTCTTAAAACGCGGTCAAAAAACGAAGATACCAAAAGTTAAACCCAAAGGTTTATCTTTTCAGGGTTTAAACGGAGAGTTTGCCAAACGACTGTTCGATATAGTGTTTTCGCTGTCGGTGTTAATTTTGTTCTTGCCCGTCTACTTAATTTTGGCCTTGCTGATTGCTTTCAGCTCAGAAGGCCCAATTTTTTATGTCCAGGAACGGGTAGGGAAAAATTACAAAACGTTTAATTGTATTAAATTCCGAACAATGGTAAGCAATGCTGACGAAATCCTCATGCAAATGATGGAAACATCGCCCGAATTGCGACAAGAATTTGAAAGCAGTTTTAAGCTGAAACAAGACCCCCGGATTACCAAAATTGGTCGATTTTTGCGAATTACTAGCTTAGACGAATTTCCCCAGTTCTGGAACGTTTTAAAAGGGGACATGAGTGTGGTTGGCCCCCGACCCTTAGTAGCAGAAGAACTGCCAAAATACGGTTCTTACATTGATGAGATTTTAACGATCCGTCCAGGAATTACAGGTTTGTGGCAGGTGTCTGGGCGTAATGATATTCCCTACCCTCGGCGAGTCCAAATAGACCTGCATTATGCTAGGTTTAGGAATCTCTGGCTTGATTTATGGATCATCTTGAAAACTGTTGATGTGGTCATTCTGCCCAAAAATAACGGGGCATACTGAGAACTACTTAGGGTCAATTCTGTGGGGCAGTTAATGCCCCTAAATACCAATTATTTCCCTAAGACTAAAGGATTGTTCATCTTTGCTCTTATTCTGATTTTTGCCAAAAGTTTAATTTTGCATCGTGATGTGAATTACCTAAAATAGGAAGTTTTCAGGCTTTTCTTAATGATCCTGCGATGCCTACGGCGGTAAACTACGTAAATAGACCATGCTGTAGGGAACATTGCTGTGCCCTTACGAAAGATATAGTTTTTAACCTTGATTCATATTTGGTATTTCTTGTCAGTGCGTAAGTCCTATAGGACTAATATTTGATTTCTGAAAAAGCTCGGTAAAACTCGAAAAGCCTAATTCCTTATTCCCTACTCCCCGCCTATCGCGCTTGCCCTGCGCTTCTCTGCGAGACGCTTCTCTTTCAGAGACGCGAACGCGAAGGCGCACCACGCAGATAATTTCAAAAATCAAATACGATTCCTATATACATTTAGCTTGCTTAAGAGTCGGGGTACACCAACGGCATAGCAACTCTTAGAGACGCATTCGCGTTCGCTTAGAGCGAATTCGCATCCCTTGCGCGTCTTGTACATCAAGATTGCTGACCGGAGGCAGAGCATCTCCGGCTCCGCTCCTGAATTCTTCTTCAATCAGTCTTCACCAAACCAGAGATATATGAAGTTTTGACAAAAAAATAATGTACACAAAAAGAATCTTTATCTATTTAATAAAAGAAATATACATAATTAAACAATCTTGATATATCTAAGAAAACTGACGTGTTAAATTACTTTTTATTAAGTATATCTATTGACAGTGAAAGTGTCTTAACAACAAGAACTCGTAGGTTTCCCATTAGGCAATTGAGCAATTAGCTGCTAGGTTGTATCAGATTGGCTGTAACTTTTTAATCAAAGACAATAAGGGATAATTGAGTATGACGCAACTAAAGCGAGCGTTGATTACTGGTATTACTGGTCAAGATGGTTCATATCTAAGTGAGTTTCTGTTGGAACAAGGTTATGAGGTTCATGGCATTATTCGCCGGACTTCTACCTTTAACACAGACCGCATCGATCACATTTACGAAGACCCCCACAAAGAGGGAGTGCGGTTGTTTCTTCACTATGGTGACTTGACAGATGGTACGACGCTGCGACGCATTTTAGAAGAAGTCCAGCCAGTAGAGATTTACAACCTGGGCGCTCAATCCCATGTCAGAGTAAGCTTTGATTCACCAGAATACACGGTGGATGCTGTCGGAATGGGAACGTTGCGTCTGTTGGAAGCAATTCGGGACTATCAACACCGTACCGGAATTCAGGTGCGGTTTTACCAGGCGGGTTCTTCAGAAATGTACGGTTTAGTACAAGCAATACCTCAAACTGAGACAACGCCCTTTTATCCCCGCAGCCCTTATGCCTGTGCGAAAGTTTACGCCCACTGGCAAACTATAAATTATCGTGAGTCTTATGATTTGTTTGCTTGTAATGGCATACTTTTTAACCACGAGTCACCACGACGGGGTGAAACCTTTGTAACCCGCAAAATTACTAGAGCAGTGGCTGGTATCGTTGCTGGTAAGCAGAAAAAAATTTACATGGGTAATCTAGACGCAAAGCGAGATTGGGGCTATGCGAAGGATTACGTCAAAGCAATGTGGTTAATGTTGCAGAAAGACCAGCCAGACGATTACGTAATTGCTACTGGTGAAACCCACTCGGTACGCGAGTTTTTAGAACTAGCATTTAGTTATGTAAATCTCAATTGGCAAGATTATGTAGAGTTTGATGAGCGTTACCTCCGTCCATCTGAGGTAGAGTTGTTGATTGGCGATGCTACCAAAGCACGAGAGAAGTTGGGCTGGGCACCATCAGTAACCTTTGAAGAACTAGTTTTCTTAATGGTGGAAGCAGATTTACAAGCATTGGGTCACACTTCACCCAATGGAAATGGTTCGCAATTTCCATTAGATATTGCCACTATTCGTCAACAACTGGGTGTTTTGCACTTCTGATTCGCACCACTGAGGATAAAAATATGACCGCCTTAGAATTAAAAAATAAACGCATTCTTGTCACTGGTGGGTCGGGGTTTCTAGGTCGTCAGGTGATAGATCAACTGTGTAAAGCAGGGGCTGATCGTGAGAAGATTACAGTAACGCGATCGCGTGATTGTGATTTGCGTGTTTGGGAAAATTGCCAACGCGCAGTTGACCAGCAAGACGTAATTATCCACCTAGCAGCTCATGTTGGGGGTATCGGTCTAAACCGTGAAAAACCCGCAGAGTTGTTCTACGATAATTTGATCATGGGAACGCAGCTAATTCACGCTGCCTATCAAGCTGGAGTAGAAAAATTCGTTTGTGTTGGCACAATCTGCGCCTATCCTAAATTTACCCCGGTGCCATTCAAAGAAGATGATCTTTGGAATGGCTACCCAGAGGAAACCAACGCCCCCTACGGTATTGCAAAAAAAGCCCTTTTAGTCCAATTGCAATCTTACCGCCAGCAGTACGGTTTTAATGGGATTTATCTCCTGCCAGTAAATTTATATGGCCCAGAAGATAACTTTGACACAGGAAGTTCTCACGTTATTCCAGCATTAGTTCGCAAAGTTCACGAAGCCCAAATTAAGGCAGAAAAGCAACTTCCAGTTTGGGGTGATGGTAGTCCCACCCGTGAGTTTTTGTATTCAGAAGATGCAGCGCGGGGGATTGTTATGGGAACTCAATTCTATAACGAATCGGAACCAGTTAACTTGGGAACAGGTTATGAAATCTCCATCCTTGATTTAGTAACTCTAATCTGCGAATTGATGGAGTTTAAGGGTGAAATTGTTTGGCAAACTGACAAGCCTAATGGTCAACCCCGCCGTTGTTTAGATACTGAACGGGCAAATCTTGCCTTTAATTTCACGGCTCAGGTGGGCTTTGAGCAAGGGTTAAAGAATACCATTGAATGGTATCGTCAACACGCTGTTTGACACTCCTCAGCCTAAAGGCGTGAGGATTCTTGATTCAACGAGTCCACTTAAATTAGGTTCCTTGCGTTACCTAACCCAGAGGTGGTTCTCTCCTCAAGCTTTAACTTTCGGTATGCCCTACCGTAGTTGCATTGCTGCAAAATTTGTTTTTTGTTTAATGCCGATCGTCTAGTGCCTGTGAATCTTTTATCTACTTTTAGGCTGTGCAAAAGCACTACTAGAACAACTTGTAGAACCCACAAGATTCAATTGTCTTCGCGTTAGCGTCTCCCCTTGGGAGAAGGTACAGCGTCTGCGTATTAGGCAGCAATTGGGTTTTTTAAGTGGTTGATTACCCTTCCACTAGCCCTATTTTACCAAAAGCCGTCGTAGAACTACGGGGTTTTAGACCCAAGTTTTTGATAACAATGTACTGGTGAGTGTAGGCTGATATAAGCTGGGCGATGCCCAGCTTATTTGTTTGACGCTATAAATTTTCATGGACAAAGTTAATTATCAACTAAATAAAGTAGAACTACGGCGCACTCTACTCAAAACCCGTCAATCAATGCCCGTTGGAGAGTGGAGAGAAAAAAGCGATCGCTTATGCTCTCATTTACAAAACTCTACTTTGTTTACCCAAGCAAAAACAATACTCGCTTATTTCAGCTTTCGCCAAGAACCCGATCTCAGTCCACTATTTGCAAACACCAAATACCGTTGGGGATTTCCTCGCTGCATTGATAAAAAATCCCTATCTTGGCATATTTGGACACCGAGTGATTCTATCCAAAGCGGCGCTTATGGCATTAATGAACCACATCCCGACGCTCCCATCTTAAATCCGGTTGAAGTGGATTTGATTCTTGTCCCCAGTGTCGCTTGTGACTATCAAGGATATCGCCTGGGCTATGGCGGTGGATATTACGATCGCTTGCTCAGTTTACCACAGTGGCAGACAAAGCCGACTATCGGAATCGTCTTTGAGTTTGCCTATTTGTCTGAAATACTTATTGAACCTTGGGATAAACCACTACAAGCTGTTTCTACGGAAACCGGATTGACTCAGAAAGGCTGAAGGATTAAGGATAATGAAGACACATTATCAAATGTTTTATGACTAACCCAACGTCATCTACCACTGAGCAAGAAGCAATCATCGACGACATTATAGCAGGTAGTCTCCAAGCTCAACAAAAAACCGGCCCAGACCTCCGCCAAATTCACAGCAAAAGTCATGGACTCCTTTCGGGAGAGTTTATCATTGAACCCAATCTTTCTGAAGATCTGAGAGTAGGTTTGTTCAAAACGCCTCAAACCTATCCTGTATGGATTCGTTTCTCTAGTGGTGGTGCGCCTGAAAAACGTGGTAAATTTCACTCCGATAGCCAGCCTGATGTTCGCGGTATCGCCATCAAGGTGATGAATGTGGACGGGCAAAAAGTGCTGGATGATGAAGAAAAAACTCAAGATTTTATACTCAACAATTATCCTACTTTCTTTACCAAAGACGTTCGTGATTATGCTGATATCTCCAAAGCAGGTAGTGGAGAACTTACCCCAGAGCGCCTGGAGGAACTTGGTTACGCCTTTGCTATCTTGCAAAAAATTGTCAGCCACAAGGTAGGAAATCCGCTTTTGATTCAATATTGGAGCATGGCTCCGTTTAAGTTTGGTAATCGTATTGTAAAATTTTCTGTCAAATCTCAACAGCCGGAACAACCACCAGAAACACTTCCAGAATCAGAAAATTACCTCCGAGAAACACTCGTCAAATATTTGACTGAAGAAGGGAGAGAAGCGTCTTTTGACTTTTTAATTCAGTTTTATGTAGATGATGAAAAAACGCCGATTGAAGACCACGTTAAAGAATGGCAAGAAGCAGATTCCCCGTTTATTAAAGTTGCAACTGTCCACATTCCTAGTCAGAAATTTGACTTTGAAGAACGCAAACGTTTAGATGAGGGTATATTGTTTTCCCCTTGGCATACACTGCTAGAGCATGAGCCTGTTGGCAGTGTGAATCTCTCTCGAAAGAGGCTTTACAGCGAACTTGCAAAGTATCGACGAGAACAAATTGCTCAACGATTGCAGGAACCACAACCTTATGTAGCGGTTGAAGATTAACTACTGTGAATTAGCTTAAAACTACCAACATTAAAGGCATTTTTAGACGGGGATTTAAACCCCTACTAGAAACGAGCCAAGTCGGAGCCACTCCTTCTCAGAGCTAAGTTTATGGTGGGGTATTAAACCCTTTAATTTACAATCAATGCTTAACATAACTGTATTCTGCTATTGAATTGCTTTAACAATATTTTTGATGATAGGTTACGATAAAATTAATCAAATTCTTAAGTAAAGCCATGTCTGACTCAGTTCAGTATGTCACTAACGCACAGGGAGAGATTGGGGTATTGTTAGACTTAGAAACTTACCAGCAGCTAACTAACTTATCTATAGATTCTGAATTATTGATTGGTTTAAGTCTGGATGAGTTGCAAGCTTTAGCAGAAAGTTCTTTATTTCCTAAAACTCAGATAGAATTACAAGAGTTGTTAATTAAAAATTCTGAAACTAATTTATCAAATGAAGAAGCTGAAACTTTAGACAGATTGTTGGCACAAGTTGACCAATTAAATATTATTAAAACTAGAGCTAGATATACATTAAATATTTTTCAAAATAAACAGCAAGCAGCATGAGTGCTTACATTCCTGCAACCATTGGTAGAGCAACAATTTATACTTTAAAAATGAATCGTTTGCAATTAACTCGTGTGCGGAAAATGTGGGTGAAAATGGGTGAGCATCCACCAAATATTTGAGCAAGTGCAAAATATTGAAAGCAAGTTGTAGCGTTATAAAGAAAGTTGTAATAAATATTTAGAGAACTGGGAAAGTTGTTAATCAAATGCTGAACTGGAAAAAACCACGATCGCAAATTCTGCTAATGTATGCGCTATTGGGAGCGATCGCACTGGTGATGCTCTTTCCTTTACTATGGCTAATTAGCACAGCCTTAAAATCACCCACGGAAAATATCTTACAGTCGCCGCCACAGTTATTGCCTGCCTCACCTACACTAAATAACTTCTTTAGTGTGTGGAACTCTTTACCTTTTGGACAATACCTGTATAACAGTACTTTGGTGTCAGTGCTAACTGTGGGCTTAAATCTGCTGTTTTGCGCTTTAGCTGCCTATCCGTTGGCAAGATTATCATTTGTCGGGCGAGACTGGATTTTTGTAGCGATCGTCTCTACGATTATGATTCCCTTCCAAATCGTGATGATTCCCCTTTATATTTTGACAGTCCAGTTGGGTTTGAGAAATAGTTATTTAGGAATGATTTTTCCAAGTTTAGCTTCTGCCTTTGGCATTTTTCTGTTGCGCCAAGCTTTCATGAGTGTCCCTAAAGAGATAGAAGAAGCGGCTCGGATGGATGGAAGTTCGGAGTTAGGTTTGTGGTGGCATATTATGTTACCAGCAATTCGCCCAGCATTGGTAACTTTAGCTATTTTTGTATTCATTGGTGCTTGGAGTGACTTTTTGTGGCCTTTAATTGTCATCCAAGACGAAAATTTATACACTCTTCCGTTAGGAGTCGCAAAGCTAGCAGGTACATTTTCCCTTGACTGGCGGTTGGTAGCTGCTGGTTCAGTAATTGCGATCGCCCCAGTATTATTACTATTTTTATTTTTACAACGTTACATTGTACCCACAGAAACTGGTAGCGGGATCAAGGGTTGAAGAAAAATTCAGAACAAGAAAGTGGTAGATGAGGGACAAGAATTAATAACAAATGACAAATTCAATAAGCCCCAGTCTTTTTCAAGACTACCCCAATAGTTTTAATAATCAGACGCAGGTCATAACTTACAGACCACTTACGTTGATAATCTAGATCCATCTTGACAATGGTTTCAAAGTCTGTAATGCTGGAACGCCCATTAGCCTGCCATTCTCCAGTAATACCTGGTTTGACTCGCAATCTATCCCAGTGGTGTGGATCGTAATTGCTGACTTCATCAGGAGTGGGTGGACGAGTACCAACTAAACTCATGTCGCCTACCAAAACATTCCAAAATTGGGGAAATTCGTCTAAACTAGTACGCCGCAAAAATTTACCCACAGGAGTAATGCGAGGATCGTCAAAAGATTTAAAGATGTGACCTTTGGCTTGGTTTTCAACCAAATGCTTGAGTTTATCGGCATCGACGATCATTGAACGAAATTTCCAGATGCGGAAAGTTTTTCCGTTTAAACCACAGCGAATTTGAGAATAAAATATTGGGCTTGGAGCATCTATAAAGGTAACAATTGCTACGGGAATTGCTACGAGAAATGTAATTATCAGCCCCACAATGGCTCCAACAATGTCAATTAATCGTTTTCTCACGCTTAAGGTTGACGGGTGGAAAGGCTGTTGCGAGCAATTAACTGAATAAAGATAAAGATGGTTCACAAGGACTAGCTTATCTACAACAGGACTTTTTGAATCAGTAGTGTAGACATGAACAGAATTTTTAGAGAATTTTTATTGATTTTGTCAATACTACTGAGTGCTAATATACACAAAAATTAAGCAATATAAAAACCGAAAACCTAAAGTTTACAGAATCTTTTAATTAAGGTGGAAAATTGTAAAATTACAGTATTTTATACCATTGGATAAAAGAGATAGCTTTATGGATACACATCCAAAATATTACAGTGTTGAGGGCAGAAAGCCCATCAGGATCTTCGCTACTCAGAAAGACACATTCGTGATGTAAGCTGATATGCGTCTAAATTATATAAACATTCTTTATAATCGTTGACAGTTGACGGTTGACGGTTGACCGAGAAGATTGGAGATTGGAGATTGATTGTTTTTGGTACAGAGCCACTGCAAGAGTGTGGGCGGAATAAATCTAAAAGACGCTCCTGCGTCGCTACCGCTACGCTATCGTCAATCTTAAATCCTCAAGCTGCATCTAAGAGTGGGTGTAGTCAATCTCAAATCTACAATCGGCAATCTACAATTGGTTGACGGTCATCAGTCAACCGTCAACAGTCAACAGTCATCAGGTAAATGTACTTAAATGCGTAACAGCTTACTAAATCTCAATGATTAACCTCTAAAGCAAAATTCACTAAGTATGGTTCCTCCAGTGATTGCTGATTACTCGCCTTGATTGCATCTAGATAGCGACGCAAAGACAACAGTTGTTGGGAATTGGGACGATATGTGAGACTGCCTTGTTTTTCAAATAGTGGTGCTGTAGCGATCGCCTGATAGTCAGGATTTTCTTGCGAACTCTGAGTCAGCCAAGCCGAATCTGTAACTGAAGGTATCAAGCCCGAAGGCAGTTCACCTTCCAAAAAAGCCAGCAGGCGTTGCTGACAAGTGCGAGTATTAATTCCACGACCCTCAAATAGCTGGATAACTTCACCGAAAGATAAGGATCGGTCTGGTAGCAGCCGCAGCAATTCTGTAAACAGGAAATAATCAGTGTATTGTTGCCTTGGTATATCTAATATCTGAGGATGCAGAGGCAGAATCGCCAAACCATAAGCAACGCGACTGCAATGAGGAGCGCCGTTTTCGCCGAGATATAAATCTTGAATAATCTTAGCGCTGGGGAGTTTTTGCCTTAGCCAACGATTCACCGTCCCGACACAAGCCACTCCACCAGTCAGGATAGCTTGATTAATGGATTCTGTGGGGATGCCACGAGCTACCAACAACTTGTTGAGTTCTCGGTTCAGGCGGCGCACAAAGGGGATAAATACTTGGCTTTCTAAATCTCGTCGCTGCAAAATCCACTGCTGATCGGCTAATTCTAAGGTAAAAGAGTCTTGGTGTTGCAAAATCAGCTTTAGAGCTAGTGCGGCATCTAATACCGCCTGTCCCAGCAGGGAACTTTCTAGACGCTGCTGGAGGCGAATCCGAGTGGTGATATCTGGCTCTCCAACTCTGGGTAGTTCTAATTCTTCCAATCCTAAACTCTGCCAACGCATTTGGTCTAAACCGGGAATTGACGGTTGCCATTGCCAAGGATTATTGGTGGTAGTTTTGCGCTCGCTTTGTGTTTCTTTTCGTGATTGCCGAGATTTCGGTGGCAATAGCAGCTGGCAGATTATATCTTGTTCAATTCCCTTGCCAGCATAAGCAAAACTGTGGAGCATGAAATCATTGTATGTCAATTGCTGCAATGTTTCTGGGAGATTGACCAGCAACATTTCTGTGGCAGTTGTGCCAATGTTAATTACAAGGGTGTTGCCAACAATGGGATGTTCGCTGGTTTTTAGCGGATGAGAACCTTGAGCATCGCTTAATTTTACTTGTTCACCGTTAGCAGCATCGAGTTCTGGGAGCAAACTAGCGATCGCTTCTTCGACAAAAAAGACTTGTTGCGGATGTTGGATAAGTTTACTGGTAAGTAAAGCTGACCGCACGTTAAAGCGGTATTGTTCTGACCAACTTGATGGACAGGTGCAAATTACACCAGCAATATTATTGATAATTTTGGGAAAATCTTGTTCGCTGATCCCCATAGCAGCAGCCATTAAACTAGGGGTGGTACTAGTTTTTTCAGATTTCAGGGTTAATAGTAGCTTAGAGAGCGATCGCACAACCCAAATCAAAGGACCTGCCGAAAATTCATTTAATTGCAAAACGGGTTCCCATTTCTGCCGTTCACTTTTGTAGGGAATGGCTACTTGTAAATAAGGCTTCAACTGCGCCGAGTAGAGATTGTTTGTCGTCGGATCTGTTGTTGTCTGTGTTGCAGGAGTGTTGGCCGAGCGATCGGGTACTTTATCTTGGGCAACAGCCGCAGGTGTAGTCCGCTCATGTACTTCTATACTTTCGTTTTCTCCGTGGGGTACTGAAGCTGTAGGCAGATAAACCTCTGTTGGTAAACGAAATGATTGCTGGAAGGAAGTTGTTCCCGGCAGATTTTCTGCTGACCAGTAGATAGGATGTACAACAAAAGTAGAGCGATTTAATAATGCCGCAGAAATTCCTGTTGTACCTAAATCAATTCCTAAATACCAGACTGATTCTAGAACATTGAGCGAAACTTCTGGATTGTTGATGGAGTTGGAAATTGGAGGTAAAGAACTTTCTTTAACAGGATCAGTTTCTACCTGGGTAACTGCCAAACTGGAGAAAGCAGTAGTTGAAGTATTTTCTGTTGGCGGCTCAGGCGAAGTTATGGTAATTATGTCTTGATTTTCATCAACTAGTTCTGAGAAAATATCCAAGTTGGTAGCTGGCTGCAACTTAGAATTTAGCTGCCGATCAAAATTAGCCAAATCCCGATCTAATTGCTGCAACTGTTCTTCATCTAAAGAAATATCAGGTACGGCTGGAGCCTGGTTTGACTCAACAGAAAGCAAGTTTTCTTGTGGCGAAGCAGCAATGTAGTCATCTGAAAACGGTTCTGGTTGATCATCGTTAATTAATACTTCCGGTTTGGCAATCGCAATTTCCGCAATTTCCACTACTTCTGGAGTAACTGGTGCTGTAGTTGTGCCATTATTCGCAGAGGATGCAATTTCGGCAATTTCCGGTACTTCTGGAGTAACTGGTACTGTAGTTGTCCCATTATCCTCAGAAAATGATATTTCCAGCAGTTCCTGATCATTACCTGTATCAGGCAATAGCTCAGTTAGAGTATTAATTGTATCAGCGCTAGCTGGCTGATTACCGAGCGGCAAGCTGTCTGTTGCGGAAACTGCTTGTGGTGTAGAGAAATTAACAAGCTCTAGGTCTGTATCTTCAAAAAATAGTTCTTCCTGTGAATCTGATGAATCTGTAGTTTCTACTAGAGTCTGTTGGGTTGTTTGTAGGTTAACGTTGCTCAGATCGAACAGATCCGTATCTGCTCTTACAGCTTCAGAATCCCCAGTTGGAGGCACAGATCGGCTCTCAGCGATGTTCGACGTTGATTCTGAGGCTGTGGAAACCTCAAGACTTGGATTATTAACATCACCAGTACCAAACAGGCTGGCGTAAAGTTGGTCTACTTCATCACCAATTGAAGCAGAAATATCTTGTGGTAATTCGGTCTGCTGGGAAGATTGAGACGAGTCTATACCAAGCTGCAACAGCACTGTATCTAAATCTTCTGCGATCGTAGTATCCTGTTGCTTGGGATCAATTGTGAGTGAAGATGTTTCTGGCTGTATAAGCTCCAAGGGTTGAGTTGCAATTCCAGCAGTAATCTCGGCTGGGTCAGGCAATGATGGTGATGTATCAGATTCGACCTCAAGGAAAGATAGCTGGGAACTAGGCGATCGCTCCTGCAAATGCTGGGTCAAATTGTTAAGAAAGCTGGCCATCAACTGTTCGCCTTGCATCCCCTGGCTATGCATTCTTGCCAATGCTTGCGACAGGGACTCGTGATAAGTATTAATGTTGCGTTGTAGTGCTTCAAATACTACATTTACAGTCCCATCTAGTGATAATAAACGTTGATCTAATTCCCTCGACAGGTGAGTTAAACGCTCTGTAGGGTCTGGGGATTCTAATAACGGTTGAGTTGCAGAGATTCCTAGTTCTGAGTTTGCACTATTTACTCCTGAAGAACTGGCGGAATTTTCCCGCCTCTGTGCTAGCAGTGGCGTTAAAGTTGGTACAAGACGACTCATGAGTACCTGTAAAAACTCGGTAATCATTTGCTCCTGGTTTGTCAACTGCTGCGCTAAGGAGTAATTTTGCAATCGCCTCTGTTCTAGCTGCCTAATTTCATGGATGAGAGCGGCTCGCTCTTGCAAGAGCAATTCTAATTCCGATCGCAATGGCTGGATCAAGCTCGAAAATTCACTTTTTAATTGTCCTGCCCCAACAGTACTCTGTTCCTGATTGGATTCGGGTCGGGGTAGTGGATACTGGTTATTACCTTGATCAATAAATTTTGTTAATAAAGGCGATGGCAAAGCCAACGCCAAAGGCGAACGCGGTTCTTCAGAAGACTGATTTGGGATGCCGTTCTCTAATGCTTCTTTTTCTTCTAGCCTCACCAAGAAGTTGCGAATTCGTTCTAAAACTTCTTTAGGCTCTTGCGCCTGACCAGATAGAAATCTAGACAAGCGCTTGCCACCATTGGCAAGTAAGTTGTCAATGTCTGCGATCAGCTTTTGAATTTCGTCTGCACTGGAAGTCACTTTTGTTACCTTACCTAGAGATGTATGTCAACTAATCTGACAATTACTTTACAATCACCGTATCCCTATGGGGAAGCAAGCGTCGCCCATAGGAAAAGTTTTGAGTGGCAAAAGCCCCTGCTTGGACTTGTGACTGTCATTATGTTATGGATTACTGTGAGTCGTGGCAATCTTCAGTCAGCGTTTGTGTGAGAAGCTTAGTTTTACAGATCATTAATTGCCTATTTTTGAAAATCGCTAAAATACCTGAGCAATAATTTACTCCCTTTAGTATCATTGATGTTGTTTGCCTATATTCTGAACTAATCAAGTTTGCAGTGCAGCTAGCCCCTAAGCAATACGATCGCCGGCTATAAACTACTTTTTGCAAAACTTTTACCCCGTTTAAACTTATAGGTAAAGATTATTTAGAAAAACGTTCTTGTCGCTTTCTTATGTAGCATAGTTTAGTTTTCTTTTTGAAAGGGAGCTGTGCAATGATAGCTTAGGCTGAAGATGGCGCTCTTGTTTGTTGTGTGTATATAGCCGCTTGAATAAAGATGTCGTAATGGAAGACCGATATAGCTTGCAAGCACAGGCTAATTCCTGGATGATCACGTCGTCGGCTCCCTTTTTTCAAGGGTTGCCAGAAACTGCTGTAGAATCAGCCCTCATCCATCTTGTTACCCGCACTCACCCAGCCAATCAGGTAATTCTGCTCGAGAATGACTGGGGCGGTTCTGTGTATTTTATTCTGGACGGATGGGTAAAAATTCGCACCTACAATCTGGAGGGAAAAGAGGTAACGCTGAATATTCTTGGCAAAGGGGAATTGTTTGGTGAAATGGCGGCGCTAGATGAAGTGCCTCGATCTACAGATGTGATTACCCTGGCCCCAACGGTAATTGGTAGTATGCCTGCTCAGGATTTTGTCAAGTTACTTCAGATAGAACCCTTAGCGGGAGTTCGATTGGCGCAACTAATGGCAAGACGTTTGCGGCAAGTAAATCGCCGATTGCGGTTGCGGGAATCTGATAGCCAGTCACGGGTGGCAGATACGTTGGTATTTTTGGCAGAAGGACAGGGAAAAAAAGGGCAGACAGGAACCGAAATCCCGAATTTACCTCATCGAGAATTGAGTAGTTTGAGCGGGCTGGCGCGGGAAACTGTAACAAGAGTGTTGACAAGGCTAGAAAAAAAAGGCTTGATTAAACGGGATCAAGACACTATTTGCATTCCCGATTTGTCAGCCTTGGAAAGAATGATCGTGTAAACTACCTCAACCTATAGACGGATGAGGCTTCCCAATCATCGGGAATAGCCTCTAGGACTCCATAGTTCTATTGGGCTGACATTCCCTCCTCTTGTCAGAAATCCTGGTTCCCAAGACCCAAATCTTTTTCTTCTCCCAAGGGGAGACGCCAAGGGCGATATAATATATACCTAAAAGCTAATGGTTTTCGCTTATGGCATTGATGGTCAAGACAGTAACTATAATAGTCGAAAAATTGGTGATTACGACGCTCAATGACTCGCTAGCGCAACTCTTGGAGAGGCTGCGCGAACGCTATTATACATCGAATATTGATTTTTTGCTGACTAAAAAATCAATATTCAATGCAATTATTATCACCCCCTGACAATCCTCACTTTATGAGTAAATTGTTCGCGTTAGCGTCTGTCTGCGACACGCTGCGCGAACGCAGAGAAGGTGGGAACTTTTGCGATCTGTTAAAAACTTGTCAGATTATGAGTATTTTAGATTCTATCCCAGATGAGCCAGAGGAAGATCCATCCTCAGAGTCTCAAACTCCCCACAATCATTGGTTAGACAAAGAACAGCAGTTAATGCCTCCTCAACTCAAGGCTGATGCGCCCTTGAGGATGGTGGAAACAGCGTTTTTAGCCAGTGCCGCTAGCTTGATTTGGTTTATTAATTTTTACTTTCCTTTGGGCCCAGTTCTGCGGATATTTTTTCCAGTGCCGATCGCTCTAGTTTATCTGCGTTGGGGCAGGCGTGCGGCATGGATGGCAGCACTCACCTCCGGGTTACTACTGACGGTACTGATGGGGCCAGCCCGCAGCTTGCTGTTTGTCATGCCCTACGGGTTTATGGGCGTGCTTTTAGGAGCGACGTGGTATCGTCGTCGTGTTCCCTGGATTGTTTCTATAACCTTGGGTACGCTGTTGGGTACTTTGGGGGTCTTTTTTAGGCTGTGGTTGTTGTCTATGTTGTCGGGTGAAGACCTGTGGATTTATGTAATTACCCAGGTGACTGAGTTCATAGAATGGGTATTTTTTAACTTGAGTTTGTTGGCGAGTCCCAGTGTGTTTTTGATTCAAGTGGGAGCGATCGCTTTAATTCTACTCAACAACTTTATCTACCTTTTTGTGGTACACCTGGCAGCATGGTTGCTTTTTGATCGCCTGGGCAACCCCATTCCCCGTCCACCACGCTGGGTACAAGTCCTCATGGATTATGAAGGATAGTTATTAGTCATTTGTCATTTGTCTTTGGTTAAATGATAAGTCCTAACTAATACCCAATGCCCAATTCCCAAATTCGCATTTATACTCAAAAGGAACAGGGAGAAGAATGGCTACGACGGTATCGTGGCTGTCTACCCGTATTTGCCTGTGTTTTAGGATTTACTGAAACTGGTTTAATTCCAGGGATTTCAGCAGCCGGTCGCACTCCAGAGGATCGGAAATATACTGCTTGTGCCGATGCCGAGTTTTTATACTATGGCCCAGAACATAAAGCCCAATATCCCTTACCACCATTAGCGGCTGGGGCTTCACCTGTGCTGATTTCCCGCGCTGTCTTTGAGTCACTAAAGATACCAGTTCATTTATTTAATGCTGGTTTACCCCAGCCTCCTGCTGTGCCAGTAATTGATTTGGGGGGCACGCCTGCTAAGTGTTTAAGTAGTGGTGCTGCGATGGAAATCACAACTGTACACCACTTGTTTAAACAAGGGCTACTTTGGGGAGAACGCCTTGCTGCCAACAACCAACATAAGTATGTGATTCTCGGTGAGTGCGTCGTTGGAGGCACTACAACTGCCCTGGCAATCTTAACTGGTTTGGGTATAGATGCTGCCGGAAAAGTTAACAGTAGCCACCCTATTTGTAACCACGCGCAAAAGTGGGCACTAGTGCAAGCTGGGCTGGAGAAGATGAGGGGGAGCAGGGAACTCTTAGCAGGGGGAGATGAGGGAGCAGGGGGAGCAGGGGGAGCAGGAGAAGTAAACTCGTCCTCATCCCCCTCATCTCCCTCATCCTCCTCATCTTCCCCAGTAAACTCCTTGCAACTCGTCGCTGCTGTGGGTGATCCGATGCAAGTGGTGGTAGCTGGGATGGCGATCGCTGCTAGTCGGAGGTGTGGTGTAATGCTTGCTGGTGGGACGCAAATGCTGGCGGTTTATGCGCTGATCAGTGCGATCGCTCAAACTTACGCCTTGTCATGGCAACCAGAAGAAGTAGTTGTAGGCACAACCCGATGGGTAGCAGAAGATCCTACTGGCGCTACAGTTGACTTAGCCCTCAACTTAGGAAAAGCCAGCTTAACTCAGACTGGAAGAACCCCTCCCCTATTAGCAACTCATCTGAGCTTTGCTGATTCTCGTTATCCCCAACTCAGAGCTTATGAGCAGGGCTTTGTGAAAGAAGGTATGGGCGCTGGAGCAGCTTGCATAGCCGCCCACCTTAGCCAAAATTGGCAGCAACACCAGCTTTTGGCAGCCATTGAAGCCCAACTTGAACGGCTAAGTACAGCATTTCATTGAACTATAGCAATCCGAAATGAGTTACAAACAAAAAGATCCCCGACTTCTTTAAGAAGTCGGGGATCTGAGCCTTGGGTGAAGAACAAATCAAATAGGATGGCTATATGCAATTTTGTTTACTTTCTAATTTTTTAGGAGAATTATCTGATGAAATTAGTCAAAAAGCTTGGTATTGCTACCGCTAGTGCTGTTATAGGTATCACTGGTGTCGGTGCATCTTCTGCGGCACAAGCTGTACAGTTATTTGATTTTCAGTACTCTTTTCCCAGTTATGAGGCAAATGGTACACCGATTTCCGCTAACGGCATCCTTACCACCACCGAGCTAGATCCTATAAACAACAATTACACAATCATAGGAGTCAGTGGTACAAGGAAAGCCCAAGGAATTACTGAGACAATCATCGGGCTGCTCTCACCAAATACATACGGAATGAATGATAATCTCTTAAATGCGAGTGCGCCCCTGTTAACCCAGAACGGTTTTTCTTACCTAGTTTCTGGAAGCGGAGAAGACGGAAATGGAAACGTTAACCTCTTCTACAGTAGTTTCAATCAAGGTTATTCAGAGCTTTCAAGCGATGTAGATTATGGCAGCTTTAGTGTTATACCACGTCCTGTTCCCGAACCCTACACAGTAAGTGGCTCATTGCTTGCTTTTGGTTTTGGCTGGCTTTTGGTTTTGGCTGGTGGACGAAGCGAAAGCAAGCAATAGCTTCCTAGAAAAAGCACCTTAATATAGGATAAGCTGTTTCATATCTAATCTGCATCTCTAAATTTAATCAAAGTCTTGTGGGGTGGGCAAGATGCCCGCCCCAATTATGCCAGTTAAATGTGGAACAGCTTATCAGCCGTAGCTTTATTAAAAGCTTCCAGGATTGTCATCAAGTGCCAGCAAGAAATTAATCAGGTCTGCTTGCTGGTTGGAATTAAACCCAGCCTGTTTATCTACGTAGAAGTCATGACCTGTACCATCAAGGTTACTACGCACTAAACTAGGGTTAACTTTATTGGCTTTCACAACTAAAGCACGAAGCTTGCGATCAATCAAGGCACGCAAGCTGCTAGCAGGATCGGCAGGTATACCTTGGCTGAGAGTGCCAGAAAGCCCTAAGCCAGTCTTGTTAACAACCGTGAAATTACCATCTGAGTTAACCTTCAAGCTTCCTGCCCGTACTGCTACACCACCATCATGCAAATATGGTGCGCTTAAATAAAGACCACGCAAGGAATTAGTTTTATAACCGCCTTTTGGCAATATACCTTTGGGTAGAGTTGTGGGAGTATCGGAGATCCCCTGCGTTGGTACATCCAGCACTTCAGCATTAGCAGGTATGGGAACTGGAGTATTAAAAGTGTATAACTTGGGTGCTACTAACAATTTATTCAGCCCCAAGCGAGACTGGGCACGAGCGGAGTTAGTACGAATTTCATCAAGTGGATGAATTATGTTGTCAGTGAAGAAAGGTGGAATATGGCAAGTTGCACAATTGGCTTTCTCAAATATTTTTGCGCCACGCTTAACAGAATTACTGGTCAACGCTTGCCAGTTTTCTGGAGTCTGGTTAGCAGGTGGTACTAAGCTATTTTGGAAAGCAGACATCGCATTGTCAGCAAACAAGAAAGTGCCGCTAGCAATATCACCGGGCTTTTGAGTATTTGGGCTGAAAACCAAACCGTTGTAAGTAAACAAACTGGGTCGTAGGTTTGGATAAGTTCCTGTACCAGGGGCAGGAATTTGGTCTTCTAATTCTGCTTGTATCGCATTCGGTGCGATTTTCCGCAGCCATTCTGAGGGTTTTACTATAACTCCTTCTGGTAAACGTAGGCTGGGAACGGTAGCATTTTGCAGTAATGTACCAATATAAACTTCTGGATCGATACCAAGGGTTTTTGCACTCAGTTGAGCAGCTGCGAACAGATTGATTTCTGAAGAGTGAACAGCGTTGGTGATAGCGCTTAATCCAGCAAACGGACCCACGGCAAACTGTCCATCAGCTAAATAAGGATGATCCTTAAAGGTGAAGATGTTGGGGATTTGAGTAGTGTTTCTAATACCATCCGGTGAACTCTCGAAATGACCGAAAGGTACATCTAGCACTGCATCATCGAAGGCTTTTTCTAACTTCTCAGGATCGGCTAGTTCTACCTTATTGCCTTTGCTGTCAATAATAGTTTTACCATTGCCTTTGTATTGTGGGTCTAAGGGGTTAAAGTTTAACCGCGCAAACCCTGCGGCTGTATTTGGTGCCAAGGCAATAAACAAAGGGATGGCTAGTTCCCCATTAGGTACTCCTGGAATGACTTTACCATTGGAAAGGGTTGCATGACAAAGCGCACAGGTAAGGTCGCCGCTAGCTGTATTTCCTAGTGCAACACTCTGTCCCTTTAAAATTTTTAAACCTGTAGGAATAACAGTCCCTCTGGGAAAAGTTCGACTACCTATAGTTAAATCCTTCTGGAGAGTAATTTTTAGGTTTGTCGTTGGCTGACCTTGCAAACTAGCGATCGCTACACCTAATTCATTCGATATCTTATTGAAGCCCTGTGCAAAACCAAATACGCCTTGTAAACCAAATGTGTCGCCAATCTTCCTGTTGAAGAATATATCTTCACCTTGGGCTATTAATTCCTTAGTAATTTTAACTGCCCCTACCCGTTGATAGGAAATGGGATTTTTTGGGTCGAGTCCTTTATTTACAACTAGTTGTGATGCTTCTTGAGGACTCAGCAGTTTACCAAAATAGTCGTAGTAGCCTAGCGGTTGAGTCGGTGCAGGTTGCAAAAGGTCAATTTTTGCAAAAGCTGTCTGGCTTGTCATCAACCAATTTGATAACAAGATGCCAAAAACACTAATGATAAAAACGCAGATTAATAAGAAAATCTTGTTTTTTGAACCATACAATACCCGAAAAACACCAGTCTTAGGGTTCTTTTTTTTTAGTTTCATAGTGAGGCACTCACTAAAAGTCTATAGGTAGATATATCACACTCTTACGTAGAGATATGCAATAGTGTGTTGAAGTTTTTTATCAATTTGATAGCTGGATTAGTTGCTTATACTTAATATAAACTTATAAAGTCATCACTAGACATTAAAATAATTCGTAATTCCTAATTCGTAATTAATTAAGTTTTGTAAGGGGATTTAGCGTAAAATTCAGAGCGCCGATGTCCGGTACTCTGAATTTTGTAGGAGAGAAAGAGCCACAAAATTGCCGAAGAGTTAGTTGCTATGCAACTTAAATCCCCAGTATTAGTTAAAGTTAAAGGTTTTACTTCCCTCTCTCCAGCTATTTTTTTTATTAGTAGAACTCAATTAAAATTTAATGAATTCTCTCTCTGAGTAATTGTTCTTCCAAGGCAGCAATGCGATTGTATGCTGCTGTTAGTTGCGCTGTCAGTCGTTGTATTTGAATTTCTGGTGTTATGTTATCTCCACCTTGACGATGCATATCTAGATAAATGCCATCTATCAAGACATCCTTGTGTTCCATTTCTGGATTTAAATTGTTACGTCCTTTGAACTGGTAGCCTCCAGCCGCGCCATTTTCCTGATAATTATGCTTTGCTTGTGTATTGGCTAAAGAACACTCTGAGAAAGCTTGAGTGACTTTACCATCAAGCTGCTCAATCACTTGGTAGAGGGCATCCAGTTTTTCGCTTAAAGTCAGGATTTGCTTCTGTAATGGCTCCATTTTATCCCCTCACCCGTACATTTTCTTTATGTTATTCAATTTACTATAAATCTTAACGTGCGAATCGTTGGCTAGAAACTAAGACCTTAATGGTCTGGAGGATTAGCCGCAAGGTACATAACCTTGACAACTGAATGACTATGTAGGTGAGAGCTATTACCCTAGA
>JAIVFU010000329.1 GCA_020829485.1 Nostoc sp. CHAB 5834 | reverse complement strand
CTGTGTTTTGAAGCGGTTGTAGCCGTTGGTGTGAGTCGAATTAAGCGAGAACCCAATGTTCTCGATTTTAGAACGGGTAGGAAACAGGGTTAGTCCGTTTACCTTGGCCTGCGCATAACACCAGCGGATGGCCCAGGAGTCGACCTCCCCGTCTTTCCACCGACGAAGCATCCGAAGCCGGTCACTGCCATAGAAATTAAACTGGTGAATACGCTTCTTATCGGCCAGGAATACATCGTAGTCGGCCAGATGCCAGTCGGCTGTTTGCCAACGGTCGGCCCAGGTTGCCCAGCCCCATGAGCCGGTGCGGGGATACAGATAACCGTCGGCCTTATAATCGGTTGGTTGTTTAAAAGGGAACGTGTAGCCTGCCAGCGAGAAAACAGCTGGCTGGTCCTGGTAGTGATCCAGCGCCTGGTTCATGTAATCCAGAAAATTCCGGCTCGTCAGCAGATCATCTTCCAGGACGATGGCCCGGCCATGTTGCTTCACCACATTCGATACACCTTTAATAATCGAGTTGGCGAGTCCCCAGTTGCGCTCGGCATAGTGGGAGTATACGGCTCTGAATCCGGTAATGCCATCAACGATCTGACGAACCTCATTGACCTTTGGCAGATCGAAGGGATGCCGGGGGCCATCGACATAGACATACAATTCGCTGTCAGATGCCAAATGGTTGGCTTGTAGCGCGGCCAGCGTTCGCTGAAATTCGTCGGGCCGTCTATAAGCAAATAAAACTATGGGAGCGAGTTGAGTAGTTTTATCCATAGATTGTAAAGAATTTAAATGTACTTAGGGCGTGGTTCCCGGGAGCAGTTCCCATTTCCTGAAAAATTCCGGATAAAGGGCCGCCCGCAGCCATTGACTATCCGGGGTAGAGTTTTTGAGGGCTAGTCTGGCCTTCCGGTTAGCGAATCAATAATGTTTTTCGCGTCTTTTTCTTCATCAGGCCAGTTACGCCGGAACGACTGACGGACTAATTCCATTACGAATATTGAATTGGTGACGGCATACCGCCGAAATAGCCGGCGGGGCTCCATCGCCAGCCGGTAGGTCCATTCTAAACCCATACGCTGCATCCAACGGGGGGAGCGACTCTGTATTCCAGCCAGGATGGGTAACGCCCCACCAATACCGAGCATAACCGCCTGTACCCGACCTCTCATCCGGGCCATCCAGTATTCCTGTTTGGGACAGCCTAGGGCTACAAAAACGATGCGTGCGCCAGACTCGTTGATGATCCGGGCGTTCATGATATCATCTTCTTCCGTCTGTGGGTTAAAGGAGGGAGAGAGCGTACCGGCAATGGGGAGGTTAGTGTACCGTTCCCGGCAAACTGCTGTGACTGCCGTCAAGACATCGGGAGTTGAGCCATAAAAGAAAACGGGAAGCCGCTCCTCAGTGGCCCGTTTGATGATATCGGGTAGCATGTCGATTCCGGCTACGCGTTCCTGCCGGATGTCCTGATGCCGGCGTAGTGCCCAAGTCATTGGCATCCCGTCGGCGGTAACCCAATCAGCTTTATTAACTGCGTAGGCAAAGGCAGGATTGTGGGTGGCTTCGACGGTCATATGCACATTAGCGAAGCAGGCTGTTCGGGATTCACCGCGCCGGGCAGCCGCGATGATCGATTCCTGAATTTGCCAGTACGTTGCCAGCGTTACATCGAGACTAAGCACAGATGCTCGCTTGAGCATTTTAACATCGATTGGCGCGGATGGGTGATCATCACAGGTTGTATACATTGTTGAATAGAGGAGCGAGTTGGACGTTGTATGGAAGAGTAAAAGGGAATTCCTTTTTGTGGGTAGGAAAAAAAGACATGATCGTCTTCGCCGAGGCCTGACGGAGCTTCGGAAGAATTTATAAAAGCGGGTATCGATTAAGCCACTGCGAGACTCAACAGCTAGCCGAAAAGAAGCTTAGTGCTGAAGGGTATGAGCGCCGATGCGTAACTATCTGTCGGCTGGCTGGGGATGGAAAGTGATTGTCATGGATGGTATGGAATGAGAAGTTAAAAGAAGGAAAACGAGCCAAATAGGTTACAAATTCACTGTAATCATTCAAAAGTAAAAAATAATTACATACTTAAGTAAGGGCGCACGATATATTTTTGAGGTTGTGAGGTTTGTGCTATTTGACTAGTAATCAGTTGAAAACCCGCGATTACATAAAATATATATTTATAATTTCGGTAATTTTATTAACTAAAGTAACCGACTTTTTACCTCAGAAGATATAAATACTCTACTATAAATTTCTCATTAAAAATTAGTTACATCGATAACGCAAAAAAATGAACTCAATAGTTACTCAGATACGCCACAATGAGCCTCTAAACAAGTATATAGTAAAATTAAAATCCCATTAAAACGCTGACTAGTGAACGGTAGGGCTGTTAGAAATTAATGGTTCGTCTATTGCTGAACGAAGGTTAAGCTTACCAGCATGTTGGAAGGAAAGTAAAAACTACCCATAACTAGCTAGCATTACTTAATGCCCAATGAACGAATACGTTTACGTTGCTTTTCTTGATGAGTGGGGAAATAATGGGCTTAACATTACCAAGTAGGGTGCTTCCACCTACTTTATTATCACAGCCATCACCCTAAGCAAAGAACAGTTAGGTGAAGCAGAATCTCAACAAGTGTGTATTCGGCAAAGTGGTTCTGATTCAATTTCGGTGATGAGTACAATTTTGAAATAATACCCGTCGACGCAATAAGTCAAAACTGGCTCGACCGTACCCTTGCCGTTTGAGCATTTTTAACCGGTTTACTTGCCCCTCTGTCTGCCTATTACTCTACGCTGAAACAAAAGCCTGCTCGACGGTCCGGTAGTCCTGGCGAAGACCGCGCACAAAACCGCTGTAGGCACTCACCCCTTCTGCTTCGGCACACCAACTGGCCACACCCTCAACTGACTTCGCCTGCATAAGTTGCCAAAAGCGCTGGCTCAACTCATGGACCTGGCTAATAGATGCGTGTTCTGATCACAGGTGGGTTAGAAAACGTTGTTCATCCGCCGACCATTGGTCGGCCGACTGGTTCATTAGGCGGCTGATACGGCGGCTACTGTAACTGTGGACTTTACGAGCAGGGGGCAAAACAGGTTCAGTCTCCAGGCGAGGATAGGATGCCAAAAACTCTGTTAGGGTGGTGTAGCTGCCCATGTAACCAAATGGTTTGATCTCCTCCAGTAGTTCCTTTATATTCGTTTGACCTTCCAGCCAGCGCCGACGTAAATAGCCCTCGTAGAGCAGCAGATTGGAACGTTTAGCCGTCTGGCGAGGCACAAACTTGTCCTGATGCCAATAGCGTTTGACCGTATTTCGAGCGATGCCCAAATTCCGGGCGACCACCCGAATCCCATGACCTTAGGCTTGTAATGCCTTCACTTTCTCATACGTCTCGAAACGTTTCGAGCTGCGTTCCTGGCCCGATGATGTCATGAGTTTAAACAAGTCATTATTCCACGTCAGGAAGGGTGGTAGCTGCTCTTCAATCAGTGGTTGGGTTGCTGGTTGCTATAACCCTGAGGGGCATGGTAGCCAGGATAGACTGGTTAATGGCCTTTCGCGGGGTATCCAGAAAGCGTTCGACCACTTCAGAAAGGTTGGCTAATAAATGCCAACGATCCGCCACCTGAACGGCGTCGGGGCAAGCGGTGGTAATGGCATTGGCATACACGCAGGAATAGTCACGTGTCACCAACTCAATGCCCGGATGATTACCAAGCCAAACTTCCAGCGTCTTGCCTTCGCGATCGGGCAAGACATCAATGGGTTGGTGTCGATCCAGATCAATCAGAATCGTACCATAGCGTCGTCCTTTCCTGAATGCAAAATCATCCACACCCAAGCGAATGGAAGTAGGTTGATCTTGAATAGGCGTCTTATGGCTGATGCGCAATAAAGTTGAGTGATTCACGGGTTGGCCGATTAATTCACAAAGACGGGCCGCCGGTCGAGCCCCGGTTAGTAAAGCGATGGCATGCAAGGGTTGCTCGACTCGGTTCAACCGATGAGCATAGGGAGCGAAGTAGTCCGATGCGGTCTGGGCAAAAATTTTGCGGGGACATTGGTCATTGCAACAGAAGAACTTTCGCAGATGAATCTGTAAGGAAACGACTTTTCCACAAATGGGTAAGTCAGTGATGGTGCGCTGGTAGAAACTACGTACCTTACTAGCCGGCATGTGACAAGCTGGGCAGCAACCAACAGTCTGCGTGGACATCAAGCCAATCTGAATAGCTGTATCACCGACGTGATGGTCGGTTGTCCTTACCCCGTTTGGTGAGCCAGTTTTGACTGGAGTTTAAGCCGCCTGTGAGATCCCCCCAATTTCCGGCTCTTACGCACTTTGTGTGGTTGATTACTTGATCGGATTTATCTTGTACCGTGTTCTGCTTGAATGAGCACAGAGCTTCGATTTCCTGTTGATTTGCCCAATTGTCAAATCACAGACTGCCAAAT
>JAIVFU010000328.1 GCA_020829485.1 Nostoc sp. CHAB 5834 | reverse complement strand
GAAATGGTAATCTTTTATCCAGCGCTGAAGCCAGTTGGCATGCAGACTATCCCGCATCCAGATGGTGTTATAAGCCTGTGACGGCATTCGTTCAGACCACTGGCGATCAGCTTCTTTACGAGCGTAATACACGACGGTTAAAATGAAATAGTTAGCAAGGGCCGCGAAAAGGTCGTCCTGATAAGGTGTCGGAATATTGGTATAGACTATAAGTTTTCGCTTTCTCATATCAGTTCACCGGGTTGCTCTGTGCAGTGCTGCGGTATGCCCGCACAATACCCTGACGAAAGCGCTCCCAGGTAAATAGCCGCGCTTGCTTACCAGCTTCCTGCCCTAATTCGTACCAGTGGTCAGGATGGCGTAATGCATCTTCCAGACATTCAGCAATTACTCGTGGGGACCGTATCGGCACGATGTAGCCATGCTTACCAGACAGTACTATATCTGGTGCGCCTGTATTGTCAGTAGTGATAACAGGTAGGCCAGTAGCCATAGCCTCCAGCAGAACATGGCCAAACCCCTCCGCCAGTGAGGGCATTACAAAAACGTGGCTACGATGCAACTCTCTGAGGAGTTCATCTTGCGTAATGTTGTAGCAAACCCGAATATTTAGACGCCGGTACTCGCTTAAAATATTGTGATCTACGTAGCCTCGTCCGCACAACACCACCTCAATCTGTTGACTACCCAGTAAGCGCACGGCTTCCAGTAAATCGGCCAATCCTTTGCGCTGGTTCATCCGTCCTACAAAAATCACCCTGAACGGATTGACCGCAGGTGGTCGATTACGAAGTTTAAAGAAGCTGGTATCGACACCGTAAGGAACCGTCTGAATTGAGTGGGTTGGCACCCCATTTTCTTCCAGCGTTTTTCGGGTGAAGCTACTGGCGGTAATGCAGGCTGTTGCCAGCTTGGGCTCATCAATTAACCGGTTAAGCTGATCTTCAGACAAGTTGAACTCCTGCTCGTCGCGAATAGATTTAGCCGCGAAGGGCAATCGTTCCATTTCTTCAGACAGGATTCGTCGGATGGTAAGCGGGTGCGGATGTAATTGAAAAAGAACCCTTGCTATTGAAGATAATTCCGCTTTGCACCGTTCAAATGCTTCATAGCCGTAGTAACTGTATAGAAATAGATTTGCACCCGATTTCCGGGCTAATGTATACGCCGACTTGCTCAATAGTCGATCAATTTTTTTACTGGCAGCTTGCCCTCTTATCCTATTGCCAACAGCTTCCAGTAACACACAAGTCGAAATGGCCGTTACCGATGACGGTAAACCAGTACAGTATCTTTTTTCGATTAGTCCTGACGCCACGTCAATTCTATGCAGCCAGTCGGGCGCATAAGCCTCAGTCACTAATCTCTCTAACAAACCGGCTTCGTACAAAGCCAGACTGAGCTGATAATGATCTCTGGCTCCAACATGAGCCGTCACACAGAGCGGAACGGAGCCCTCTGTACTCCCTCGAATATGATCAGCCATTAGCATTTTTTACCGTAAGAAATTTAGCTAATACGTTACGCCATCTGACTTTGATCGCATTACCTATAACATACTGATAGAACGCCCGGCTACTGTTACCCGACAAATGACTGTAAAATAAATCAGGGTGAATATAGGCCGGTACTGTTCCGGATACAGGCTTTTGATCAGGCAGTATAATGGGTTTGGCTACTAAAAAAATATTTTGTTTGTACCACCAATCAACTTGGGTATTGTGCCACAACTTGGCACGAAACAGATCATAAAAATAGTAACCACGGGTGGCAAATTTACGTTGCCAATAGTCGGGCCACTGTTCGTTAATATGATTTTGACCCGTTTGTCCCGGAATAGCAGCGGAGAAAAGTATTACATCGCTTAAGTCACATAAACTGTTTACATAAGAAGTAGATGCCTGGTCTGATAAATGCTCACCAACTTCCAGCGAAACACACAGATCAAAACGGCGGTCGATTCGTAATGGTAACTCTAAATTAGCTACACGAATTAAACGCTCCTGTATTACCAAGCTTTTGGGATCTAAATATTCTCCTTCTACACCCAATAAATCCCCTATTCCAAAACGTTCAAAAACGCTGAGCCACGTGCCAGTACCGCACCCTACGTCAACCACACTTTGGGGGCTTATATAGTCAAACAATAGAGGCAAAACTTCCTCCGCAGCCCTCGTATTATGCACGGCGCTTGTATGAATATACTTAGTTTGTGGTTTCATTAAAGACGTTGATTTAGTTTTGTGCGCCCACAACTGCCTATTCTTACCCAGTTTATAGTAACCATTTTCTTTAAAAATTTAGCACCATATTTTTCGTCAAGTATATCAAGGCTGTGTCTGAAGACAACAAAGACCATAATCAGGTCAGCACTTATGAAACCTATCGGAACTGCAACAAGCGCCAATGGTTTAATTAATAGAATTACGATAAGAACACTTAAGAAATTAGAAACTAGAAACCACGCGGCCTGACTGCCCAAACGATTACAAGCCATTGATACAGTGATACTTGTATTCCATAAACTGTAGCTAAGCGTAGTTAACAACATCATTGTAAAAAAAGGCTGAGCAGGTTCTATTGCACCTTTCGTCCATAGAATGAAAAAGTAACGCCCGGCTATTTCAAAAAATAGAATCGACAGGAGAGTCAATCCAACAGAAATTTGTAAACCTCTGGAGTGAATAATCCGGGCCAATTCCATATTATGATTCGACAACGCCACAGTAAACTCTACCCACATGCTTTTAGTAACTATTGAAACAAGTTGTTTTATAAGATTAACGACAAGTCTGGTCGTATTAAAAAGAACAACGGCAACCGGGGATAGATAATAAGCAATAATCAACGTAGTACCTTGGAGGATAAACAAATTACCTGTTGAGAACAGGAAGAAGTTGGCCGAAGGCCGTACCAGGGCAGCGACGCTGACGCCTGTTTCACCTTTCCAGTCAAATGGCCTGAACCAATCATATTTAGAATAGGCATGAATAACCATAAGGCCCATACACAAAGCACGAACTACACCGTATAGTAATGCTATGTCAACGGCTTTACCCCCCAGACTTAAGCTTATAAACACAGCAACAAACTCAACAAGCCGTGTCGCAAGTACCCAAAGCCGTCCAATAGCATAGTTTCCTCCAGCACGAAATACACTGCCTACAAAATCCTGTAAAATAGTAACGAGCGTATAAAAAGCTAGCCAATTAATGATAGGTTTGATTTCAGAAATTGAGAATTGAGTTACAGTTGTTATTTTATCCGAATAAAAAAACGAGTAACTTATATTCAGTACTGCAATGAAAAACAGCCCCAGACCAATCAGTAAAGAAAAGCTACGCTGATAGATGTATATCGCCTTATCGTATTCTTTTTTTGCTATCCGAATGGAGAGTTCATTATCTGTAGCTGAAGCAAGACCCAAATCACTCAGCGTTAAAAAGGCGGGAATAGCGTAAATAATAAGCCATTCCCCATAATAGGTGGGACCCCAGCGTGATAGAAATAAAGGAACAGCCAGCAGTTGGATAATTGCCGTAACAATTACGTGCAGGACATTAACCGAAAGTGACTCGAGTAATCTTTTTATCATGATGTTTGCCTTCGATTTAATGACAAACTATTTTTTCGATTTGCGCAGGAATCCAAACCCTTTCTTTATCAATTTCTTTTTGGGCTTTTCATCCTCTGTGTGATAACCCGCGTTATAGCCGTAGCCATACTCAGGATCGTAGCCATAACCATAATTGTATTCATATTCTCTCCTGGCTACAATGCCGTTAATAAGCAGGCTCATATTCTTGAATCGCTTTTCCTGGTAAAGCGTCTCAATATTTTTCAGATACACTTTATTGGTGTAAAGGTGCCGCAGCAGGTAGAGCGTGATGTTGGCCTGTGGGGCAATACTAAAGGCATCGCTCACCAGACCCACGGGGGGCGTATCCGCAATGATTACGTCGAAGCCTTCACGCAGGGCCGCAAACAACTCCCCTATCCGTTTGCCGCTCAGCAGTTCGGAGGGGTTGGGCGGCAGGGGGCCGCAGGGAATAAAGAACAGATCGGGGTACCCGTCTATCGACTGAATGATCTCGTCCAGAGCAGCCCTGTTTACCAGAAAACCCGACAGGCCTTTATCCGACTTCACGTCAAGGTATTTGTGAAGTTTCGGCTTACGCATGTCGAGTTCGAGGAGCACCACCCGCCGACCCGTAATGGCCATACTGGCCCCCAGGTTAAGCGACACGAACGACTTGCCTTCCCCACTGACACTCGACGTAACCAGTATTGTTTGCGGGCCTTCGGACTCCTCAGCCGTGAAGAAATGAATGTTGGCCCGTAATGCCCGAATCTGCTCTGAAATCAGCGAGCGGCTCCCCGACGTAACTTCCATAGGCGACTGAATATCGGCCTGGATCAGTTCGCCGATGATGGGCGTCTTCGTCTGCTCTTCTATCTCAGCCTTGCGGGTAATCTTGTTGTTCAG
>JAIVFU010000327.1 GCA_020829485.1 Nostoc sp. CHAB 5834 | reverse complement strand
TCCAGAGTGATACACGCAGGTAGCCCTGTGAGCTGCAGCGAAATGGCCACGGGGCCGCTATTGATGAAAGACCACTGGCGTGACGGCGCAGCCGTGCTAAGTTCAATGGTTCCAAAGTCCATGGCCTGATTGGCACCCTGGAACGTGGCTTTGGGTTCGATGACAGGTGCGAACGCCTCTCCTGTCAGGCTGACATCCGCAGGCGCACCCGCGATACTGGTGCTAAAGCGCAGAGCCCCCGTGAAAGCCCCCTCGCCTGTGGGAGCAAACGAGACCTCAGTGATGCAGCTATCACCCGGCGCCAGGGAAGAGCCGCACGAGGTGTCAGAAGCCCCGAAGGCCGCATTGCCACGCACCGAGGGAACTGCGGTCAAGCGAATCGCTGCAGTGCCTCTGTTGGTAAGGGCAACCTGACGCTTTTCCGTCGTGTTGGCAACTACTCGGCCAAAGTCAACCAGCCCGGTTGATGTCTGCACTCCCGCTGCAGTGTCTTGACCGGATACACGCAGTCCGATGACGCTCCTGTTGAATTCAAAAGTCTGCGAGGATGCAACGAGGGGAAAGGCGCAAAGAAGTAGTGCGAAGGGTATGGGTAGCAGGCGCGGGGCGGACATTACAAGGATTGTGAGCAGTGATGTAGCTGTATAGCCCCCACTCTTCGCAACGACCCGCGCTCTCTAAACCGCTGCTGTAGCGGAATGATGTGCCCCCAAAGGACTACCCCATACTTGGTTCTTCCGACGAAGCTTTTGAAACCGCAGTTCTCGTTGCAGATGCATAGGGCTGTTTGCGCGAGGACACGCCCTTGAAATAGTCGGCAATCGAAACGTTGACGGGGTCTTGGCAGAGGAATGGGAGACCGGAGCCCGCGACACTCCCGCCCATTTGCATGGTCTTAAACCCAGCAAACATTGCAATGAGCCTGGCAAAAATATTCATTTTACGGTCGGCAGCCAGAAATATGGAGGCAATGACGCCGAATATTATCAAGAAAATATACACAAAAACCAGATGAACCATTGCGTATTTGGCAAAAACAAGAAAAAAAGCAACGGCAGGGGACGCATTCGCTTTGAAGGTGTGCCAGGCAAGCCCGAAGACCATAATACCCGTAAACAAAAACTCAACAACAGGATGAGCCTTCGACTCTGTGAACTTCGACAAAATAAAAACAATCCCCGCTACAAGACAAAACTTCAAATCCGTGATGTTAGTAAATATTCTAAAATCAGTTTTGAAATTGAGAAACAGAAATACACCCAAGTTTAAAACCAAGAACCAAATCCAGATTTTGTTGATAACTGGCTTGGTTTCTTGCCACCACTGGTTTTTCTTGAGGGGAGCCACGGCCTCCCCGGAGTCCGCAGGCGGTGCCGCCACAACGGCCTCGGTACTCGGTGTAGGCTCGGGCGCTAGTTGCCCCGACATGGCCGCGGCCTTCTGGGCCTCTAACACCGCAATCTTCTCGTCGTTGGCGTTGATTTGCGCTAGCAGTGCCTTTTGCGCTTCAAGTATAGCTTTGACTTGCTCAGGGTCCAGGTCTTTGCGTACCGCAGGGCTCTCGCTGGCCGAGGCGGGCGGTGCTGAGTTAAGGGCAGCTGCTGTTTGGGCGACTACCGCCGGGGCTGGTTGTTTCTCAGCAAGAACGACGGGCGCCGGAAGGGGGGCTGGCGGAGGGCTAGGGACCTGTACTGCGCCGGACACTTCACGAGCGGGGGGCGGTTCGGCGGCAGGCGCAGGCGCCTCGTTGAGATAGGGGTTCCGGTCCACTGGAAGAGGCATGCTCAATCGTGCGGACTGAGACGCCTGGGCGTACGGATTTGCTGCCAAAACGGGGGGGTCTCCCCGCGACTGGCGGACGCTGTTAACTTTGACCAAGGCCTGCTGCAACTGCACTGTGCGGTTGGCCAAGTTGCTGTGCAAGCAAACTGCATCCGTGCACTGGCTGAGCATAGTCCGTTCCCATTGTTCCTGTCGACTGCTTACCCCGGGGTCTATAGCGCTAGCGGCAGGCAGTACCACGGCATAGGACTGGCGCATGGCTTGGTATGCCGATGACAGAGAGGCATCACGACAAATCGCCATCTCGTTTCGACTAAGGGCTTGTGCCCGGCAGTCAATGCCCGAACTGGCCCAGGCCCCTCCGGAGACAAGAACTCCAAAGATAAAAGCGAAAAAAGCGCTTAAAAGTGACCTCTGCATCTCCATCCTTTGCCCCAATTGTTTAGCTGATTCCAAATGTTACAAGACATCACAAAACCCGGCAATCAGTTTGCGTCAAAAGCTCTTAAATGTGTAGCTTAAATCCACAGATTCCAATAGAATCAACAGCTTGCGCAAAATATCGCCAACGGATAATTTCGGGTAGATAGACGCTATGGTCTTGATGACATGTGGCTGCTTTAAACTATCGAATACTCATGCGTTCTAAACTTTCATAAGTCATAGACTACGACGTTACAGGAGCGCGGGACCTGGGCCAGATTTCCATAGCATCTCAATCAGTACAAATTTAGAATGCTGCAGCAGCAGCCATACGTTAGGAATTCCATTGTGAGCAACCATGCATTTTTCGAGGGCGGACGAGAACGATTCTTTCGTCCCCTCAACAGCGCACGAAGGGAGCTGGTAGCAGTCAGTTTGCGGACCCTGTACGAGCGGCTGCACGGCCCTTCTGCCGACTACGCGCACAACCTGACTCGGGAGGAGCTCAAGGAACTGCTGATGCCCGCCGTTCAAGCCCATCAGGACCGACTGGAGAGCGCGGATATCCAGGACGAACTCAACACTGCGGAGACCGAGGACCCCCACCAGCTGGCAGCATTACTCATTCGCGTATTGGTACAGGACGGATGGCTGGAGCAGTTCCCCGACCGCCAAGGACTGATTACCGCCTTTCGGTTCTCCCGTCCCGGAAAGATGTTCGCAGAAGCATTCTGGTCGCTACATCGCCCGAGCCGCAGCCGCCAACGCAACATGCGCGGGTGCCGCAATGCCTTGGACGCCGCACTCAGCGACCGAGGGGATGCCCACGACCTTGTGGACGCCTACGAATACGCCGAAAAGGTTATCGAAGACCTGACTGAAGGCATCGACGACTTGCAGGAACGCGTCCGCCACTTGATGGTCGAGGCCACCTTCCACACCCAATGGGACAGCTTCGTGGAGTTTCTGGAGCGATTCCAAAAGGACTACTCAAAGCAACTGACAGTCGACAGTTCGACCATCAACCGAAGTGCCATCAAGCAAAAGCTGGAGCTGCTGCGCACTGAACTCTCCTCCGCCAAGTTCAAGCGGATTGAGGCGCAACTCAAGGACGTTGCATCCTGGATGGCCAAGGAGCAGAGCGGTGAGTCCGTCCTTGACTGGTTGCTGGACCGTATCGAAGAAATCGTGGACGCAGCCCATCAGTCGAAGCAGCCCGGGTTCATTCGCGCCATGGAGAACTACGTCAAGCGCGTGGCTGGCATCGTGCAGCAGTCCATGATGCTGCGAACTGGACAAGGGACCCACCGATACCTTGACGCCATCTACCGGTTGTCGCAAGCGAGTCCAGAACAGCAAGACGCCTTGCTTACAAAGATTGGGCAAGGGATTTCCACCGTGGAAGTGCGACTGCTTGACCCTTCAAGCTTCAAATTGCGCTCAGCAGTCCAGCGCCGCAAAGCCTCTACCACCTCGGTACCTCCCCGGCCTTCCCGGGCTGCGCGACTGCAGGCCGCTATGCGGGAGGCCGAAACGCAAGCCTTCGCATATCCAAACGAGGGGGTTGCCCAAGAGATTCGAGCCAACCTTCGGCTCTTCCAGCATCCGATACGCCTCTCCGCACTTCCCATGGAAACCGCCAAGGACGTGCTCACAGCCATGCAGACCGTTGAAGCTGTGCGAAGCACAAAGGGCAAAGACTTGCGAGCAAAACGCCTTCCGCAAAAAGTAGAAAACGAGTTCTACAGCGGTTATGACTACGAAATTGACTTCAAGAACAAACAATGAGCATCACTACCGCATTGCGTGAACAGCTGGCTGTCACCAACATCAGCTTCGACCGGTTCCGCGAAATCGTCCTGCGCCTCCTGTCCCAGGGCACCCTGGTTAGAGACGAAGACCGCACCGAGCAGTTGCTCTACGACGACGCCCGGCGGGTGGAGAACCTACTGTCGGACTACTTTGAAGTGGCGGGGCTCTTCCTGAACCATGACGGCGCTAACCAAGCCTACCGGCTGTACGCCCCAGGGGCAGTGGTGGACGGCTTGCCGGAGGACCCGAATGAACCCGTACCGGGGCTCAAGGCCCGGGTCTCCGCAGATTTCGTAGCGACCGCCCTCGCCCTTCGTTTCCTCTATCAGGAAAAGCTAAATCAGGGGCTCCTGACTAGCAGCGGTGAAGCCCTGGTGAGCTTTGAAGACGTGGCTGCCACATTGCAGACGCAACTGAAGCGCCAGCTGCCTCCCGGTACCGGCGAGCGCATGGCCATCCTCAAGGACCTCAAGCGGCAT
>JAIVFU010000326.1 GCA_020829485.1 Nostoc sp. CHAB 5834 | reverse complement strand
CCGTCGCGGCTCTTCAAAGGCGCGCTGCGCCTTCATCGTGCGGCCACCTGCATCAGGATCGACGCCCCGATCATCAGTCCGCCGAACCAAGCAAGTAATGCAAAAGCCCGATCACAACTCATCGCCACACCCCTTTTCGAGAGTGGGAGCATCGCGATCGACACCGCAATCGACCGGCTCCGGCGCGCCAAGCGCAAGGCAGGCAACGAAAATCAGCGAAATCAGGATGGCGAACAGCAGCTCGACCGGCCCGGCGTGAGTGACCGCCTCAAACGGCTCCGGCTCCGGCTTAGCCGTGCGCGGGATCACGATCTTGGGGAGGACGCGCGTCATGCCGCACCGCCTTCGGCATCGAGCCGATCAAGTTCTTCACGAACCAGCGCCCGCATGCCGACAGGAATCGCCGCTGCAAGCTCGGGGATAAAGCGCCGCTTCTCGGCGGTACCAAGCCGCGATAAACCGCCCAAAATCTGGCTCGAAAACTTGGCATATGTCGAAGCTTCGACCTTGGCCGGCGTGATGCCGAGCATTTCGAACACATAGCCCAGGTCTTTTGGACCACTAATCAGCGTCTCGATCACTTTGCGACGAAGCGCCGCATCCTTCAGCGCCGCAATCTTCAGCAGCGCGTCGGCGGATTTGGCGACGTCAAGGTCCTTGAACGCGTCCATAAGGTCGCGGTTCTCTTCGACGATGCACCGATAAATCCGCATCGAACGCTGGATATCGCGCTTCCCAAAGCCGCTGGCTTCCGACACTTGATCGTTCCAACCGTAAGCGCGCGACAAGTTGTCGCTCGCTGCCTCGGAGGCCTCATCTGCCTTTTCGGCGTCGCTATACTGGACGCGCGCCGCTCTGGCTTTTCCTGCCAACTGTTGTTGGGAATCGACGCCATATTCCTTGAGAACCTTGGCGCGGACGATATCGACCATTGCCCGAATGAACATCGCGCGCTCAATTGGCTCTAGCTCGCGCCGGTGAAGATTTTCCGACGCCTGGACAAACTCGGCGTCGCCGCGAAGCATATTTTCTTCGATGGCCAGGACGTCAACACCAGCGAGGGTGCAGGCCTTCAGCCGATGCAGTCCCGCCACCAGCTTCCACGCGAACTGCGCGCCTTCAGGGTTGCGGACCACGCTGATCGGCGTCTTCTGCCCATGCTCGGCAATCAATATGCCGATGGCTTCCATCTTTTCGGGATAAAATAAGCCGATCCGACCCGCTTCATCAGGGTCGATAGTGTAAGGATCGAGGGAGAGAACGGCGGTCATTGTGCGTCACCCTCGAAATCGTTGCTAGCGAGGTACGCCAAATCGAAGTCGTCGTTATACCGTACCAGTGTTTCTGGCCGAACGAGCGAAAGATCATAGCTTATGCTAAACCCTTCGGGCCATTCGCCCTCGCAGGCGATCATCCATAGCAACTGTGCCTTTTCGTCATGCGAAAGCGCATGCCAAACCTTGCCAGCATCGATTATGCTATCCATTTGCAAGGCGGAAGCGACCGCAACCGCCGCCGCCTTCTCAAGCCTAGAGCGCAGTTCGGCGACTGCCTGCGGATCGTCGTTCATTGACCAAGCCTCGCTACGTTGGGGGATTTGAGAACCGGCGCAAAATCACGCCAGAAGCGACCGAGCGGGCTGCGCGTTGGTGCCCGTTCTCCAAACTCGTTGCGCAACCGATGCAGCGCGTCGTCGATGGTCGTTTGGCTGCAGAGCTCGACGACGCGAACCCTCACATCGAGATGCCGCCAGAACTTCGGATAACGCTGTGGACGGCGCGACCCGTCTGGCCTCGTGAGCGGAAATAGTCTCGGATGATACGCAAGTGCGCGAGCGGCGAGCTGGCTGTTGCTCTCGGTTAGCAGCTTCATCGCTGCCTCCATCTCGTCTTGCCGACGGCGCAATTCTTCAAGTGCTTTGTCGAGGCCATATCCGCCCGCCTTGCGGATCGAGGGAAGCACTTCGCCCGTCACCCATTTGCGAAATTGGACGGCTACCGCCTTCCGGCTTTTGAAGATCAGGGCGTAAAGACCACTTTCGGAAATGATCGTCATCATCTGACGCCCACCAAGGGTGTCCACTAATACCGACCCCCTTTCATCATCGTCGAGGGTCGCTAGGGCGTCTCGATATTTTGATATGCCCAACGCCTTGCAAACATCTTGGCCAACAAACCAAGTGTTGCCATCAACCACGGAAACCCGCACCAAATGGTCGTTGAAGCCGAAGTTTTGCAGAGCCAACGCGCTCATGCTGCTGGCTTCAAGCCGAGATCGACGGCAATCCTGTGCGCTTGACCGCGCGTACATTGGTACATTCCGTCGAGAACGCCGCGAACCATGCCCGGATTATATCCCCGCGCGATGGCCCAAGCCGTCAGTGATTCCCCGCGCTGCGAGAACGAAGCCCTCGCTTTTGCGCGCTCCTCCGCCATATCGCGGACGTCGTGGTTAATGGGGGAGACTCTTGCTGCTTGCATTGCTATTAGCCCAAATGGATGAACATTAACGCGCACTTTAATCCAAAATGACTAAGCGTCAACCAAAATTCGCCCATTCTGGCGAATTAGGCGGTCGTCTGCGTGAAGAGCGGCAGAAAACTGGCCTTAGCCAGACGGATTTTGCAGCTTTGGTTGGCAGTTCTCTTCAATCACAGATGAGGTATGAAACAGGCCAAGCGCTGCCAAAATTAGACTACCTATTCGCTCTGCTCGACCACGAGATAGATGCGGGTTACGTAGTAACCGGCAGACGAAGCGACGGAGTTATTCATCCACTTGAACAATCATTTTTGAATGATTTCCGGCGCTTGAGTGATGCTGACAAAGAGGACATTATTATTATCACCGCTGCCCTGCTCGAAACGCAGGGCCGCGAGAAAAGCCCCGAAGCAAGAGCTGCTGCCCGTGTGAATGCCGCCTTGGCTGACTACCAGATGCCCAGGGCGGACAATCTGGTGGCCGATCTCCGCAAAAGCGCACAATTACAGGGTCAAACGCTCCACAGCCCCAAACTTGCCTTCAAGCCGAAGCCAGCCGACGACTAAGGGGGTCACTAGTAGTTACACCCTTGCTTCCAACAAACCGGCCCACTTTCATTAGTGTAAGTAAGTAATCAGTTTGCCGCATCGTGCGGCAAACCCGCCCAAATCAGCCATAAAATGAAACTGGGACTCGCAACGCGAACTGGGACCCCAAAGGTCCCACTTCCAGCGCCGAACTGGGGCCGCGATCCGCGCCTATCACACGCCGCTCGATCTCTTAAGGTGCCATGAAACCACGCTAAACCGCCTCTAAGAGCGATTTAAGGGCATGGTGCTCTAAAAACCGTTCATACGACCGCCACTCCAGCCGAACGCGACGAAAAGCCGATTTTTTTCACATCCACTCTAAAACCTCTTGCCGGCCAGCCGCTGAGGTCAAACCGCCCGAAAACCCCATTTTTGAGCCATTTATCCCGCACAGTCCCGCCCGATCCCGGACAATCCCGCCACTCTAAAAGGTTGTGTCATCTAACAAGCCTGACACATTCGATTAGAGTACCAGACATGTGCTTTGGTAGCACAAACTTTCCGTAAATTGCGAAAATTAGCGTCTTCTAAAATCACATTTAGACGCAAATAAGGGCACCCGCAGCGACTATGCGGGTGCCCTCTGACTTGATCACACTACTGTCTTAGGTGGCTGCCTTGCCGATCCTCGCCGCAAGGTCGTTGACCCATGCCGCCTGGAATGCAAACGCCTCGCGCGTGCTGGTTCGAAACACAATAAGCAGCGCTGCCTCGCGGCTGTAGAAGCGTACTTTACCCCCGCGACCTGCTTTGGAGTGTAACTGCTTATGGCTGTCACCCAAGAGCAGGGCGGTGTCGTCCCATTTTAAGCCAACCCCGCCGCGTATGGTCATCGGCACAACGCCCATCGCCGAGGCTAAGTCGATTGCCTTTATCAAATCACCGCTCTGTGCGAACAATTCGAAGAGAGCATCTGCGTCCTCTGGCTTCCAGTTACGGGGATCCGGCAGGGCTTTCCCATAACGGAGAAACTTCGGCGTCTTCTCAATTCTCCCCGCTGCACGGGAATGCTCGCAGCAATACTCGTCGCTCATTTTACCATTACCTCCAATTCACCGATCTCTTCACAAATTCGGCTGCCTTCTTCTGCGATGATCTCGACCGCGCAACCGATCAAACCATAGATGGAAGGCGTTTTGGTGTAGCCTTCCATCTCGTTTGCCGCGATTCCGACAAAATCGACTGCTGCCTGAAACCGGCTGATGCGGCTAACCAGCTCGATGTTAAGAAACACCCCTCGGTGATCCGCTGCCGACCCGTGCAAGGGCCGGTCTTCTATCTTTGCATTCATACTCTCTGTCCTCTTCTTAGTGAGGTTCCCGATGATGGCCACCGGGAGCCGGGAGCTAAGAAACCGACAGAGGCGGCCGCGCTTATTCCCCCGAAAGGTATTCTATTCGCGCACTCCCGACACAAAGGTCGGTATTTGGTTGATGCTGAAGGAA
>JAIVFU010000325.1 GCA_020829485.1 Nostoc sp. CHAB 5834 | reverse complement strand
CGATCTGATTCGGGCAATCCAGAAGTGAGCAAAGCGGCTGCCCGCGCCGAAGCCAAACGTCGTGCCGGCACCATCAGCAAGCAACGCGATGCGGCTACCCAAGCCGAAACGGTTGTGGCGCAGGACTCTACCATGAAGGATTTTTACAACAATTACGATCCCTACACGGTCACGGATGCCGACAAAAAGAGGTACCAAGATTATCTGGCTACGTTGAGCGAAGACGAGCGAAAGACCCTCGAAACGAATACAGCCACGAACTTCTACACGCTGTCGCTGAAAAACAAAGGCGGTTTACCCATGCCAGTAATCGTACGGATGCAGTTTGAAGATGGCACCGACTCGGTAGCTCGTTTTCCGGCCGAGATCTGGCGTTTTAACGACGTAGCGATCAAGAAGGTAATTGCAACGCCTAAAAAGGTAACGCAATGGATTTTGGACCCGTATCAGGAAATTGCGGATATCGACACCGAGAATAACGCATTCCCACGAATGGCCGCTCCAACTCGCTTCCAGTTATTCAGACAGCAGCAGCGGGGTGGCGGAGCAGCGCCAAACCCAATGCAGCAACAACGCCGTGCCGCTCAACCACCCGCCACCCAAGGAAGCGGTAAAAATTAAGCCTTGAGTTATAGACTATTGTATTAGGCCTGATGGATTGATAAAGAATTTCAGTCTGTCGGGCCTTGTACATTATTCAATATCCATTACTTTTGCAGACGATTCGGGATGTAGCGCAGTCCGGTAGCGTGCTTGCATGGGGTGCAAGAGGTCGTGGGTTCGAATCCCGCCTTCCCGACACAGTACAGTAAGGGCCAACTCAACGAGTTGGCCCTTTTTTTGTGCCCACACCGCAATCAAGCAGCGTGTCTCGCCTGAGCGGGAAGGTCTTGGGTTCAAATCCCGCCCTTCTGACATTACATGTGGTACTGAATAGCTTACCTCTTACCGTACGTGTCATTTGTATTCATTTGGGCGTCTTTGATCTTCCAACAGATCACCCCTTTACACGTTCAGACTTACTGACTCTCTTTGGCGTAAAGTTTGGCATTTCGCCTTATGCGCATTGATAAAAGTCCCGTCTCTTACCCAAAACTTTTTCTGAGTTTTTAATGCCGGAACGCTCGTTGGCCCACATTCGAGGGGCCGTTTTTACTCTTTCGTCAGTTCCCTACAGTGTGTGTATGTTATGATTTTATTGCCTATCGTGAGGCATTTTTCAACTGCTTCGACGGGACCAAACACCCAATAATTGCTCATCACTGAAAGAATTCAACCTCATTCATCCATTATTCTGACCACCTGTTATTGAAGGTTAAAAGGCATTCGACACGTTTATCAGTAGACGACAAGCACCCATCATACCGCTACTCACTCAATATATTCATCACCGGTAGCTCTGAAAAATGGCATTTTGGATGGTCAACGCCCGCTCAATCAGGAGCAAAAACAGCCCCTTTCACAATTTTTTCAGATTCTTTTATGGAATGAAAGCCGATTTTCCATCTGCATGAAAAGGGATGCACAGGCAGGTAATCTTAGAATCCCGTTCAAACAATTTATAATCTTAACAATTATTTTATGAGCCACGCCCCCCCCTAAAACCCCGGATTTTAACAAATCTAACTGGAGAGAATACCATTTTTCAGCTTGACAAACAAGGGTTTATCTACGACAAAGGCCATTTCCTACTAAGTCCTCAGAGTCGGATATGTCCAACTTAATGTTGTCGAATTACTATAAAAAACTTGCCAGATTGCGGTAAAAGTGAAACATTTGACAAACATGATTGTGTGGTTTTAGTTAGAAAAGCCATAGTTTTGTGGAGGTTTGAAGGCGTTTCCATCAATTTTTGAATGCACAAACCGAAAGAGTCTAAAATTTTCACTTTTTTTACCGGGCAAACCAACTTTATAATTTAACCCTACAGTCCAGTTCCAATGAAAACACAAACTCCCTCTCCAGCACCAGCCAAAGCATCGGCACCCAAGAAGTCGTCGTCGGGTGGCCTGAATCCCGCGTTCGTTATTCCGGTCCTGTTGCTGATCGGCATCCTGACGTACATGTTCGTTTTTGGCGACGGGAGCCACTTCCAGGAAGGTGACAACACAAAAGAACCATTGCCAGGCGATTACTTCGGTACCGTTTACAAAGGTGGATTTATCGTGCCGATTCTGTTTACCTGTTTCCTCACGGTATTGGTTTTCTCAATCGAGCGTTTCTTCACCATCGGCCGTGCTAATGGCACAGGTTCGATCGACGATTTCGTTCGTAAAGTGAAAAGCCAACTCGATCGTAACGATGTAGCCGGTGCTATCCAGGAGTGTGACAAGCAAAAAGGCTCAATTGGGAACGTTGTTAAGACGGCTCTGGTGAAGTATCAGCAACTGTCGACCGACACCGCCCTGACGAAAGAGCAGAAACTTGTTTCGCTTCAGAAAGAAGTTGAAGAAGCCACCACATTGGAACTGCCAATGCTGGAGAAGAACCTGACCATCATTGCTACGCTGGCTTCGGTTTCGACGCTGATCGCCCTGCTTGGTACGGTACTTGGTATGATCCGGGCTTTCGCAGCCATGGGTGCTACGGGTCAGCCTGACACAGGTGCTCTGTCGACGGGTATCTCTGAGGCCCTTGTAAACACGGCGCTTGGTATCGGTACGGCAGCTATTGCCACCATCATGTATAGCTACTTTACCAGCCGTATCGACGTATTGACCTACAACATCGATGAGATCGGTTTGAGCATCCAGCAAAACTTCGCGGCTCACAACTAAGGCTGCGTCGTTGACGGATCACAGTTGTGTAATTAACCCAGCCTACCCGGTTCTGCCGGGTAGGCAGAAACAGAACCAATTATGCCCGCAGTTAAAATTAAACGCGCCAGCTCATCGGTAGATATGACGGCGATGACCGACGTGGCGTTCCTATTGCTGACTTTCTTTATCCTGACGGCCCAGTTCCGGTCGCAGGATGCTGCCAGCATCGAAACGCCCTCGTCCATCTCTGGCATCAAAGTTCCCGATAGCGATATCATGACGATTGGTCTGGGCAGGGATGGCAAGGTTTATTTTGGTATTGATAATGCGGCAAACCGCATTGCCATGCTGGATAACATTGCTGCCGCAAAAGGAATCACGTTCTCCAACAACGAAAAAAAGGAGTTTTCGCTGATGTCGAATTTTGGCTTACCGATTAATCAACTGAAGTCGTATCTGAACCTTCCCAAGGAGCAGCAGGCTAAAGTGAAGCAGTCAGGTATTCCTACCGACTCAACCGGAGTTGCCCCAACCAACGAGTTGAAAGAATGGGTTTACAATGCCCGGAAGGCTAACAACGGACTGCGGATTGCGGTGAAAGGTGATAATCTCGCCAAATTTCCGGAATTCAAGAATGTGTTGGCTACGCTTCAAGCGCAGAACATCAATAAGTTCAACCTGATCACCGGAACGGAAGCTCCCCCGGCAGGCTGGAAAGCAGACTAACTCTGTCTGTAGCGTGATGTGTTGGTCAAAACTGATTGATTCAGCCGTAGCCAACAGCTCCCGTCTACGCACATAAACGAACACAAATCATGGCAGAAATTAACACTGGCGGTGGTGGTGGTAAGCATGATGGTAAGGTACGGTCCAAGAAAGCGTCGACCCGGGTGGATATGACTCCCATGGTTGACCTGGGATTTCTCCTGATTACCTTTTTCATTCTCGCCACCACACTGAGCAAGCCATCTTCGATGACGCTCAACGTGCCGGATAAAACCAAGACCGAAGAAACAGAGCCGATCAAAGCCTCGAACGTAATGACGATTTTTCTGGGCAAAGACAACAAAGCTCACTACATTTTCGGCAAAGCAGCAAACGAGGACCCAGAAGTGAAAACGGTTGGATACGGCTACGAGTTTCGTCAGGCCATCCAGGAAAGCGCTCGTAAGGTCCCCGCCGACAAGTTTGTGGTTGTTATCAAGCCAACGAAACAGTCGACCTACAAGAATATGGTTGACGTACTGGACGAAATGGCCATCACGAAAACGAAGCGGTACGCACTAGTCGATCAGTTGACGGCGGATGAGAAAAAGATGCTTAAGGATAAGGCTAAAATAGACGCATAACACCATGGCAGAGAATCCCCAAAACGCAACACTGGATGATATAGTGTTTGCGAACCGGAACAAGGCGTATGGTGCCTATTCGTTGCGGAAAGAATACCCCAAGACAGTAACTCGTGCCCTCATTATCGGCGGTATCCTGTTTACACTTGGTGTACTGGCCCCAACCATCATAACAGCTTTAGCTCCGGAAGAAGAAAAACAGGCAATGGTTGAGGTGGATCTTATGAAATTGCCACCGCCACCCATCGACCCTAACGAGCCACCGCCACCGCCACCACCGCCCGTTGAGGTACCGAAGGTGAATACGGTTAAGTTTCTTCCACCTGAAGTAAAACCGGATGAAGAGGTTCCTGAAGAAACACCTCCGCCAGCCGTAGAAGAACTGAAGGAAGCCGTTGCTGCTGAGGTAACGCA
>JAIVFU010000324.1 GCA_020829485.1 Nostoc sp. CHAB 5834 | reverse complement strand
TCACTCGCTTCTACGATATACAGGGGAAAGCGGAACGGATAAAAAATACGCCCTTTCTGAAGATTTACAGCATCTTTACCCGGCTTATGGTCAGTTTTTACGTGACCCTTATCCCGTTATTTATCGGTGATATTGATTTAGGGGGTGAACAAAGTAGATGGGAAATGTTAGCCGTCCCCATTTTAGCCATCATTAGCACTGCCTTTCTGACCATCAACAAGTTAGCGAATCTATTCGGGGAGCCGTTCGCCGAAAACAATACCGCCGTACCGATTGATATTATTTGTGCGACAATCGAAAAAAACTGCCTGGAAATACAGCAAAAAATCGAACAACCGTATTGACGTAAACCGTCAACATATCCACGGCAAACTACACTCCATAGGCCAATCGATCAAATGGCATTGAATCACCTTCGTCACAATCTGCTTCGTCGTTTGAATTGGCTGGCGATTCGATTTCCCATATAGTAGTCGGCTCTTAAGAACATGTTGGGAAATCATCTTTGGTAATAAGTCTCGATTCGTTGTAACATGATCTGACAATTAGCCAAATACAGCCAACTGGCCGAAGAAGATACGGTATGCTCATAGTCTTTGACGATTCTCCGAAAGTAGTTCGTCCAGGCAATGCTCCCGCGCCGGCGGACCGGTTCCACTACCCATCGTTTAGCCACTGGTACAAAACCTTGTGCTGATTCGGGCCGCGACGCTTTCTCAAAATCGATACTCCAACGATCAAGCTCTTGAGCAAATACGCCGTTGTAAGCTTGATCGCCGAACATCTTTTCCAGTCGTTCGCCCACCCGCCAGAGAATAGCTACAACTAAGGCTTTGCCCAATGAACCATCAGCCCGGTTGGCCGCATCTACATCGGCTACCCAAAGCCGCCCCTGGGTGTCCACGACGAAGGTACGTTTACGGCCGCACGGGCGGCCCCGCATTAACCTTCTTATTGGCATCCAGCCCTCGCCATTCACCAATCATGGGGGCAAGTTTAACCGATTGTGTATCAATGCTTGCCGCCGAAGGTAAGGGTTCACGGTCTGCTTGTTGTCGGTCGAGCTGGTTGAGAGCTGCATTGATGTGTTCAAAGTAGTCGGCTTTTTTCCAGCGATCAAACCGGGCCGCCGGTGCGGTAGTAATATACGGCCTGCCAGTGGGGGAAGTTGGGCGGCAGGTTTCGCCACTGACCGCCGGTACGTAACAGCCAGAAAATGGCATCCATGATGTCACGTGATTCGTGTTTACGCTTGCGTTGAAGGTTAAAAAAAGGCGAAATTGCTGCCCACTGGTGGTCGGTCAGTGGTTGCCACTGCTTGGTCATTACTTTGTTTCTTGGTCGATACAAAGTTGACTCGACTACCAGTCCTTATCAATTCCCCAACAAGCTCTAAGTCTAGTGGCTGTTGCAAAAGTCCGGAATAAGTTCAGAAAGCTGGGTCGCTAGCCAACTTCTAGCTCTTGACTGCCAAATAAACACCATTTGGTGCTGCTACTCAAAATGGGTACAGACTTTTGCAACAGCCACGGTACTTATACAACAGCAAAATCAAACACTAATATGAGAAGTCTACTTGTGATAGCGTTTCTTCTAACTGCCTATATCTCCACTATCGCTCAAAACCAAAGCGGCTATCAGGTTAAAGGAAAAATAGCTGGACTTACTGACGGTTCTAAAGTTTATCTAATTCATGGCTTCAAACGTATTGACTCGGCGACCGTGAATAAAGAGCAATTTACCATTGACGGAATGTTGGCTGAACCTGCTTTTATTTACTTGTATATAGGACGGGGTAAAGACTCTAAGAAGTTAGCTGACATCTTATTAGATAATCGAACAGTACTCGTAACCGGTAGCCAGGACGATTACGACCACATAAAAGTGAGTGGTTCAGATATAGATCAACAATGGAAAGGATGGTTTAGCAAGGACCAGCGTTTAGGGTATCAACAATATAGGCTTGAGCAAGTCTACAAATCGTTACTGGGAAAGGGAGAAAGAGCAGCTGCTGACTCACTTAAAACTATAACTGATGAAATGATGGCAGACCGAATTACCCTGCTGAAGGATTATGTCAAGCAGTATCACAATTCTGCTGTTGGTGCCGTTCTTCCTACCTTATGCACTCTCCAAGATAAAATGAGTCAAACAGACTTTATGGAAATGTATAACGTCCTAACGCCAGAGATGAAAAATACGGAAATGGCAAGGGAGACAATGCAATTAGCTAAGCGAGCTAAGCCTTCTACTAAGTAATAGGAGTTTTGCATAAAAAGGAGAAAGCTCCAATGTAGCTGTAAATAGGAATTCACTTAAAAGTCGAATAACATGATTCGTAGTTATACAACCACTATTAGAAGAGTACAAGTATCCATTCTGGCCATGTGGCTTATAGAAGTAGAATTATTAAGTGAAAATTTTCTGACTTCAATTCTTTTTTACGATGAAAACCAACATTACTCTTAAATGGTTAATCTTCGCTCTCTGGCTGGGGTCCTGTGCTCCTAAAAATGGGGAGCCTATTGTTGAGCCTAAGGCGATCTTAAAGGATTTAACGAGTTTTTTAGATTATCGGCAAAAGTATGTGCGCTTATATGAGGATTACAAGGCTTTCAATGAGACATCTAAACCCATTACGCGAGCGCATTTTCTTCAGCAAATAGCCACTGGGCAGTACTTGCCGATACGCCTAAAAGCTGAGGAGACAACCCGAGTTTACCAATTATATAAAATAGCTCAAGGAGGCGACAAGGACATTAAAACCACCCTTCAATACTGGGGAGCAGACGAATATGACCACTTTCAGGCCGAAGGCAAGCCCTTGCCCGATTATCAGTTTGTGGATATGGACGGAAAGCGGTATTCCAAGCAAACGATGAAGGGTAAAATTCTGGTTCTTAAGTGCTGGTTCGTGCATTGTGTGGCCTGCGTCCGGGAAATGCCTGCTCTTAACGAGCTGAAAGAACAGTATAAGAATCGTAATGATATTGTCTTTGTGAGTTTGTGTTTAGACTCCCCGGAGAAAGTAGCTGCCTTCTTAAAGAAACAAAAGTTTGATTATGCTACGGTGCCAGGTCAGACCTCTTACTTAGAGAAGTCCTTAAAGCTTACTTCTTTTCCAACCCATTTCGTAGTTAATAAACAGGGATTAGTCATCAAAAAAGCGAGTGAATACCAAGGGGTAGTGTATGCATTGAAGAAAGGTCTTTAAGTCTGTATCTCCATAAAGTACAATGCCTAGCTACTGATCGAAGTAGCTAGGCATTGTACTTTATGGAGAGTAGTTGTATAACTAATCTTATGTGAAGAGATCAAACCTAGTGATCAGGCAACTACTCGATGTTGTGCTTTCTTCTTTATATCCCATACTAAGAGACCTAATCCAAACCCGATAATGAGTCTAGTAGCCATTTCGTAAGTATCAGTAATAGCGGCAATATGAAACGGACTATCACCCAGCGCTTGCTGTAAACTGCCGTAGAATTTTAACGCACTCATCAAACTTAGTGAGTACCATACTAGAGCGTAGCCCAAAAAGAATAAACAAGTAAAGGCTGCGACAAAGGTTATTTTTGACTTCATTTTTTAAGGAGTTTATGTACTCGGCTAAGTTAGTTGATGCTCATTCAAAGTTCCTGAAAGTGAGCAGATTTTCTGTTGTATAAGTGTCTTTATGTTAATGAATTAAAGTCAGAAAAGGGAAAATCCTTCAATTCCCTGTATTCTTTAGTTTATTTAATCTTGGAGTTTCTCCTGAAAAATAGAAATGCGTAATAGAACAAAACTACTATAAAGACTAAAAGACCAATATTTATAAGAAACCAACTCCATGTCATTATTCCTTCGGTATAGTAGTCACTTGGAGTTTGTCTAGTACTGTCCATATTGTTTGAGATCGAGGGTGTTGTATAATCAAACGTTATGATAAATACTTCAGAATGGAAGATAACCTATAATTTATCAATACATCTAGAAATTGCTTTCGTAACCCAGGCTTATTTAGCCCCTACCAAGGGGGACTGTATGACTCCCTTGGTGCGATGCTTGTACGAGCCGTCCGCGGATCAACGTCTCAGAAACTGGGGGTAGTTGAGTCTAGGCTACACCCTTACGTACGCCATCCTTTCCCCTTGCGCTAGCGACCAAACTGGAAAAGTTGGTTTAGAAGTGGCGTTTTTTTTATCAACAGTGGGTCGGGATAAATACCCCGTCGGGGTTGTTTCTCAATCGCCAGTAAGCCAAACCAACGGCCAAACTGCTGCACAAAGCGCCAACGGTACACCCGCTCGAATGCGAACTCGTAACCCGACAGTCGGCCTGAGCGTATCGGCTCTCGCAAGTGGGGAAAAGCTTGTTGGACTTTGCGGGCATAAAAATCGGTGTTGCGCCATTCGCTACCGTAGCGCTCAACCAAGTAAAGTGAATAAGCCCAGCCGAGCTGACCCGCCTGGCTTTGGGTATCGTCCAGATAAGCCCAGTTAAAGCGCAGCGTGTAATCCTGAAGAACCTGCCCGAAGCGTAGAGGGCGCTCCTTAGCCAGCGCTAGTTTCCCTGCTTTAGTCAAATACAGGGCATTGTGGCATTTCTTGGCATACGGACTCAGCGATAGACAAACCTTCAAGGCTTGAAGAAAATGGAC
>JAIVFU010000323.1 GCA_020829485.1 Nostoc sp. CHAB 5834 | reverse complement strand
CAAAACTTCTTTTGGATGAATCAATTAAGACATTAATTGCACGAGTTATGGCAGGTAGTCAAAATCCAACTCTCTACAGACTACTAGGCGATCGCTATTTAGGAGCATTGTTACCAGAAGAAGCGGAGCAGACTTACACCATAGCAGCTCAATTAGCTTTGAGTAGTAGTAATACATCTGAATTATCAAAGGTACAATCAGGGTTGAAATTGGTGAACTGGTTGAAAAATCGTTAACTTGATCATGAAATTATAGCCAGCCGCCAATAAGTAAGAATGCTGCCCAGTGTGAAGGGTGTTGATATTGAGGGTTTGATATCAGTTGCAATTGTGCAAGACGTAGTGCCTCGACTTTAGTTAAACCATCTTTCAATCGTTGATAAAATTCTTTCATCAGTAAAGCGCTAGAATCAGCATCTACTTGCCAGAGAGTGGCGATCGTACTTCTGGCTCCAGCTTGTACCGCAACTCCGGCCATTCCAAGAGCTGATCTCTTATTACCTTTTGCAGTTTGGCAAGCACTCAAAACTAATAACTCAATTCCTTCTTGGCTAGACTGAGTTTTTTCTTTGAGTAAATCATTAAATTCGGAAACAGTAATTGGTTTATCCCAAGCAAAAATCATTGTTCGGTCAGGAACAGAACTAAATTGAGCGTGAGTAGTTAGGTGAATTATTGAAAAATCATCTGTACTCAATTCTTTATCTAGCATTGGGCTAACAAAATCTTCATTTAACAATACTTTTGAAGAAGTAATTCCTTTTTTTACATTTGCTATTTCTACTTCCACCCCTGGCAATACTTTGAGTCCTTTGGGAGCATTTGGAGCGTAAAAACTAGGGCTAATCTTGCTGAGTCCAGCAATGAAAGCTCTTAACTGCTTCTGTTTTAAAAGTTTAGGTGGTTGCATTCGAGAACCGAGAGTACCTGTAATACCGTAGCGCTCAATCAGATAATTTTTTCCATCATGAAATAAGCCCATCGGTAAACTTTGCAAAGATGCATCTAAAGTAAATACTAGTGTTCCTGATGTCGGTAAATATTTAATAGGTGCAATCAATAAATTATAAAGTGCTTGTGAATGGTCAAGAATCACATCTGCACCAACATAAGCAAGATTCTTGTCTTGTAAAGTATCTACAAGATTATTAATATGCCCTCTAATTAGCTGAGATTCAATAGATGTTAATAAGGGTTGATTTTGTGGAGCTTTTGCGCTGAATTGGCTGCCATCAGCAAAGTTAATCCTGTTGGCAGTGCTACCTAAGAACGAACCACCGATATTTAGGACAGCATTGGGGCCAAGAATAATCCCATTAGGATTAATTAGAAACAGGTTAGCACTGCCGTTAGCTTTCAGTAAACCATCAATGTTAGAGATAGATAAACCAGTTACTCGACTAATAATGTTTTGAACATTTGAGGCATTATTAAAGTAGGCTGTGCTACCTGTGGATAGAGAAAATTGCTCAAAGCTGTGAAATAAGTTGTTTCCTGCTTGCGTTCCTCCAGTAATATTGCTGGTATTGCCTTGTGGCGTAACTATAGAAGTGATAGGTAATGTATTATCTGGAACAATCTGTGCCATCGCCGATGAGGAGAATAACACATAAAATAGGGAAGCTAAATGCTGACAAAAAACAAGAGAAATATTTGATTTTTTTTTCATCTGAGCTTTTAATTAACTCCAGTGAGCAAAACTTCTCTTTTGTAACTAAGTTGACGGTGTTACATCACGACGAAATACAAATAAATTATTTGTTGCACCTCGTCCTACCCTAATTTCTTGATCTAAGTAGGAAGTTATCCATAAAGCTTCTTTCTGTAGGAATTCTAATACTGGTATTTTTAACTCAGGAAAACTCCAATTAGACAACGCAAAGGGTTTTGTCCCTTGTATGGAAAATGAATTAAAGGACACTGTGGCAGTTTTCTCATCCGTACCCGTACCCCATTTCCAATGTCCATTAGCTTGTAACTGCCACTCACCTAAAATGGGTAATTCAAGCTGGGCGCTATTAGAGGCTGAGATTTTTCTGGTATTGCTGTCACTAGCCAATGTTTGCCACACGCGTTTAATTTTGATTACACCTAAAAAATCTGGAATTGATGCAATCTGGCGTGTGACGATTGTCCCACCAGATGCATACACTAATTGCCAGTTACCTAATAGAGAAGGAAGATACTTAGGCTGAAGTGGTTGCGGAATAGGACTTATGCCCTCCAACTGTTGTATAAGTTGATCAATAAGTTCGTCAGAGGTTGGAAATAGGCTTTGCTGTAGTCCCAATTTATCTATACGTAATAAAAGCTCAGTTTTTAAAGCAAATCTCGCTGCATTATTCTCTAGCATGTCTATAATTCTACTTCTATGCTTGAAAGTTACTGTCAATAAGAATTATTAGTCATCAGTAATATTTTTAAGGGACTTCCAGCCCACCAGCTAAGTCTGTATGGCGCTTGTTACGTATTCAAGCGTTAGTATAGGTGTTGAAGGGGAGCGGTATCCGGTATTTGTAGGTTGCGATCGCGGATACTGCCTTTGCTTGTAAGCTAATGCACTACAAATGTGTAAGAAATATTGGTGCTTTAGTTTGGCAATGCAAGTCATGCCAGCAACGTATTTTTTGTCACTCATAGAAATTATGGAAACTCAGCTAAATCGGGAACACAGGAAACGCAATCTTACATCGTTCTTCATTTAAAGCAGTTGCTTATATTATTATTGACAGCGTTCCTAAAAACGGAGAAAAGTAATTTTTTGCAACAAAACTCTCTTTTGTCAGAATTGCTGATTTCGGATTACCTCATCTGTGAAAATCATGATTTTTACCCTGAACTTAAGATGTTAACACTTATTAGCTTGATATTAGATGTTTGCCAACTCAGAAAATTTTGATAGATAGCTAAGGTTGATGACTGACAGTTGTGAGAACGGCGAATATTTAACCTGCAAATACTCTGCCTTGGCTTAAAAAAGCAAATACACTCTTTATTTGCTTTGGATGTAGCGAAAATTTTTGTCTCCCTTGTAACCAGAAGCTTTCGCTAAGTCCTTGAGGTTCTGTACCCCACTATACTGATGGCCGTTGATGACCCAAGTGGGAAAGCCAGGAACTTTCGCAGCTTTGCACCAATCTGGATGAGCGTTTAAACCTCTCTTGTCGCACTCCACCTTGATGCTGTCACTGATAATCTGGTAGGCTTCTTTACCAAAGAGTAACTTCTGTTCGTGACAGTGGGGACACCACCAAGCAACGTATTCTTTTGCACCCATGTTCGCTAGATGTCGTGCCAGTGCTATTTCTGCATCATCAGAAGTGGTGGTGACTTCCCAGCCGACTCCAGGTTGAGGGCGTTCCTTGGGCAGGAAGAAAATAATTCATGGGGACTTTTGGTTGTCTGTTTGTTGAGCAATATCTGTCAGCAGTGCAGAGCCAGAACTTGTACCAGCACAGATAATGGAGAGTGTTAACAGTGCAAGTAAAATAGGGTGTTTGATAGCCATGTTAAATATATACTTTGATTGAGTAGTTGTCGAAGCTAACAATTGGAAGCTTTCAGATTGTAGTATCTTGTAGAACTAATAATACGAAGCCAAGATATTATTCTTCATCTTCATCATCTTCATACTCATCGAAATCATCATCGCCATGTTCTTCATACCACTTTCTTTCTTCCTCCAAAGCGATTTCTCTTGAGATCCTTTTTCTTTCTAGGGCTTCCCTTTCTAGCTTTTCTTTTTCTTGCCTGTCTCTCGCTATCCTTTCTCTTTCTATTCGTTCTCTCTCTCTTGTTTCTCTTTCTACCTGTTCTCTCTCGATTTGAATTAATCGCCGCTCCACTCGCTCACAGTAGAAATCCAAAGCCTTACCAGTGATACCTCCGGTAATCGCACCAGCAGCTAAAAAGACGAGGGCAGTTTTCCAACCGTTAATGGGATTGCCACTCCACTCCAGAGTACCTTCATTGATCCACACCAATAGAAAATAGACAATAATTCCAACAACCGTATTAATTACAGCAAAAACTCTCGGTGTCATTTCGGATTGACGAAGTATCAACCACTGTGAAAAAGTGAGAATCACACCAAAGATGAAAGCAGCGATAGCACAGAGAATAACATTACCTGGGAAAGTGAAAGGATCTACTCCAAATTTAATGATTAGTGCCAGAGTAATCGGGGCAGAGAGCAAAAAGCTCAGGAGTAAGCTAGCACTAATGGCAAGAAACCAGTAACGACCGAGATAACCCAGGCGTGATTCTAACAACGACTCTTGTACTCCAAACAAACTCATCCAAAATGCAATACCCGCCGTCAAATAATCAAGCATTAGCCGTTGTCAGTTGTCAAGTATCCGCATTATCAGTTATCAGTCATAAACCGTGATAACTGATAATTGATAACTGTTCACTGATTTAAAGAGGGTAATTTCTAGAATAAGCTGAAATTGAGTCAGGAGTCAGAATTGGAACAGTGAACAGTTATCTTTTCGTGCAGTAAAACTGGTAAGGGATAACTGATAACTGTTGAATGGCACGCTTGTAAAGCTGAAGGGTAAGAATGCTCCACTTGGGCACTTGTGCTATTCGGCGCAGAGGGAAATTTCTATTTCTTGGGAACCAATGGTTCCTAGAATCCAATTAA
>JAIVFU010000322.1 GCA_020829485.1 Nostoc sp. CHAB 5834 | reverse complement strand
GTGTGTGGTTCAAGGAGGTTGACGAGAAGTTCTCCACCCAGGAGTGCAGCGCCTGCGGCGCCCGCACCGGGCCCAAGGGGCTCAGAGACCTTGGGGTACGCAGCTGGAGCTGCTCGGCCTGTGGTGCTGAGCATGACCGGGACACCAACAGCGCGCGGGTCATCAAGGCCCGAGGGCTGGCTTGGTTGGAGAACGAGTTTTCCGATGCAGCGGAGGCGAGAGCCGGTGAAGCTGCGTTGAATAAGGGAAGGCCTTCAGGCCTGCCCGAGGCTGGCTATGGCCTTCCAGGCGTGGGAATCTCCTTCCTTTAGGGAGGGGAGGACGTCAATAAAAGCCTACTGGCTCAGGATGGAATGGAGCACACAAAGATTCATGACATTGAGGGCGTCTCCATTGATGCCGTTTTTGTTTTGTCAGAGGCATGGATTGTCGAAAAGAGCGTCCCAAAAGGAGCAGCAATCCCTGAAAATATCATTCCGTCCCAGTCCCCGGACAGGAAAGAAGTATTGCTCGGAATGATTCATACCGAGCATTATTCCTTTTCTGTTTCGCACCCCTTTAGCGCGGGCAAGTCGCGCCAAGCTACGCTGAAACCCTTCCCCTCAAAAGGCTCCTTGCCGTTCTACTCCGGCCGAACGACGGTGCAGTCAGACTACCTAGGGGTAGCGGGCACGATGATGCGGCACTAGGTAGATGCGAATGGACTACACGCTCATCGTTCCGACGGCAGTCACCTAACCCGCTTCCTTTAGGGGTGAATCGCGAGGCTCATGCCTCCAAATCAGGAGGGGCCTCGCGTCCACAGGAGCATCGCCTAACTATTCAGGCGCAACGAGCTTTGTCCCGTCCTCGAAAACGACTTTTTCCGGGATGAACCGTGTCGTGTACTTTCCCGTTTCCAGTCCCCATACGGCGCGATGCTCTTTGATGAACTGGTTGTAGTCTCGGCCACCGGTCCACTTGTAGGTGCCTCCGGGTTTGATTTTCTCCGAGATGCCAAACGAGACCGCCCCGACTACCTTGTCAAAGACGTCGATGAACTCAATCTCACCGGAGGCCCCGGTGATGGTCTGCGTTGACTTGTTCTCAACGCCAATGGTGAACTGCTGATACTCAGAATACCGCCCCACATCATAGTTTTTGGGGAGTTCGCGCTTCGTCAGCAAAGTGACCGTGACGGTTTCGTTGAGCTTTTGAATGGCGTCAGCCCTCTCTTTCTCCAGCTTTTCCCTGAGCACCTTAGCTTCAGCCTCGGCTTTTGCAGCTTCTGCCTTGGCCTTCTCCTCTGCCTGTTTCTGCTCAGCATTCCATTTTGTCTGGTCTTGCAGGGCCTGCGCCACTGTGGTGCCCAAAGGAATGTCGGAGGTGCCTGGCGCAGCCGTCAAATTGCGCAACTTGACGCGCATTACATACTGCTGAAAAAGCGCTTTGTCTTCATCAGATAGCTTTTGCACCTGTGGCGCCAGTTCCTTGTCCCAGGTGCTCATGTCCGTAGGAATGATGGCGTCAGTGGGCTTTGAGCAGCCAATGGCCAGAAGTGCGATAGCAGTGGACAGGGTCAGGGTCTTAAGTCGCATGATGTTCCTAAAATGTAACATTTAGAGTTTACAACCGGTTTCCAACTTTCGGCAACAACTTTGTTGCCATATTCCGCCCGCCGCTTCAAATAGGAACCCAGCACGCACTCGACGTGCGCTCATATGAAACGTTTCTCTAAACGTTAAAAGCGGTTATTTCAAGCTCGCCGGCCACTCCACTCCTGTAAAACTGATTGAAAAATGAATATTCTTGAAGCCAATGACGAAACGTTTAACGCCCTTGCAGACAGTCCTCTGGTTCTGGTGGACTTCCATGCGCCATGGTGCGCTCCCTGCCGTAGCTTTGCGCCTGTAATCAAGGCATTTGCTGACGGAAATCCCGGGCTGCGCGTTTTGAAGGTGAACGTGGACGAAGCCACCGCGGTGTCGAGCGGCTTTCATATCCGGTCAATACCGCACCTGGTGGTAATGCGAAATGGCAACATCGTTGGCGAGAAGTCCGGACAGCTGAGTCCCGCCAAGCTGCAGGCGTTCATCGCGTCCACTGTAGGGGAGCAGCTGCCGCTCCTCTGACGCCCGGCCATCAACAAAAACGCCTGCTAGATGCAGGCGTTGTATCAGGTAGACGCTCGGTTTAAGCGGCTGCTCGAACATGTGCCAGTCGAACGAATGGTCGAACTTCCGTGAGGTTTGATGTAACTGTGCCGCATCTGCTTTAAGGCTTGCCAGCTTGTCGACTGATGCTGGGTCCTGAGAGCCCTTGATGCTTTGAATTTCTGCAGTTAGAGAAGAATGACGAGCAGATGCATTTGCATAGGAGTCAAATACTGATTCTTTATTCAGGGATTTGCTCATTGGGGATTTTTCTTTTCGGATTATTGTGCAATAAAGTATTCTTCAGTATACTTTCAAATATTGTAAATAACAATCCGTGGGTGGTAATTTACCGCCTAAATGGAATTCAAATATTCATTTTTGTGGAATCAAGCACCTCTTTACACTTCGGCCTCCTGGACCCCAAACCTTGCGTGGCCTCGCTAAGCGTGAAGGTCGTCGCCCTCGCGGAGGCTGAAGGCCCCCAGGGGTGGCTTACTTTTGAAGAGTGGGATAAAGAGGCGTCACGGTTGGTCCGCTTGCGCGTTCCCCGGCAAGCGTTTATTTGCGCAGCACTCCGGCGGGCGGGAGCGGTGCATTTAGCGCCAAACTACCAGGCTGTATGCCCTACCGGTTTAAAGTTCAGGGGGAATGACGCCTGGCATACGGATGCCTGGCTAGGCGCCGGATTTGCCTTGTCCGATGCCTACGACGAATCGTTGCCCGAGCAAAGGCTTTTCATGCGCAAGCTGTACGAGCTCCAGCGGGAGTACCTACAGTTTGACTTCGACGTGCTCGCGCGAGGTTCGCGTGCTGAGTATGCGGGGGCAGTAGTTCACGACCCTGCAGCCGCCGACATTGAAAACATTCTGGTTCTGGACTCTGCCGCGCCCGAGTACGCGCCGGCCGCCATGTCCTCTTTGGCGGTGATAGTCGAGACGGGCTCTAAACTGGCGCACATGACGGTGGTCAGCCGTGAAAGCAGGGTGCCTGTCATTCGCGTTGAAAATGCCCGCAAGTTGTTTCTGGAAGGTGGCACCGTGACCCTCAACTTTGACACGGGAAAACTGGACTATCTAAGCCTAACTCGTTGATAGGACGAGAAAAAGCGGACTCGAAAGTCCGCTAATCATGGTTTAGAACTCGTTGGAGCTCATCTGTTTGTAGCTCTCGGCTTCGGCTTCTTGTTCCGCTTTTTCAGCTTTTGCGAGATTCAGCTTGTAGCGGTTGAAGTTTTGTCGAATGTGCTTTTTGGCCCGTGCGACATTCACCTCTGCCGTCCGAGCGATGTAGTCGCCGGGCGTCGTGTGAAGCTTCACCATGCCGAGTTTCAGCAGGTCCTTCAACAGCATGTCGTCATCAAAAAGCTCCCAAGGCTGGAGTTTCTGCGCGTAGGGCCCGCTTGAAATCACTTGGAACAACCACGGCCGTACCAGTCCCCAGGTAGGGCGCCAAGGCGAAGAAATCACCAAACGGTTGCCCCGCCGGCTCACCATCCCTTGCTGTACTGCTTCTTCGAATTGGTCCACCATGACCTGTGCATGCATGTTCGAACGGTTCTCGAAGACCAAGTTTCCCAGTCCATGCTGCACGATGCGTGTAGCGTGGGTGACGTTCACCATTTCGAAGGTGAGAGTGTCGTCCGGAAGTAGGGGCTCCAGGTTGACCACATAGTCTCTTGGGCCCTGGACGGAAATGCTGCGCACCCGCGCCTTGAAAGGAGGGGTGAGCTTGAGGTCTAAATCGAACTCGGCCACTGCACCTTGGCGAAAGTTTGTGAAAGAAATCGTTTTGTCCTGCATGAGTCTGACTCCAGTTAAAGTTTCTGACTCGTATAGGAATCAGCTCCTGCCGCTAATTCGCCTCAAATTTCAAAGCGGGCCGAGGAGACCAGTTGAAAGCCCTCGCTAAAGGGTTGCCCTGCCGGGCAGCCCTCTCTGAATGGACAACGGCCGATAGCCCTCCCAGCCCCAGCATGAAGTGCATGCGCATGTCGTGCAGTGTCTCAAACACCGGCGCTTCGGTGCCCAGGCAGGCCGCGTTTCAACGAGGCAGATTCAGGGGTGTGAGATGCGAACGCCCTTTTGGCGTCAAGGGTTGAGCACGTTTTGAGCCACCGAGACGGCTTTGTTGGCAAGAGGCTTGCTCCACTTGTCTTCAGGGACCTTTGCCAAGCCTGTGCGGACTAGGGACTCCAAATCCATCGATGCTGATTCCGCTGCAGCCTTTGTCACCAGCGCGTTCACCTGCTCACGGAAGCCCGCCTTAGTCAGGATTTCTTCGGCTAGCATCTGCTCGACTGACGAGCGCACGTCCTTCTCGAACTGAGCGCGCAAAACGGGGGTAGGCGGGACCACCTTGTCGGCGTAGGCTTCAAACTTGCTGTCCAGCCACTCGATGAACTCAGGTGAGGTCATCGCGTTCAACTCGACACGTTGTGTCTGCAGCCATTCCTCCCATTCCGAGGTCACATAGCCGGCCACGGGAAGCGCACGTACGCTTCGCTTGGCACTGTCTTTGTCCCTGAACGTT
>JAIVFU010000321.1 GCA_020829485.1 Nostoc sp. CHAB 5834 | reverse complement strand
CCGACAGGATCATCTCGACCACCTCGACCGTCGCCGCATCGGTCACCCGCTTGCCGCGGACGAATTCGGTGGCAATCCCGAGCTTTGCCAGCATCTCGTTGATCATCGGCCCGCCGCCGTGCACGATCACCGGATTGACGCCGACCTGGCGCATCAGCACCACATCGCGCGCGAAACTGTCCATCGCCTCGGCGTCGCCCATCGCGTTGCCGCCGAACTTGATAACGACGACCGCGCCGGTATAGCGCTGCAGATAGGGCAGCGCCTCGGACAGCGTCCGCGCGGTGCCGATGGAATCCCGGGTCATGGCCAATTGCTTCTTCATGCGTGTTCCTGCCTTGGCCCCCTGTTAGACCCGATGCGCCGTCCTGCCAAGTGGTCGGCGCATTGTGTTCGCCGGCAGAAGCACTAGGGTCTGCGCATCAGACAGGGAGGGTGCGATGCCGCCGGAACCGGGCCAGAAGACCATGCTCCTGACGGGCGCCAGCCGGGGCATTGGCCATGCGACAGTGCAGCGCTTTGCCGCCGAGGGCTGGCGCGTGCTGACCTGTTCGCGCCACGCCTTCCCCGAGCAATGCCCGTGGGGCGGAGGCGCCGAAAATCACATCCAGATCGACCTGGCCGACCCCAAGAAGACCATCGAAGCCATCGAGGTGATCCGCGACAAGCTGGGCGGCAAGCTCCATGCACTTGTGAACAACGCCGGCATCTCCCCCAAGGGCGAGGGCGGCAAGCGGCTGAACACGCTCGAAACTGATCTGCGCACCTGGGGGCATGTGTTCCATGTGAACTTCTTCAGCTCGGTAATTCTGGCACGCGGTCTGCGCGAGGAACTGGCCGAGGCGAAGGGTTCGGTCGTCAACGTCACCTCGATCGCCGGCAGCCGGGTGCATCCCTTCGCGGGCGCCGCCTATTCGACGTCGAAGGCGGCACTTGCCGCACTCACGCGCGAAATGGCGCATGATTTCGGCCCGCTGGGCGTGCGGGTGAACGCCATCGCGCCGGGCGAGGTGGAAACGGCGATCCTGTCGCCCGGCACCGACAAGATCGTCGAGAAACTCCCGATGCAGCGCCTTGGCCAGCCCGAAGAGGTGGCGGCCGCGATCTATTTCCTGTGTTCGGGCGATGCCAGCTACATCTCGGGCGCCGAGATCGAGGTCAACGGCGCGCAGCACGTCTGACATGGGCCATCCGCAGGGAGCGCCCAGACCCGTGGCCCGCGCCAGAGCGAATAACCCTCACCCTGATGGATGGGTATGCCGCCCATCGATTTCAGCTTGCCCGTGACAACCTCGTCAACGACCCCGTCCCTGAGATAATACAGAACATCGCTCTCGGCACAGTAGGAACTTGGCCGAACAAGCCAATAGTATGGAAATGGCTCGCCATTTGCCAATACGAGCGACTGCGCGCTGAGATTCGAAACATAGGTGTTCAAGGGCATCATTCGCCAGAAATCTTCCCCAAAGATAAGCCTGATGCCCGTTTCGGCCGTGGCGTTGCGGATCTGCATATAAGCCTCGACATTTCCTTGCATTTCCAGCGCGGGGCGCAATCGCCACCCGCTTTTGGCGAGAATGGCGAACCACGATGATGCCAGCACCGCACAAAGTAGGACAAGACAAACCGCTTTGACCCCTGAGGTAACAACTGACGCCTGCTCAAAAATACTCTTGAACAAAAGTATCTTCAGGAGAAAGACCGCCCAAAGATAGTGCCGCGATGAATCAGGATTCAAGGCCGCAACGATGACGGCGCCAAACACCACACCCAGAACCGCCGATAGCAACAGGCGATCCGATCCCTGATTGTCAACCACCTGACGATGCGTTTGCCGGCCTGAAAACCCACCTGAAAAAATGTGCTTCGAAAGATGAAACGCCACGGCTGTCCCGCGACCCAAGACTACAAAATACGCCAACGTCAAACCAAGCCCAGCCGCGAATACGATGAGGCGAAGAGGTGATATCAGCGTTCCCGAGATCAGATCCAAACTCGAGATGCCGCCCAAAGTCTGGCGGGCGCCCAAAGCCAGATTATCCACGAGTTCACCACTTGAACGAAACGAAAGAGTGCTGAAGTAATCAAGTGCAATAGGTCGGACTTCGATCAGGTTATGGTTAACGACAAAAGCCAAGAAAAAGGACAACGACGATGCAAGAAACACAAAAATGAAGGAACGGATCGGCGAAGTCAGAAGAACCGCAACCAGAACTGGAGCCAATACGAGAAGTCCACGGATCGGCGCCTCAATTGACATCGCGAGCAGTGACAGGCATCCGAAGAATAGAAGCCGACCGCTCCGAGCATCAGAATAGGCTGAAATGCAGACTACTATTCCAATGGAAAGAACCGCATTTGCAAGATGTGACTGCTGTCCAAGAACGAAATCCAGTTCCCAGTATCCAAGCGGGATCAGCGCTAAAACCGAGAGCAAGAGCGCCGTCGGCCTTGAGCAGGGAAGCTGGGTCAAAAACAAGTACATTAACAAAGTCCAGAAAGAAACACTGATTGCCGAGCCTAGTGCGAACGCCTGATAGCCCTCTAAGCCAGCAATGGATACAAGTGCAATGAAAGGACTTGCCCGAAATAGAACAAGTTGGTTGCCATAGGAAAAGTCCTTTGGCAAAAGGGTTCCCTCCTGGACCATGGCATCGGCAAGTACGTGCATCGCCGCCGCATCGCCATGAAAAACCATCGGATAGAACCACAAATGATGCACATGCCCGATAGAATAACCAAGTGCTGCTGCAACGATGCCCCACAGGTAAGGGCTCGCATGATGAAACAGCCGACTCAATTAGCGTCTCGGGTCGGCAAGTCGATGTTCGCCTTGAGCATTATGGCGGGCAACATCGGCTTGGTTGTCGTGTCGATCTGAAATCGCGGCCTCGCCTTGGTTTCAAGAAAGATCTTGCCGATGTATTGGCCGATGATGCCAATACTCAGAAGCTGAACCCCGCCAAGGAAATAGATCGGGATGACGGTAGATGCCCATCCGGGCAGCGCCTTGTCGGTAAAGACGGTAGTGTAAAAGCTCCAGATCGCTAGGCTGACGCTAAACGCCGATACAAGCAGGCCCAGCGCAGTAATGAATTGCAAAGGCGCCGTCGAGAAAGATGTCAGCCCTTCCCATGCAAAAGACAGCATCTTGCGGAACGGATACTTCGACCTGCCTGCGAATCTTTCCCGCCGCTCATACTCAACGATCGCAGTCTTGTATCCGAGGAGTCGAACCATACCGCGCAGGAACAGATTCACTTCACCGTATTCGGAAAGCGCAACAAGGGCACGGCGGCTCATAAGCCGATAGTCGGCGTGGTTGAACACCAAGTTCACGTTCATCGCCTTCATTAACCTGTAGTAGGTTTCGGCAGTCAGGCGTTTGAAGGGCGTATCCGCCGTGCGCCGCCTCCGGACGCCGTAGACGATGTCGCAACCAACGTTAAATTGGCTTACCATCTGCGGAATTGCGAGCAGATCGTCCTGCAGGTCGGCATCGACGCTTATGAGAATGTCGCCGGGGACTGTCATCAGGCCGCAGAGAAGAGCATTTTGGTGCCCGTGGTTTCGCGAAAGCCGAATGCCACTGACCATTTCGTCGGCGGCAGACAACTTCTCGATTATTTCCCAAGTAGCGTCTTGGCTTCCATCATCAATATACACAACGGAGCTTGCGCCGGAAACAGAGCCGTCCTCCTGCATTTTCCGAAGCAAAGCCACAAGCCGTGAATTTGTTTAAGGAAGCACCTCCTCCTCGTTGTAGCATGGCACAATAACACTAAGCGAGGGGAGTTGTTTCATGGGGCATCATTTCGTGGGGCAAATGTCCACAAGCAGCTCAGAAGGTAGTTCCAAAGAAGAACCGCGAGTGTGGCGACGATCTGAGCAGATCCGACGAAGAGCCCGGCAGAAATCAGCACAAGCAGCACAGCCTGGTTCAGACCAAGGCCCGCGATTGCAACCGCAACAAAGCGCGGAATGGCTCTTCTGTGCTGCGATCGGGACTTGAATGTGATAAGATAGTTTGCAGTGTAGTTGTATGCAGCAGCAATCATGTATCCAAGCGCGGAGGCAAGGCCCGGAGCGACATCAAAAAAGTGCATTGATGTTGCCATTACCGCATAATGGACTATCGTTGCGCTTCCGCCAACAAACAGGAACCGAAAAAACACGAGCAGCTTTATCTGGCTCATGCTACTGCCGTTTGATCTGCCAACGACTACGAGATGCAAGCACATCAAGCTGTATCAACCGTTCGCTTTCGAGCAGCTGGTGGAGCTGCTATGCCAGCCCGGCTATAATTGCACGCAGTTTTTCAATTCCTACTTCTTTTTCGGCCGAGGTCAAGATTAATTCGGGAAACGCAGCCGGATGGCGGGCAAGCGCGCTGCGCACCTGGTTGAGCACCGCATCATGTTCCGCCGTGCGGACCTTGTCGGCTTTGGTCATCACCACCTGGAAGGTCACGGCCGAGCGGTCGAGCAGATCCATGATCTCGTGGTCCACCGCCTTCACCCCATGCCGGCTGTCCACCAGCAGATAGGCCCGCCGCAGCGTCTGGCGCCCGGCGAGATAGGCGCGCAGCAGTGACTGCCATTTCTGCACCACCGAAAGCGGCGCCTCGGCATAGCCATAGCCCGGCAGGTCCACGAGGTAGAGCAG
>JAIVFU010000320.1 GCA_020829485.1 Nostoc sp. CHAB 5834 | reverse complement strand
AAAAGACTCGTCTATGTTGGCGTAGAAGAAAACCATATTAGTCCATTCCTTTGCAGTAGCCCAAGGAATTGCGCCAGGTTTCCCTGGTTCTTTTGATTTGGCTTCAAGGTGCTGTTTTCCTGCTGCCCAAGACTGGTACCCATGCAATTGAGCCAGAAGGTCGTAGGCATCTTTCAGCTGGAATTCGGTTTCCTTGGCTTTTTTGAACGTCGACTGGATTAGTTGAGCTGCCTTAGCAGGCGTGGGTGCACGAACTGTCATTTTTTTTCCTTTTAAGAGCGGGCAAGCCGCTTGCAGAATGGCCTCGTTATCGACACGCTTACCCGCAGTTGCGAGGAAGGGTTTTTTGAATTGACTGGGGTCCTATGTCCGTTTTGCGTACCAACTTTCGTTGGCGAGGCCGCGAGGGGGACTACCTGTTCACAGTATAGTGAATCTGATGCCATCTTCTCCCTAAAGGAGGAGAGCGCTCATCTGCTGCCTGAAAAACTCGTTCTCCAGCCATTGAGAGCCTCGGGCCTTGATGACCCGCGCGCTAGGGGTGCCCCGTGCTTGAGCATGGTTCTGAGAGGAATGAAAAAAGCCGCTCGGCATTTGCGAGCGGCTTTTGAAACCCTTTTAGAAGGGGGCAACCTAGTCGTTAACGGTTACTGGAACTGCAGAGTCCTCGCTGTCCACCCCGTTGCCTAGCTGTCCGTATGAATTGGAGCCCCAGCATTTGACGTGGTTGTCGAAGGTTAATGCGCATGCGTGATTGACACCAGCTGAAATAGCCTTCGCATTTATTGCATACTCATCTCCGCCTTCCTTCCACCAGCAACGAACGTTTCCATTTGTGCGCAGGCCACACATTGAGGTGGATAAGGCGTTCATGGCTACAGTGTCTGTTCCCATGTTCCAAGAGGGCGTAGCACTACCGATACCCCAGGTGGCAGTTGCGGTTACATTTCGGTTGTAATTCAGTCCCCAGCAATAGGGCTGCCCATTAGTCTTGATGACACAATGAGTGTGGGCTCCCGAAGAGTTTGCAAGGCTTCTAACGTTTCCTCCATTTACCACCGGCGCAAAGTCTTTTTTGAAGTCCATGGACAGGAGAGGACCGTCTTCGTCACCCACCGTGCCCCGTCCTAGCGCTCCGTGGGCATCCATTCCCATACATTCGACGGTATCGTTTGTTCTCAGAACACACAGAGAACTGCCCGCAATAGCTATTTGACGTATGTCAGTAGGGGCGGTAGGCATCAAAATAGCGGTCCTTGAAGGTTGCCACACTGGGCCGTCGAGGAAGCCATCGGGGTCCATTCCCCAGCACTTGAGCGTGCCATTGCTTTCAAGCACACAACCGTAGTGACCGGAGAAACTCAACTGTACGGCATTATTTATGCCAACTACTTCCACGGGAATAGCTGAATTTTTATCGACCCCGTTTCCAAGGTTGTAGTTGCCTCCATAGCCCCAGCATTTCACCTTCCCATTCATCATTAGCGCGCAAGCATTCTTACTTCCGGCCTCAACTGAGTTCACCCCGGATTCTAGCCCTTTGATTTGTACGGGATAGCGCATAACGTAGCTGTCAGCATTTTCACCCAGCTGCATAATATCGTTCATACCCCAGCATTTCACAGCATTGCTGAAAGTAACTGCGCAGGTTAACGTCCAACCGCTGGAAACTTGACGTGCAACGAGGGGCAATCCTGCAGTTACCCGCCAAGTATATGGCGTAGTTACTGTCAATCCGGCATACTCGGCGGTTACCTCGATAGTTAGGCCCTCCTCAATAGTAAGTTCTGTAGGAGTACCCGCAAGAATTCCGTTCTGAAATGTCATGCCCGGGGGCAAAGGAGATACCGTCCAAACAACATTGCTTTCAAGGACTGGTTGGCCGGCGCCCGCCCCTTCGCCTTCCCCGCCGTTCGGGTTCGAATAATTGAGCAGTCCATTGAAGTTAAAGGGAGGGTACTCAACGTTCAATTTTCCCTTTGGCAAGCTAGTGCCGTCCAAGGTCAACTCAGCCGGCAGCGGGACGAGGTCTCCATACACCGGGATACCCGACAACTGGGTACCGTCTTTAAGCGGCAAGAACTGGGCGGTTTGAGTTCCGGAGGTTACGTAGGGGTAAGTGATTCCCACATAGCACGACAGGCCGTTCGCAATAGTTTCGCCTGCGCACGTGTTGTACGACAGCTCAAAGGGAGCTGCGACAGTCCAATTTGCAGCAAAGGTCAGGGAATTTCCGGAGACGTTGCGAATCATGACTTCGCGCTCCAGGTACTGGCCTTCGTAATTACCGAGAAGGTCGATTTGAGCAGTTTCTACTCCGTCGACGTAGTAACGGACTTGTGCCGCATCAGGGTTTGTAGGGACCTCTGGGCCTCCAGGACCCTCTGGGCCCGGGCCGTCGGTGTCAGGCCCACAGCTCTTTGGCGGAACAACCCAGCCTGGATTCTCGCAATCTTTTTCGGGCACAGGTTTGCAGCTAACGGGGTCCAGCCCAGGCAGTCCGGGCAAAGTCGTGTCTGGAGAGGTCTCGCAGATTTCTGTACCACCAGGCGCTAAGTACTGTCCTGCTTTTGAGACGACTACAGTGAACTCATCATCAGAGGGCGAGTAGCACTGCGTTGCATACGAGGAGGACAGCTGGTTGAAGACCCCCTCAACCTTGAATGAAAGTGCGTTTACCAGGGTACACGAATCCTTCTTGACGCCTTCCAAGACGAAAGTAGGAACGCGTGTTTGCGGCATAACCCAGTTTTTCCCGTAAGCCCCCTCGGGAACGCTTTTCAAGTAGTTTCCGAGAGTCAGGGCTTCCAAGCTTGGGGGCCAGTCGCCGGTGTCTGACTTGTAGAGGTCCGCCGCACCCATTAGCTGCTGACCTTGATTCAGCACTTTTGAGGCGTCAGCCTTCGCGGTTCCCTGCGACATGGAATCTCCGCCGTAGTACATCACTACGAGTGCCAGTGCGGCTACGAGCAGCACAGACAGGATGACAATTATGAGAGAAAACATTTTTGATTTTTTAGGGGTAGGTTGAAACGCCCCGGTCAAAAAGAAGAGGGCCTTTAGGTATAGAGACCACTTAAAAAGCTTTCGGCCCCCGTGATAGCTGCTGATTTGACTGAGAAGGGATGGCGTGGGTGGAGGGGACGGTGACGGTGGAGCTCGATTGCTTGAATTAGAGGGCCCTGTCCAGCCTTGGCAAGGACTGAAAGCCCTACCTTGGTTAAAGCGGATTAATCGGCTCTCGCTCCCGCTGCCCTGGAAAACTCGTTCTCCAGCCAGGCTAACCCTCTGGCCTTTATACCCAGCGAATTGGGGGTGTCCCGTGCTTGAGAATGTATCTGAGAGGAATAAAAAAAGCCGCTCGTTGTTTGCGAGCGGCTTTTGATACCCCTTTAGAAGGGGGTAAACCTAGTCGATAACGGTTACCGGAACCTGAGAACCCTCGCTGTTCTCACCGTTGCCTAGCTGGCCGTATGTATTGGAGCCCCAGCATTTGACGTGGTTGTCGAACGTTATAGCGCATGTATGCAAGCTACCGGCGGAAATAGCCTTCGCATTGATTGCATGAAGTTGCTCTCCGTTATTCCACCAGCAGAGAACGTCTCCATTTGTGCGCAGGCCGCACATTGAGGAACTCAGGGAAGCCATAGCTGCCGTGTCTGTTCCCATCTTCCAGGAGGGTGTTGCACTCGCGATACCCCAGGTAGCAGTTCCGGTTACATTTCGGTTGTAGTTCAAACCCCAGCAATAGGGCTGCCCGTCGTTCTTAATAAGACAATTCGTTGAGCCCGATGCAGAGTGCTCAAGGCTTCGAACATTTGTCCCATTGATTACCGGTGCAAAGTCTGGTTTGTAGTCCGTATATTTCAGAGAAGTGTTTTCGTCAATCACCGTGCCCCGTCCTAGCGCTCCGTGGCTGTTCATTCCCATACATTCAACGGTGTCATTTGTTCTCAGAACACATAGAGTTGCCGCTAAAGCGATTTGCCGAATGTCGGTAGGGGCCGTAGGCATCAATACTGCGGTTGGTGCGGGTTCCCACACCGGGCCGGGACCGTAACCATCGGGGTCAAGGCCCCAGCACTTGAGCGTACCATTACTTTCAAGCACACAACCAACGCTACCGTTATAAACCAACTGTACGGCATTATTGACGCCAACGACATCTACGGGAAGTGCTGACGATTCTTCGCCCCCGTTTCCAAGGGAATAGTAGGCTCCATAGCCCCAGCATTTCACCTTTCCATTCAACATTAACGCGCAAGCACTTTTTTCTCCGGCCTCAACTGTGTTAACGCCAGACTCTAGTCCCTTGATTTGTATGGGATAGGGAATAATGTGGCCGCTGGCATTTGCGCCCAACTGCGAAGAATCGTTCATACCCCAACATTTCACTGCATTGTTGAAAGTAACTGCGCAGGTTAAGGTCCAACCCCCAGATACTTGACGTGCAACGAGAGGCAGTCCTGCGGTTACTAGCCAGTTATAGGACGTAGTCACGGTCACACCGGCATACTCTGCGGTTACCTGAATGATTATGCCTCCTTCAGCAGTGATTTCGGTTGGGGTACCCGTAAGAACTCCGTTCTCGAATGTCATGCCTGGGGGTAGCGGGGATACCGTCCAAACAACTTCATCGGTTTCAATGTCTGTTTGCCCGTCTCCGCCCCCGCCGTTCGGG
>JAIVFU010000031.1 GCA_020829485.1 Nostoc sp. CHAB 5834 | reverse complement strand
TAACGGAGATAAAAGGTGGATTCATCCAGTTCAAAGACTCGTTAACGGAGATAAAAGGTGGATTCATCCAGTTCAAAGACTCGTTAACGGAGATAAAAGGTGGATTCATCCAGTTCAAATACTCGTTAACGGAGTTCAAAATGGATAAACAGACGCGATTAATCGCGTCTCTACTAACTCCGTTGCCAAATTTTAATTGTCTTATCCAAACTACCGCTAACCAACATCTCACCGGAAGCTGTGAAAGCTAATGCTGTGACTATATGAGTATGACCTGTAAACGTACCCAGCAATTCTCCGGTTTGTAGATGCCACAACTTAATGGTTTTATCAGCACTACCGCTAGCAATTATTTGACCATCGGGACTTAAAGCGATCGCATATACTCTATCTCTATGTCCTTTCAGAGTATGCAGTAATTCCCCAGTCTCTAATTGCCAAACTTTAATCGTTTGATCCCAGCTACCACTCACGAGCATTTTACCATCTGCACTAATCGCTAAGGAACGCACGATGTGAGAATGACCCATGAGGGTATGCAGTGGTTGTGCGTCTTTTAAACTTTTTATCCCCGTCTGGGGTAAGGTGCGCCAGACTTTAATTTTGCGATAGCTACCTGTAACTAAAGTTTCGCCGTCTCGACTTAAAACCAGGGAATGAGCAGCTGTATCATCTAAAGAAAGTGCGATCGCAACCTGACGTTGCATCAAATCCCAAAACAGAATTTTTCTATCATCTCCGCCCGTCGCTAACATTCTCCCATCTGGGGTAAAAGCAGCACAACGCACTATCCCATTATGTTTGTGCAAAATATCTATCAAGTCTAAAGCCCCTACATGCCAAAGCTTAATTGTGGAATCTGCACCGCAACTGACTAAAGTTTGTCCATCTGAACTAAAAGCCAGGGAATTTACTTCATCCACTAGCCCAGATATCACCCAAGGATACTCTGATAATGTCTCTATTAATTCACCCTTGCTTAAATCCCAGAGTTTCGTTTCTCCCCGACTACCACTTGCCAATATGGGTAAAGCTTTGCCATTATTACACCCGGAACTGAAAGCTAGGCAATTAATACCTCTGGTGTGTCCTTGCAAAGTTTGCCAGCATTCCCAGTCACCGACTATGCCCTTAAGGCAATGCTCTGATGGTAGAGTCTGTATTGTATCTGCGATCGCTAAATCATGAATTAATGGCAACGTGTCTTTTTTACCAATAAGTGATTCTAAATACCAACTCAAGCCCCCCGCATACAACAAGTTACTCGGATTAATGTAGAGTTTTGGTTCAGTAAGTTCAATTAGATTTGCAGGTAAAAAGCCTGTAATTATGCTCTGTTTTTCGTCGTATCCTAGCTTATCTGTAGATGGATAAAACAAACATAGAAAAATTAATACTTGGTGCCTTCTTAAATCTTCTTGAGTAACCGACCACCTGATTTTGTTTTTCTTAATACCATTAAAACTTTCTCCATCAGCAACATAAACTTGAACACTTAGCTGAGGATTATCTTTTAATACATAAGAAAATTTGCTTTCGCTACACAAATTTCCCTCATCATCTAAAACCATGTTTTCCACGGTATCTTGTGATACCTTTTTTACCAATTTCCCCAAGCGTTCAGTTATCACTCGGTCAACAATATGCTCCCGCAAAAGATAATCTTGGGCTTGTTGTTGGAAGTATGTGGTAAAAGGTATCGTCCAGTCAGGAGGCTCAGGATATTCAGGTGGTGTCGGCGGCGGATTTTTGGCGATAACTTCTGCTTGTTGGCGAGAAAGTTCTTGGAGTCTAGCCAATGGCTCGCCCCAAAAAGCCATAATTTCCGTGTGACAACCTTTGACTTGACTTTCTAACAAAGATAAGTCATAAGTTTTAGGTTTTTTCACACGTTGAAGGAAGTCAGCTTGTTGAGATTTGAGTAAGCTAATCCAATCCATCTGCATTCCTGCGGCAAACTATTGCATACCTACGGTAAGCTATACCAATGCAATTACTCAAGTTTATAACCTTAGTTAATTAAAAATACAGTAATCTTAGTAGTCTAATAAAACACAGCCATAAGCAGATGCTTCCGTGAAAGATAGAGATTATTGCACTTAGACATTTCATTAACTGATGCAGTTGAAGTATATAGAATTAAATGATGTCAGTCAATTCTAACGGAGATGGAGAAAGAGATACTGTTTCCCTAGAAACAGTTACAGCCCCAAAGGAAAGTTTAATGTGAGAGGGATTTCAAAGGTTGCCGTAACCTTAAGTCAACAAATCCCTACACAAAAATAGGGTAGTACAGCACGGCGGAAGTAAACCACCCATCCCAAATCAATGAAACCCTTGCGGTATAATAATTACAAATTACGAGCTATTTTAACCTTTGCGTTTTGGTTGTCTGGGTGTGGTACTTGTATCAGAGGAGTCGCCAAAAGTATCTCTTGCCTCAATCTGTTTAATTTTCATTTGCAAGTTCAAGTCATCACTGCTAACAATTGTTTCTAAATTGGCTAATCTCCGCTCTAACAGTTCTATTTGCTGCTGTTGCAAATAGTTAGTTTTTGATTTTTGCTCATCAGAACGCCAAACAGCAACCGTACCAACAGCTGCGCCACCAATTGCAACTAAAGGAAGAATAGCACCGCTTTTAGTAACTTCTGAAAGTGGTACGCAAACTCCGAGAATGGCGACTGTAATTAGCCAAATTCTTGTGGTGGCAGATAATCTGACATCTTGGTATTGTTCTAGATTGGGTTGAAATTTTTTAGCCATAAGTAAATTCAAAAAAGTTATTTGCTAGACTTACACAATTGTTTACTAAGTAGAGCGGCGTGAATAATTCAAGGTTTGTAGTAAGGACTCATCTCAAGATTTTTTACATTACTTAATCTACTTTGATTTATTCTCGCCTACTTACTTAGAATACTTCCTGCCTTTGGGTTAGGTATAATTGCTATTTTAATATTTTTGTAATTATAGTTACCCCGTTATTTGCGATCGCTAGGATCAGTTGTACCTAGGTAATAGAAAAATTTTCACTGATATCAGGAAGAACCAGATGACAGTTCGTGCTTTTTTCCAAGCTGCTAAAGTCGAGGGTTTCCAGTCTCCTTACGATACCATTCACCTGAAAATTTTTTATCCAGCCCAGATGTCGAGGCGTAAAGTACAAACAAATAGGGAAATTTTACCAGTTGATTTAGAAAAAGCACCTTTTCCAGTAGTGATTTTCTTCAACGGCATTAACTGTGATGCTCAACAATATCAATGGTTGGCGGTTAAACTCGCTGAACGCGGACTAGTGGTGATTCTCTTTAACTGGATTGCAGAAGCTATACCAGGAATAATTAGTCTGACTCCAGGGGTTGATTTTGAAAAGGAAAAACCCACAATTTATCGTACTGCTCCCACTGCTTCGGCTTTGTCAGCATTGCTAGCGAAAGTGGAACAGTTACAGTCTGAGGGTATTTTAGCTGGAATGCTTGATCTGCGACGAATAATTTTAGGTGGACACTCCGCAGGTGGTAGAGTAGCCATCGAAAATGCTGATCCTCATTTTTTCCCTCAAGTCGCAGCATCTTTTGGTTATGGTTCACACACTATGGGAACGTTATTATTGGGGTACGAGGCAGGTACCATCTTACCCTTATCAGACTCTGTACCACTTCTGCTGATGGGAGGAACGTGCGATGGAGTGATTGCTAACAACAGCGATCGCTATGGTATAAGTCCTGGAAATGCTACCACCCCAGTCATCCGTACATTCCAAGAAGCAATTAGTGGAGGACGAAATGATAGCTATCTGGTACTTTTGGATGGGGCAAATCACTTTTCGATAGTTGATCAGCTAGACTCTACCCTAGATACACCCTTGTTAGACTTTCCCGCCACCCAACCCCAAGAGGGCTTCCGTTTGCTGATGAGTGAAATCATTAGTTTGTTTATTGACACTTATGTTCGCCACCAACCAGAAGCATCTCAGTCGCTTGAGCAATTATTGAATACTGCCAATCCTCTGATAAAATCCTTTGAGCGTAAATAGTTAAATTTATTATGACAAGTGCATCTTATATTTTTCTGGCTGGAGCAAGTCGCGGTGTTGGTCGAGAAATTGCTCAATATCTCACAACGCAACAGCTAAAGGTAAGAGCTTTCCTAAGAACAGCAGCAGTTACTACTGAACTAGAAAAAATCGGTATTGAGGTAGTCTTAGGAGATGCCTTGAATATTGCCGATGTAGAACGCGCCATGCTGACAGATGAACCTATTCACACCGTTATCAGTACAATTGGCGGTTTACCATCAGATGTAGAAAGACCAGATTACCCTGGTAATAAAAATCTGATTGATGCAGCAGTTAAAGCTGGGGTGCAAAAGTTTATTCTTGTGTCTTCCATTGGTGCTGGCAATAGTGTTGTTGCTGCGTCACCCCAAGTTTTAGCGGTACTGGGAAAAGTTTTAGCTGAGAAAGACAAAGCTGAACAACACTTAATTGCCAGTGGACTCACCTATACAATCATCCGTCCTGGTGGACTAAAGTCAGAACCAGCAATGGGTAATGGTATTTTAACTGAAGATCCGCATATTATTGGTAGCATCAATCGTGCAGATGTGGCGCAGTTAGTTGGTCGCTGTTTAAATAGCGAACGTGCCAATAATAAAATCTTGTCAGCCATAGACCGAAATATGCAGTTTGGACAAAGAGAATTTGCAGAATTTAATTTGGAGTAATTTAAGCACGCCACCGGAGTATCTGATCCTTGACAGGATTCACAAATTCTCGTCCTTCAGCGACAGACTTAGCATACTCTCGCTTTAACTGGTAATACCACTGCGCCTGCATATCTGAGTCTTTAATCAGTCGCAGCACGGGATTATATTTCAAGCCAATCTGCTGCTTTTCTACAACCGTTCGGTCTTGGCTAATGAAAGTCCTTGCCAGCACATGTAACAGTGGCTTGAAAAACCCTACCCAAGGAAGTGTCCAGTAAAGAGCAAAAGTCACCTCAGTTTCTGTGTCTGAAATCGGTGTAACTGCCGTCAAATTAACTACTCGATGGTTGCCAATTGTGGTTTCTTCGATTCTGACTCCAGGTAAACGAAAAGAAATCTCCGTTTCTGGCACACCACCGCCAATCAGCCAGTATAATCGACCCCCATTCGCTGGTAATCGGTGTCGTCGCATTGTAAAGCCGTAGGGCGAAGCATCGAATTGCTTCACTTCTTCATGCAGTTGTTCACTTCGCCACCACCAAGCACGATGAACATAAGGTGAGTGGGCAGGATCCATCAGACCTACCACTGCATGATCTATAAAACAAGGGAATTTTACCACTTCTACGAACTGGTGAGAGCGATCGCCAAACCCTGGAATTACCGGAATCTCCATCTCAGAAGCAGGTTGAGGGTTATCGGGATCAGCCATATATATCCAGATATTTCCTTGGGCTTCCCGGATTGCATAAGACTTTACGTCGAAGCGCCTCAAATCCATCTGCTGTTCCTCTACAAGAGAAGGTATCGCAGTGCAGCGTCCAGCAGGGTCAAAGCGCCAACCGTGGTAACAGCATTCCACTTCTTGTCCATTGAATCTACCACAACTCAAGGGCACACCGCGATGGGGACAAATGTCTGTCATTGCAGAGACTTTACCATCCTGGCTGCGGACTAGCAGCACTGGTTCTCCCAAGAAAATGCGGCTGATCATCATACCTGGCTTAATCTTATTACTAGGCAGAGCATAGTACCAAGTATTACGTAATACAAAGTTATCGTTATTTTTCATCACTAATTGCGTCTGCCTTTGTCACAACGAAAGTTCTTTTTTACAGACGCGATTAATCGCGTCTCTACTCCTAACTTCTAACTATAGTTTCTAAACCTTGCACTAATCTTTCTATACCTTCTTTTGCTGTCTCTTTTTGTAGCGCCCCATAGGCAAAGCGGAGGTAGCATCCGTCATCCATGCCAAAGGTTGTACCTGGAATCACCGCTACTTTATGTTCTTGAATTAGCCTTTTAACTAACTCAAAAGCATCCATCTGAGTATTAACTTTGAGGAAAAAATAGAAAGCGCCATTGGCAGGTGTAATGCTACATAAACCTTGTAGGCGATTAAGGGAGTCGAGTACTAGTTGTCGAACTTGAGCGATGCCTACGGCGGGCTGCGCCAACGCCTCTATATTACTCTCCAAATACTCCGCTTTTGCTTGCAATGCCCCTAAAGCTGCATATTGGGAAATTACTGGCGGACAAATCAAAATCGTATCCTGAACTTTTTTGACGGCGACAAATAAGTGTTTGGGAATCACCATGTAGCCAATGCGCCAACTGGCAAAACCGTATGCTTTAGAAAGGCTAAAAAGAGAAATGGTGTACTCGCTACTACTCTCAAATGCACCAGGGGAAACATGTTTTACCCCGTTATAGGTAAAGTATTGATATGCTTCATCGCTGATATGGTAAATGCCGCGAGTGCCACAAATTTGATTTACTTGATGCAATGCGGTTTCAGAATAGACAACTCCAGTGGGGTTATTTGGTGAAATTGTCACCACAGCCCGCGTTTTGGGAGTAATTGCTTGAGCGATCGCATCTGGACGCAGTTGGTAATTTTCATCTGTCGCCACTAACACTGCACGACAACCAGCCATTGCGTAGTTTACCGCCGCAGGCATCGCCATTTTGTGGTTGAAATAGTAGGGCGTATTCAGAATAATTTCATCGCCTGGGTTAGTTATGGCAAGAATGGCATTCATAAATCCCATATTGCTCCCGGCTGTCACGACGATGCAGTTTTCCCCATTGATTTCAATACCGTTGAAGGTTTGCAATTTTTCTGCAAGTGCTATCAGCAACGGGGGAATTCCTTCAACTGATTTGTATAAATTATTAGTGGGTTCGGCTAAGAATTTGGGTAAAAGTTCTATCGCTTCCGGTGGTGGATTGTAATAAACAACACCCTGTCCTAGAGAGATTGTTCCAGGAGAGTTTTTAATCAGTTCCCCAACCACAGGAATAATCGGCGACTGTACCGCCTGCATACGAGAGGTTAGGGATTCCATATTTCCTTACCTATTTACCTACCTGGCTTTAGTATCCCTTAATAGGGGACAACCGACTAGTACAGCTTGGTGAAAATTAACTTCTCCCACATTTTTATATGCATACAATGTGGGAGTATGTCAAGTTTAAATTGAGAAGTCAACAAGTTCGTAGTAAGGACTTTAGTCCTTATTTTCTAAGCACTAAAGTGCTTACTACAAACCTTCAAAACTAGCTTGATAAAGTAGTCAGTATGCTAATCAATGGAAATCTGTTGAGGCCCACTTGTTTTGCCATTATGTGCATCTGTTGTGGTGTTGGTGTAGCTATTGGAGCGGATCTGTTGATCCAGCCAGCTTTTTACAGGATCTTCTGCAAGATTGAGCCGAAGCACACCAGAGAATAACCCACCGACAAATGAGACTGGATGCTGGATAAATTCTTTGAATATAGGTGACAATTCACTAATGAACATTTAAAGACTCCTGGCGATGCCATAAAAAATTATTACTTCTTAATTGATCGTAACCTGTTGAGCAATATATGGTTGACGGTAACGAAGTTGCTAATTTTTTGAGCTTCAACTCGAACAACAAAATTCCCGACTTCTTTAAGGAGAAGTCAGGAATTTGAGTCTGCTGCATCAACTTACAGAGAATCTATAAACTGCTGTACTTTTTCTAGGAGTGGCTGATGTTCGATTTGCTCTGCTAACTCTTGGGCGTTTTGGTAGCACGATCGCGCCATTTTTTTGCGTTTCGTTGTGGCGTAAAGGTTTCCCATATTCAGCAAAGTTGAAATTTCTCCCAGTCCATCGCCGAGTTGTTGATAAATTGCAATGCCTTGCTTATAGAACTTCATTGCTTGCCGATGCTCTGACAGAGTGCTATAGGTATAACCAATGTTATGAAGCGTTGTTGCCTCACCAGAGCGATCGCTGATTTCTCGACGTGTCAAAAGAACTTGATAGTAGAGCAATAGCGCTTGTTTGGGTTTTCCTAAATCACTATAAATTGAGGCAATATTATTTAAAGTGGTTGCTTCACCAACCAAATTCTTAACTGCTCGTTGAATTGGAAGCGCTGCTTGAAAAAATTCTAAAGCTTCCTCAAACTTGCCTAAGACATTGTAAGCAAACCCAATACCATTTAGGGTTGTTGCCTCACCAGAAAAGTCACCTAACAATCGGCGCATCCTCAAAATTTGGTGTTGTAGCAACAATGCCCGTTTCGGTTCTCCTAAGCGGGTATAAATTAGTGCTATATCATTAAGAGTAGAAACTTCACTTTGAGTATCTTGCGATCGCCTAAATATTGGTAGTGCTTGGTCAAAATATTCTAACGCTTGCGAAAAACGTCCGAGACGGCTGTAGGTAGAACCTAGATTGCTAAGTGCAGTTGCTTGTGCTGGCGCGTTGCCAATTTCAACAGCAACCGAAAGCGCCTGATTAAAGCGCTCTAATGCTTTTTGAGGTTGCCAGCAACTGAGGTGAGCTAAACCAAGGTCGTTTAATGTATAACCTTCTCTGGCTCTATCTGGAATTGATCTAGCCAAGTGTAAATTCTCCGTTGCCAGATCCAGAGACTCTTGGAATCTACCGCGCTGGTAGTAGCGGCTTGCTTCATCACGACGTTGTTCCCACTCTTTGACTTGATTTAAAGGTTGCGTCATCTGACCTCAGTTGCATTCTGCGATAAATAGGCAGGACATCTTTTAGGAATGAACCTCTCTTAGGTTTCCCAAATTTTAACCTTAATCATCTATCTTTAGATATAAGACTTAAACATAAAAATATGATATCAATTCATACTTACAGGATATTTATGAAGTAATTAATACAAAGAACCTAGTAGAACGCGCAGCTATGCGTCCCTATCAAAAACCTAAAGCATATATTCTCTATAGCTTTATTGAGTTTGCAGCAGTGGTTTTTATATGTAGCAGTTGGTTCGCCCATGACTCTGTAGGCTGCGGGATCTGATAGTTTTAAGATTGCGAAATGTAAAGGGAATCATCCGCTTGCCATTCTGAGTTTGAGGCAGCATAGTATACTACATCATGTCCGTAATAGCTAGCATTCTTTTCGTACTTCATCCCTACCTTTTGAATGACTCGCACTGAAGCGATGTTTTCTGGATGAGCGTAGGCGTAGCCCGCCGTAGGCATCGCTACTATCCGATTTAGCTTCACTTCCCAAAATCCAAACTTTAAAGTTGCAAGAGATGCTTCAGTTGCCAGTCCCATGTTCCAATAGGACTTGTCAAACACGTAGCCAAGCTCAACTTCTGGCGTATTTTCCAGAAACCCAAGTCCACACCGGCCAATCATTGTACCAGTTTCTTTGTATATTACTGCCCACATCTCAAAGTTGTGTTGTTGCCACTGTTGGATATGCTTGTTTAAACTTGCCTGGGTTTGTTCCCTTGTTCTTGGCAACAGATACTTCATGACTTCTGCATCGCTGTAGAGGCGAAATAGGTAATCAAAGTCATTTAGATTGAAATGCCTTAGTTGCAGCCGCGCAGTTTCGATGTCAGGCATAATTACCCCAATTCAAATTTAAATTTGCAAAATGTAAAGAGAACATCCGATCGCCATTCGGAACGAGCCAGAGCATAATACACTACATTTTTTACCTGATCTTTAGGTATAGTCCCTCTGGGTAAATACCTCATAACTGCTAGGTTGCTCAAAATGAAAGCAAGTTCATCCAGGTCTTGAGGAGTATAGGGTCTTAGTAACAGTCTTGCAGTTTCTATCTCAGGCATGGTACAGAGTAAGAAGACAAACGCTACTTTAAACATGCGTGTTTTTTTCCAAACATTAATATAATGCTCTTACTATGAGCATCTACCAATCTCTCAAAAAATCTTATACGCAAGACCATCGCCGTGAAAATGATTGGCGGTTGTTTTTGCGTTTAGTGCCTTATGCCCGTCGTAGCGGACGGCTGTTGGCGCTATCAATGGGCTTACTTGTACCGCTTGCCCTAGCTAATGCCGTACAACCACTGTTGATTGGCCAAGCTATCTCCCTAATTCGCAATGAACCAAACACTTACGAATTTCTCAGGAATCGTCCCTTATCCGAAGGGCTAAATATCCTGGAGGGATTGTTATTTGTTGCGATCGCAAGCCGACTGATTTTAACAGGCTATCAAGGTTATTTAGTACAAAAGCTAGGGCAACAAATCACCGCAGCAATTCGCCAAGACTTATTTCAGCATGTGACATCGTTAGCAGTACGGTTTTTTGACCGTACACCCGTAGGTAAATTAATCACCAGAATCACGAGCGATGTGGAAGTGTTAGGCGATGTCTTTTCTACTGGGGCGATTGGCATTGTGTCCAATTTGTTTTCCATGCTGGTGATTTTGGGTTTAATGTTTTCCATCGAATGGCAACTTACTTGCTTGCTGCTAGTGATGTTGTTACCAATTAGCTGGTTAATTGTTTACATTCAGCAACAGTACCGCAAAGCCAATTACAAAGGGCGGGAAGAACTTTCTATATTGAACTCACAGTTACAAGAAAATGTGGTTGGCATTAACGTAGTGCAGTTGTTCCGTAGGGAAAAATTTAATGCCGAATTGTTTCGCGCCACAAACAGCCGCTACACTCAGCAAATGGATAAAACCATCTTTTATGATTCATTTATTTCAGCCACCTTAGAATGGATTGGTCTGATTGCGATCGCAGCTGTTTTAGGCATGGGTGGTTCCTTACTATTAGGAAAAACTTTAGCTTTCGGGACATTATCTGCATTTATCTTATATGCCCAGCGATTATTTGATCCTTTAAGGGATTTTGCCGAAAAATTTACAGTAATTCAAGCAGGTTTTACTGCAATAGAACGTGTAGGCGATATATTAGATGAACCGATCGAAATCCGCGATCGCGCCAATGTCCGCTTCTCAATATTGGATGCAAAATTTGGTTACATAGACGAGATCGTTGCAAATCTAGAATCTCCAGATGTCACTTCCCCACCTGAACTGGGAGAAATCCGTTTTGATCACGTCTGGTTTGCTTACAAAAATGATGATTACGTAATTAAAGACTTAGATTTCACCATTCATCCTGGTGAAAAAATTGCATTAGTCGGCCCCACAGGTGCGGGTAAAAGTTCGATCATCCGTCTTTTGTGCCGTCTCTACGAACCCACCCAAGGACGTATTCTCATAGATGGCGTAGATATTCGGGAAGTAGCACAGGCAGAACTGCGGAGCTACATGGCAGTAATTTTCCAAGAAGGCTTTTTGTTTGCTGGCGATGTTAAAAGCAACATTTCTTTAGGAGATGGCTATACCATTGAACAGATTCAACAAGCAGCAGAGCAAACCAACATTGCCCAGTTTATAGAAGAACTACCCCAAGGTTATGATACTCAACTGCGAGAACGGGGCACAAATATTTCTAGTGGTCAAAAGCAACTATTAGCCTTTGCGCGGGCTGCCATTCGCAATCCCCAAATATTGGTACTAGATGAAGCTACCGCTAGTTTAGATGTTGGCACAGAAGCTTTAGTTCAAGAGGCATTAAACCAGCTTTTGCTCAGACGTACCGCGATTATTATTGCTCACCGCCTGTCTACAATTCGCAATGTAGACCGGATTTTTGTTCTGAAGCGCGGCGAATTAATCGAACAGGGAAGCCATGAACAACTAATACAAGAAGGCGGGCTTTATGCCACTTTACATAACTTGCAGATGTTGGGAAGTTAAGATATTTTCAAAATAATCCCAAGGCTGAACCTGGAAATTGCTTAGTACAACTTGGCGTAAATCCAGCTAACAGTTCAAGAGACATCTCCAGAAATTAAATATGCGTTACCCAAAACCCTTGTAGAGACGTAGCAGTGCTACGTCTCTACATTATTTTTCGGAGATGTCTAATTAACAAGACTTAGAGCAACATACCTTTGTTAAAGCTAGGTAAACTTCTGCTTTCCGTGTCCTACAACTGTTGGTGCATCAATCCGCAAACTCATCTGCTCACAACGCACAGTTAACCAAGGCTGACCTAAATCTATTCCAGAAAAAGGACTTTCGCCGGGGATTTCTAACTTAGAACCAATCAAACCCAACACAGACTCAAATTCAGCAGGGAATATCAGCAAATCACCACCCTTGGTGCTGAAAGCAGAAGCAGTTAACCACTGTCTCCATGCCAAGCTTTGTTGATTATAGTTAAGACTACACAATCTTTGATTTCCCTGATGCACAGTAACATACTTTCCTTGTTCCCAGGTAAACTCAGCTAGTTCCTTTGGTAGTCCCCAAATTTCTCGACCACCAGCCACCGAATCAGCATTATCTACATAAATATGGGAAATCCAACCACCGATTTTGCTCTGGTAATTAACCACAGCTGGGGCAACAATTAACTCGCTGTACTCCAGTACCGAGCCTGACCCATAATGAGATAAATATACACTAGCGAGAGTCTTACCAGGCCATACAGAAATAATTTCTAACTCTAAGGGAATCAAAGGGCGCACTTGGTCAACATTTACCAAATGCAGAGTTTGGATAGCATAGCCCTGAAGTGTCCAAGGTGCTTGTGGATATGGCATAAGGGAGTTAGGAGTTGAGAGTGAGGAGTTATACCATTTTAGATTTTGAATTTTAGATTTTGGATTGGAAACCGCTTAGTGTATCTGGGTTTTCTCTGTCCATCTGTCGCAATCATTTTTAAAATTGGTATTAGGAATAAAGTTAAGAATTAAGATTAAGAGTTACCAATATTAGTTTTACTCAAACTTCAAACTCCTGTAGAGACGCGATTAATCGCGTCTCTACTCCTAACTTTTAACTCATAACTCCTTAAAAAAAATCCCCACTCAGGGATTTGCCTGAGTGGGTAATATGAGGTGCGACTAAATAATCTTCCCAAAAGAAGTAGGGAAATTATTTGCTCTCTGTAAAATCAGCGTCAATGACATCATCACCGCTACCACTAGATGTGGAACCGCTATCTTGAGGTTCAGCACCAGGTGTAGCACCGCCACCAGCTTGTTGATAAATATTGCTACCAACAGCGAATAACGCTTGTTGCAATTCTGGGGTGAGCTTTTTGATTTGCTCATCGTCTTCTTTAGCAACTGCTTCGCGCAGTTCTTTCACCAAACCTTCGACTTTAGTCTTGTCAGCATCGGGAACTTTATCGCCCAATTCTTGTAGCTGCTTCTCAGCTTGGTATGCCAAAGAGTCGGCTTGGTTCTTGCGTTCAATCTTCTCACGCCGTTCTTTGTCAGATGAAGCGTTTTGTTCAGCTTCTCTAACCATCCGGTCAACGTCATTTTTATCCAGAGTGGAAGCGCCAGTTATGCTGATGGACTGTTCTTTACCAGTACCTTTGTCCTTAGCGGTAACGTTAAGGATACCGTTAGCGTCAATGTCGAACACCACTTCAATTTGAGGAACGCCGCGTGGTGCAGCAGGAATACCATCCAGACGGAAGGTTCCCAAGCTCTTGTTATCGTTAGAGAATTCGCGTTCACCTTGGAGGACGTGAATTTCTACGTTTGTTTGTCCATCCACAGCAGTGGAGAAGACTTCCGATTTCTTGGTGGGAATTGTTGTGTTGCGGGGGATAATTTTGGTCATCACGCCGCCCAATGTTTCAACACCCAAAGATAGCGGTGTCACGTCTAACAGCAAGATGCCAGTTACATCACCAGCTAGTACCCCGGCTTGAATAGCTGCACCAACTGCTACGACTTCATCAGGGTTGACGGTTTGGTTGGGGTCTTTACCCAATACCTGCTTCACAATCTGTTGGACTGCGGGAATGCGGGTAGAACCACCAACTAATACCACTTCATCAATATCGCCTTTGTTTAACTTGGCATCCCGAAGGGCGTTTTCCACAGGAATCCGACAACGGTCGATTAAGTCAGAGCAAAGTTCTTCAAATTGAGCGCGAGTCAGGGTTGTATCCAGGTGCTTGGGCCCATCCTGGGTAGCGGTGATAAATGGCAGGTTGATTTCTGCTTGGCTAACGCTAGAAAGCTCAATTTTCGCTTTTTCTGCGGCTTCAGTCAGACGTTGTAAAGCTTGCTTGTCTTTCCGTAGCTCAATGCCTTCGGCTTTCTTGAACTTCTCAGCTAAGAAGTCCACTATCTTTTTATCGAAGTCGTCACCACCAAGGTGAGTATCACCAGATGTGGCTAGTACTTCAAAAACTCCATCTCCTACTTCCAGCACGGATACGTCGAAGGTACCACCACCAAGGTCAAACACGAGGATGGTTTCGTTACTCTTCTTGTCAAATCCATAAGCCAAAGAAGCGGCTGTAGGCTCGTTGATAATCCGTAGAACTTCAATCCCGGCAATTTTCCCAGCGTCTTTTGTCGCTTGGCGTTGCGAGTCGTTGAAGTAGGCGGGAACAGTGATTACAGCTTGGGTTACAGTTTCACCCAAGTATTTGCTGGCATCTTCAACTAGTTTGCGAAGAACTTTTGCAGAAATTTCTTCAGGAGCAAACGGTTTACCAGCTATAGGACAATCTAATTTGACATTGCCGTTGCTGCTGAGGACTTTGTAAGAAACTTCCGTAGCTTCGTTACTCACTTCCTCGTAGCGGCGTCCGATAAAGCGTTTGACTGAGTAAAACGTATTTTCGGGGTTCATCACCGCTTGGCGTTTGGCGATTTGCCCAACCAAGTTGTCGCCATTTTTCGCAAATGCGACTACTGATGGCGTTGTCCGAAAACCTTCAGCATTAGCAATTACTGTGGGTTTACCACCTTCCATCACTGCCACGCAGGAGTTCGTTGTTCCTAAGTCAATTCCAACTACTTTTGCCATTTTAGGTGCTGGCTCCGTATAACTACAAATGAATGAATGAGAATATAAAGGACTAAATTTTGAACCAATAGGGTCAATAAATCAGCCAGTTCAGCATGAATACCTTTGTTTTGGCTTTTCTGGGGTTAAAAACTCCAGATATGCTGATATATATACTGAAGCTTAGTGTTAGCCAGTCCATGAAGGGTGGTTTCCCGAACCTTACTTAGGACGGTTAAACTAACTAAATAGTTTTTTTAGTTATTTCATGGATTTATTGCCTTCACTCTGTCTAATGTATGGGAATTAATACTTTCAGTAATTAGGGTGAACCGTAACGGTAGAGTCGTGTTTGCCGCCTTTAGAGGTAATAAGTTACAAAAGTACCGAAAATAGAACAAAATTAAAGGACGCTACGCCGAATAGCCCGCCGCAAGCATTGCTTCTGTATTCCGTATAAGGGACTTCCAAAAAATAAATTAATCAAATCAACTAACCACAGAGACGCAGAGAACACAGAGGAATGAGGAGAAGAGAGTTTTTTTGCCAGTTTTTTGAGTATTTTTTTATTTGTCAGTCCCTAATCAGCAATATTTTGGTACTGGGTATTGGATAAAATATTACTCAGCACTTACTCAGAGCAAAGAAAAAAGAGTTTCCCAGTTAATTGCAGGCGGCCTTTGTCCCTGGTTGACTATTTCAAAAATTTTCCTGGAACTACTTGGGTGTAAAAGGCATTCTACACAAGCGTTTGCTACATCAATCCGGCTGGTATCACCCGAAAGTGTATCTCCAGTGCCTACTACCACTCCGTATTTACCCCCAGTTTTTGCCTTCAGGAGGGTGTTGAGGTCGTATGAGGTATATGGGCCGTCAATCAAGCGTCCTGGGCGGATAATGGTGTAGGGTAATCCTGAATTAATAATGGACTCTTCGCCTTTTTGTTTGGCATCCAACACGCTAAAAGCATTAAGAACACTAAAAGGAAACTGATTTTTACGGAGAATTCCGCAAGAAGAAACGAAAACGAACCGCTTCAAATTGCGGGGTGCTGCTGTCACTAGGTTGCTCACACCTTGGGCATCGACCTTTGCCGGACTATTCTTTGCTTTTGCTTCACTAGATTTGGGATTAAGGAAAGTGATTCCCCATTCAATCAAGTTTGGGGATTGCTCAAACTCCCATCGCGCAGAGGGAAAGGCAGTGGTTCCAGTACAACTGATGATGTGGCTGACATTTTGCGTTGCGGCTGGTAGTGTAGCTGGCTGGCGGATGTCACCAACGGCAATTTCTACTCTCTGGTTAAACATTTCTTCGGCTTTTGCGGCATTGCGTGTCAAAACGCGAACTTTCAAACCCTTTTCTAGTAACTTGCCTACCACTAGTTGCCCCACTCCACCAGTCGCACCAGCAACTAGTACCAAATCTTCAACTGAATTAAAAGAAGTCATAACGTGCCTTTGAGATGGTCTATTGTTAATCTACTCAAAAAATGCGTAGGCGTAGCCAGCCGTAGGCATCGCCAAAGATAGCTCCAGATTAAAGATTTGGCTAATGGCTGTTGACTCTGTAGCTTTCAGGCACATATTTGGGAATTTTAAAATCAGGGCAAACTCCCCAAAACTGAATTAGCGCAGTAGCCAGCACTTGAGGTTTCGAGCAAGGGATGAAAATTAGTCAGAAATTAATTTCGGGAATTATAGGAATAGCTACTCTCTCAGTAATTACTGGTGCGATTAATGCTCATCAACAATTGAAGATAGCTAAGTATATTGCTCAACAAAACGCTGAAGAAGTTGCTGGACTAGTGGGATATTTCGTAAGTCATGAACATGAGGAATACCACGAAATCGGATCGCGAGATAAGATGCTAGCCGAATTGCAAGAGCATGTTCAATCGCTACACAAGAAACGTCAGCGCGATCTGGAGATTGTAGACCGCAATAAAATCATTTTGGCAGATGTAGTTGCAGAAGACATTGGTACGCGATTAGATCACGATCGCAATAATGAAGTTGGTAAAACTATTCAAGATGGTATACCAAGAACATATATTGAGTTTAGTCCTGAGTACCCAAATGGGATTCGATTGATTGCTGTTCCTTTGAAGGCTGGCAAGGATGAAACAATTGGTGCAGTCATTCTAGAATATACACCGCTTTATGAAGCAGCACTAGTAACAGCCAAAAAAAATATTGTTGCCACGTCGGTTATCAGTTTGGTATGTGGCATCCTAGCACTATTAGTAGGGTATTTGATTTCTAGAAGCATTTCAAAACCGATTAAACAACTCCAGCAAGCTGTGCTCAATCTGGCTGAAGGTAAGCTGGATACCAGAGTTAGTATTCGCTCCCAGGATGAGATTGGCGAGTTAGCTACCTCGTTCAACAAAATGGCGGATGATCTGCAATATTCCAGAGATGAGTTGGTCAATGCTAACGAACAATTACGAAACGAAATTGTTGAGCGTCAGCAGGCAGAAGCAGAACTTCAGCAAGCTCTGAAAGACTTGCAAAAAACCCAAATTCAATTAATTCAATCTGAAAAAATGTCGAGTCTGGGTCAACTAGTGGCGGGAGTTGCCCATGAAATCAACAATCCAGTTAATTTTATCTATGGTAACATTCAGTACACTGATGATTATACTCAACATCTGCTGTTATTAATTAAGCTTTATCAAAATTATTATCCTAACCCAGAGCCAGAAATTAAAAATGCTAACGAAGAAGTAGATATTGAGTACCTAATAGAAGATTTGCCTAAGATGTTGTCCTCTATGAAGATGGGGGCTAAACGCATCCGGGAAATTGTTCTCAGTCTGCGAATCTTCTCTCGCTTGGATGAAGCTGAGTTTAAAACGGCTGATTTGCATGAAGGAATCGACAGTACCCTGTTAATTTTGCAACACCGTCTTAAGGCACAAAATAATCGCCCTCAAATTCAAGTAGTCAAAGAGTATGGTGAAATACCTAAGATTCAGTGTTTTGCAGGGCAAATGAATCAGGTATTTATGAACCTCTTGGCAAATGCAATCGATGCTTTAGAAGAGTGTTTCCAACAAGAACTTTGTCCATATCCCTTGATTCGCATTTCTTCTGAAGAGGTAAATGAAAATGCGATTATTCGGATTGCTGATAATGGAGTAGGAATCCCAGAAGAAATCCAGTCGCGTTTATTTGATCCTTTTTTCACCACAAAACCAGTTGGTAGGGGAACTGGTATGGGATTATCGATCAGCTACCAGATAATTACTGAAAAACATGGTGGATCTTTGCAATGCATTTCATCACCGGGAAAGGGTGCAGAGTTTGTAATTGCAATCCCAATTCGAGAAGTGAAAATAGCAGAATTATCACAATGCGATCGCCATAATCGGTAACAAAATAAGCGCAACTGTTTTTCAACCCATAGCTGCTTAGGTGTAGCCCGTCGTAGACATCGCACTTAGAGGGGAAATTGCGCCCGAATTGTTCGGTTCTACCACTGTCGTCAGTACACAAATAGCTATAACCTCTTAGATAGTAGTGAGATGTCTACCCTAGACGCTGTTAGTCACTCTTGAATTAGGGGGTGAAAGCCTGTGTACAAATGGATATTGCCAAGTCTGAGCGAAATCTTGGCCCAAAATCAATCAAGTGTAGCCGAATGTTCACCTGCTAAAGCAGAGCGGCAGTGGCGTGTCAGCCTAGCGGCGACAGAACATTTGCTATTAAATACTTTAGCATCGGCTTCAGTTGACACAACCCAAGGATTAGTTTTAGCTGCACCAGCACCCTTATTTAGTCAGCCAGAACTAGCTCAAAGCTTACAAACAGTAACTTTTACCACAAAACCATTTAACCCTTTGGCGCTGATGCCATTTCGGATGCCAGATGCTACCGCGTCTGTAAATGAAGAAATCGCTCCCCATGAATCGGTACTTTCGTTATTACCTGCCGATCCTCTGGGGACAGAACAGTTCTGTTTGGTTTTTACAGATAAATTTAGATTAGTACTGGTTTTAGCAACCCACAAAAACGGTAAAAAAACCTTTTCATTCTCTTTTGAGCCAGAGGTAGTGCAGCAGGCTTGGCGATCGCTAGGAGCAAGAGTCATGCTTGCTAATCCAGAATTTTTTGCCCGTCTGGATACTTTAGTACAAGAGTATTCTCCGGTTGCGCCAGATTACCGCATCATGATTCAGTTTAGCCAGTTGTTGCTTCAGGAATTAACAGAAGCAGAAGAAACTAAGGACTCTTTAATAGGAACTGGAGACAAGGAAGACAAAGAAAATAACCCATGTTCAATCCCCAAAGCCGAATCCTCAAATCCTGATGTAGAATTGCTCCAAGCTTTCGCTCACGAAGTCCGCACACCTTTAACAACTATTCGCACCATGACTCGCTTACTGCTGAAGCGGCGAGATTTAGATGCCAGCGTAATCAATCGTTTAAAAATTATCGATCACGAGTGTACCGAGCAAATCGATCGAATGGAGTTGCTGTTTAAGGCAGCGGAATTAGAAACTACTACCTCAGCAAAATCGCCAAAAACTCAACTCACGCCGATGTCTTTAGATCAAGTGTTGCAGCAGAGCATTCCCCGTTGGGAACAAGCCGCGCATCGGCGGAACTTAACTTTAAATGTCGTTTTACCCCAGCAATTACCAACTGTGGTAAGTAATCCCATGATGCTGGATCAGGTACTCACTGGTTTGATAGAGAATTTCACTCGCAGCTTACCTGCTGGTAGCCATATTCAAGTACAAGTTATTCCCGCCGGAGATCAACTGAAGTTACAATTATCGCCCCAATTTGGGTGCAAAGATTCAAGTAAAGCCGCCATACCTGCAACGCCACCAATTCGCAAAGCTCTAGGACAATTGCTGATGTTCCAACCAGAAACGGGTACGATTAGTTTGAATATCGCCGCAACCAAGCATTTGTTTCAAGCGATCGGCGGCAAACTGATTGTGCGCCAGCGTCCACACTATGGGGAAGTTTTGACGATTTTCCTCCCTCTAGAAGTTAGCAATAAACATCAATTTGGAGCTAAAGCTTAGGAGTGAAGATTCGTTAACTATTTTTCAAAATTATAAATTCACTCTAAATTAACCTCAGTTAAAAAAACCTCTCCCTGCCTTGAACTAAAGTTTAAGTCTGTCCCTCTCCGAGTCGGAGAGGGACAGGTTTTACGTAGTAAAAACAGGGAGAGGTCTTTCTATTAGACACAATCTTTGCAACACATCATTGGGTGAAGACGCGATGAATCGCGTCTCTACAAATGGTCTATTTTTCGCATTCCTTTTTTTAATTGGTATAATTTGTCTCACATTAAATAAAACAGTAATTAAATTTTTATAAGTTGCCATTTGTAAAAATAGATGCCAAAAATGTATATAAATTCTGGCTAACAGCCAAGTAGACATTTCTGCAAACATCAAAAGGAAAATTATGGCAGGTTTTGAAATAATCGAAAAAGAAAGCTTACGTTTAGTCAAGGTAACTTTACAAAACGAAACAGTCCGAACTGAATCTGGTGCTATGTACTATATCCGTGGCAACATTCAGATGCAATCTAAAGCCCCTTCAGCAGGCGGCTTTTTAAAATCCCTAGCCACGGGAGAAAACATTTTCCGTCCTACATATACAGGCACAGGTGAATTATATTTAGAGCCTTCTTTATCGGGATATCACATTTTAGAATTAGACGGTAGTGAATGGATTTTAGATAGTGGCGCTTATTGGGCTAGTGATGGCAGTGTAGAAGTAGGAGTTGAACGAAACAAATTTGCATCAGGCTTAATTGGTGGCGAGGGATTGTTTCAAACAAAAGTCAAAGGCAGGGGTACAGTAGTGATGGCAGCACAAGGCCCTGTAGAAATAATAAATTTGCAAAATGACCGATTAGTTGTGGATGGGAATTTTGCGATCGCTCGCACAACTAGCTTAAATTATCGCGTTGAAAAAGCTACTAAATCTCTTTTAGGTTCGATGTCCTCTGGTGAGTTTCTAGTCAATACTTTTGAGGGAACTGGTACTGTATTGCTGGCTCCTGTACCTTATTGGCAAGTGATGATGCTCCGCCAAATTAGCGCCGCGCTACCAAAAACTTCTAGCTAACAATTTTAGTTATTGGTCATTAGTCATTAGTCATTATTACTAATGACTAAAATTTTTATAACTTAAAGAGGATTGCTATAGCACCATAAAGTTAACTCAGGGGATAATTGTAACTCATCACTCATTTTCTATTGCGATCGCTTTTGGGGTATCGCCAACGCTTGGCAGTTGTATTGTAAATGTGGAACCTTCATATAATTTACTTTTCACAGAAATAGAACCGCCAGAGCGCACCAGCAATTGCTGTACAATTGTTAACCCCAACCCAGCACCACCATAATCTTCATTTGCTGCTGTACGCACACGATAAAACCGGTCAAAGATTCTGGGAATCTCGCTTTCGGCAATACCAATACCTGTGTCGCGGAATTCTAATTGCACATAATCGCCTTGAATTCGGGCACGCACCCATACTTCACCCCCATTAGGAGTAAACTTAATGCTGTTATGCAGCAGATTAATCACAATCTGCCTCAGCCCACCACTCACACACCAAATAGATGGAAGTTCAGTGGGTACGGTGTAGGCTAGCATAATCCCTTTTTCTTGGGCTAGAGGTTGGTAGGTACTAACTACTCCAGGTACAATCTCTGAGAGCCGCACCGACTCTAAAGCTGTTCCTTCTAAATTACGTTCTAGCTGCACCAGTTCCAACAAACCAGTAATCAGGGAATTTTGCTGATCGCACTGGGTATTTAACATCTGTAAATAACGTTGTCGCTGGGGGGGTTTAAGATTAGGGGAATTCAATAACGAAAGTGCTGTCTTCATGTGCGTCAAGGGTGTACGTAGTTCCTGACACACATTTTTTAAGTATTCATCTTTGAGTTGCTCTTTGTTTTGCAATTCTTGATTTTGCTGCTGCAACTTGGTAGCGCGTACTGCGATGATTTGACGATTAATTTCATCTTGTCGCAGGAGTTGTTTTGCAAACAGTTGATTCATCAGTGCGCCTTCGGGCGCAGTTGGACAAGTAAAATCAACAGGAATTGGAGATGATTCTGGCGTAATTGCTTGTTCGATACCATCTAATACTTGCTGAATTATTCTCCCCTCAAGACTATTTATAATCAGCAATGGCTGGTTTTTATTAGTATTTACCTTCCCCGATGTCTTATTTTTGCGTTTTTTAAGTGGTCGATGAGCCAAAATTAAACTGCAAAACTGCGGCGATAGCACCATCAGAAAATTTTCCCGTCGCATTTGGCTATCTGGTGATAGGTGAACGGGGACATAATGAGGGGATGAGGGAGATGAGGGAGATGAGGAAGATAAGGGGGTATTTTCTTCCCCTGCAACGCCAGCTCCCTCATCTTCCCCTGCTCCCCCATCTCCCCCTTTTGCACTCTCGTCAATCTGGCAAGTATAAATAAGACTAGACGCACTTACCGAGGATTGATAACGCGCTAATTCTGATTGCCAAATTTTTTCTGGTGGTAACTTCACCCATAAAGTGGCTGCAATTTGGTGCTCAATTAGCAAGTCAATTTGCGCTCTCACCAGTGATAGCAGAGTAGCAGGACTGAGGGACAATGGTTTAGGAGGCGCTTGCACTCCCATCACCAGTTGATAAACAGACAGATCCTTAGCCAGAGAAACATTCATGAGCCAAGCACAACTTGAATGAAGCAAGAAATAACTCTGTCTTCGATTTTCACCTTTATGTGTGCATTTTTTACAAAATTCCTACGGAAATAAATATTAACTATAAAAAACTACATTTACAAGGGAGTGGGGAGTGGGGAGTGGGGAATGGGAGCAGGGGGCAGGGGAGATGGAAAAGAGGAATTGGGGCAGGGTGTGCTTCGCAGGGGAAAAAGGGGAAACTTTTTCCCCTGCTATTCTTCATTCGCCTCTGCCCCCTGCTCCCCGCCCCTCTGCCTCTTTTCAAAGTCTTTGGTGCAAAGCGTCGCGTGCGTGTTCTCGGTCGTCAAAATGGATTTTTTCGGTGCCGAGAATTTGGTAGTCTTCATGACCTTTACCAGCAAGTAACACTCCATCACCGGGTTGTGCTTGTAAGATAGCGGTACGAATTGCAGTAGCCCGATCGCAAATTACAGTTGGCTTTACTGTGTCAGCAATTCCCGCTAAAATATCTTGCAAAATCCTTTCTGGGTCTTCAGTCCGGGGATTATCCGATGTCACTACTGCAACATCAGCTAACTCAGCAGCAATTTTACCCATTTTTGGGCGCTTAGTGCGATCGCGATCGCCTCCACAACCAAACACGCAAATCACTTTACCAGGTATAAACGGGCGTGCCGCTTTCAGTAAATTTTCCAAACTATCGGGTGTGTGGGCATAATCCACAATCACGCTAATATCTTGGTCAGCATCAATTTGTACCCGTTCCATCCGACCGGGAACTCCGGGAAACTCAGGTATCACAGACGCTACTAACTGCAAATCTAGTCCTAAGTGTAAAACTGCTCCTACGGCTGCAAGAAGATTTTCTAAATTATATTGTCCGACTAGGGGCAATTGAAAAGCCACTTCACCCTTTGGTGTATGCAATGTACCACTGACACCATTGGGTTGGTAACTTAAATCGCTCATCCATAAATCGGCGCTGTTGTCGTTGACACTGTAACTCCAAACGCGCTCAGAATCTAACGAGGCAATTAACCGTTTACCGTAAGAATCATCAGCATTAATTATTGCTCGTCCCTTGAGATAATTAGGGCTAAATAACAACGCTTTGGCGGCAAAGTAATCTTCCATGTCCTTGTGATAATCGAGATGATCTTGGGTAAGATTACTGAACACCGCTACCTCAAATTCACAACCCAACACTCTACCTTGGGCTAAAGCGTGAGAACTTACTTCCATCACCCCGAACTCACTACCAGCCTTTACAGCCTCTGCTAACTGCTGTTGCAGCTCCACCGCAAAGGGCGTAGTGTGGGCAGCAGTTTGCTCAAAACCTGCCCAACGAGTGTAGAGAGTTCCCATCAAAGCTGTAGCTAGATTAGCTTTGATAAGCAGAAATTCAATCAGATGAGTAGTTGTAGTTTTGCCATTTGTACCAGTCACACCTACCAGCTTGAGTTTTCGCCCCGGATAACCGTAAAAAGCGCTGGCTATCTGGGCACAAGCTTGAGTTATGTTACTTGCACTGATGACCACAGCCTCATTTGTGGGAGGATTTTTTTGTGCAGCTTCGGGAGAAACGATCGCAGCTACAGCCCCCGATGCGATCGCACTTTGCCAAAATTCTCCACCATCAACCCGCCCTCCTGGCATCCCAATAAATAAATCTCCCGCACTACAAGCATGGGAATTCGTCTTCAAACCCCTAACTTCCACATCCTCCATCGGATGGCTAGGCAATTGTTCAACACTGTCTACCGCCGTTAGTAATTCTCGCAATTTCATTTTGTGAACCTCGTCACCTTCTTGATCTTGCGCTTATTCTGCATTATTTTTTTCTAATTGGCTAAATACTTACGTAACATTTGCTCTAACTGCTGCACACTAGCACGAGGAGAAGGACGCGGCAATAATTTCTCACTCCCCTCTGTGCCCTCTGCGCCTCTGTGGTTCGATAAATAAAGCACCGGCACTTCATACTCATACGCAGCGAACCAATCTTCACGAGTCGTAATATCCCTAATTTCCAACTCGAAACTGAGATTTTGGATTTGTTCTAGCTTTTCTTGCAAGCCTTCGCATAAATGACAGCCGGGTTTACTGTATAAAATTAATCGCATTTGTTAATTAATTACCATGAACACTATTTTACATATCACCAAAAGCGAACAATGGGAACAAGCAAAAATCCTCGGAACTTATCCTTAAATATAATTACCGTTGCGAGAGGGTGATTGCGCTCTTTCTGCTCAAGCTTGTGCAATTACGGTATGGTTATCAAAACCGAATCCTTATGATTGGCGCTCAACTAGCATAGCTGTCATCAGGGCAAATCGATTATTTATTTAGGTAGTAAATTTAGCGTGCAAAAATCTCCAGATGAAATCAGGTCTAACTTAGTAAGATTAATTCAAGATTCTCAAGATACTTATCCAAATTTGGCATCAAGGCTAAGGGAAATGAGTAGATGGATTGCTGATAAAAAATCTGGACAATTGGTATCTAAAAAACACGTAATGCTTCTTTTGGAAGAGTTGATAGAAGATGCAACATTTTGGCTAGAACTACAATTAATACCTAAAGAGGACAAGGATGCTGAACTATCCTCACTGACACCAATAGAGATGTCTTTGTACAAATATTTATTCCCCCTTTGGATTAATGAGAGAGTCCAAAAAAAGAAACCTGGAAAAAAGAATTAATGGCTGGTAAATTCCAAGGAAACGATACTTATTTAGTTGAGAAAATATGCCAAGTAATAGAATTTCTTGGAGGTGATACATTTCATTCTTATATTGCGGATCTATCAATGGCAACAGATTTATTCGCTTCTGGACTAACCAATTTACCTCTTTCTGTTCAAATAACTACTATTCAAGGTACACTTTCTCAACCAAAGCAGCAAAGATGGTTAGATATTTTACAATATTGGGGAATTGATCGGGGTTTGTTTGTAAGTTACAACCCAACAGTCTATCAAATTGAGTCAATAATTGGACAAGAAGCATTCCAGTGTAGTGACCAAATCCCGAAAAACTGTTATTCTAAAATTGATATAGACAGATAAGCAGTTAAAGCCATGATGTCCTATCAAGTTGAAATTCCCAAAGAACAGAAAGTTACTAGAGCAAGAGTTGCTCTTGAGAGCGCCAGAGAGTTAAGACGCTCTAAAAGGCTTATGGGAGTTGATGCCATATACCAATTTGTTAAGGACGTTGATGGAGAGTGGCTAGAAAATTGGACGGATATATCGGATGCTGAGATAAAGGCAGAAAGGGTCAAAATAAGTTCTGTCAAAATAGAACTCCTTGTTTTTGAGTTTATGCTGTATGTCGCAATGTTATACGCTTTTTGTGTTTTGCTGCTAAACCAAATGGATTCGGTAAATTTTGCAAAAGCAAAGAACAGGGACTCCATTACATCGCTATGTTAGTCCAACAGGCAATTTTTAAATAAAACATTACATACAGTGCATCGCTTTATAAGGTTTATTTTCAGGAGTTTGCTTTTATTTTTAGTGGGTATTAGGCATTGAGAAACAGAATAAATTATTGAGGAGGATAGCCATAAATATCACCTAAATAACAGTTCGGTTCCCTGCCACCGGAGTTACTATAAGATGAACGATTTCCGCATCTACTGTGATCTTCAGCAATATCATAAGGACATTCTCAACGATTAGAATACTCTCTTCCTCGTATAGCATTGTAAGGACTGTAATTTATTGGTACTTTAGTTTTGCCACAACTTCTTAATAAGTTTTGACCAAACAACATAACAATAAAAACTAATACTGAAATTTTCCAATCAATGGCATCATTTTTCATAGTATTTAGGTAATTTAGTTATTGGTTATAAAGCATATAATTCATACTTTTTACTGGTTTTTTAAATAGCAATAATGAAAAATTCTACTATCAGTCACCTGCTTGTTCAAGTGCATCAGAGAATATACTGAATGCAGAGGGCACAGAGGAGGAGAGATGAGAAGAGAAGAGTTTGATGTGGGTGAGTATGTTGATCAAATGGCGTTGTTGTTGGATTTACAGCTAAGGGATGAGTATCGTGATAGTGTGGTGGAAAATTTTGAGAGAATTAGGGCGATCGCTAATCTGGTAAATTCTTTTCCTCTAGCGGAGGATATTGAAGTTGCACCAGTTTTTGAACCATGAATGATGCTGTATCGATAGCTGCTGCTGTACGTGAAGGCAAAGTTAGTGCGGTGGAAGTTACTAAGGCTGCGATCGCCCGAATCGCAGCGCGGGATAATCAACTTAACTGTTTTACGGCTGTGACTGCTGAAACGGCTTTAACGGATGCAGCCCGCATTGACAGGGAAATCGCCCAAGGTAATTATCCTGGAACGCTTGCTGGTGTGCCTTTCGCGGTGAAAAACCTCTTTGATATCGCTGGTTTAACGACTCTGGCGGGATCGAAAATAAATGCAGAAAACCCAGCAGCAAGCCTTGATGCAACCGCAGTGGCAAAGCTGAAACAAGCGGGTGCTGTGCTGGTTGGCGCTTTGAATATGGATGAGTACGCTTATGGGTTTGTGACGGAAAACTCCCATTATGGTGCTAGTCACAACCCCCATGATTTACAGCGAGTTGCTGGTGGTTCATCGGGTGGTTCGGCGGCGGCTGTTGCTGCTGGGTTTGTACCGTTAACATTGGGTTCTGATACAAATGGTTCGATTCGCGTTCCGGCGGCGTTATGTGGCGTTTTTGGTTTTAAGCCAACTTACGGCAGGTTATCTCGTGCTGGGGTAGCTTTATTTTCTAGCAGTTTTGACCATATTGGCCCTTTTGCGCGTTCGGTACAGGATATCGCCACGGTGTTTGATGCGCTTCAGGGAGAAGACGATCGCGATCCAATTTGCACAAAACGTTCGTCTGTAGAGACGTTACATGTAACGTCTCTACATCAAGATATTTCTGATATCAGAATTGCGATCGCTGCTGATTATTTCACCAAAGGCGCAGAACCGGAAGCTTTAGCAGCAGTGCAAAAGGTAGCTGATGCTTTGAATGTCACTGAATACGTAACCATACCAGAAGCACACCGCGCCCGTGCTGCGGCGTTTGTGATTACAGCTAGCGAGGGCGCAAATCTGCATTTGGATAAATTGCGATGTCGTCCTGAAGATTTTGATCCAGCAACACGCGATCGCTTTTTAGCTGGGGCGTTAATTCCTAGTAGCTGGTATCTGCAAGCACAACGCTTTAGAAAATGGTACCGCGATCGCGTGCGAGAAGTCTTTCAAAATGTGGATGTAATTCTCGCCCCAACTACACCAATTTCTGCACCGCTAATTGGCCAACAAACTATGATTTTGGATGGTGAAGAAATTCTTGTTCGTCCTCATTTAGGATTATTTACTCAACCATTATCTTTTATTGGTTTACCAGTTTTATCAGTACCAATTCAGCGCCCAAATGCTTTACCTTTGGGTGTGCAATTGATAGCAGCACCATATAATGAAGCGTTAATTTTAAGGGTTGCGGCTGCGTTAGAGGTAAAGGGTGTAGTTTCAGCACCAGTAATAAGCTAAAAAACATCTAATTTGTATAACCCTTATTAAATATAACTCTTGTGGGGTGGGCATCTTGCCCGCCCAGCTTATGCAATTTAAATGTGAACAGCCTATCTCCCTGCTGCCCTTCCTCTTCTTCAACCTAAGCGCTGTTTGAGTTCACGAATTGCGGCACTGGTATTGCGATCGTAGGCAACTTCAAAACATCTGGCAACTATATCCTGGAGGTTTATATCTGGGAAATATTGGCTTTTAGTTTGAGCAAGATATTCTGTACCTTGTAACTGATAAATACACAGTTGTTTTTTGCGGTATAGCCAGACTTCTGGAACTTGATAAGGGAGGTAATCATTTACATCAGAATAACTCGTTACATCAATTTCCAGCACCAAATCAGGAGGAGGATCAACACTCCAGTCAATTCGTTCTTTACCAGATACAGCTTCCCAATGATCAATGTAAAAACAATAGTCTGGTTCGATTCCACTCTCCTCTGGTAATTCCATTGTCACAGGAGTAAAAGCATCGTACTCACGTCCAACATAATCCAGCAGAACTGTAATGATATTTGCGATTAAATGGGCATCACGTCCATGTTTGGGAAGAGGAGACATGAGTAAGACTTCTCCATCTTGGTATTTTATGCGAGGAATTGAATTGCCACCTCGTTGCTGACACAAACTTTGATAATCTTGCCAGGTTGCAGGCAACCGCACAACTGCTCCCGCAGGTAGCTGAATTTTCTCAAGCGAGACTAATGCAAACATAGCTCAAACTTTAGAAATTGAAAGCTCAAGGTTATTCTAATTCTTTTGCTGGAGATGACACAAGTAATATAGGCAGAATAGCATTTTTTCAACTTCCTGAATTCTTGATTAGTCGGAAGTAATACTACACCCCATCAAAAGCAGATGGATAAACAACCTTGCCTTTGTAACTTTCCTGATAACTTTGCAGTTGTTTAACCATGAAGAATTCCTCTGGTACTGGAAAGGGAGACTCAATTTCATAAACAACAGAAGGCTGAAAGCCAAAGCGAGTATAAAATTCGGGATGACCTAGTACAATTACTATGGCTTCTTTCTTTGCCTCTGCTATTTCTAACCCTGCTTTTATTAGTGCGCTACCAATACCCTGTCTTTGAAACTTTGGATGAACTGCCAAAGGTGCTAAACCGAGAACCTGTAGTGTTTCTTCACTCACTAAATCAATGTAGCTGAATAAAATATGACCGACTACAACATTTTCAATCTCTGCAACTAGAGAAAGTTCTGGAATATAGCGGTCAGAACTGCGAATTTCTTCTACAAGTCTAGCCTCATTTTCTTGCCCAAAGGCTAATGTATTCACCTCAGCTATTACTGTGTAGTCTGGCAGAGTTTCACAACGGATATTGATCATTTTAAAAATACTTAGAAAGTATACGTGCTAATTAAAACTTTATATTAAGATCATACTCAATAGTGAGGGATATTATACATTATAAATTTCTGTTGCAAATAGTACGGACTATAGCTAGCGTAAAGTGGACAATTTGACAATCTTTAATACTCAAACTACTTGGCGTATAGTCATAATCTGTCCGCACGCAACAAGAACGCAAGACACTTAGTATATGGTTCGAGAACTCGAAAGAAAACGCCAGAGTGCAAAGTTTCCTGAAACTGCACCGGCTGCTAATCCCGTATTTTTTAGAACCTATAGCCGCCGAACAAAGGCGGGACTAAGGGAAACATGGGATGAAGTATGCGATCGCACTCTACTCGGCTTAGTCGAGTTGGGAAAGCTAACTCAAGAAGAAGCTGTCATCCTGGATAGGATGCAGCGCAACTTGAAAGCTATGCCCAGTGGGCGCTGGTTGTGGGTTGGTGGTACAGACTGGATAACCAAGCCAAAGAATTTTTCCGGGGCTTATAATTGCACCTCCACCAATCTCGAAGACTGGAGTGCCTTCGGATTAATGATGGATTTGGCAATGATGGGCTGTGGTACTGGAGCCGTCATAGAACCACAATTTATTAACCAGTTGCCCCCCATCCGTAATCAACTGAATGTCACTGTCCAAGGCGAAATTGGCAGCACTCCTGTCCAACAACGGCGTGAATATACTCAAACTCATATAGAAGGCAATAACGTCACTATTCACGTTGGAGATAGCCGTGAAGGTTGGGTTGAATCATATCAAGCCCTCTTAGAACTCTCCACTAATGAACGATTTGACAAGGTAGAGACGCAAAATTTTACGTCTGTACAAGTATTAGTTGATATCAGTGATGTCCGAAAAGCAGGAGAAACTCTCAACGGCTTTGGAGGAGTTGCTAATCCTGTGAAATTGCCGGGACTTTATCAGCGTTGTGCATCTATCCTGAATAAAGCTTTAGGACGACAATTAAATTCAGTTGAATGCTGTCTATTAATTGATCAAGCTGCTGTCACAATTGTTGCCGGTAATATTAGGCGCTCAGCTGGCATGAGGCAAGGTTCTAGCGAAGATAGTTTGTTTGCTGATGCCAAAGATAACTTATGGCAGCAAGATGAAAGTGGCAACTGGCGAATTGATCCAGAGCGTGATGCACTCAGGATGGCAAACCATACGAGAGTTTTTCACCGCAAGCCAACCTTAGAAGAATGTCTTAACGCTGTTCGCAAACAATATTATAGTGGCGAGGGAGCAATTCAATGGGCTGGTGAAGCCGTAGCGCGATCGAACATTGATTTACTGCCAACACAAGCTCTGAAAGTTAATTTTTTGCAAGCTTATGAACAAGGAACAGCAAAACAGTGGTTACAGGAACGCTATCCTCAGCTTGATGCTAATGAGCTAGAACATCGGTTAGCTCGTTATGGGCTAAATCCGTGTGGTAATTGATTTTGCCTCACGTTAAAAACCTCGCAAAAACGGGGAAAGCTGAGATGCTAATCCCGTGGTAATCAAAGGAACTAAAAAGCCTTTGACACCGTACAGCGTAGAGAGTGAAACTAGATTACATCCAAAATTGTTGTCTAGAATATAATCTCTCCAAGAGTGCGGGGGCGGATGTGAAAAGCACTTTTATTATCTGAAGTCACATCTGCAAAAGGTACGCGGAGCTACTGCAAATAATTAAGCAGTAGAACTAGGGGATAAAAAGCCTCTAGGGTAACAAAGAAAGGAAATCATCGGCAGTAATTTTCACTGCAATTTGTCAGAGGTTCACCTCAATCAAATCGACCCACATAACTACAAAGAACAAGAGGAGGCTTTCACTGCTGGGGCGCTATCTGTAGCAGCACTTTTAAATCACAAATTCCTGGAACCACGCTATCAATACAGCCGTGAATTAGATCCGATTGTAGGAGTTTCTTTTACAGGTTTATTTGATTTCTTTGTCCATGCTTTTGGTGTTGATTGGCTGCGCTGGTGGGAACAAGGAAGACCCGCAACTGCACAAGGATTAGCTTTCAAGCGTGAGGAAGAAAAATATCTAATTTCCTGGAAAAATATTGTACATCGGGTAGTTTGGAAATACTGCGATCGCCATAATTTCAAACGTCCAAATCGCTGTACCACAGTCCAACCCAGTGGCACGAAGGCATTATTAACTAATGCTAGTTCAGGATGGCATCCCCCAAAAGCGCAAAGATTTATTCGCCGCATCACCTTCGGCAAAAATGACCCAGTAGCCTTAGCTTGTATTGACTATGGTTATAACGTCATTCCCTCGCAATCAGATAAAGATGAGCAAGGTAATTTGCTCAACGATCCCTTTGATTCACGGGTGAGTGAATGGTTAGTAGAAATTCCTGTTTCTGTATCTTGGGCTGATTTACCAGGTGCTGATCAAATTGATGTTTCTAAGTTTTCAGTCTTAGCCCAATTTGATTTTGTCCTTCAGGTTCAACGTTGGTATGTGACTCACAACACATCAGCAACTTTAGAACTTCGTTCTGATGAAATCGAACCTTTAGGACAGCGCATCTACGAAACCATCCAGAATGATGAAGGATATATTTCAGCCGCTCTTTTAGCTCGTTTTGATGATTTGCAATCATTCCCACGTTTGCCATTTGAACCAATAGACAAACTAACCTACGAGCGCTTGAATCAAGAGGTGAAAGCACGGCGGAAAACAGATGATTTCTGTGCAGTTTTAAGCCGCTACGATTTAGGCGAAATGGCAGAGGCTGGCCCTAGTGGTTGCGATTCTGATAAGTGTATGTTTCCAGATCAGCAACCAAGCTCATAAGGTGAAATGACTATCAACTTAGAGTAGTCACTATTTATCTATTACAATAAACAGCAGTGGTTTAATTTCGTATTAAACTACTGCTTTTTAATTATCTATTTTCTCCTCCTCATAGCATTTCTTTGTGAGGCTGCACCAAACCATTTTAACTTCTTTCTTTTTTTGCATCCTTTGCGATTCGTTTTACTCCCTTCTTCTACTTAAATATGATTTAGCGCATCTTCATACATAATTGCTACCAGCAATTATTTTCGTCTATAAAAGCAGCACAAAATTTCTCTACACTATAATCTTTGGCAAAAAGAGTCCGCCAATGAAAGCTTATGAAATTCAAAGTAGACTCAGAATGAATTCTGAGGCGGGCTATTTTGCTACGCAATTTGTATTATTTTGCTCTCAACCTTTAGATAGATGTCGGTTGCTGGGGAATTAGTCAAAGTGCGATCGCTAGTGAATGATTTTACCTTACTATGTCCGACACCGGAAAGACGCTTGCCAGTTAGTTCCATTAAGATTTAGTAAAGTATGGATCAAAATGGCATTTACAAAAGGAAGGAGCCACTAAGCAAGAAGGCTTCAACTAAATTTTATTTTAAAAATGCGATGTTTACTACAGATTATGCCAACGCCTATTACCGCAAAGCGGAAGTCAGCCCCCTTGGGGAAGTCAAAAGTCACGTATGCTTTAATTTTGGGCTTTCTGGCTGTAATGAAATGGTAGGTTTATTTCCGCCGACTTGTACTAGTGATTTTTATCATAAATCAGGGCGTTGGGGTAGCCCGTCGTAGATATCGCATTTTTGTAGGAATCTTTTATAGCAGTTCCCATTCAGATGCAGTACAACGTTAAATCGCAAGTAGGGGCACGGCACTGCCCATACGTGTCAACTTAAGCTAAAATGCATGTCCCACAAGCGTTTTACCCCCCTTAATCCCCCCGATGCATTGGGGGAAAAAAGAAATCCAGTTCCCTCTCCAATACATACGGGGAGGGTTAGGGTGGGGTGACGCGTTGAGTAATGGAAAGCTAGAGAACTGAATATCACGTCTCGACAAGGGTTTCACGTTAAGTTGACACCAATGGGCACTGCCGTGCCCTTACGGGTATACATCACTCAATCAAAAAGACCTCTCCCTGATTTTCCTAAACAAAATCATCCCTCTCCGACTCGGAGAGGGATCAGCTTTGAACTAAAGTTCAAGATAGGGAGAGGTTTGTCGAACTCAGATTAATTTTATTTTTTTTTAACTGCACTACCAGCAAAAACCTTTCAAAAACACAGAGATATAAAATATACTAAGAGTAAATACAGAGAAAACTAAAATAGTTCTCTGTGACTACTCATTTTTTCATATAAAGGGGTGCATTATGGAATATCTTGCTTATTCTGAGATGTTTATTGCTCAAGAAAAGGCATCTCGAAACATCAAATATAATCCGTCTAAATCTCAATTAGATAGCAAAAAACCTCTTAAATCTTCTGACATAGTTATTACTAAAGAAGAAGCATCTGGAATCACTAAAGCTAAATATAATTGGAAAAAACTGCTTAAATCTTCAGCTTGGTTAGCTTTAGCTGGCGTTGGTGTATTACTTATTGCTGCTGCCCAAATTCAAATAAGTACGGCTGCATTCGTCAGGACTAACGGCAGTTGTTTGCGTATCCGTACAGGCCCAAGCACTAACTACTCACACGTGGATTGTGTACCAAATGGCACAACACTTCCAGCAATTGAAAGGTATGAAAACGGTTTTGCTAGGCTTTCTACGGGTAGATACGTTTTTGCTCGATGGGTTGGTGATAGACCTAACGATCCTCTTGTAACTAGACCTGGTGGTGTTGGCGGTTCAGTCATTCTTACTCGTGGTTCTAGAGGTCAGCTTGTAAGAGATGTTCAAACAGCTTTAGGTAATCTCAGAGTTGATGGAATTTACGGTCAAGAAACTGTTAACAAAGTCCGAAGCTTTCAGGCAAGTAAAAGTCTACTTGTAGATGGTACTGTGGGCCCCCAAACACGAGCAGCTTTGGGTATTTAACTAGAAGTCAGCACTCGATAATGTCTGGACAAAGCTATTTAAAAGTAGCCATATCTAGACTTATCGTTTGTAACTTGATCCCAAAGGTTTAACTTTCTTACTATAGACCTCTTGCAAAAGTCCCCAATACCGCCTTTACCATAGAAAGCTATTTGTCTAATCTTTTCGTCAGTCATGGTTGTGTTTCCTACAATGATTTAATTGATGGGTCGTAAGCTTGATGTAGTTGTTTACCCTTGGTGTTGTAGGGAAGTAGAGTCTGTTGTCGTTAGACATTGCATCCTGACAAAAGCAGTTAAAATCAGAACATATTTACCCACAAAGCGATAGCTTAAGATATAGAAAAATCTCTATTTCCTAATAACAAAGTCTTTAAAACTTGGACTTTAGCATTGTCAGTTGTTGTAACAGAATCCCAAATGGTTGCTCAAGCCTGAAGAGTGGTTGCAGCAGGAATTCAAATGAACGCAGATTTGTTCCCTGAACCACACAACCAACCAAATTGCAATCCACTCTAAATGGTCACTGCAACTTCTCTGATTTTGCTAATGTCAAGTCGCTAATAACTTTTATAGCGCTTCTCACTTTTGGGCATTTTATAAAAGTATTTAAAGCTAATGTTTTACAACAAACAAAATTCTATTTTTGTTTTTTTGTAGTCTTCTGCCGATTTGCGATCGCACCAAGCACCAAACCCAAGCGATCGCAATCATAGTAAAGTTAAACAAGGTGAATTATCAAAAATAATCATAATACATAAAAAACTCCCTTTTAAAATGAAGGAAGTCAAGAGTTACTGATTAAAAATTAACTTCTGTTTTCACATTTAGGTGTTTTGTGCAGTCTGTAGCAGCTTCCGCCTTTCCGGTAGGAACTTCTGCTTTCACGTTTCGGTGTTTCGCGCAGTCTGTAGCAGCTTCCGCCTTCCCGTTTCGGTGTTTCGCGCAGCCTGTAGCAGCTTCCGCCTTCCCGTTTTGGTGTTTCGCGCAGCCTGTAGCAGCTTCCGCCTTCCCGGTAGGAACTTCTGCTTTCACGTTTCGGTGTTTCGCGCAGTCTGTAGCAGCTTTCGCCTTCCCGGTAGGAACTTCTGCTTTCACGTTTCGGTGTTTCGCGCAGTCTGTAGCAGCTTGCGCCTTAAAGATAGCTACGAGTATCCGATGGCTAGAGGTATTCGTAAAAGCGATCGCTGTTTGTCTTTCAGCCAAAATAAATATTTTGACTCAGACATTTAATAAAAGCGATGCCTACGCCAGTAAACTACGCCCTTAGGGACTTCCAAATAAAAAATATCCCACTGTTCACAGTCAACAGTCAACAGTCAACAGTCAACAGTCAACAATCAACAGTCAACAGTCAACAGTCAACAATCAACAATCAACAATCAACAGTCAACAGTCAACAGTCAACAATCAACAATCAACAACTTCAAGCGAAATAATTTATTTTTTGGAGTTCCCTTAACTAAAATTTAAGCTGCACAAAAAATCGGGGCAGGTTTTGAACCCGCCCCGATCGCTTCTGATATACTGCGCCCAACGGCTGTTGCTACAGGCTTTAAACTATCAACTAGATGCACCATATCTTCTAAAGAAAGTGCTTGACGAGCATCAGAAACAGATTTTTCTGGTTCTGGGTGACATTCAATAATTAATCCATCAGCACCGCAAGCGATCGCAGCCCTAGCCACAGGTGCAACTAACTCCCGTTTCCCAACGGCATGGGAAGGATCTACAATCACAGGCAGGTGAGTTATTTGTTTGAGTGCTGCCACTGCGCCTAAATCTAGGACATTACGGGTGTAATCATCGAAACTGCGGATACCTCTTTCGCACAACACCACATCAGCATTCCCGTGGCTGAGGATATATTCAGCAGCCATAACGAATTCTTCAATTGTCGCTGCTAACCCACGTTTAAGTAGTATTGGTTTACCAGCTTGTCCCAAAGCTTTGAGCAAGTCGAAGTTTTGCATATTGCGACTACCAACTTGAAGCATATCAGCATGGGCAGCGACTACTTCAATTTGAGAAATTGACATAACTTCGGTGACAACTGGCATATTGTAATGTGATCGCACCCTTGCCAAAATTTCCAATCCTTCTTCTCCCATACCCTGGAAAGCGTAGGGAGATGTGCGGGGTTTGTAGACACCGCCACGCAACCCTTGAACGGATGCAGTAGATAGCTTTTGGGCGACTATCTCCATTTGTTCTAAACTTTCAACAGTGCAGGGGCCGCCAATAATTACCAGTTCTTTGCCCCCAAAAGCAACTTTTTCTGAAATTTTAACGATTGTCTGGTGGTTCTGATAAGATTGTGCGGCAAGTTTGGCGTTAATCATGGTTTCGTTCTCCTAAAAATTGAGTATTGGGCACTATTTGCAGATAATAAAAAAGCCCGAAACCTTTGAAGAGTTCCGGGCGCGTTCTGATTCATCGACATGACGCTACTTACCCGGAATTTAGTCTGGGCCAAAAGTAAAAGCCATAAAACCAGCTATTCAAATAAGTCATGACGATGAAATTCTCCTTAAAACAACAAAAACCGCAGAGTTCGCTCTGCGGTTCACCGGGCGGTTTCCGTTAGGAAACTCTATTCACTCCCGGTGAACCACCCTAAACCAAAAATATAAGTAGGAATTTGTGTTAAGCATTTGTGGGGCTTTTGCTGTAAAACTTAAGAAATATGCCTATGTAAAGTAACATTAACAGGAAGAGTAGGCGGTGTCAAGACCCCCACAAACCAGAAAAAAGCGATAGACTCAGTAAAAATGTGGGAGTCAATAAGAGGCAAAGCAGCAGGGAGCAGAGGGAAAGAGGTAATTTTTGATCGTAAGTTCAAGGGTTTAAGAGCCGTATATCTATATGTAGGACAAGTTTCAGTTGGAGTTTAAATCCGTTTTTCAAAAATTTTTAATTTTTAATTGTTAATCTCCCCCCTGCTTGTTTATCTTAGGATCATTGAGTTTGATTATGCCCAGTTCCAAAATCTTAGCCCAATCTTTCGACTATTATGGAGTTTACCCCTGCCCAGTCTGTCGGATAGGTAAGATTTCTCACATGCCAATGATGGAAGCTATGGCTTGTGACTTTTGCCAAGAGATTTTTACAGTCAATTTAGAACTACAGCAAATCAAAATGCCTTCTAGACAACCACCCTTAATTTGGCGTTGGAATGGGTTTAGTTGGACAGAAGGCCAGTTGGAAGGTGTGGAATTAGGTTGGGGTTATGGACTAGCAGCAGCAGTTTTTGTAATTCTTCCCACTTCTTTAATTGGCATAGTAGCTTACTATTTTCCTGCTAATCTCAAAGAACCCATTACCTGGACACCATATATTTGGACGATATTAACTTTCTTATCACATTTATCAATTATTGTTTGGATTGTGATTGAAATTTATCAGATTCCAGTTGCAGCATATTTGAGAGCGATCGCTCGATGGAGAAATGGGGAGATGGGGAGATGAGGGAGATGGGGAGATGAGGGAGAAGGGGAAATGAGGGAAAACAATTACAATTAATAACCAATGCCCAATGCCTCATAATCCATAACAAATGATGCAGCGAATAAATAGCTCCATCACTCATAATTAAGTTGATTGTCCACCAAAATATCGTATGAGCGATCTGGAGCACTATTATAGAGTTTTGGAATTAAAGCCTGGAGCAACACTTGAGGAAGTGAACCAGGCTTACAAAGATTTAGTCTTTGTTTGGCATCCTGATCGCATTCCCAAAGACAATCTCCGTTTACAGCAGAAAGCACAAGACAAGCTCAAAGCCATAAATGAAGCTCGTGAAAAGTTGCGTTCTCTAAAAACCAAACATCAAACCACATATCACTCACCGCCACCTCAACAGGAAAAACCATCTCAAACAACCCACAAACCACCAAAGCAAAACTCAGACTTGAGTGGCAAAGATTACAGTAGAGCAAATTTGAGCAATAAAGACTTATCTGGCAGAAACCTGAGTTATGCCAATTTGAGCGGTGCTAATCTCAGCGATACTTTTATGCACAAAGTCAACCTCAGAGGAGCAAATTTATCTGAAGCAAATTTATTTCGGGCAAACCTACTTCTAGCGGATCTCAGGGAGGCGAATTTACGCGCCGCTAATTTGATTGGAGCGGATCTCAGTGGGGCCGACTTGCGAGGAGCCGACTTAACGGGAGCGCGGATTCGCTCTGGTGAGCGCCTTCTGGTTAAACTAGTTGGTACTAACTTAGCAGGGGCAATTATGCCTGATGGTTCAATTTTTCAATAGCTGAGACTCCCCTAAATTACTAAAGTGAAAAAGTTCGTAGTAAGGACTTTAGTCCTTGATTTTTAAGCACTGAAGTGCTTATACCAATTCTGTATGAAGATGCACATAATAGATCCCTCTTGCTAAGGGCTACGGTGTATACACAAGTTAAATTACCCCCCTTAATCCCCCCTTATAAAGGCAGGGCTGTTTCATTCCCTAAAAGGCGCTGATTTACAAGCGTTTCAAGCAAAAAAACCAGGTGACTAAAAAATCTGATTGGGCAAGAAAATGGTGAACGCACTTAAATTTGCTGGTTGAGGTGGTAGTTTTTCTTTTTCCCACTCAAGCAAATTTCTGACTCATACTCTTGACAAAATCCCTAAGAGATCGAATGAAACAGCCCTGCCTTATAAAGGGGGGAAATAGGAAATCTAATTCCCTCCCCTTTGCAAGCTTATTGTGACAGCTACAAAACGGACACTTTATGAGGGGAAATAGGAAATCTAGTTCCCTCCCCAATGCATCGGGGAGGGTTAGGGTGGGGTAAAACCTTGGTTAAGCAGATATTTCAGACTTGTGTATACACAGTAGCTTGCTAAAGAGGGGGTAAATATATGCAACTTCACAAAGAAACGGTATTACTACAAAACCCTCAAAATTAAAACATACGTGACTTTTGACTTCCGCCTTGCGGTACTAGCTTCATCCATTCTTACAACCTGCCTGTAAAATTGAATGTGATACATCAAGGCTTTTAGGCACTGTGAACTTTTTTATCGGTTGTGCTGTTTGGGCATATAAAGGTTGGGTGGGCGAACTCTATCCTCAAGGCACTCGCACTGCCGATTTTCTGCATCTCTACAGTCGTCGCTTCACCACTGTAGAAGGTAGCACCACCTTTTATGCCGTGCCTAACCAAGAAACTGTAACCCGTTGGGCTGCCGAAACACCAGCAGGTTTTGAATTTTGTCTAAAATTACCGCGAGATATTACCCATCAAGGATTGCTGCAACCTTATATTCCGGCTGCATTAAAATTTCTGGAAGGGATGCGCCCTTTAGGTAAACATCTTGGCCCAATATTTGCCCAGTTACCACCCAGTTATGCACCTGCATTGCTTGACGATTTGACCAACTTTCTGGAAGCTTGGCCGCGTACAGAAGCACCCCTAGCGTTAGAAGTTCGGCATCGTGACTGGTTCAGAGAACCCCATGCGAGTAATTTGACAACACTTTTAAAAAAGTTAGGTGTGGGACGGGTACTATTAGACTCGCGCCCCATTTATACTGGAGATGATGACCCCCAGTTGCAATCAGAACGACGTAAACCCAAATTACCGTTGCAATTGAGTGTGACAGCACCTTTTACTCTGATTCGGTTTATTTCTCATCCAAATTTATCAGTGAATCAGCCGTTTATGGAAGAGTGGGTAAGGCAGATTCAGCAATGGTTGCAAATGGGAGTGCGAATTTATTTCTTTGTTCATTGTCCAATAGAAGCGCGATCGCCCAGCATAGTCCGTCACTTTCAACAGCTATTGGAACAGAGTCACACACCAGTTCCACCCCTACCTTGGAATAACCATGAGCATCCTCCCAATCAACTCAGTCTATGGCCTTGAAAAGCAAGACGCAAGGAGTAGGGGAACTAAGCCCACAGAATTAGATTACTAATTTTTTAATTTTTATTTGCTTTAGACTCGACCTTAACGCACCTTTATCCGATCATGAAGAATGGTTAAGAAAAACGAGTATAGATAAATATGATAAAAATGCTAGCTGAAAACTTGATTGGAATTGAAGCAAGATTACAAATTAATTGGGTTTGGCTAAATGCCAGCTTACAGTTTGCTAGTTGGGCACTCTTATCACTTTTACTCGCTGAGGTATTGAGAGACAGCTACCATGCTTTGTGTCACCAAGTCAATTGGCTTGCTAAATGGCACAACAAGCACCACATGGCTTATCGCCGCGATTTATCAATAGTTTCCCTGAAAGTTTACCAAGAATCGCAACTCTATCACGACATTTTAGAGTCAAGTCTATTGCTGGTGGTATTGGTAGTCATTGCCTTAATTGTGCAGCAAATGGGGTTATGGCTGGGAGTAGCTTATGGTTGCACCTTCTTATATGGCGCGTCTGTACGATATTTCCAGGGAAAAATTGATACAGACTACAACCACCTACCCGGCCCTTTAGAGACAATACCATCCATTTGGTGGGTGAATCGGTCTTACCATTGGCGGCATCATTTTGATGATGTCAACGCTTACTACAGTGGTGTCTTTCCCCTAGTGGATAAAATTCTTGGTACAGGACTGTCTCTTAAAGGTAAAACCATCGCTTTAACCGGAGCATCAGGAGCGTTGGGACAAGCATTAGCGGCTGAACTTGTAAATAATAATGCTAAAGTCGTGGCATTAACTACTAATCCAGAAAAATTAGTAGAGCAAGTTGGGGTGAAGGTGGTTCCCTGGCAGTTGGGTAACGAAGCCGAACTGAGGGATAGTTTAGAGAAAGTAGATATTTTAATTATCAACCACGGAATCAATGTCTACGCCAGCCGCACATCAGAGGCTATCAACTCCTCTTATGAAGTAAATACCTTTTCAGCGTTGCGGTTGATGGATATATTTTTGACAACTGTAACAGGGCCACAAGCAAAAGCAACCAAGGAAATCTGGGTAAACACTTCTGAGGCTGAGGTTTCTCCAGCACTGAGTCCGCTTTATGAACTCAGCAAGCGATCGCTAGGTGATATTGTTACTCTCAAGCGTTTAGATGGGGATTGTGTAATTCGCAAGTTAATTCTTGGCCCATTTAAGAGCCAACTTAATCCTTATGGAGTGATGTCTGCACAGCAAGTTGCTCGTGCCATCTTATTTTTGGCAAGGCGAGACTTCCGAAATATTATTGTGGCAATAAATCCTCTTACCTATCTGCTGTTTCCCTTAAAAGAAACTAGTACGTCGCTATACTATCGAGTCTTCAGCCGCAAAGCGAAAAGTGAACAAGACTTACGCAAACAATAGCCGAAAAAAATGATTTTCAGGTAGGGGCAATTCATTAATTGCCCCTACAGAGTTTAGTTTTGCGATGCCGAATAGCCCGTCACATTGCTCCGAGTGAGTGCTGATTATTTAACCCACATTCCGTAGATATTAAAGCGGATTTCATAATTATGAAATTGAAGAACCTCAAGCCTGAAATGATTGTAGAACAATTATTTCAGGCTTTTTTTCTATAAAATAATAAGGCGGTAAGTGGAAAGAGAAAAAGCATGAACAAGGCATTAGAAGCCATAAAAGTCCTAGATATAGACCATTTGGGCATAGTAGCGGGAATAATAGATGAGATGGGATTGGTAGAAGAAGTGAATAAAAAAGTGGGAATCAAAGTTAAAGAAACTCTCACGCCTGGACAAGTAATGAAAGCGATGATTTTGAATGGATTAGGGTTTTTGAGCACCCCATTATATCTATTTGAGGAATTTTTTGTAGGAAAAGCGACAGAACATCTGATAGGAGAAGGAGTGGAGGCATCACATTTAAATGACGATAGGTTAGGGAGGGCATTAGACCAATATTATCAAGTAGGGACAACAAAATTATTTACAGCAATCGCCATAAAAGCGGCACAGAAATTCCAAGTAGAAATGAGTAGTATTCATTTAGATGGGAGTTCAATGTATGTACAGGGAGAGTACAAAAAAGAATCAGAGTCAATAGATAAAATCAATCAAGAATCTCAATCAAATCAAGACGAATTAGAGTCAGAGATGAAACCCATAGAAATTGTTCATGGATATTCGAGTAGAAGTGATAGAAGCTGAGAAAGTCAAAGCCGGAAGATTTATATTAGCGACGAATATATTAGATGAAGATGAATTGAATAATCAGCAGGTGCTCTTAGAATACAAGGCTCAACAGTCGAACGAAAGAGGATTTAGGTTTCTAAAAGACCCATTGTTTTTTACGTCAAGTGTATTTGTTAAAAGTCCCGAAAGAGTGGAGGCAATTGCGATGATAATGGGACTATGCTTGTTAGTCTATAACCTAGCACAAAGAAAGTTGAGGCAAGGATTATTATTATCAGATGGTAGCGTCAGAAATCAGGTGAAGAAATTCACGAATAAACCGACGATGAGGTGGATATTTCAGATGTTTCAATCTGTACATTTGTTGCTCGTCAATGGCAAGCAACAAATGAGCAATTTAACAGAGGAACGTCAAAAAATATTAAGTTATTTAGGTGAAAGTTGTCGTCAATACTATCTGATGATTTGAACTGGGTTATTTGACTCAAAAAGTTGGAGATATTTTAAAATATATCAGAATTTGAGCAAAGATATAATAGTCTTGGCTAAGTTTATATTGGGTAATTTTAGATAAATTAGTTGATTGACCGCGAAAGTGAATCTATTAGGAGAATCTGCTAAATTAAGTTGCTGGTGGATTCCCTAATTTTGGCTTTATAAAGTGAATTTAAACCTAAAAGATTAGACTAATATAAATCTTCTAGGCTTGACTTTTCAAAATTACCAGTAATATCAGTCACATCTGCGGAATGTGGGATATAATCTGCCTCTGAGTTTTCAGGCAGAACGTTAATTAAAAGTTCTATTTGACACTGAAACATAGATAGACTAACCCATTCCTGGTTGTATAAATTACACTATTTTTGTTACCAATTACTTAAACATATAATTTAATATTTTTATAGCATCTTCTGTAAAAACTGTTTTATCAAAGTATTGCCATAGTAGCTTTAAACTGCCGCCCTGACATTTTAGCTCACAAATCTTATAAGCAGTATCACAATCAATTCCTACTGCCTCAAAAAGCTCAAATAGAGGATAGTTAAAATGCCAGGCTAATCGTTTCACCACAGCAAGGTCTTCCTCTGAAACAGGATAGTATGTTCTGTTAAATGATTGTAAAATATACTCATAAGATTCTCCACAAGCTATCAACTGTCCAAAATCACCAATTAACCCATCAGGTAAGTTTGTTCTTTCTAAAGTTATACGTATGTAATCGTTAAAATCAGACATAAAGTTTTTTGTTAAGTTAATTAATCTAAACAGATGCAAAACCAGTAAACTGCCGGACATAAGGTGATCTAAAACCTAAAACAATATCTGTTGTCGGCACACCTAATTCTACTAATTGATTAGCTATTCCTTCTTCAGTAAAATCGCGCTGAATCCAAATTCTATCATCCTTGATACTAATATGAATTGGGCATCCATACACTCGTTCTCCATCATTCCATCCTACATATACTAATAAGTAGCGATCGCGTTCTGTATCAAAGACAATTTCAGTATTTTCTAAATCTTCTTTTGGTTGCTCATTTGCATATTTATAGATGATTTTTTTCACTAATTCCTGATAATCTAATTTTTCCATAATACTATCTCCTATTTCTGAACATGAAAAATAAATAATTTGATTTCATCCCGTTCTAATACACTTTAAATAAAAGAATCTATAAAAAACTCTTGGTAGATATCTTGAGATATTGCTAAATATAATACTCGTTCAGAGTCCTTTTGTTCTAATGCTACCCTGTAGTTCAAAAATTGACCTATAGCTGTATGAAACTCTGAGATTGCTGACACCCCAATAAAACTTTTTACCTCTACTGCTATTTTTTGCTCATCTTTTTCAGCCGAAATTAACTTTTGCGCTCCTAAGTCTATTTTAATTCTAATTTGTTCAGAGAGTTTAAAAAACAAGGGATCATGCGTAATTTTCCAGCCATCTTTTTCTAAGGCTACTTTCACAGTATTATGAAAAATATCTTTTGCTGACATGATATGCAAAACCTTAAACAGATGCAAAACCAGTAAACTGTCTCACATGAGGCGATCTAAAACCTAAAACAATATCCGTTTTCGGTACTCCTAACTCTACTAATTCATTAGCAACTCCTTCCTCTGTAAAATCGCACTGAATCCATATTTTTCCCTCTTTAATATCAACATGAATTACCGAACCATAAGTCCGTTTTTCACCTTCCCAACCTAGATGAATTACTAAATAGTGATTTTTTTGATTATCAAATATTAATTGTATTTCCGTTCCCCTGGCTAAATGACTTTCTGTATGTCTTGCTAATACTGTCTGTACTAATTCAGGATAATTCATTCCTTCCATAAAATAATCTACTTTTTGCTACTTTCAAATATCAATAATTTTAATTTATGTTCAGCAATTATTTCTTGAATCACAGGTATCAGAAAAAAAGCTGTATATATTTCATAACTAATTGCTAAATATAAAATACGATCGAGTTCTTGTTTTCTTAAAATAGAACGGTAATTAAGTGTTTGTCCTAAAGCTGTATGAAATTCACTAATCGCTGATTTTCCCAAAAAAGATTTTATTTCAACTGCTATTTTTTCTCCTTCTTTTTCTGCTCCTAAAAGTCTTTCTGCTCCTAAATCCAGACGAAATTCTATAGTATCTACTAGAAATATTAAAGGATCATCAGTAATTAACCAACCATCTTTCTCTAAAGCTAACTTAACAGCATTATGAAAAAAATCTTTTGCTGACATACAAACTTACAATAACATCCTCTATCCCAATACGGTTCAGATTAAGGGCTACTGGCAAAAATTTTGGGTTTTCGAGACGCGATAAATCGCCGTCTCTACAAGTGTTTTGGTCTTATCTGAACTGTATTGTCCTCTATCCTATTATATCCTCTCTCTGCGTCTCTGCGTGAGAAACAAAAAAAGGGATAAGCAAAACGCTTATCCCTCAAAAAATTAACTAATCAATGTATCAAGTTCCACTTGTCCAAGAATTGATGTACTCAATTTGATCTGCCGTCAAACTATCAATTGTGATACCAATAGCTTGCAACTTCAACCGAGCAATTTCTTGATCTACTTCAACCGGAATTGAGTGTAAACCAGGTTGCAATTTACCTTTATTCTTCACCAGGAATTCACAAGCCAAAGCTTGGTTTGCAAAACTCATATCCATTACCGCGCTGGGGTGTCCTTCAGCCGCAGCTAGGTTAATCAAGCGTCCTTGTCCGAGAACGACAACTGATTTACCATTTTTCAACTTGTACTCTTCGGTGAAAGGACGAACTTCTTTGATTTCCTTAGCTTGTGCAGCCAAGTATTTCAAATCAAGTTCCAAGTCAAAGTGGCCAGAGTTACAAACGATCGCACCGTCTTTCATGACATCGAAGTGTTCACCGCGAACGACGTGCTTGTTACCAGTCACAGTGATAAATATATCACCTTGGGGTGCGGCTTCAGCCATTGGCAGAACGCGGAAGCCATCCATTACGGCTTCAATTGCCTTGATGGGGTCGATTTCGGTGACAATCACATTAGCACCCATGCCACGGGCGCGGAGGGCTGTACCTTTACCACACCAGCCATAACCGACGACGACAATGTTTTTACCAGCCAACAAAATATTTGTGGCGCGGATAATGCCATCTAGGGTTGATTGCCCAGTACCATAACGATTATCAAAGAAGTGCTTGGTGTCGGCATCGTTGACGTTGACTGCGGGGAAGGTAAGAACGCCTTCTCTAAACATGGCGCGTAACCGCACAATGCCAGTGGTGGTTTCTTCGGTGCTACCAATCAAATCAGCGATTTGGTGTTGGCGTTGTTGTATCAGAGTTGCAACCACATCGCTACCGTCATCAACAATGATGTTGGGGCGATGATCTAAAGCTATTTGAACGTGGCGGTTATAAGTTTCGTTATCTTCGCCTTTTTGAGCAAAGACGGGAATTTCATGATCCAAGACGAGGCTAGCGGCTACGTCATCTTGCGTTGATAAGGGATTGCTAGCAATTAAAAGCGCATCTGCACCACCGGCTTTCAGAGCGATCGCCAAATGTGCCGTTTCTGTTGTAATGTGGGCGCAAGCTACAAGGCGTAAACCAGCGAAGGGTTTCTCAATAGCAAAGCGATCGCGGATTTGCCGCAAAACTGGCATTTCGCGTCCAGCCCATTCAATACGCTGTCTTCCCAAGGCAGCTAGGCCGAGGTCTTTAACCTCGTGCTTTAATCGGGGAGAAGTTGCGGTCATCAAAAGTTACCTCAAAATATAAAAAAAGCTACGTAAATTTTACGCACTCTACTAGGTTATTCTACGACTGGCGATTTTTGCTTGTAAGAAAAGCAAACTACTAGTCAATAGCCCTCAAAACTAGCTTGACGTTTGATCAGCATAATGTCAACTTCATCCCCAGGTTCTTCTTTTTTGTTTTATCTTTGGCAAGAGTAAGACTTTTCTAGGCTTTGATAGGTGATTCTAAGTACATTGTCACCTTTCTAAAGATAGAAGATGCTCAAAAAAACATCAAAATTTCATCATCTTAAGGGAAAACCTCAACTTTAGATAGGTACATCTACCCAAAGTAATTACGCACGATAGTTGAAGTAGTGATTATATAGATTTTACTCAAGGAGGTGTTTGAGTGCGCTTTCAATTTTTGGCGATCGCTAGTTCAATGGCCATAGCCGTTGTATCTGTGCCAAGAGCCACAGCCCAGATTCCTTTCTTACCGCAGATGCTACCATCTCCCAGCAGTGTGAGTAATGATGCAAATAATCGACTTGTTACAGGCTGGATTTATTTAGATGGTCGTCGGTTATTTCAGATAGCGGCATCAAGAAGCAACTTTCCTGAGCGTTCAGAAGATATCCAAAAGAAGTTGGAGAAAATTGCTCAAAATTACTTTCAGGCACCAGCAAAAACACCAGTCAAGGTAGATATTCGGGAAGTAAACCAATTACCAGTAATTTATGTCAACGACCAATACCTAATGACCGTCACTTCTGAGGATGCTGGATTGCGAGAGGTAGATATATCGACATCGGCAAATCAAGTCAAAGAATCCTTACAAGAAGACTTGCAACAAGCAAAGCAAGAAAGACAAGCTCAATTTTTAATCGACCAAGGCAAAATTGCTGCGGGCATCGGACTAACAATGATTGTGATGAGTTGGGGGGTATATAGCTGGCAAAGGCGTTCCAAAAACGATGCATTATACTCCCTTGCCTCCCAACCCCCCAGAGGCCCCTTAAACTCACCAATTTCACCAACAGCAGCTCAACCAATTACAACACAACTGAATCAACAGCAACATCGACATATTCAAGAAGTCAAAAGACGATTGTTTCAGCTAACTCAAGCCGGAATTTGGGGAGGTGGAAGTTTCTTTATTTTGGGTCTATTTCCCTACACACGACCATTTCAGGTAGTAATTCTCAATGCCGTCCAATTTCCTTTGCGATTAGGTGTTGTGTTTCTGGGAACTTACGTAGCAATCCGTCTCATCTATGCCCTAATTGACCGCTTTACCACCACTCTGATTAGCAGTAGTGCTTTACTGACTCCAGAAAGTTCTGAACGGATGCAACTGCGAGTTTCTACATTTTCTGGCGTGACTAAAAGCATTGCTACTGGTATCTGCGTAGGAGTAGGCTTCTTGCTAGCGCTGGTGTCATTGGGGATAGATATCGTTCCCTTGCTAGCGGGTGCGAGTTTAGTTGGTGTTGCCGTTTCTCTAGCCTCGCAAAACTTAATTAAAGATGCGATTAATGGTTTCTTGATCATTTTAGAAGACCAGTACGCTTTAGGCGATGTGATTACTGTAGGAAACGTGGGAGGCTTAGTAGAAAATCTGAATCTGCGGATGACCCAAGTGCGGGATTCTGAAGGGCGCTTGATTACGATTCCTAATGGTGAAATTAAAGTTGTTGCCAATCTTTCTAGCCGTTGGTCACGAGCCGATTTAACGATCCCCATTGCTTACCAAGCCGATATTGAAAAGGCTTTGAAGTTGATTGAAAGTATTGGCTTGGAGATGGATAAAGATCCGCAATGGGAGCGTCAAATTTTGGAAACACCGCAAGTTTTGGGAATAGATCAATTTGGTGATCGCGGTTTGATTATTCGCGTCTGGATTAAAACACAGCCCCTCAAACAATGGGATGTAGCACGAGAGTTTCGCCGCCGCCTGAAAATTGCTTTAGACGAAGCTGGAATTTCCATTTCTGTGCCTCAACAAGCAATTTGGGTTAATGATGAGCATTTCTTAAATTTTCAGGGTAATGGCAAAGCTAATTAGAAACAGGGCTTACGCACTCAAAACCTGAAACCTCGTTCCCATAGCGTGCGCGAAGCACACTCCCCCCTAACTAAAAAGGGGCTATCTTTTATCTGACTTTTCACGTTATGTGGAAAAGCTAACGATTCACCTAACCCCCAACTCGTCGCGGGAAGGGCGAAATTTCAAAGTCTCTCTCCTTAAAGGATGAGAGAAATAGAAGAGAGGTTTTCCAGATCCCGTGAAAAGTCAGAAGCTTTTATGGGTAAGTTTTATAGAAATTTGGTCGAAACAATCGCATTGTAGGTCAAAGTGTGGGGCAACTTTAATTACAGAAGCTAGAGCGATCGCAGTGAATGCTCCTCCGGTTAGAGTTAAGTACTACAGGTAGTTTTGAGTTTATCATTCAAGAAGGATTTGGTTATGAGTGGACAGGGGCTTATCTCCAGGAAAAGACATCTGGGAGAGGTATGAATCCAGATGTAGAGACGTTGCAATGCAACGTCTCTAAAAGAACACGAACCCAAGAATGAGAAGCACCCGTTATCAGCAAAGACTTAAGGAGTGAAAATGTGATGTCCATAACATCCTCTAACTCTGATACGATTTTCTGTAATTTCCTGCTTGCTAAAAAAATTAGTCGAATAGAAATTAAGTACTTAGATAAGGAAAAGTGAAATGGGACTGAATGAGGGACTTTTGAACCCGACCAAAAAAGCTATGGTCATAAATGACTGTTGCAACATGATAGAAGGACAGCTTGCATCCAAGTCAGGCATGAGCGGTATCGCTTTAAAAACTGCCTTTGCCGCCCTGAAGGGGGTTAAGCCAGGGTATATCCCCTACGTGGTTGAGCAGATTTTACCGCAGTGCTTCACAGCACTTGATCCCATCTGGAGTGAAGGCGTACAGAAAGGTGATCCAATTGAATACCTGAGTGCGAATCGCTCTCAGACGGCAGACGCGCTACTCGGTGTCACCGATGCTAGAGTCAAGAACGCCAAGCGCCAAATCGTGCGAGGAACCTATGAAAAATTTCGCGGTTCAGCCAAAAAGCACGTAGAAGAAGCAGTGCCAGACTTAGCCAAAGTAATCGATAACTACACTAAGTCCTGAGCCAGAAGGGAAGAATCACAATAAACGTATGCCACCGTTCGATGCGTCGGTGGCTGGCATACGGCGAAAAGATTACACTTGTAGTCCCAAAGTTTTTGTCCAGGGTCTTGGAGATGTTATATCTGCTAAATTTCCTGATATTTACCGAGTCAGCTTGAAAGAGCAAATAATCAGAAACTATCTGAATTATTATTTGAATAAACTTTCAATTTATGAAAAAAGTTACCGTTTATCGATACCGCACTTATGGACTAATTGGGTTAATATCTTTAACTGCCGTATTAAGTACAAATACATCTGCCTTAACACAGTTGGCGGACGATTCCCCAATTGGGCAAACTCCCATCCCTGCTTCTAACTTAATTTGGCCGACTCAAGGGTTTATTTCTCAAGGCTTCCGCAAATATCAACATGAAGGAATTGATATTGCAGGGGCATCTGGAACTCCTATTGTTGCTGCTGCATCTGGTACAGTCATCAAAGCAGGTTGGGATAATTGGGGATTAGGCAATGCTATAACTATTAAACATCTTGACGGCAGCATCACTGTTTATGGTCACAATCGCCGTTTGTTAGTGAGCAAGGATCAACAGGTCATTCAAGGTCAAATTATTGCCCAGATGGGATCTACAGGCAATAGTACAGCGCCTCATCTGCACTTTGAAGTTCATCCAAATGGTCGAATAGCTGTTGATCCCCTTCGGATGTTAACATCCTTAACTGCAAGTGTTAATTCTGCTGCTATTGAGCAAATGGATAACCTGAAGCCCCCAGTCTCAACACCCTCAGTAGCAAAGCAAGTTTCACCTTCCGAGCCAATTCCCATAGGTTTTGCACCTGTTAGCACTGATACTAAATGCAATGGAGTTACTATGGTTGAGGGTGAGACTGCAAGTATTCGTGTAAAAGTTTGTGAAGAAAATGGTCAGTTATTTTATATTGGGCAGTTGAAACAAGACCCAACCAAGCCTATAAAAATAGCAGCTTTAAATATTGGCAAAGGCAGATATAGAGCAGATAATGGTAGTTTTTATTATTTAGTTAGTCCTGAAAAAGTGGAAGTTTGGCGAAATGGTACTCAGATGCGTTCTGACAGATTTTATAATTTAACAAAATCGCCCTAAAGTTACTATCCAATATTTGACTGGACTGCAAGCGATCGCTTGAGTCGCTCAATTTGCTAAGTCAGTCCATAATTATCTGCATATTGCTGTAGCGATGATCAATTATGATGCGATCGCAGAAGTTCAGTTTATGCCTCTAGCTCTGCGTTTCACTTTTAACCCTCAATTCGTTATAAAACTTAAAATTTTTTCTTAGCAGCTAACATCTGTAAAATCTTTTCTACATGATCCAACTCTCCAACGATTCGCCGAATTGGGTGCGGCCAAACTTTGACAAGGGTAGGAGTTGCAGAAACTTGATTGAGTTCTGCTTGTTCTGGATGACTTAAAACATCAATTACTTTTAGAGTATAAGGATGTCCCAGCGATCGCTCCAACAATTCGTGTAAATTTTGCAGAATGCGTTCGGTGGTACTGCTATGTCCGGCAACAAACAAGCGGAGAACATAGCCTTGTGTGATGACTTCCTTTTTTTGTACAATTACTGGCTGGTGGTATTTTGGCACAGGTTCAGAAAGGTCTAGACGGACAATTAAATCGTGATCTTCCCAAAGCTGCGGAAATGAGGAACGATAAGTTGTTAAGACCATGCGATCGCACAACCCCTCCTGCCAAGGAGCAGCTTGCCATACTAACTCCCCTGTGGCAAAAATGGCATTCAGCAAAGCTTGATGTCTAATTACAGCCGGATAAGCTTCAGCAAAAGTTCGCACTTGTTGAGTGCGTGGATCTAACCAGTGGTCAATAGTTGCAGTATAACAAGGCACTAAAAAGTGCGGCGGCTCTGGTAAATCTAAGATTTCTTGCAAAGCCGAACACAAATGCAAATGCCATCTACCTTGCTTGCTAGGGTCGATGCAGTAAATTAAATCTCCTCCAGGCGTAAATAGGGCAATGCCTTTAAACAACTGGGGTGTAGATAGTTTGTTTGTCGTCAATTTATTCACAGAGGCTAGGAAGCTAAAAGTAAAACATTCTCTCTTTTACCTTTTACCTTAGCTATAACCGCAACCAGGATGACAAAGATATTTGGGAGTGGGGAGTGGGGAGTGGGGAGTGGGGGATGAGGGAGGAGGGGGAGATGAGGGAGCAGGGGGACAAGGGGACAAGGTGACTTGTGAGAACTTGCAACAAGTCTTTCCTCTTGTCCCCAATTCTCCTTGTCCCCAAGTCCTCTTCCCAATGCCCAATGCCCAATGCCAATCTTAAACTCGACCTCTGAGAAACTGGGCCATTTCGTTAGGAGTTGGCGACATTTCTAAAGCAGTTTCTTCAGTGATACGACCGTCTTGATAGAGATTGAGCAACGACTGATTCATCGTAACCATGCCGTCAAAGCTAGCTTGTTTCATCAACTCGCCAATTTCATCATACTTACCGTCTTTGATCCATTCTTTAATAGCCTCAGTATTGATCAGCACATCGTGGAAAGCAGCCCGCTTCCCGTCAGTTGTGCGGCACAAACCTTGGGCAATTACTGCCACCAAAGACTCAGAAATTGCCACCCGCATTGCATCCTGTTCGTCACCAGAGTAGAGATTGAGAATCCGCTCAATGGTTTTGACAGCGCTATTGGTGTGCAGGGTTCCCATAACTAAGTGACCAGTTTGAGCGGCTTTTAGAGCGGTGTTAACTGTTTCCTTATCCCGCATTTCCCCCACCAGAATCAAATCTGGATCTTCCCGCAAAGCTGCTTTCAAAGCGTTGTCAAATTTCCGGGTATGCATTCCCACTTCCCGTTGTTTGACTAAAGACTTGCGGCTTTGATGGATAAATTCTATTGGGTCTTCAATGGTGATGATATGCTTGGCCATCTCCTTATTGATGTAGTCAACCATCGCCGCCATTGTGGTGGACTTACCAGATCCAGTGGGCCCAGTCACTAAAATTAAACCTTTGTGATGATGGCAAATATCCCGAAAAACTGGGGGTAAATTCAACTGTTCCATAGTTAAGATTTTTAGCGGAATCAACCGCAACACCATTGCAGGCCCTTTGAGGGAGCCAAAAACATTAATCCGCACGCGAGCAAAGTCATATTGAGTTGCTCCGTCAAATTCTAAGTGTTCTTCAAAGCGCTGAATTTCCCCTTCACTCATCACCTCTCGTAACCAACTCATAAAAGCTTCTTTATCTGTTTCTGGATAATCCGTTGGTTGAATTTCTCCTCGGCTGCGGAAGCGGGGTACTTCACCTACACCCAAATGAATGTCAGAATATCCCTGATCGAAAGCTTCTCTGATTAACTTCGCTAAAGTCAGTTGTGAACTGCTGTTTTTAGGGAGAACTGAAGTAGGTATTGGCGGTGGACTAACCGGACGATGACCTGCAACAGGCGCTTTGGTACTCCTATCCATTGACATATCCAGTGTTTGTGACATATCCAATGTTTGTGTCATCTGCCTCTGGGTACTAGAGGTTGGCGGTGGTGGCGGCGGCATTGGTGGCAGGTTACGTCCGGCAGCAGAGTTAGAATTTGATGGAGACTGTGATTGTGTCATATATCTTCACATTTGGCAGTTAAAAAGTTGAATTAACGAGAAGTCAAGTCACTTACTTCGATGACTTTTGGAGAGTGCTTGCGTGCAAGCCATAGTGGTGATGGGAGGCGATTGAAACTCTAGAACCACGTTCAATCCATTTCATCCACCTCAATTGGTATCTTTTTTTCCTGAAATTCCACTACTCAGATTATTTAGATAAGTTATTTAACCTATCTAAACTGGTTTAACACACGGAAGGACTCAAAACCCCTCAGAAAAACTACTTAGATTAGTTAGTAACTTATAATGCCTATTGTCAAAAGTAAATATTCTGAGCTTTTTAGATGAGAAATTTATCCCACGCATGGACACGAATTGCTAGCAATTAACAACACAAATGCCAGCAAATCATTTATTCAGCCAATTTATAAATTATGAGAACTAATACTAATTTTTATAAGAAATGTTAAGTTGAATAAGAGTAATGTCCTGGGGATCAAGGTTAAAAGCTATGAACTTTTAGGTTATGTACCTGAAGATAGATGCAAAAAAGAAGTTTTTTTAATAGATATATAAACTTGACTTTATATTCATAATTACAAAAAATTAACTGTAAAGTTTAGTAAATAAATGCTCATTTTTCCAATTAGTTTTTATATACTGAATTTCACTGAGAGACAAATCAGTTTACTCGCAACAAGCGAGATATGACTGAAAATTAAAATTCGTTGTGTATTTTTGGGAGGAAAAGTCATGGTTTCTGCTCAAAGCTCTAATCTAGGAAAGACCTACTCCTTGTTGATGATTAAAAGCTTTTTAATATGGACTTTTACATTAGCAGTTTGTTTGTTGGTTGTCGGTTTTCCATTAGTTGTCTTGATGGCTACGGTCGGATGTCTGTTGTCGATTATCTTACAATCGGTGATGCCTGTTAGTGCTGTTTTGCTTGTAGCAGGCGCTTTAATCATGTTTAATGTCATGGCAGTTGTATTGGCTGCGGGTGTATTAACTGTTAAAGGAGTTCATCCTAGTGAAATCAAATGGTTAAGCTGGCTGCATGGAGAGGCAGACCAAATGCAGGCTACTGTTTACGCTGCTTGCCCTTTAACTTGTGAGATTAAAATTTAGTCATTACAGGTGAATACGACAAACAGTGCGTCTGCCCGGTTAAGCCGGGTTTTTTCATGCTGTTTGTGATTTTACTTGGTATAGTCATTACAATAGATAAATTTGATAAACAGTGCATCTGCCCGATTAAGCCGGGTTTTTTCATGCTTATTGTGTGATTTATCCTTTTATATTTATGATTTGTGTGATGATTGACTGCTAACTATTGACTATTGACTGCTAACCATTGGCAAATGACAGATTACTAATAACTAATGACTAATCAAAAACGCGTTTGCATTATTTTGGGTACTCGTCCAGAAGCGATTAAACTAGCTCCTGTGATTCAGGTTTTTCAAAAGTCTTTAAGTTTTGAGTTGCAAGTAATTCTAACTGGACAGCATCGAGAGATGGTTGAGCAAGTTATGCAGCTGTTTAATATTAAGGCAGATTATGACTTGGAAATTATGCAGGTTCAGCAATCTCTAAATGATATTACCTGCCGTAGTTTACAAGGGTTAGAAGTATTATTTAAGGAGAAAAAACCAGATTTAGTGGTGGTGCAGGGAGACACTACTACGGCTTTTGCCGCAGCTTTGGCAGCTTTTTATCAAAAAATCCCTATCGGTCATGTAGAAGCAGGTTTAAGAACTGATGATATCTTCAATCCTTACCCAGAAGAAGCTAATCGGCGGTTGATTTCTCAAATTACTCAGTTGCACTTTGCGCCGACTCCTTGGGCTGTGGAAAATTTGCACCGTTCTGGTGTTTTGGGTGAAATTCACATGACGGGTAACACGGTAATTGATGCGCTGTTGAATGTAGCTGCAACCCAAGCAGTTTGTAATGTACCAGGCTTAGACTGGGATTCATACCGCGTTTTGCTAGCAACAGTTCATCGTCGGGAGAATTGGGGAGAACCCCTGCAAGCGATCGCTCAGGGGTTTTTACAGATATTAGACAAGTTTCCTGATACAGCTTTGCTATTACCATTGCACCGCAATCCGACAGTGCGAGTTCCGTTACAAGAACTTTTAGGGAATCATCCCCGAATTTTCTTGACAGATCCTCTAGATTATGGTGAATTGGTGGGTGCAATTGGGCGATCGCATCTTTTGCTCACTGATTCTGGTGGCTTGCAAGAAGAAGCCCCCAGCTTGGGAAAACCAGTATTAGTTTTGAGAGATACCACCGAAAGACCAGAAGCTGTTGCAGCCGGTACAGCCAAACTTGTAGGCACTACTACTGAGAATATTTTTGCAAATGCTGCTGAGTTACTCAGTGATCCAGATGCTTATGAAGCAATGGCAAATGCAATTAATCCCTTTGGAGATGGTCATGCAGCAGAGCGCATTTTGCAGATTGTACAAAATTACCTGGGTCTTTCATCAGAAACATCAACTTAGGAACAGGAACTTATACCAATTCTGTATGAAGATGCGCTAAACCATATTTCAGTACAAGAAAGAAGAAAGAGAAACGAACCGCAAAGGACACAAAGAAAGAAGTTAAAAGGGTTTGGCGCAGCCTCACAAAGATGACAAAGAGTTTTAGCCTTAACCCAACCGTATAGGTTTATATATATCCTCAGAACTTGGATTAAGATAAGGACGCTGTAAATCTATTAGGTGTCGCGCAAAGTGTTCGTCAATCGTCTTCATGCGCTCCTCCATCGCATTTTTACCTTTTTGCCAAGCTTCAAATAAAGCATTAGCGACAATTTGGCAACGGTTCATCCCAAAACTTTCTTGTGCTGCAAATTTTTGGATTGGTTCTTCGGCTAAACCTAACCCTGGTGCTAAAAATTTTGTAAATAAGGGAATTTCCGGCTGGAAATAGGATTGATTTTCTGGATAAATAGCCTGAAGAATTGTGCGAATTGCTGGATAGTCGGGGACTTCAAAGTAGAGTAGCCCCGAATCATAGCGTCCGTATGCACTGGGATTGTGAAGAACCTGAAAGCTAAAGGGAATCGAGGCTGCATTCAATTGCAGTGTCAGACTTTCCATGAGAGCGATCGCACCAGATGGCGTAAAGTTAAAGTAAATTCGCCCTGCTCCCAAATCAGCATCAGGGTTGCTCTGCCGTTCTTGTCCAACATTACTAACTGCTAAGTAACAGCCATTTTGCATTCTATTTTTGGGCATCCAGATTGCTACCATGTCACCCACTTTGGTAGATTTCTTGCTGGATTTTAGATGGCAGTCTGGCTCAACATAAAGTGTTAAACCGCCTTTAGTCACCGCCATAGTACCATCAGGTTCTTTCCGCAACACCTGCCATCGAGGGTCAAAGTAACCTATGCCGTGATTACTGGCGTGCAATTGCTCGTAAAAGTTCCAATCAATTTCTAAAATGGAATTATCTGTTAAATTCTGCTTTGGCGTATCAGTATTGACTACTAAAGTATTTTGCAGAGAGCCATTGTAATAGATCCCATAGAGAAAGTTTCGCAGCAATAGAGTCAGATATTTATGTTGTAAATCTACAGAATTGTGCTGAAATCTCTCAGCTATTTTAGTCGGCAGAGCAAAGGGTTGATAATTGGGATGATAAATACAAAAATTAGACTCAATCTGGATATTCTTAGCAATATCAAATAGAGAAATTAGCGGTTGATTTATAGAGTAATTTAGCATTAATCCATTTATAGCTTAAAGTTTAAAATCAAAAATTAGGAAATCCCTCTGGGTCAAAACTCCTCGAAAAATTATAATAGGGCAATACGCAGAACAATTTAAAAATTAGTAATAATTCAGGAGTCAGCAGTCAAAATCACGATGGAGAAAGAGTCTAGTATATTCATTTATCAAATTTTTTAACTATTCTAGCTCCTGAATTCTTCTTGAAATTGTTCTGCTATCTGTAATTAACAACCGCGAAGCCGAGTTTTTTCGTAATAAATGCGAAGTAACTGTGGCTCTTTTACAGGTTGAGGAAGTTTATGGATTTTTGCTACATTATTTAGAATTTCTGACTCTGATATCCCAAAAATAGTCAGTACACCTTGCTGCGGCATAGTCAGTAAACTTTTAGCTACTTGGAGCATACAGATGTCAGCATTATTAAAGGATTTTCGCCACGTAATCATATCCTGAATTTCATGAATCAGTGCTAGCCCCGCAAACTGGATAACTCGCACAATAAAGTCATTGCGGTATTCCAAAATCATTGGGAAAGTATTTATATAAGCCCTAACTAGGGCAATAATTGAAGGTTGTAAACTCTCCAACGGTGTCAATGCTAAATGTAGAGATTCTTCTAACTCAATTGTGGGATCTACTACGAGGCTCTTGAGCCAAATTCCTAAATAGCTTGCTAGTAAAGTACCTAAATCAAAAGCGGGATCTCCCCAAGAACAAGCTTCCCAATCAATTAGTCGTACTAGACAATTATCTAGTTTCTCCCACCTAGAATGAACCAAAATGTTGTTCAATTTCAGGTCGTTGTGAGTCAAGCAGCAAGGATTCCAGTCGTATGCCAAATCTGCGATCGCAGATTCTAAACTCTCAGACTGCTGGTATAGTAGATAGAATTTCAGTGCATCCGTGGGAACTGTTCCAAAAATCTCCGGCCCAATTGACTCTACCCCTTGCGCCGGATTGTAAAAGCCATAGCGAAACTCTCCTTGAGGAGCAGTTGCCATAAAATCCCCATATTCTCGGCGGTTATAGGTTGCGCGATGGAGTCCCGCTAAAGTAGTGCCGATCACAGTGGCAATTTCTTGTGGGAAAATATCATTGTTGTGGTATAATGTCCCAAGCTCCAGGTAATCACCTAAGTAGTTGCGGACAAGGATAGAATTTTCTTCGTCAAAATGGACTACCAATGGTGCGATGGGGGAAATATTGCCGAGAACTGGAAACTGCTGGAGCAACTGATAAAATAGCCACTCCTGAAACAATTCATGAGGAGCGCCGTCATTGCTTTTAACGTTACGTTCTTGTTTAATGAGCAGTTTCCGATTATCTGCTAGAGTCACTAGTAAAGCGAAATTGTTGTTATTACTTCTTGGCAACTCAGATTTATCTGATGCGTCATCTTCTGAGCTACACAGCCCCGCCTCTAGCAGATACTGGATAACGTTATGAGAAGACAGTGATAATACCATGTATTATTTCCTACTTCGTTAAATTACTTAAACTTATCTATGTCGGTATTTGCTTGTAATTTCCAGTTATCGGTAGATAGTGAATAACAATAAAGATTTGTACAATCTACTAATATCCCATCCTTCCGATAAAAACCTGCCAAAATGGTACAAATTCCTTTACAATTGCTTTAAAATTCACTCCTAGATACGGTGACATCTTTACACTTTTTCAGCATAGTTACTTAGATACATCTAGAGCAAGTTTTGTGGTAGAAGCCCATTGATGTGGCTGCATCTCCAGCAAAAAACTGATTGGCGGCAGATGTTGTTTGATGTTCAGTAGTCATAGTGAAAGCAGCGAAGGATTTCAGTAATCCTTCGTGGTAGGAGGCATAGCATTCAACGCTATTATTTTTATTTATCACCCCAAAGCCAAATAAACCGGAATTTTTAAGCAATTAGTAATTATTTTTTTCTTTAATTTTCAGAATTGATGTCTGGAAGCCTTGTTATTACGTCATTTGTCTTACTTACGTATCATATATGGCTATAGGCGATCGCAAATAACGGCTACATGAGTGCATCTTATGGAAGTGTACTTTTGTCAAGGTTGAAAAAACCTCTCCCTGGTTTTACTACGTAAAACCGTCCCTCTCCGAGGCGGAGAGGGGAAGAGTTAAGACCTGGTTTCGATATCGTATAAATTGCAGAGGGTGAGGAGTTTTTGTTTGAGGCGATCGCGCACATTCTCAGGTAATATCACTACACAATCGGGCGCATATTGCATGACTTCGCGGCTAAACCAAAATGTACTAGATACTCGCCTGACAACTCGCCGGACTCGCGCTTTATCTGGTAGCCACTCATTAATATTGTCTTCTTGTTTAGCTTGATAGGCAAAAGCCAAGCCAGCAAATAAATGCATTTCCACTTCTATCTGGGCCAAATTAGGCCGCCATTCACCAGAAATTGGCATGACAGCAGCTTCTGTAATTCTGTCTAATCGCAAACTCCAGTTGTGAACCAGTTCTGGTATATCAAAGTTTCCTTCTGTCTCTTCGCACCAGCAATCAAGATATTGCCGCTTTTCGTGGGGTGTAACTTTGGCATAGTGAACAGTAAAATTAAACACACGCTCTGCTGCATCTTGATAGGAAAGCTGAAAGGGTTGTTCGCGCAAGATATAGCGGTCTATTTCTAAGCGCCAAGGCGGGGGCAAATTTTCTAAGAAACGTTCAATTTCGCCTCGCAACGGTAATGATAGTTCGCTGCGTTCGAGAAGTAAGTTTGCAATAATTTGGGCTTGTTCAATTTGCCCGATGTCTGTCAAAGCATTGATACATCTATGTAATGCTCTGATACGTGGTTCTTTCCAATCGTTATTGTTACCGATGAGTAACTTACGTTGAGCGATCGCTTCTATCAGTTTAGAGATATTTGGGCGATCGCCCCACATCATACCGAATTCACGAGCGATCGCTTCTAGCTCGGCTTTATCACGTTCTGATATCGACAGTGTAATAGATTGACCTTTTCGACTCATTAAAAATGTCCGTGTACTTTATGCTTATACTCTCTTGTCAACTTCTATTTTGCGTGCCAATATAGTTTTTAACAACCAGTTACGGACATTATTTAAGTGTAAGTCCGAATATAGAATTAGGAGAAGAGGATTCATTGAGAAGAACTACGACAAATTTGGAGAAGTTCAAATGACTAAGAACGATTTACTATCTCGAATTTCCATCGATCCAAATATTTGTTTTGGTAAACCTTGCATTAAAGGTCATCGTATATGGGTTAGTTTAATTCTCGACCTTCTTGCAAGTGGAGAAAAAATAGAGACAATTTTGGAAGAATATCCCGTTTTGGAACGAGAAGATATCCTAGCCTGTATTGCATACGCTGCGGAGATAACAAGAGATAGCTATGTATAAATTCCTTTAGAATTGCAAAAGGAATCAAAAAAGTGAATATTAACGAAGCATACAAAATTACTCTCAAACCCGTTTATTCTCAAACCGTCCCAACACCTGACGGGGTTAAATTACCTAAAGATTGGTCGCTTTCTTGGCATCAAGCCGAAACTTTGAAGGCATTGCGCGATGCAAATATTGATGTCGTGTTCAATACTGCAATGACTGGCGATGGTAAAAGTCTCGCGGCTTACCTAGAAGTTCTTCAGGGTGAATTTTCTGCGATCGGACTTTACCCAACCAATGAACTCGCCCGCGATCAAGAAACGCAGATTAGAGGATATGTAGAAAAATTTCAACCAGAGAATCAGCCGCGTGTAGTGCGGCTCAGTGGGGCTGATTTAGAGATTTATGCTGAAAATGAAGGATTGAAAAAAGGAGCTGCGATCGCAACTCTCACTAACCAGAGAGAAGCATTATTAACCAACCCCGATATTTTTCACTACCTACATCGAGGTGCTTATATAATTCGTGGCGATAGCCCAGATAAATTATGGGGCAGAATTGATAAAGATTTCGACTTATTTATTTTCGATGAATTTCATGTTTTCGCAGCTCCACAAATTGCTAGTGTAATTAACACAATGTTGTTAATTCGCTGTACAAATCGCCGTAAGAAATTTCTGTTTCTCTCAGCCACACCAGATACAAACTTAATTGGACGATTAGAAAAAGCCGGATTTCGTTGTCAAGAAATTGATCCTTTAAAACAAAAGAAATATCAATTTCCTGATACACCAGAACAAGGACAGCAACTGCAAACACAGAACTGGCGGCAAGTAGCACGAACAATTACGCTGCATTTTATTCCTTTGGAACCATCTTTTAAAGCTTCGGAAACCTGGCTAAAAGAAAATAGTGATTTGATTTTGGCTCAGTTTCAGCAGTATCCAGGAAGTAAAGGCGCAATCATCCTTAACTCAATCGCAGCAGTCAAACGCCTCACTCAATTTTTTCGGGAAATATTACAGCCTTACGGATTGAAAGTTGGAGAAAATACAGGGCTATCGGGAAAAGGAGAAAAGGAGCGAAGTCTTGCTGCTGACTTGGTTATTGGTACTAGCACAATTGATGTAGGGGTTGATTTCAAAATCAATTTTCTAATTTTTGAATCATCCGATGCAGGTAACTTTATCCAACGTTTAGGACGATTAGGAAGGCATGACGAATATGAGAAAGATGGACAGATAGTTAAGTTTGATAATTTTACAGCTTTTTCTCTAGTTCCTAACTTTTTGATAGAGCGTTTGTTTAAGGGTGATACTCCACCATTAGAAGTGAATAGTATTTGCGATCGCCCCTTTTTTCACAATACAATTACTGAGAATTATAGACAAATCAACGATTTTCGCGGTTATTATCGTCGTTGGGGTGCTGTGCAATCATTTTGGCTGTTTTATCAGTTGAGCGATCGCACAATTAAACAACAGTATGCCCAAAGCCGAGACAAGTTTCAAGAAGCCTGTGAGCAAGTATTTGAAACTAGTCTGAAGTCTGCGGCTGGACGTGTTTCGGGATGGGCGGAAGATTGGCAAGCACTTTCTGGTAAGTCAGGAAATCCAATTGCTGAGGATGCTGCTAGTTTTCGAGGATCAAGTCCTTTGCAATGTGGTTTATACGACTTAACGGAAGAAAACGAGGCAGATAGGTTTAAAACCTACGATTTACCAGGTATTTTGGGCAATTTAGAAATTGAAATGTGGACGGAAGCGGCATTTATACGGACACTCAAAGAAACCGCAGAACGCACCGGACAACCCATTGCCAAAGGTAGATTTGCTCATTGTCTAGCATTTATGAAGTTGCGATCCTACCGAGAGGAACGGCTGAACTGGAAGTTTACCTATTCTGGAAACTTGCAGCCAATTGCTGACGCTTGGAAAGTTCAGGTTTTGACTGGTGTGGAAATTTGGCAACCTGACAATTATTGGGTTGCGGAAATTAACAAACGCCTAAAAAAGCAAGGTTTGGTTTGTTACGTGATTCGCCGTCCTCTTGCTGAAGTGCGGATGCGGCTAAGGCTACCGATGAATTTTCAGATTTATGGCATCAGCGATCAGTATAGCTTTCATGATGCTACTGCGCCCTATGCGATCGCTTTTGGCCATTCTGCACTGCTGCTGGATACGCTGGCATACACGTTTAAAAGCAAAGGAGATGAGATATGGGTTGTTTAAAAATTTTGTAGGAGGGTTTCAGACCGCAAATAGTAGGTCATGTTTCAATCCCTAATAGGTATTTATACTTTACAAATAAAGTAGATGGTTTACCCTCCCGAAGACAGTATACCAACGTAGCAGCCAAAGATTAGATTTTAAGCATAAATACCCAATTTATTTAGCAGTTTTTCTTAACAGGTAAATTTTAGCTAGTCATGACATACTATTTACATTATTATGTGAGTATTCCTGTAAATAACTCAGTATGTCAAGTCAGAACACCGACTTTAATCAAATCACTCTTACTGTGGTAGTGAACGTCTGCATATCGCCATCTATCCTTTCGCACAGCGATATGAATCCAGAAAGGCAGGACAATACCATACTTGACACTTTAGAAAAAGTATGTAAAAAAATTGACAACATTAATATGCAGTGTAAAAAATTTGAGGCTCAACATCAGGAGCATGAGGAGTCAATTGACTCCTTAACACGCAAAGTATGTAATTTGGAGCATATTTCTGATAGAAACCAAGTGTTAGAACCTCTTCCTAATCCTTATTCTCTAGATGGAGATGCTAACTGTAACTGGTAGAAAACATTTACTTATTATTACATTTCAAAATTTTAAGCACAGCAAATCATGAACGAAGAACAACTTTTAGAAAGAATCACAATCAACCCTCAAATCTTTGGTGGTAAACCAATTATTCGAGGTCGTCGCCTTGCAGTTGAACATATTTTGGGGATGTTGGCGGAGGGAGATACTATCGAAACCTTATTAGAAGCTTATCCCTGGTTAGAACGAGAAGATGTGCAAGCCTGTTTAGTTTATGCACCTCGGCTAGTTGGTCATGAACGAGTTGAACCTTTTCCGCTATGAGTAACCCTATTTCAGACAATTACATACATCTACTAATGGAAATAAAACAGCGTATTCGTTCAGCCCAGTACGAAGCACTAAAAGCAGTTAATCGGGAGATGATTAACCTCTACTGGGACATTGGACAGATAATTGTTACTCAACAGCAGGGCGCTAGTTGGGGAAAATCCGTAGTAGAACAGTTAGCAAAAGACTTACAAGCAGAGTTTCCAGGAATTAGCGGATTTTCTGCTGCTAACCTCTGGCGGATGAGGCTTTTTTATGAATCATACGTCAACAATGAAAAACTCGCACCAATGGTGCGAGAAATTGGATGGAGTCACAATCTGGTCATTGTAGAGAAGTGCAAAGATGACCTAGAACGGGAATTCTATATCAGAATGACTCGTAAATTTGGCTGGACAAAGAATGTTTTGATTCACCAAATTGAAAATCAAACCTATGAAAAGACTCTGTTGAATCAGACTAACTTTGATAAAACTGTTCCAGCAGAGATTCGTAACCAATTAAAACTAGCTGTCAAAGATGAATATACTTTTGATTTCTTGGAACTAGCAGATGAACACAGTGAACGACAGCTAGAACAGGCGATTTTGGCAAGAGTTGAACCATTCTTGCAAGAAATGGGTGGGCGCTTTACTTTTGTTGGCAGTCAGTATCGCTTAGAAGTTAGTGATAAAGAATTTTTTATTGACCTGTTACTCTATCACCGCCAATTAAAATGTCTAGTTGCGATTGAGTTAAAAACTGGAGAGTTCCTACCTGAGTATGTGGGAAAAATGCAATTTTATCTGGCGGCTTTAGATGATTTATCTCGATTCCCAGACGAAAATCTCTCAATCGGAATTATTCTTTGCAAATCCAAAGATAAAACTATTGTTGAGTATGCACTGAGAGAATCGAATAAACCAATTGGTATAGCAACTTATAAACTGTTTTCTACGTTGCCTCAAGAACTAAAAAATCAGCTTCCGGCTCCAGAGCAAGTTGCTAAGTTGCTAGAAGGCGTGGAGTAAAAAAATGGAGTTTAAGAATGTCTAATGATGATTGGTTATCAGGTGATTTTGGTTTTGATGGTGATTCTTCAGACCGTACTATTGAAACTGAAGGTGACTTACTAACACTCAAGCTATTACGAGAAGCAATTCAATCTCAAAATCCAGATGATAAGGTAATGGCAGACTTTGGTGAGTATGTTTTACCAAATCTGTTGCGGATAGCGATTGGTGTAACGGCAAAAGGTGGTAAGTTTTTTGATGAAATTGACCAACAGCGAGAAGCTGAAGGCAAAACTAAAGTCAGACGAGATAACGCTGCTGATCAATCGCTGAATACTCACTTACTCAATGGATTATTCCCAGCAAATTTAATTGAGAAACGTTTAGAAAAACTCAATACCACAGTGCAGCGAGTGGTGAAAGAGCGAGAGCGTAGATTAGTAATTGCTGGATTTATTTTACATGATTTTGAAAAGTTTCCTGATGTACCTGAAAACTGCCGCAAGCTACCGCTAGCAGAACATCGTGAAATTATTGATAAAAAAGTTCACCAGTTAGGACTAGATAACTTTATAAATCCAGAAAATCCTGAAGCTTATCGAGAGTATCTAGATGATTTGTTATGCATGGCTTATAATGCTCAACGTCGCTGGGATACTAACTGGAATTTTTCTGAATTTGGGTTGAATCCTCTTCTCAAAGACCGTACCCTTCGCAGTTTATCTGATTTAACTTGTTTGGCTGATTCTCTCGCCTCAATTGTTAAACATCCCCAGGATGCAGAGAACTCTAGGCTCCAAGAAATTATCCATAATTTGAGTGATGGACAACTGAAATTTACATATCACAGCATTGCTGAAAATCGGGGTGTATTAACTAATGTAGTTAATAATGCTTTGATGGAAGCACACACTAGCCTCAACACTGAGCATCAAACCTACTATGAAATACTGCTTTACTTACCCACAGGAGTAATTTATTTAGCTAGAAAAGATGCTCCAAAAATTAGTCGAGAAGGATTAGGCGATCGCGTTATTGACACCATAAAACAACTCTGCGCTAATCAACTTCAACTCCGAAAAGTTGGATTCAGTCGGGGAAATATTGGGATGAAATATGCTGACTACTACAATCTCTTCCTCGACATCAAAGGCTTAATGCAATTTACCGTTGATGCAGTACCGAGTAAAGTAAAAACCAGCAAGGCAGCAGATAAAGCTACTAATTTGGCTCAATTCCAGCGTAAAGGTGTTTTAGCGAAGAATATCGAAATAGATTTTGCAGAAGATATTCGTATAGATCATTTGGCAGAACTAGGAGCTTTAATAACTGGAAAGTTTTGGAAAGAGTATCTTGACAGAGTTAAAGCCCTAATTAAAAACAATAAAGAACTCCCTCCAATTCCAACTATTAATCTTACAGAGATAGCTATTGATTTTCTTGATTTATCTGAGTATATATCTGAAATTATTGCGCTTCAGCAACTTAAAGATACTGGAGGCATCGCTTATGACTGGTATTATATTGCAACGCAATACCTTAAACGTAATCCAGGACAAGAAGACGTTCGTGAGATTTGTCAAAGTCTGGTTAATCAATGGATAAAAGTTATTGAACCGATCATTAATCAGTACAAACTACCTGATGAATGGAAAGATTTAAGGGATTGGTGCGATCGCGTGATTATGCTTCCGACTGAAACACGACAAAAATCAGCTACCGACCAAGCCGAAATCTTTTTTAAGGAGTTGGCATACTACAATGCTGCAAAAAAAACAGGGCGAGGGAAACAACTAATCTGCTCAATTTCTCATTCTCCTTATACAGTTACTGAGCAAATGGAATCAGCAGTTTTATTTACGCCACAAGTTTATACCAATAAGCAAATGTTAAGAGGTGCTAATGCTAAACGCAATATTTCCAGTATTGCAGGTATGGAGATCATGCTCAGGCAAATCTTGATGAATCAAACTCAAGCTGTAGGTAAGCGATTTGAAGATGGAAAATATCGCTATCTCTACTTTTATCCTACTTATTACTTTACTCCAGAGACTAACAAGTTTTTGCAGAAAGCATACAATGGTATTGCTCAAACTCGCTTTGATACCAGCGTTCGCAATCATTTTATCAGTAAGGATTTACAGGCAGATTTGGGGCGCGATCGCTACCAAAGTGTAGATAGTTTCTTAATAGATGAAAACCTCCAGCGTGACCAGGATCGCACCTTTAAACTTTCCTATCCTGAAGACCAGCCTTTAACATTTTACTTCATGGCGCTCCCGCCAGGAAGAGACAGCACTGATACAGAATCTTGGGTAATGCCAACTTGGTTAGCGTTTGCTTTCCCGATGATTTTAGATGTTAAAACTGTGGTTTCAGAGTCACCCATTCCACCTTTTAATGATGGGGCTGAGTTTGAGGAAAGCGTTTTCCTTGATAGTGCGCCTCATGCTTTCCGTGCTTTAGTAAGACGCGATCGCTTCCGTCTTGACTACATCCTCGAAGGTTGGAATGAAAACGGCATCCAATACCCAGCACCTTTAAATGTACTTACCGCCGCTTATGCCATTCATTTAGATGTGAATGCACGACAGGGTAAGTCTGGTTACGATGCCAACTGGGGGAGATTTACAGAACTGGCTAAAGATTTTGAAACTAGTCCCCTGTACGTCTTTTCTTATCTCAATCGCTGGGTGCGTAACCAGGGATCGGAAACAGCACGAATCGAGAAAATCCGGCTTTATGCCTATCATTTTTATCCTTGTTTTGACCCTTATGTGAAATATGACACTAATATGGAGCAATTAATTGTGGGAGAAGTATCAAGTCTGAATCATCCTAAGAAATTAACAGATTTATATCGCAGATTTTACCGAGCTAATAAACGTTATAATCCTAAGTCTAATGCTGTGTTAAAACCAGTTGATATTGCGGCTGAAACTATACTCAAAGCTGAGTCAAGTGTGTTTCAGGGAGAAACATTAGTTGTGGCTGTTGCAGCAGAAGTTTTTAAACTCATGGATCGCGTTCATTCTTCTACTGCTGAAGGACGCTGGATTATGAGCAAACGAGAAGAAGAACGGCAAGCTGTTCTAGATTTTGCCAAGTATTTTGTAGTGGAGGTATTTGATAACGCATTTGCAGGCGATCGCGCTCGTTTGGCAGGCCGTCAACTCAACTTAATTCGAGATACCTGTGAATTTCTTTATCGTCTTGAAGATGACAAAGAAAATGCAGGAAGAAATGAAAATATTCCTGTAATAGATGATGTTAATGAACCGGAATAAATTCTTCCTCTAGAAGTAAACAAGTAGTAAACAATTTTTTGGAGAAAATCATGGCAATTTTAAAAACTGTTGAATCCAAATTTTTTCAAGCTGAGATTCCTTACAAACCAATGGGGAAATATGTTCATTTTTTGACCATTCGTATTACCGAATCTTATCCTCTATTCCAGACAGATGCAGAACTGAATAAAGCACGGGTAAGAGCAGGAGTTAAAGACAAAACCACAATTAGCCGTTTGTCAATGTTCAAACGCAAACAGTCTACTCCAGAGCGTTTAGTTGGGCGGGAATTGCTGCGTAATTATGGCTTAATGACGGCTGAAGAATGTGAATACAATGTGAATTTTGCAATGGATAATCCTGATTGCATAATTTACGGATTTGCTATTGGTGACTCTGGTTCTGAAAAATCGAAAGTTGTGGTAGATACGGCATTTTCAATAACAGCTTTTGATGAATCACACGAAACATTCACCCTCAACGCTCCTTATGAAAATGGAACGATGGCTTCCAAGGGTGAAAATGGTTCTAAACCTGGTGAAGTTACTAGTCGAATCAATCAGCAAGACCATATTAGACCGCAAGTTTTCTTTCCTAGTATTGTCACATTGAAAGACCCTACTGAAGCTAGCTTCCTTTACGTTTTTAATAATATTCTGCGAACTCGTCATTATGGAGCGCAAACTACCCGTACAGGTCGTGTTAGAAATGAGTTGATTGGTGTTGTATTTGCTGACGGAGAAATCACAAGTAACCTGCGTTGGACTCAGGCAATATATGACCAAATGAAATCTAATAATACTTTAAATGCTCCCGATCCACTAGATGAAGATGATGTAATCACTGCTGCAAAAAATGCTATTGAGGCGTTAATGGCTGATGAGTTTATTGTTCACACAGATTTCATTGGTGATGCTTTTGTATCCCTAATTAATGAAGTCAAAACTTTAACAGGAAGTGAAAAAGGAATTCAGGCAATTTTGCAAAAAGCTGATGCGGAAGCTAAAGATTATGCCAAGAAGCATATCAGCAAGAAGAAAACTGCTGCTAAAGCGGGGAAAGAATAATGGTGTTTATTTCCCGTTGTCAACTAGAACTTCATGACAGCCTCTATTACGCAACTCGTGAAATCGGCCGATTGTATGAAACAGAGCCAATAATTCACAATTACGCTCTCTGTTATGCACTCTTGTTAGTTGATAGCCAAATCTACTCTACTACCGTTGCTGAAGAACATTCTTATCGATATTTTTGTCCCGAACAAGTACCAAAATATGAGGAGCATTTAACGCCACTCAATCAACAGCAAATTTACGTAACTCCGGCGCGATCGCTCAATCATTCTTCTATCCTCAACACCTGGAAGTATGCTAACAACAACTACCACGTTGAAATGGAAAAAACACAGAAAAATATCCCTAGTTTTGGTAGAGCAAAGGAAATAGCAGCAGAAAGTAGATTTGAGTTTTTTGTCATTTCCCAAAAAGAACTCAAATTACCAAAGTGGATTCGCTTGGGTAAATGGATGAGCAAGGCTGAAGTAACGGTTGAACAATTACCGAAACATAAAATTTCTGAAGGTATATTCACTTGTACATATCCATTAAATCCTTTAGATGTGATATTCACCAATCAAGTTATGAGCTATGACGTAGTGAATATGCCTCCAGTTAGTTTAATTCAAAACGTCCAAATGCGAGGTCAATACTATCAATTTGATGGTATTCAAAACTTAAAAATCCCAGTTCGGATAGAATATCGGTTTCGGAGTTAATTACTTTCCAAAACCTTTACCACGGCTTTTATTTTTTCGAGGTTCTATCGTCATTAACTCGGCTTTAAAACCTCTGGAATCTTGCAACATTAACTTACGAATTCGCTAGCGTTGGTAAGCCTGCACTTCAGCAGCTAGAGGATGATTAGGATCAATTTTTAGGTGAGTAATAGAAGAAATATATTTTTCTTCACTTTCGGGATTATTTGGCTCTTTTAGTCCGCACATAATCCCGCCTTCATCTCCTGAATAGCCAACGAAATCAATTTCAAATTCTCTCTCTGGATCTGCGTTTACTCCTTTTTGCTTTAATGTCTTCAAAAACTCCTTCCCGGCTCGTGCTTTAATGGGTAAGTTCTCTTTCAGTTTTTCAGTTAATGCCTTTGCTGCATTGTAATCATCAATTCTCATTGGTCTTTCTCCTTATGTAGTTTTTCTCACTTAAAAGAATACTACTATGATCACTTAACAGTCTTTAAAATTTTAGATACCACATTTAGCGATCGCTCCTCTATCCCCAGTGAAACACTATCAACAACAATCCAACGCCTTCCCCAGCGATTACCTAAACAACTTGTGGGGAGAAATCCAAGCTTGTCCTTACTTTGCTATCAACAACCTCAACCGCGATTTTGTCGCCACTAAAGGATTTTCTGTAGTATTTCAGCGTTCTGGATTAGCAAAAGTAGAACAGCAGTTTCCCTACTTCAAACCTTACCTCGATTTGGCTCTCCAACCGAATTGTAATGCTTTTTACCTCAATCCTTTACAACTCAAAGAAGGCTCCCGCGTCGATCCGCACATAGATCGCTCCTTACGTTCCTACTCCAAAACCATTGAACCGCCTGCGGTTGTCAGTGTGCTTTATGTGCGAGTACCGACAGATATGGAAGGGGGAGAACTGGTATTGCGATCGCACAAACGCCAACTTGGGCAAATTAAGCCCCAATTCAATACTTTAGTTTATTTTCAAGGTGATTTAACCCATTCGGTTAACGCTGTGAAAACGCCAGGAAATCGTCTGAGTCTCGTTTGTGAACAGTATAGTTTGAGTGAAGCTGAACTCCAGGAAATCCCTGAGTTCACTGTAGAGTCAAGAATCACTCAGTCTATAACCAAAAAGAGAAAATATGCCTCATAGTTTAGTGTTGAATTTGCTACCTCAATCGCCCATTCCACCACAATATCTCACAGGTAGACATCTCCACGCCTTATTTTTAACCCTCGTTAGTTCTGTAGATAGCACATTAGGCGATCGCTTGCACGATTCCACCGCAGATAAAGCTTTCACCCTCTCTCCCTTACAAATTAATTCCCCTCTTTTGAAGGGAGGTAAAGGGGGATCTAAATTGCAATATTCACATCAACAACCCATTTCCGCCGGAACACCTTGTTGGTGGCGCATCTCTTTATTAGATGACACTCTATTTGGCAAACTTACCCAACTCTGGCTAAATCTTAATCCCAATCGCCCTTGGCATCTTGGCCCGGCTGACTTGTATATTACCAGCATTCAAGGCACACCCCAATCTATTCAACCTTGGGCAAATGCCAGTAGTTATGCTCAATTATACGAAGAAGCTAGCGATCGCAACTCTTCCATTAACCTTAGCTTTTCCACGCCCACCGCCTTCCGTCAAGGACAGTATGATACTACCCTTCCTACCAGAGAATCTGTGTTTAATTCCCTACTTTCGCGGTGGAATAAATACAGTGGCATAGAATTTACTCACATTGCCATTGAGTCAATATTTCCTTCTTTTGTCAACATTCACACAGAAATATTAGCTGATTCTCGCAGCAAATTTATCGGTATTCTTGGCGAAGTTACCTATAAAATTTTAGGGGCAGTTGAACCAATACAAATTAAGCAAATTAACACTTTAGCTGATTTTGCTTTGTATTGCGGTGTTGGTAGAAAAACAACAATGGGTATGGGGATGACGCGGCGGCTGTTTTCTCCCTAATTTCAATAATCATTTAAAAACCACCGTAAGTTATGAATCAAACCGAATATATTTCAATTGCGGCATTGAATCAATATGCTTATTGTCCGCATCGCTGTTGGCGAATGTTTTGTGCCGGGGAATTTACCGATAATCAATATACAATTGAAGGTACAACTTTACACGATCGCGTCCATACCACAGGTGATGTACAGCGAGGAGAAACTTGGCAAGTTCGGGCAATTTGGCTGAAGTCGGAGCAATATAAACTCATCGGTAAATCTGATTTAATTGAATCAGAATCTGGTCAAGTTTATCCAGTCGAATACAAACGGGGACGCAAAGGCGAATGGGATAACGATGAATTGCAAGTTTGCGCCCAAGCCTTATGTTTAGAAGAGATGACAGGACAACCAGTTACTACTGGATATATCTATTATGCCCACTCACATCAACGGCAATTAGTAGAGATTAATCAAGAGTTGAGAAAGAGTGCGATCGCTACTATTGAATTTGTGACAAATCTCCTAGAAACAGGAGCAATGCCAAAACCAGTTTACAGCAAACGCTGCCAAGGATGTAGTCTTTATTCGCAATGTTTGCCCAAAGCAACCGATAAAGTCAAAAGTTATCAAGATGTATATTAAATCATACTTTGGCGACTTTTATTTACCCAAGCACAAAATATTACTAGGAATCATCAAAAATGGGAACAGTTTACGTAACACAAGCCGATGCTTTTATCGGTAAAGTTGATGAACGTCTCACCGTCAAAGCCGAACAAAAAACAATCTTGGATATCCCTTTAATTAAAATAGAGGGAATTGTAGTATAGCGCTTATCAGTCCAGTGCAGTACAATAGGAGAGAGCAATTGTACTGATAACTGGTCGGTATGAAACCCTACTCTCTCGACTTGCGCCAGAAAATTGTTGATGCTTATGCCTGCGGTGATATT
>JAIVFU010000319.1 GCA_020829485.1 Nostoc sp. CHAB 5834 | reverse complement strand
TCTCCTCCACGCCCCCGACGAGTTAGCGATCTACCTAAAGGCCACACCAGATCGGACACGAGAACTGTACGCCTTAGCCCAATTTCAGACTATTCCATCCGTTGGGCCAAAGTTTGCGAGTGATCTGATCTTCATGGGCTACTATTCCCTGTCTGAATTGATTGACAAAAACGGCGCTACTTTGATGGATGCGTATGAACAAAAAAAAGGCTATTGGATTGATCCCTGCGTGGAAGATCAGTTCCGATTAGCCGTTTACTTTGCCCAGACGAGCGATGCTACGAAGACGTGGTGGGATTTCACTTATGAACGAAAGGCGTACCGTTCCGCCAATGGGTATCCAAGTGATAGGCCAACCTTAGCCTGGCACGAAACTCCCATGTATCAACGAACCCCCCATTTATGAAGCATAAGGATTTGGCAGCCTTTAGTTTCCTCCTGCCAGGCTAAGTATCAATATACCCTTGCTAGCTATGAGACCTTGTCTGAATCAAGGAAATAGGCCCAACCGGTAGGCTATTGCCTACATCCACAAACAGTTTCATCAAAGCTTGATTGATGTAATAATTACTACGCCCAATCTTCTGTTTATGCACAAAGCCCTGCTCGGTCAGTAAGTCCAGATAGCGAGTGGCCGTCAGGCGCGTCACGTGCAAATCCTCCATCAGAAAATCAATCTTGGTGTAAGGATGCTGAAACAAGTTGTTCAGCAAGTCCTGGCTGTAGAGCTTGGGCAACCGTTGCCGTAGCGTGTGCTTATAGTCTAGCATCAGCTCTCGAATAGCCTGTACCAGCACAATGGTTTGTCGGGCCGTTTGTTCTACCCCATCCAGCATATACAGTAGCCAGCCCTCCCAATCCTGTTGGTCGCGCACGGCCTGTAGCCGTTCGTAGTAGCCGCTCTTATGCTGAATAATGTACCGACTCATGTAGAGGATAGGCAAATGGAGCAGGTCTTTCTGCACCAAATACAGCATATTGATAATTCGGCCAGTACGCCCGTTTCCATCGTAAAAGGGGTGGATGCTTTCAAACTGGTAATGCACAACCGCCATCTTTACCAGTGGGTCGGCATCGAATAGGGTGTCGTCGTTGATAAACTCTTCGAGGTTAGCCATCAGGCTTGCAATCTGATCAGCTTCCTGCGGGGGCGTGTAGATGACCTCTCCGGTTTGTCCGTTACGGAGCGTTGTGCCAGGTAACCGTCGAAAACCGGCATTATTCTGCTCCAATTCCTGCTGAATGGCTGTAATGTGTCGCAGCGTCAGCAGCTTTTGTTGCCGCACTAAGGCAAATCCTTTTTTTAGGGCGCTGGCATAGCGTTGTACTTCTTTGGTTGCCGGACTGGTAAAGGTATCGGTGAAGAGTTCGGCTCTAAACAGATCGTCATGGGTGGTAATAATATTTTCAACGGCCGAAGAGTCTTTTGCCTCCTGAAGAGCCAGTGTGTTGATTAGGATCGATTCATTGGGAATCGTAGCCGCTACCCCCTTGAGCTCTGCCAAATACCGATGTGCGGCCGCCGCTTTGCGTAGCACGGGGCGGGTTTCCAGATCAAGAGTTGGCGGAAGAGGCGTTAAAACAAATGCCATGGAAGCGGTAGGAACAAAAACTAACTGAGCATGATATGCATAAAAAGGAGGTGTTATCTATGCATATCATGCGCAATATATATAGGGAATGTCACTTTTCTATATATGTTCTATTCGCTACGGTTAGATCAATCTGGTGATGTGGTTTTCTAAAGCCGTTTGATGGCACAAGCAAGGATTCTATCAGCGTAGGCAGTCTCTGCGCTCAACTTGGCTTTTTACACGAATGGCATACGTTGTAAAGTTGTGTTTGTAGCCGATGCGAGTTGTAGTGTGGTCAATCCAAGCTTGAGAAACTTATCGTCTCAATTGGGGGGATTTTACGACACAGTGATTTTACGAGCTGTCCAGTAGCGAGTCAGAATGCCTAGGCTAAGGTTTCTGTTGGTTTACCGATAAATAAGGCTGGTTAGGCAGGGTGTATCCCTTTGGGTAGTTTACAAAGTGTTTTATGTAAAGCCTATAACTATGAAAATAAAGACAGCTTTCAAACGAGCTTTGGCCCTTACGCTCATGCTCACTTCATCCCTCCTTTGCGCGCAAAATGCCCAGGACTCCCTGGCGATTAATACCATCCTCCGACTGGAGGATCAAGCCTGGAACAAAGGGGATGCCCCGGCTTACTCCCAATCATTTTCCTCCGATGGCACTTTTACAAATATTGCGGGTATGTTCTTTAAAGGCCATCAAGCGTTTCTGGGCCAGCACGAGGTAATTTTTAAAAGCTTTTTTAAGAATACGGTCTTAAACCAGAAAATCGTGTCCCTGAAATTTATCCGGCCCGATGTGGCCATTTTGGAGACCTTATGTCAGGTTTCTGGCTTTGCCAAAGAAGGGCTTCCCCCCAGAATCCAATTAGATGCCAAAGGACAACTCAATACCCGTTTACTCCAGGTGGTCACCAAAGAGGCCGGCACCTGGAAAATTGTCTCCTATCATAATGTTGATGTAAAACCAGGAACCTCTATCCCCGAGTAGATGATGTCCTTTTCAGGCGTTTAATTAGTGTTGCAACGACCAATTTGCCGCACTAGGATCGCACCCATATGCTACGAATAGTGTTGGACAGGTATTAAAGAAAATGTGTCCCCAAAAAGGCCCGTTTTTTCGAGACAACATGTTCAGGCTGATGATGATATTCATAGAAGATGGTTGCTGTCTCAAATTGCCATCTCAATAATCAACAACTTATTTTGTTTTGTGAGATGAGTTAGTAAAACAATCGCTACAAGTTTATAACCAAGCTTCTAGCAATCATACAATTATGCATCGTCCTAGATAGCTCGAAACTGTATTTCTGTCATCTGTAAAAAGTGCAAAAGTACTTTTTCGCGCTTTCGTTCACGAAAATGCTCGTTATGAGTGGGCTAAGGCGGTACTATCAGGAGTCAAATGAAACCTTGTCTAGTCTGTAAGCGGACACTAATCGGTCTATAGCCGGATTCATAGCCGCATTAGTCACTCAATTAGGACAAATGCGGCTCTTTGGCGCACGAAACAGTATTCAATCAGGAGCTATACCTATTTAAACGGATGAAACAGGTCTTTTTTGGCTACCTATAAGCTCCTTTTAGAAGTACTCTGCGAATAGTAGTGCTCATAGTAGGTAGATAGTAGTGGAATAATACTATGATAGTAGTCGAATAATCTTACATAGTAGCCTGATTAGCTTAGATAGTAGGTTTATTCTGTTAGATAGTAGTCGAATAATACCATAATAGTATGAGTTTTGTGCAAGATAGTAGGTGCAAATAGGTACATAGTAGGTCTTATAACGGACGTAGTAGGGCCTATTTCCCTTTCCTATTTTACGCTCTCCAGCCTTACCTCATGTTGCTAAGTCGGGAATCGATTTTCAATTGCCCCCCTCCCAGAATCATCGGCCGGTACGTAGCTCAATTAATTTTAAGACGATTTGGCGTATTGCTATGGCTGACACGGATTAGGAATGGGCGTTCTTGAATTGTGGCATCCTAGAATTATTCCGTATCTTGTCGCCACTATGCGCTACATTGCTTACTACCGCGTCTCCACTCAAAAGCAGGGCCGATCCGGTCTCGGCCTCGACGACCAACGCCACATGGTCCAACGATTCCTGCGGGAATCTGATGAGTTGATCCAGGAATTTACCGAGGTCGAGTCGGGCCGCAAGAAAGACCGGCCCCAGCTGCAAGCCGCCATCCAAACGGCCAAACAACACGACGCCCGGCTGCTGATCGCCAAACTCGACCGGCTCAGTCGCAACGCGTCGTTCGTGATGGTGCTGCGGGATTCGGAAGTCGACTTCGTGGCCTGTGATCTGCCCGACGCCAACACGCTCACCATTGGCATCATGGCCAGCTTTGCCCAGCACGAAGCCGAGCAGATCTCCAAGCGCACCCGGGCAGCCCTGGCGCAGAAGAAGGCGCGGGGATTCATTCTGGGCAAGCCTGAGAATTTCACGGATGCACACCGGGCGCAGGGCGTGGCCATGATCAAAGCCAATGCGCTGACTCACCCGGCCAACCGGCAGGCGGGGGAGCTGATTCGGCTTTACCAGCGGGATGGCTTGAGCCTCCGAGCGACGGCCGAGCGGCTCAACGCCCATGGGTTCCGCACCCGATACGGCAAGTGTTTTCAATCCGAGACGGTACGCCGGATGTTGAAACGGCAGGCCGATGGGACTTTATAAATACTTTGCATAAGCGGTCGGTAAGCAAACGGTCCGACTCCTTTTTGAGTAGGGTTGCAACGATTTCCTGACCCTTACAGCAAGGGTAATAGCGCCCACCTCTTGCATAGCCGATTAGAGCTGTGTTACGTTTCTGTGACAGGTGTGTAACAGGTATGCCACTGGTATATTGCTGGTATATTGCTGGTATACCACTGGCATATTGCTGGTATACCACTGGTATATTGCTGGTATACCACTGGTATGTTGCTGGTATGTTGCTGGTATAACACTGGTATACCAGCAACCAGAGCGCTACAGGCAGGTAAACGAGTCATATTCACTCCGTTTTCGCACAAATAGACTGGCTTGAGCCCTCTCCAGCCACTCGGCTTGGCGGGCTTTGTTGATCCCACTGGTCTTAAACAACGTTGTACCGACTCCGTAGTCCCCTTCT
>JAIVFU010000318.1:0-3270 GCA_020829485.1 Nostoc sp. CHAB 5834 | reverse complement strand
GAAATAGATTGAGAGTTCAGCAACATGACTTATTAATTGAAGTCAGACTGCTGAGTTAATTCTCAGCCAGAACCTTGAAAACTGCATAGTAACGCGAAATTAGCAGGCAGACACAGACATTCTTTGTGGATGTTTTTGTGAATGCGAATTGTGAAAGGCCAAATGAATTGAGTGGTCAAGCTAATAAGGGCTAACGGTGGATACCTAGGCACACAGAGGCGACGAAGGACGTGGTTACCGACGATATGCTCCGGGGAGTTGGAAGCAAACTGAGATCCGGAGATTTCCGAATGGGGCAACCCTATATACTACCTGCTGAATATATAGGCAGGAGAGAGCCAACCCAGCGAATTGAAACATCTTAGTAGCTGGAGGAAGAGAAATCAAAACAGAGATTCCCTAAGTAGTGGTGAGCGAAAGGGGAAGAGCCTAAACCAATTGGTTTACCGATTGGGGTAGTGGGACAGCAATATCGAATCTGGCGGTTAAACGAAGCAGCTAAATACTGCACCAAAGAAGGTGAAAGTCCTGTAGTTGAAAACTCAAGGATAGTAGCTGAATCCCGAGTAGCATGGGGCACGAGGAATCCCATGTGAATCAGCGAGGACCACCTCGTAAGGCTAAATACTACTGTGTGACCGATAGTGAACCAGTACCGCGAGGGAAAGGTGAAAAGAACCCCGGAAGGGGAGTGAAATAGAACATGAAACCGTTAGCTTACAAGCAGTGGGAGGACTATTTATTGTCTGACCGCGTGCCTGTTGAAGAATGAGCCGGCGACTTATAGGCACTGGTAGGTTAAAGCGAGAATGCTGGAGCCAAAGGGAAACCGAGTCTGAAAAGGGCGATAATCAGTGTTTATAGACCCGAACCCTGGTGATCTAACCATGGCCAGGATGAAGCTTGGGTAACACCAAGTGGAGGTCCGCACCGACTGATGTTGAAAAATCAGCGGATGAGTTGTGGTTAGGGGTGAAATGCCAATCGAACCAGGAGCTAGCTGGTTCTCCCCGAAATGTGTTTAGGCGCAGCGGTAATGATTATATCTGGGGGGTAAAGCACTGTTTCGGTGCGGGCTGGGAGACCGGTACCAAATCGAGACAAACTCTGAATACCCAGAGCACACATTGCCAGTGAGACAGTGGGGGATAAGCTTCATTGTCAAGAGGGAAACAGCCCAGACCACCAGCTAAGGTCCCCAAATCATCGCTAAGTGATAAAGGAGGTGAGAGTGCACAGACAACTAGGAGGTTTGCCTAGAAGCAGCCACCCTTGAAAGAGTGCGTAATAGCTCACTAGTCAAGCGCTCTCGCGCCGAAAATGAACGGGGCTAAGCGATGTACCGAAGCTGTGGGATTAACTAATGTTAATCGGTAGGGGAGCGTTCCGTCGTAGGTAGAAGCAGTAGCGGCAAGCAACTGTGGACGAAACGGAAGTGAGAATGTCGGCTTGAGTAGCGCAAACATTGGTGAGAATCCAATGCCCCGAAACCCTAAGGTTTCCTCCGCCAGGTTCGTCCCCGGAGGGTTAGTCAGGGCCTAAGGCGAGGCCGAAGGGCGTAGTCGATGGACAACGGGTTAAAATTCCCGTACTGATTGTAGGTTGTGCAGAGGGACGGAGAAGATAAGTGTCAGCCGGATGTTGGTTACCGGTTCAAGCGTCAAGATGTTGAGAGACGGCGAAAACGTTTCGAGTTGAGGCGTGAGTACGACCCACTACGGTGGGGAAGTGGCATAGTCTAGCTTCCAAGAAAAGCTCTAAACACGTTAACTTACAGTTACCTGTACCCGAAACCGACACAGGTAGGGAGGTTGAGAATACCAAGGGGCGCGAGATAACTCTCTCTAAGGAACTCGGCAAAATGGCCCCGTAACTTCGGAAGAAGGGGTGCCCACCTAAGACGTGGGTCGCAGTGAAGAGATCCAGGCGACTGTTTACCAAAAACACAGGTCTCCGCAAAGTCGTAAAGACGCAGTATGGGGGCTGACGCCTGCCCAGTGCCGGAAGGTTAAGGAAGTTGGTCAGGGGGCAACCTTGAAGCTAGCGACCGAAGCCCCGGTGAACGGCGGCCGTAACTATAACGGTCCTAAGGTAGCGAAATTCCTTGTCGGGTAAGTTCCGACCCGCACGAAAGGCGTAACGATCTGGATGGTGTCTCAGAGAGAGACTCGGCGAAATAGGAATGTCTGTGAAGATACGGACTGCCTGCACCTGGACAGAAAGACCCTATGAAGCTTTACTGTAGCCTGGAATTGTGTTCGGGCTTGGCTTGCGCAGGATAGGTGGGAGGCGATGAAGTATTCCTTGTGGGGAGTATGGAGCCAACGGTGAGATACCACTCTGGCGAAGCTAGAATTCTAACCCATGACCGTTATCCGGTCAGGGAACAGTTTCAGGTGGGCAGTTTGACTGGGGCGGTCGCCTCCTAAAAGGTAACGGAGGCGCGCAAAGGTTCCCTCAGCACGCTTGGAAACCGTGCGGCGAGTGTAAAGGCATAAAGGGAGCTTGACTGTAAGACTGACAAGTCAAACAGGTACGAAAGTAGGCCTTAGTGATCCGACGGCGCAGAGTGGAATGGCCGTCGCTCAACGGATAAAAGTTACTCTAGGGATAACAGGCTGATCTCCCCCAAGAGTCCACATCGACGGGGAGGTTTGGCACCTCGATGTCGGCTCATCGCAACCTGGGGCGGAAGTACGTCCCAAGGGTTGGGCTGTTCGCCCATTAAAGCGGTACGTGAGCTGGGTTCAGAACGTCGTGAGACAGTTCGGTCCATATCCGGTGCAGGCGTAAGAGCATTGAGAGGAGTCCTCCTTAGTACGAGAGGACCGGGAGGAACGCACCGCTGGTGTACCAGTTATCGTGCCAACGGTAAACGCTGGGTAGCCAAGTGCGGAGCGGATAACCGCTGAAAGCATCTAAGTGGGAAGCCCACCTCAAGATGAGTGCTCTCACCACGTAAGTGGGTAAGGTCACGGGAAGAACACCCGTTCTTAGGCGGTAGGTGGAAGTACAGCAATGTATGTAGCCGAGCCGTGCTAACAGACCGAGGGCTTGACCTCATAACTCATTTGGTTTCGTGTTACTGTGCAGTCTTCAGGGTTTTGTTCTCCGTTAACTCTTAACTGTTAACTCTCAACCAACCAGACTTTTCCTGGTGTCTATTGCGCGGTGGAACCACACTGAACCCTTCCCGAACTCAGAGGTGAAACGCTGCTGCGGCCACGATAGTTTAGGGGTAGCCCTACGCAAAAATAGCTCGATGCCAGG
>JAIVFU010000317.1 GCA_020829485.1 Nostoc sp. CHAB 5834 | reverse complement strand
TATATTTGTTGGTAATGGGTCAAAAATGATGGTTCCCATCTAATACCAACACTGGTTGATGGATGAACTGACTGTTAAGTTGTGCCAGTTGCCGAAAAGCCTGCGTGAACTGGTTTGGCGCAGTTTGCTTCCTATACCGTCTTAACCAGCAAAATCAACTCGTACCGCATATTGCCAGTGGAGTTGGCTTCCCGAAATAAGTATGTCATCGACGGCGTATGTTCCCAAAGTATATTCTTGACTATCATTCCCGACTGCTCACTCGTACCCTCATGTGGGTTGTGATCTAATGTCAACTCATTTTGGGACAATACAATCCTGGCCAGTCTTTGTCGGAATCGGACGTTTTTCTGAACGGTGGCCAGGTAGGAGGGAAGTGCTCCAAAACGGCCCTCTTTGCGTTCAATAAACCCGTTCACTTTAATCGTTCACAATTTATCCATTTAATTAGCTTTAAATGAACGACTTAAGATAGTGAAGCTTCTTCTATCTGGGTTAAGATGATAAATGTCAGGCAATAAAATTACCAACCCGAAGTGGAGAGTTTGTAAGGGTTACTAACCAGTCACGACCGTTGTTGCTCTTCGACAATCAAATCGTCTACAGACTAGATAAGGAGACAAGTAAGCTCTTTGATACTATGCATTTATCGTTTTATGTCCCCAATGGGACATAAAATGGCCTGAAATGGACAATAAAAGGGTCACAATACTATGAACTTTGGCACAATATACCTTTTAGTATATAGTATACTTTTTTTGTAGGGAATATTTCAATTCAACAAAAATTAATATGTTAATTTGTAACCTTCTATGACTTTATCCGCTCCTGCATTTGGGATTAATTTAGTCCTAGTGATATTCACACTTGACGTTATTCGATGAAATATAAGTACCTCCTTGTTACGCTTCTTCTTGCCGCCCAGATTAGCTGCACCAAAAAGGCCGTTGTTCAATTTACACAGAGAAAACCCGAACTGACATCCGCCGATGTTCTGACGGAAATCATGCTCGTCAATAAGTCGCCACGCATTGTGCTGCGCGTACCAGACACCCGAAAAGGAGTCACGAATACACAAGGGACCGGTGGTGTGCAATCAGCCGTAATCAATCCGGTATCTGTTCGGCGCGAGCCCGGTATCAGCCGGTCAGCAGCGCGCGTTCCTGTTATTGTAGAGCACTACGACGAGACAGCTCTTTATAATGCAATTGAAAAACAGCTTTTCAAAGAAGGGTTTAGTGTGCGGGACCGTGGACTATTCAACCAGGTCCTCGATGATAACAAAAGCCTAGACTACTCCCGAATTAAGTCTCTCACTAATACAGACCTGATTCTGGAACTGGTCAGTCTGGAAAGCGCCGTAGGTTATACAACGAACGTTTGCTATTTAGATTCAGATCACAAACAGAGGATCATTACCGAATACCGCAACAATGGGGGTGCCTCGGTGGAGTTTAAACTGGTGCATGTGAAAACCAATGAGATCGTTGGCTCATACAAGCTCCACTACACACCCTGTCTCGACGGTTGCCGGGGTCTCTATGCCCGGCAGAAATCGCAGGGCGTTTTCCTGAGTAACAATTGGTACCGGCCGGGCGAACAGGAGGAGATTCGCCAGATGAAACGGAAAGCCTACGAACGATTGGACCAGGATCAACTGGAAGCCTTCATCACCGATGCGACTCACCAGCTGGTACAAACGATGCGTTAACCAACAAACTATCCACTTTATGAAGCAATTTTTACTCGCGTTAGTACTTCTTTCTGGTTTTTCATCAGCTTCCTTCGGCCAGGATGCAATCTACACGGCTAATGGAAACAAGCTTGAGAATGCCCGTCTCACAGGTGTTACAGACGGAAAAGTGTCCTTCTCAGTACAGAAACAAGACAAAACAAGTACGTTCAGTTTTCAGCGCCAAAACGTACTCTTTGCGTTTAGTAACACAGGAAATTTTCTTGTTATTAGTGAGTTGGGCGATGACCTGACGCTGGCTCAGCAACGTTTACAGGCTTTTTTATCGGCTCCCCTACGTCCAACTAACGTTGATTATTTAATAAAAGCGGTTCCGCTGACAGTTATTCCAGCTACAATTGCTTACGAAAACGAGACCATTGTAAATTACAAAACCCAAGAGGGGAAATCAGCGTCAATCCCCAAATCGGAACTGATTGGCATCTTATACAGAGATGGTAAGCACCTACTCACTCAGCCAATTGATGCAGAGGTTGCATCTTTGCTGATTGACGCCAGAAAGCAAGTGGATAAGAATGCTGTTACAGTAAATCAGCCAAGCCCATCCAGTAGCAGTGTTCCTGTAAACCAGACTGTGCAGACCCCTGTTCCTATGCCGGAGACTCCTAAAGCAGCTACGCCCCAACAAGCTGTTCAGGAAGTCGAAAAGCCTCAGGTGACTACTGTAACTACAACAATCACAAAAAAGTCTGAATCAGGCAAACTAAGCCTGAGTGAGGAGGATTACCAGTATTACCGCCGGAAAGCGCTACAAAAGGTGGATGAATTCGTGTCTTACCTGAACGTGATTACCGACAAAAAACTGTCGGCGTCAGAAAAAGACAATGCAATCGCTCAGGCAGCCAAACTCTTCATGCCAGCCGCCACAATTGAAGTAACATCGAACAGTCGGCCAGGGGCACGACGGTATCCAATTAAGGACTATCTGACTCGGCTCAAACTCCTGCCCTACAGTTCAACTAAGATCGAGTGGTCAGAGGTGCAGTACATCAAAGAATTATCGCAGGCAGCCGACGGCAATTACTATGGTATCATTACCGGCCAGCAAACCTTTGCCGGGTATGGAGCAAATAGTGAGGATATTATTTATAGCGATATAACAAAGAAAAATGTCCGCGTTAAACTCCAGCAGTACGAGAAGGTTGTTGGTGGAATTGCCAGCTTGAATTGGGATGTCTTGTTGGGAAGTATTGGTGTAGCCGCTAACTAAAGCAGGATGATTTCGACCAAGGCAATCCTGGCTGGCCTGGCGCTGTATAGTGCGGCAGCTCAAGCTCAGACAGCCGATACAACCGACTGCCTGCATATACAGGGCTTGGTAGTTAATTATGCCTCAAAAGCTCCACTCCATAACGCTCTATTATTCGCAAAACTCACTACTGGTCGAATTAAAGTGGGAATTACCCAAATGGGTGGGAATTTCTCAAGCAACGTGCCCTGCGAGACTCAGGCGCTTGTCATTGAACGGGTTGGGTATCGCCCACAAACTGTTCTAATCCAGTCGGACAGCTTGGCTCAAAAGCACCCACAAGGCGTTGCACTCCTTATTCCCCTCATTGCTGTTGATAAACAGCGGATCGATCAGACCTACCTACAGACCGAACAAACTGACTACGTTCTACAGGATAGTACGACAAAAAGTACGGAGTCAGCCAAATCGTCTGTTCAGCATGGATTGTTCGTCGTAACAGACGTTATCCAAAAGAAGCCCCTTCAAGCAAACGTGTGCTTCGTCTACACGAAAACTGGGGAGCGAAAATGCGTTGACACCGATCCCATTGGCCGAATCAACATTAATTTTGAACAGGCTGATATCATCGCTATCGAAGCAACGGCTACGGATTATCAGCGGTATGAAGGCAACCTGATTGTCGAATCTCTGGACGGGCGCTCGTCGACTCATGCAATTCAACTCCAACGGGAATTGACAATCCTATCCGTCGATGCGGAGCATGCAACCCGCTGTGCTCTCTTCGCCGATAATAAGAAGTACTTGTTAACAGCCGTACCCGGCCAAACACGCTGGTTTAGCAGCTACGAACTCCAACCGCAAGCGTACGAACTAGTCGTTACACGCCCGAATAAAGCCATTTCAAAACAAATGATCCAGCTCAGGAGCGGCCTGAACGTGGTGTCACTATTGTCAAGCCAGCCTGCCGTAGCCGTGTCTGACAATATTGAAAAACCAATTATGACGGGTTTAATGGAAAGAGCGCTGCCCTTAAGAATCGATAGCCTGCCTATGATCTATTTCGAGCAGAGCAGTTATAAGCTCCGCACCGATTCTCAGGCAGTATTATTGCAGGTGGCGAGCTATCTGAAAGCACATAAAAACTACGTGCTGGAACTAACAGGACACACGGATAATGTAGGCGATGAGCGATTAAACAAAAGCCTGTCCGAGTTCCGGGCTGCGGTGGCAGCTTCATTTCTTGTTAAGCAAGGCATTTCCGAGATCCGGTTCACGAAAGCCGGATTAGGTAGTCGGTCCCCAATTGCTCCTAATGATTCCGAAACGAATAAGGCGCTCAACCGCCGGGTTTCGCTAAAACTGATTGCTACACAATGAAGAAACGATACCTACTGAAATGCCTGTGCTGGCTACTGCTCGGAGTAAACGGGCTAATTGGCTGTCATCAGGAACCCGTTCTGCCAGAATCGGCTATTCCAACGACTTGCCAGGTCTATCAACTGGTTAACATTGACGAAACGGTGCGGGATACTACCCACTACACCTATAACCCTTTTGGGCTGATCGAGCGAACCACGTACCGGCGATGGGCGAGCGGACAGCTGGTGACAAAAATTGACCAGGATTTCACCTATACAAACGATCATTACCTGTCCACTCAAATTGACCGGGCAACCACTCGTGCCACCAATGGGAATCTTAGTCAGCAGAATAAGGGATACACCTATACGTATAAGGATGGCCGAGTTGAGCAAGTCGCCATTGTTGATAATACGTTTGGCACCAGGCTCGGTTTCAAGCAGTACATCTATGAAGGGGACAAAC
>JAIVFU010000316.1 GCA_020829485.1 Nostoc sp. CHAB 5834 | reverse complement strand
TCGCCAACGCAAACATCGCCTTCACCATGATCCAATTACCGCAATACAAGGTTTGGTCAATCAACATACAGAAATTCTCTCTGTGCTTGAGTCTCAAGCCCTAAAATACCAATTAGATAGCTAGGGATTTCTGGACAAGTTTAATGTAGAACTCACTGAGGGTAAAGGAGAGCAGGGGTAATGCTCCAGGCATCTGACCCACTTCGTCAATTAAGCGATCAACCAAGTTAGCTGGTTCAAAATAGAGTGCCATTTCGGATGCAGGAGCCGCGATCGCTTGTCGTAATTCGTCTGAGCGCATGGCACGGACTGGAAACCTAGCTTTCGTCCAGTAGGACTTGAGGGCCTCGGAGTTCAGGAAACGGGGTTCAAAGTCGGAGCGTAACGTGACGATAATGCGGAGTTGGGGGAGGATTGCTGCTAAAGTTGTCTCCAGCAGTTGCAAGAACTGTTGCCATTCTTCCTGAGCGTTACTCGGCTGATTGGGTTGACCTTTGCGACCAAGGGTGATTAACTCCTCAAACTGGTCAATTACTAGTAATAATTTGACACCAGGATGCTTCTGAATCCAGGTTTTGACTATTTCAACGAAAGAATTGGGAACGGATTGCAATTGCACTGTTAGGGGATGGAGGCAAGCCAGAAAGACCTGTTTGAGTTGCTGCTGCTGTTCGGATTCTGGCTCTGTTTCAGTTGAACAGAGTGCATAGAGTGTCTCGAAATGTTCTACAATTAACAACTGATTGGCAGTTTGGCTGTTCTGATTCCAGATTGCAGTAATTTGGGTAAATTTTTCAGTTTCCAGCTTTAAGCGTTGCGTAATACGGCTGGTTTCTCCCTGTTTATTAGAAGCTTCAGCAATTTTCTGTAATTCCTTAATTTTCTGGTTCAGCTTTTCACTGAGGAAGCCCAACGAGTCGAGTTGGACTGTGGTAGGCAGATCAGCGATCGCCCAAATGGTTCTGGCTAAAGCAGCGAATGGCGATTCACCGGGACGTATGGGGTTGAGGATGTGCCATTGATTGAGGTCGTTGTTCGGCTTGGACAATTCTCTCAGGTAGGGAATCAGCCCCGCCTTGACTAAGCTGGATTTACCAGAGCCGGAGACTCCCAAAACAACGGTCAGTGAATGGTCTGGTGCAGCAATCCGGGCATACAAACTTTCGATAAGTTCTTGCCTGCCGAAGAAAAAGCGTGCGTGTTCCTCTTCAAAGGGCTTTAGTCCCCGATAGGGATTGTTGGTTTCATCAATGGGATCTGCTTTACTCAGACTTTGGGGGTCAAACTTTGGATCGTGGAAGATGTACTCGCCGCGATCGTGCTTTTTTAAAGGATAGAGTCCGGGGGTTTGGCGATCGCCAGAGCGTGTTTCAACATTGTCACGCAGATATAGATAGAGTTCCGGGGCAGTAATCACTCCATCTTTGGTCAGGTCTGCTTTTTTGTAGCGCCTGCCTTTTTCATCTGGTTCGCCATCTTGTAATGCTTCAAATAGGGCTTCAGCAAAGGGCGAGTGTTTTTTCCCCTCCGACTTTTCGCTAATGCCTCGCTTGTCGCTCAAAAAGTCGAGGGCTTCCTGATTATGGGCAGCAGAGGTGATGACTTGCCATGCGGGGTAACGAATGAAGCGATCGTAGTGTTCTCGGTGGATGGTTTCGGGAATGGGGATGAGTTTGCGGGTACTTGCCCAACGGAAGGTTCCGGCAAAGCAGCAGTCAAGGATAACGATCAGGTGATGGCAGGGTAGGGCAATGAGGGCATCGTGTAGTACTTGCATGGACAGGAAAGTTTGAGGGTTTTTGGGATTAGCATCCTGGGGCAGCAGAAATCCTCTCGGCCCATCGTCGCTTTCAAGAGCCATTCCGTGTCCGGCAAAGTAGAAGAGCAGGCGATTGTTTTCAGCAGGTTGCTGGAGTTTTTCTGGCAACCATTTGGTGAGCAGACTATTAAGCTCGTCAAACGTAGGCTTACGCTTAGTGTCATCCGTGATTAGCTCAACCTGATATTGATATTTGTCTGTCAATAGTTTAGCCAGTTCTTCAGCATCCGGTTTTGCCGTATTCAAGCTAGCAATATTATTGTGATATTGGTTGATGCCGATGGCGATCGCTAGACTATGATCGAAGTTTGTCATTAACGCTCCATCCTTCTGTAACTGAGGCAGGTTCTAGCAGCAGATTTCTCCTCATCAGTTTTTGGAGCAGTAAGCACAGGATGATGCTTTAGTCGATTACAGGCAACTTTTAGTGCGGTTTTCCAGTTACTAGGCCATAGTTTGACAGTTCCATCGACACTCGAACCAGCAATATATTGACCATCTGGGCTAAACATAAGAGAATTAGTGTTTACTTGATGCACCTGAAAAGTGCTGATTAGGTTACCTTGGGTATCCCAGAGCTTTAGAGTATTAAAGCTTGCACTAGCAATGAAACGACCATCAGGAGAAAAAGCAAGTGAATTAATCCAGTTTTCATGACCTCGAAAAAGAGGACTCACTCGATTACCTTTCATATCCCATAACTGTATAGTATTGTTTGCATCACCAACTGCAATGTACTTACCATTTGGGTTTAAAGCAAATTGCCAAGTATTACCGAAAGGCTGACCTTGCGGGTTACCATTAATATCTAGTAATTGTACATATCCACCAATATTGAATTCATCAGTACTAATTCCAGCAACAATATATTTACTATCTGAGGTAAAAGCAATTGATTTTACTGACCAAACCTCTTCTTTACGATGAAAAGATCCTTTAGCCAATTCAAAAGTTTTAAGATTTTCTCCTTCTAAGTTCCATAATCTAACAGTTCCATCATAGCCACCGCTAATAATATATTTATTTTCTGCACTAAAAGCCACCGATTCAATTGTATGTCCATCGGCTTTAAAATGCTTATGGATTTGATTACCGTTAGTATCCCATAATTGTAAACTTGAGCCATCAATGAGAATATACTGACCATTTTGACTTACTGCAATAGAAGATATAGAGCTTTGTAAAGTTTTGAAATACTTGCGCTCTTTACCGTATAAATCCCATATTTTAATAATTCCGTCTGCATTTCCAGTAATAAGATTTTGGCTATTTTTATCAAATGTAAAACCTCCTGTATATTGTTCAGGCTTATTGATTTTAATACTAATAACAGAGCTGTCTTGCAATTCCCAAACTTTGATTTTTCTATCATTGCAAACAGCAATAACATGGGTATTATTTTCGCTAAACCTAATTGCTTTAATAGGGCTTTCACAACCTCGGAGGTTTGTTAATATTTTTGGCTCGTTTGTATTTTCTTGAGTAAGATTATCTGTAATAATAATTACATTGCTTAAACTCTGAGCGCCAGCTGTGTATTTACTATCTGAACTCAATGCTTGAATGTCACCATAGGTTGAGTTGCCTTGGAGAAACAAAACATTTTTATAAATGATAAAAATGTTTTGTTTACCGGAATTGGTAATATTAAAAGCAGATTCTTTTTTAATTAAATTTCCTTGTAAATTCCAAATTTTTACAAATTTCTCTTCTAAATCTCGACTAGCAATATATTTACCGTCGGAGCTAAAAGCAATATAGTCAACCCTGCCTTTATGAGGCATAGGTTTACTAATAGGATTTCCTTGGAGATCTCTCAACCAGATAGTGCCATTTGCTTTCATTGGTGTCATCCCAGGAGGGGGAGTCCCACTTGCCGTAAAACCATTACCAGTAGCAATATATTTACCATCTGGGCTAAAAGCAGCAGTTTCGATGAAATCTTGCCCTTCAATCGTGAAGCTATTAGATTCTCTAGCTTCCTCAAGTGCTACCAACAGGCTAGATTGGACAGGATTAAGCATATTCCACGGTAACCAGAAACCATTCTGTCCAGTAGCGTCAATAGCAAGAACTAACCCAGCAAGAGGAGTAGCGGTTGAAAACCTATTTCTTGCTACAGCCGCTTTTTCGCGCAAGGATGACAATTGGGCTTGATACAGTGCAGCAATGGTCAATCCAATCAAGCCAAGTCCTACTGTCGTAATAATGGCTATTAACCTAGAAGAATTCCTTTGTCGCTCAATCAAACTCTCCCGTACAAAGACGTCTTCATCTCGGTTGAACCAGTTCTTTTTGATAAGGATTCGTTTCAACTGCTCCAGTCGAGGGTCGTCATCCCAAAGGTACTGAATTGACTTTTCACGCGAACGTTTAGAAGGCTCTACATCTCTCTGTTTACGATGTTCTCGATCCAATTGCCAATCCTGAACTTTGCAGATAACAAATGTTTCTGCTTGTCTTAAAATATTAAGTAGCGTTTTTTGTTCTTTTTCCTGTTGACTTTTACTGTGCCAGTCATTTGCTGCGACGGTTAACCTTTGTTGCAGGGCTAGATTGTCTTGCTTGTTCTTAATCCACTTCTGTAATTGATCCCAACCGCGCACTAGAAAATCGTGCGCTGGTTCAACGTAGACTGCTCCAGCTTCCTGTCCCTTCACCAGTAGGCGAGCCTCAACTAGTCGATTGACTATATATTCTACCTGCTTGCTTTCCTCTGCATCAGAATAGACTAATTCCGACTCCGGCACTCGTCGCCGTGCAACTCCACCCCCCTCAATTGTCACCATCCGCAGCATCACCCGTCGCATCGTTGCTTGGTATGCCTTGCCTGATTCTTCGCCAAACTTTCTCACAAGATTGTCATAAGTAGGTCGGCAGGAAAAAACGAAACTATGTAACAATAAATAAATACGGAGAATATATCTACCGAGGTAACAAAAAATATGGGCGCTCGTTTGAGGGTATTTCTGACTAAAGAGGAAAACAAA
>JAIVFU010000315.1 GCA_020829485.1 Nostoc sp. CHAB 5834 | reverse complement strand
TTTCTATTTGATTATTTGTTTTTCAAAATATATTCGTTCAGTAGTCTATTTCTTAATCATCCTGATTTTTTTGCTTTTCTCATTATGTAATCTCTTTGTACTTCAAATTGAAGTGCGGAATGTGGGTAATAAGAATCTAGAATAAAGACCGAGCAGAAGTTATGCTCGGTCATGGAGTTAAACGGTAACTTATATTTACCGAGATATTCTTGAATATTTGTTATGCTCGTCTGGGCAGTTCAGCAGATTGTCTTCCAAGTAATCTAGCTTTAGTGAATTCAACAGCTTTTGTAGCAGGGGGTCAAATGAGCAGTGATTCCAAAAGTTACGTTAAGGAATTGATGAGCTGTTTTTAATACTGCGTAGCTTGCCGCCGCAGGCATCGCCACGGATAAAGCTGTACCAATTAGACATCTCCGATAACTATCAAAGCCTTGGTGTGACTAGCTTATAGGGTGCAAATGCAAGCATTGCTAATCAGCTAGTCTATACGAAAAAATAAAGGCTTGAGATATTTGTTGTAGAGAATAAGACAAAAATATATGGTGATGTGCGTTAATTTTAGATCATGCGATCGCGTGGATTTCTGGTGGTAATACAAGTGCCCCAATTCGGAGTCTTACTAGCCCACAAATTGTCAAAATTACTTGTTCATATTTTTCTTGCTCTTGATTGTCCCCAGGCCTTTCTCTGACTTGTTCATAGCTATCTACAATTAATTCATACTCTGTGAGTATGTCTTTAACTACTTCATAATCAGACTCTTTTTTTTTACTTGTTCAATTAAACTGGATGGCAACAAATCTCTCAGTACTGGCAACCAGTAATTAAATGTATCGTTTGCTGTAGATTCACTTACTCCAAACTGGATGCCAAGAAGTTGAAATGTTGTCATGTGTCTGAGATACACCCTGCGTTTTGATTATTTGTTCTTTAACAGATAATTTCGGTTTTCTACCTCCACCGCCAGCAATAATTCTCACTTTTTTGGATTCTAATAAATCTTGTTTTTCATGGTGTAATCTTTCCGCATTTTGGATTAATTGCTGTAACTGTTCATACCCCAGACCAATTAATCTCTGTGTTTCTTTCTTGTTCTCTTCAATGTGATTCAGTATGTCGCTCATGTTTCTGTGTTAAAAAAGCTCTTTGATGTTCTTTTACCACAGAATGTTACTATTTTGGAGATGTCTATTGAAGTCTCTGAAATTTAGGAGCTTCAAACTCAAGATGAGCCGTATTAAATTGTTGCACCAAATAATTTATAGGTTAATTGGTACATCGGGAATTGCGAAAAATATTGAATTGCAGAATGCTTATCCAGCAAGGGTTACAGCCTTAGCGTAACTTTCTGTACGATTGCTCATTTAGCCCCAAAAATAACAACCAATCATCGCCAGAAATATTTACGCCTCATAAACCAGCTATTCTACGTATCGTCAAGCAAAATGTCATTAAACTGATGCTTAACTGAGTGCCATTCGTATTATATTTAGGTATAACGGCTAATTCCGGATTTCATATAAACTTATGGACCCCACAACACTGACAGCGGCTGTGATCGCAACTCTCGTCATCACAAAAGCCTTTGAGAAGATAGGTGAAAAGCTAGGGGAGAAAGTACTTGAACAAGGCGGTAAGTTGTTATCACTACTCAAACGTAAAGAACCTAGCACAGCGACTGCTATAGAAAAAGCCCAGCAACAAACATTGGATTATGGGCAAGCAGTGCTTGAGAGAGTAGAAGCCGCTGCTAACGCAAACCCTGAAATTGCTCAAGCAGTCAAAGACGTAGAAGCTGCTGCTAAGGCAGACCCAAAATTTCCGCAAGCAGTACAAGCATTGGAAAATGCTGTAAAGTTACAAGCGTCAGCTGTTCATAATTATGGTAAGTTGGCAGAGGAAATAGAGAAAATTGCAAACGTATATCAGGGTAATATCTCTATTGACACGCAGAACCAGACCTTCAACTTCTGACTGGAACCGGAGTCCCCCAAAGGGGAACGGGAATTAAATCCGCCACAAAACATTCCCCGTCACAACAATATTAAAGTTGTCGGACGGGAGCAAATACTTCAAACGTTACACCAGCAGTTGCAGCGAACATCTAGAGTTGTGATTACTGTTGCTGTTAATAATCACCAAACAGAACTGGCGTTGCAATATGCCGACCATTATTGGCAGCACACCTATCTAGGTGGTGTTTGCTGGGTAAAGGTGCAAGATGGGGAAATGGCAAGCCAAATAGTAGAGTTTGCTACATCTAAGTTAGGTTTGAAACCACCAGAAACAGAGGATTTGCACAGTCAAATTCATTATTGTTGGTCTCATTGGCAAGAAGGTGATGTGCTAGTGGTGTTTGATAATGTTATCAACTATGAGCAAGTAAAAACCTATTTACCTCCCAATGAACCGCGTTTTCACGTGCTAATCACTACACCATTAAAGTCGTTAGGTGAGTCCTTAGATAATTCTTTTGAACTGTTGTATTCAAAAGTAAGAATTCTTGAAGAAGAACTGGAATATAATCTAAATTCTGCTTATGAAAATTCTAATGAATCGTTGCCAAATAATTTTTTCTATATACTGCTGACATATTTATTTATCTTACTGGTAATTATTATAGGCTCGCTTACAACTTCCTACTACTTATTTACAAGCACTGCTTGGAAAAATGCATTTGGTAAACAAGGATGGATTATTGAACTGACTCGTGGTCTATTTTTCTTGACAGGCACGCTAGTTTTAATTGGTGTAGTTTTTTCAAAAGAAGCTTGTGAGCTTTTATCTTGGAATAGAACATCACCAACAACGAATAAAAAAATTATTTGTTTTGCCAGAATGTCAATACTTTTTTTATTGCCTTTAGCTTTGATAATCATTATCAATCATCACTTGTATACTGGTCCTCATGAACTATTAAATAATCCGAAAAACTCCAGTATTAAAATTGACTTTATCAAAGATTGTTTGCAGCCTTATCTATATTACTTACCCTATTCTATAGTGAACATAAATTTCATATGTCTACCTCTAATAACAGTTGGTATATATGCAGCAGTCAAAGATTTAATGTTACTAAGAAATTTTCGTAAAGCTCTTGCTAGTATCCTAATATCAATTACTAAAAATCGACAAGAATACAATTATCTTGATAAAGAGAGTTGTGAAAGAATGGAGGACATATTTGAAGAGTTTGCCATGAAATTTATTGACAAATTCGGGCGTTATACATACCTTGTTTTAGGTTCAGGTTTTACTACTGCATTTGAATATTGGTTTGGTAAGTATACATTGTCAAATACAGCACAGATATGGACTGCCGTTGGCTATTTTCTACTCTTTAGTATATTTGCACTTATATGTGCTGGATTCTTCTTCTATGAAGACGCCTTTAGAGAATCTTATAATATACTAAATAAAGTTGGATGTTTTAATCGTAAAAGATTTGAAAATAACTACAATGTAATTAAATTCGTGGAAAGAATTTTTCGTCGCTACTTGTTTCTTTGTGTAGGTTTGATTCTCTTAACACTAACCATTATCCATATGTTGTTTATTTCTTCAGTGAATTCTTAAATTGAAGTTAATTGAAAAATAGCAATGTTTAAAATTTTGAAGAGGAAAGTCACAATATCTGAAGTAAAATTGTTGATTAAACAAATAAAGTTAACGCCTAATATCATAGGTTACTGTTTGAGCGAGTGGCTTGAAGCAGAACATATTATGGTTGCTGAAGATGAGCAAGGGAATCTTGTAGGAGCTTGTTTAAATTACGATTTTTCCAAACATTGGAATAAAATAGCAGCACTATTTGTACTAGAGGAGTTTAGAGGTCAAGGTATTGGAAAATCTTTATTTTATGAATCATTTAGAGATGCGATAGAAAGAGGAAAAAATGTATATACTATCAGTTCAAACTCCATTATCCTCAATTTCATGATAGATTTAAAATTCTTGAACTTTAAAAGTTTATTGAATTTTCCTAAAAAATATAAAAAGTATCAATTCGCTTTTTATTTACATAGTATTAAATGGCTATTAAATTTATACAGAATTAAGGAAATTATCAGAAAAAAAAATGTGTACAAACCTCAACAAACTTTTTTCTACGGTATCAAATTAGCAGAGATGGAACTAGAAAGCCAGTCCAGTAGAAGGAATTGACAGATAATATTAGTCACCAAACGGCTATCTGTGAAGCTCAATCAGTTAACCGATAAACCAAAGTTCTTCCCAACCTGTAGTAACTGCCCTGTTATTCCCAAAGCACTCATAACTTAGAGTTCCTTATGGTTTGCGTTAGAGATGAAGGGCGCAGTTTTCAATTCTTTTACCCCTCACGGGGATGGAAACTATCTCACAGGGATGGAAACTATCTCACAGGGATGGAAACTATCACCTTCAGATGAAATCCCGGCCTTTCTAATTGGAGTCTGTCTAACTTTGGTTTCAAAACAAAGCCAATTGGCTTTACCTGACGGGAGCTGATGTTGCACTCTCCAGATTAAAAACAAAAAACCCAGTCGTTGTGACTGGGCTTTTGTGGGGCTATATTCCCCTGGTTATTTATAGAAGTTATTTATAATTCAGCATTCTGATAGTTACTACCACCTGGGCGCTGGTAATTTCTGAAAACTGTGTTTGGTTCTAAAAATGTCCTCTCTAACGAGCGATCGCAACAGAGCAACTAGGATGGCCGCCGAGATACCTGCAAAAAGAGACACGTTGTAAATAAATATTGCAAACAATACCTTGTTGATTTACTAACTTGCCCATAAATGATATTGGACGAATCAAACTTTTGCACGGTACAACTA
>JAIVFU010000314.1 GCA_020829485.1 Nostoc sp. CHAB 5834 | reverse complement strand
TTGAAAATTATGTTTGCAGTTTCATTTGCAAATAATGTGGTTTTGAGACCCCCCTTATTTGCAGTTAATGTGGTTTCAAAATCGCCTTGTTTGCGGTTTGAAGCGTTTATGTTTGCAGTTCACTACATATAGATGCCGATGGGGAATTGAACAATTCTTCAAGGATTGTAAAACTGGTGGTTATAATCTAGAAGATACTAAAGTAAATGAGACTCGTTTTTTAGCTTTAGTTTTATTGATTGTGATTGCTTATAGTTTAGCCACTATGCACGGTCAACGGATGAAACAATTAAGTATAGAAACTTATGCCGGACGTATTCAACAACATCAGGATAAGTACCCACGTCAGAGTAATTTTAGCTTTGCTCTCTACGGACAACTATGGATATATGCCATGGAATTATGGGCTGATTTAGCTCTGAACTTAATCGCACTTAAGCCTCATAAACGCCTCTTTTTTCAACGCGGCTTTCAGGCTCTATCCCTTATGAAACAAGCTGTTTAGCCATCTTGTCACCCGTTAAGGGTCTAGAGTCTTCAGCGATTAAATGTCACTGGTTAAAATAAATCGCCAGTCGCTATTATCCATCCCATGACTAACAATACTTGCAGTGGCGTTAGGGAAAATTGCTTTCTGAGCGAGTATTCTCGTAAATTCGTCACTACTAGGTATACAGAACATATGAGTATAGCCTGGTATCACTTCTGACATCCCTTTATTGACACTTGCTCCCCATTGAACGTGAACAAGAGGCAATGTATTATTCGTACTTCGCAATCGCAAGTCTTTGATACCTTGGAGCGATAGGTAAGAAATATCTCCTCGGTATTCTTTTATTAAGGGAGCAATGCTGCTCATTGTTTCGGCATCAAGGCTGTAAATTCCTAACTGGCTAGATGCTGTAAATTTTACTAATGAGTACCTTTCTAAAATCTGTACTAAACGGTTGGTACTACCATCACCAGGATTCATCGAAATCAGATAACCACTAGCACATTCGCTAATTCCATCATAAATAGCTTGACTAAGAATTCTTAGGGATAAGTGTCTTTTTTGGTAGTTTGGATGAACTTTTAAATCACAAAGATACCAAGCTTCTTTGGGGAAAGAGCCTTGTTGATAGGGAATTTGTCGCAATACACCAGCACCAACTGCCGCAATATTTTCGCGTTCGCACATCACATAATAATTAACTTTGCCAAGACGGTCGAAAAAAGCAAAATAATCGCTGCCGTGGTCAATTTGAAAAAAATCATCGCCTAAAGGGTATGTGGCAGTTTTTTCGATGGCAGCAATTCCTGGTTGATACAAGTACCGTTCTTGGTTCGCTATACGGTGAAATCTCATTATCTTTTCCACCCAATGACAACTTCACGATAGAAAAACGAACTGTCTGACTCCAAAAGTTCACGGCTGAAATTTTCATCGACGAAAATATGTGCAGCCATCAGTGATGCTAAATGATGGTCGCCGTTAAGTCGTCTTCCAATCAATGCACCACCGGGCTTCAAAAGAGATACTGCTTGAAGCAGCATGTTATCTAGGTCTTGAGGTGGCATCCAGTCGGAAATATTAGAAAATTGGATGAGGTCAAAGGGTTTATCAGAACCCAACTCGATCATTTTTTCGACAAAAGCGCCTTGATGCAATTTTAATCGCTCGGTTCCAAGTTGCCGAATCGAGGTTTGGACTAATGGCTGTAGGTAAAGGGGAACTCCATCAATTTCGTCCGTGTAAGCATCGCACCAAACTTGTGTGATGAAATAGTTCTTTCTGGAAACAAATTTTTGTAGCGAACGAGCAAAAACATCAGCAAAATGTTCGCCAAAGCTTCTATCCATCGAGTAATTAACAGCAGCTTCCCCAAAAATACCTGCGAGTTTATCGCGTTCAAATACGTTCTCAAAAAGTGAGCGCCATTGAGGACTTTCAATTGCCTCTTGGGTGTTGTGCAGTGGGTCAAAACCAATGTCAGTAAAGCTTGCTGACAATTCACGAAATAATTGTTCAAATTTACCAACTCGGTTGATGCCAAAAGCGATTTGCTGCTCCCGTGCATCCCAGTAATTTCGTGTTGAAGTTGGTAGTTTAGATGCAATCTTTTTGTATAACTTGATTCGTTCGGCTTCAGAAGTTGCTTTGTTTGCCCCAATTAAGTCTAATTGTGCTGCGATTGGTAAATTTAATAATGCTTGTCGTCGTAATTCAACTAAATGAATTTGTGCCGGATTCAAGTCAACGGCTTCGATTTCTGCCACTTCCGAAATTGAAAGTAAACTTAGTACCGTACAGCCTCCTGATGCAATTAGCAACAATCTTAACGGATGGTTTTGAGTTTGAGCTAATTGCTTGATAACTCGCATCTCGATAGTTGGATCTTCACGAACTTGAGAAAATGCGATATCAGAGGGTGGGGCATAAATCACTGTAAAGTCTCCAAAAATAGTAAGCACCGAGAACAAGGGCTTGGGCAACTTGCGATCGCGATGTTGTTTCTCCCCAAGCTGGGTTTGCCATGTTCAACAAATCTCTAGCATGTTCGGTATCAAGTTTTTCGTGATTTTTGTAATGTGACTGGCTACCAGGAAGTGCCCAGTTTCGTTCGCTGACAATGCGTGCGATATTTGTACTAATTCCCACATACAAGTATTCAATTATGCCTAACATCGCGGCTCCGGCTTCGGGACTTTGAGTTAAACAATAAGATAAAATTGATTGGTTGAAAGCCAAAATTGAGGTTGAGCAGGGTGTATTTAACTCAACTTCATTTGCTCCCAAAGCTCGTAAATATTCCTGGAAGGTAAATTTATGCGAACGTAGAGTATTTCCGTAGCCATGTTCTTCGGCGATATTCGCAAATATTAATAGTCGCGCTTCAAGGGTAGGAATGCGTGCGAGAACGGCAGCTAATGCTTGGGGAAATAACTCTACTGCATAGCGAAATGGTAATTGGCTGTTCAGAAAAGCATCGCGCTTAGTTACGGAATCATCGCTCCAGATAAAATAAGGATGCTGGCAAAAATTATAAGTTGTCGCCACTTCTACCACAGCCATTTCTAAAGTTGGTAATTCTACTAATTCTGCCCAGGATAATTCCGGTGTTTTTGCGATGCCCTTGGCAACCATCTTCGTTCCGCTTTGCGGTTCCCGCAGGGTTGGTATCGCAATCTGCTTTGGTTTCAATACTTGCATAATATATATATTTTTGATAAAGCTATTTTTTAATAAAAACACTTCCAACAGGGGATTTTCTCAAGCTAGCGAGAACAAAATCGCGCACAAATGATAGATATGAAGGAATGAATGGTGCCTTCTGCGAGATAAGTTCATCCTTGAGTTCTTGATGTAATTTCGGTAAATTATACCAGGGTACACCAGGGTATAAATGATGTTCGAGATGATAATTCTCGTTACACATAAAAAAACGTGTTACTGCATTGGTTGTAATCGTTCGCGTGCCGAGAATTGGGTCGAATTCATGTTCTAACAACGTATGCTGACTCATGCCACGAATATTTACCATTGTATTAATAAACATCATTGGTATTAACCAGCCAGAAATAAGTAAATCCCTCTCAATCGGAGAAAGAATTAATGCTGTAGTCGCAATTCCCAACAATGCAACTTCAATCACAATCCAAATCTTATCTGCGGCATTGCCTTGACGAAATCCTAAAATTGGAATTGCGACTAAATAAACTGGATAACCAATAATTAAGCGTCCCCAGTGCATTAAAAATTGCAACCAACTCCACTTAGTATAATTACTGTAATGGTCTGGGTCGCCTTTTAAGCCCAGATGTTGATGATGTTGGAGATGTAAAACTTTATAAGCTGAGTAATTTTGTCCAACAGGTAAAGCGCAAATAATACTAATAATGCGATTCCAATGCGGATTTTGATGAAGAACTCCATGCACTCCCTCATGGGTAAATAAACTAATGCCATGCAATGAAGCTGCTGCCACTACATACAAGGGTAAACAAGCAAGGTAGCACCAATTACTTGTAATTGTTTTGGATAGTAAAAAAGCAGCATCGGCAGCTACAACGTACAAAGTGAGAAATATCAATATGCGCCAGTTATGACGGTGGCTGACACTAGTATGTAATTCCTTGAGTATTTCAGGGTTTACCAGTGGCAAAAGCCACTGGTAAGTGCTATATTTCATTTTTTGTATTATTTTATTGTTTTATTATTCGACCGTTATGTATTTTTTCTCACTCCTAATGCATCGTTCTCCAGGGAGCTATTACTTAGCTTGTCACTTCTAACGATAGTTGTTGCAAATCACGAATGTAAGGGTTTACTGTGCAACTTTTTTAACTGGATACTTGCGATACATTTCGTAGTTGCGGCTATTAGGATCGCACTTATTAGGGATGTTGGGACGGAGCGCGATCGCACATCATCATCTCAGGTTTGTAGCATCAAATCCTTTTCCCACAAGCTTTGTAGCGAATTTTGATAGTTCCAGGTTCGCAGCACTAAAAAGGGGGTAAATGAGCAATCGTACAGAAAGTTACGCTAAGGCTGTAACCCTTACTGGATAAGCATTCTGCAAATCGATATTTTTCGCAATTCTCAATGTACCAATTAACCTATACATTATTTGGTGCAACAATTTAATACGGCACAGCAAGTGTTTTAAGCTCCCAAATTTTAGAGACTTCAATTGGTACAGTTTTAATCCTGGCGATCGTAGTATTGAAACCCACATTCCGCACTTCAATTTGAAGTACAAAGAGATTACATAATGAGAAAAGCAAAAAAATCAGGATGATTAAGAAATAGACTACTGAACGAATATATTTTGAAAAACAAATAATCAAAT
>JAIVFU010000313.1 GCA_020829485.1 Nostoc sp. CHAB 5834 | reverse complement strand
AATTTTTTAAAATCTGTCTATCTCCAAAGTTGGATGATAATTATCTGTCAACAAATGATGCTTCGACACAAGTTCTCTATTTAAATAACAGAATTTTCTCTGATTTTTTTCAAAATGAGAATTGCTGATCATCATCCTCAAATGGAGATTCTTTATCCCCACAGCAAGCAACTGCACCTACTGTTAATTCTTACCAGAACGGCAAACCAAATCAGCAGCTAGTTTCAGAAACTCAAATTAGGGAGCTTAACCCACAACAACAGCGCCATTTACAAGCACTGATCGCCCGCTATACCAAACGGACGCAACAATCTAAGCAAGGAGCCGAAATCAGCCGCTCTGTTCTGGCTGATAGTAGGGCTGTGGCTGGATTTCGCCCTTCCATCAAGGAAATGGTCTATCCCATTATTGGAGAACGAGCAAAAGGTGCAAAATTTTGGGATATTGATGGTAACGAGTATATCGACATCTCGATGGGGTTTGGGGTGTTGCTCTTTGGTCATGATGCACCATTTGTCACTCAAGCCTTGACAGAACAGATTCACCAAGGAATACAACTAGGGCCTCAGTCGAATCTGGCAACAGAGGTAGCTAGGTTAATCTGCGAATTAACTAATATGGAGCGAGTCACTTTCTGTAACACAGGTACAGAAGCGGTGATGACGGCGCTGCGGTTGGCACGGACAACGACTGGCCGGAATAAGATTGCTCTATTTACTGGTTCTTATCATGGTCATTTCGATGGAGTGTTAGCTAGGGCAGTCCAAGGTGAGACGAATACTGTACCAATGACTGTAGGTATATCACCTTATGCAGTTGCCGATGTGCTGGTACTGGATTATGGGAATCCCCAATCCCTGGATATTTTGCGGACTCATGCTGACGAATTGGCGGCTGTATTGGTTGAACCAGTGCAGAGTCGCCATCCTCATTTACAACCCCAAGGGTTTTTACAGCAGTTGAGGCAATTGACACAAGCCGAGGGAATTGCCCTAATTTTCGATGAAGTAATTACAGGTTTCCGCATCCATCCAGGAGGCTTTCAGGCTTACTGTGGGATTGAAGCGGATCTGGTAATCTATGGCAAAATTATCGGCGGCGGACTACCGATGGGAGTCATAGCTGGTAAGAGGGATTACATGAATGGCATTGACGGTGGGATATGGAACTACGGTGATGCCTCCTATCCTCAAGCACAAAAGACTTTTTTCGCTGGAACCTTTAACAAAAATCATCTGGGAATGGCGGCAGCGCGAGCAGTTCTGCAACATCTCCAGAGGGAAGGTTTTGCCCTGCAACAGCAATTAAACCATAATACCTCTGAGTTAGCGGCAACCCTGAATGCTTACTTTCAAGCGGAGAATGTACCGATAGAGTTAGTCCATTTTGGCTCCCTATTTCGCTTCGCTTCCTCAGAAAATATAGACTTGCTGTTTTATCATTTACTAGAAAAAGGCATTTACATTTGGGAAGGGCGTAACTGCTTTCTCTCGACTGCACATACCAATGCAGATATCGATGACATCATTCAGGCAGTCAAGGATAGTATCAAGGAACTGCGACAAGGAGGTTTTTTCCCTAAAGGTGGGAGTAAGTCGCCAGCAAATGAACTATCTGTCACGCCCTCAAAGAAAGCACCACTTCACTTCCCAAGCCCAAGAGAAATTAGCGATCGCCTCACACCCCAATTCCAACAATTAATTGTCCAGGAAGACTTAGAAGCTTATCAACAAGGATTAACTAAACTAGAAGCTTTGAGCCTTACCTATATCCTCAAAGCCTTCCAGGAAATGGGTTGGGAGTTTCACCCAGGCAAGGAGTTTACATTGGTAGCGATCGCTCAACAGTTGGGTGTGGTTAACCAACACCAACGCTTACTAGGTCGCCTCCTGGAGATATTAGAAGAAGAAGGAATACTGCGTCCAGTTAACGATCGCTGGGAAGTAATGCGAGTCCCGAAAATTGAACATTTTCAGTCCGGGGAAATTTTAAGTGAGTACCCAGCTTTAGAAGCAGAGTTATCTTTGCTACAGCGTTGCGGACAAGAACTAGCACAGGTGTTACAAGGAAAACGTCACCCGTTAGAGTTATTATTCCCCAATGGCGACTCAACAAGTTTAACCAAGCTGTATCAGGATTCACCCGTAGCAAGAATCATGAACGCTCTGGTACAAAGAACAATTGCGATCGCACTGGAAAATTTGCCCAAGGGTAGTAACGTAGGAATTCTCGAAATTGGCGCTGGGACTGGGGGAACAACAGCCCATATCCTGCCTCATCTGCCCGATCGACAAACAAAATATCTATTTACCGATTTGTCCCCCTTATTCCTTGCCAAAGCTAGGCAGAAATTTGGCGATTATCCATTTGTAGGTTATGAAATATTAGACATCGAACAAGAGCTTGAAGCTCAAGGTTTTGGTTCTCATCAATACGATATCATTGTGGCGGCTAATGTGTTGCACGCCACCGCTGATTTGCATAATTCCCTGAAGCAGGTGTTGCAGTTATTGGTTCCAGGGGGACTGCTAGTGCTGATGGAAGGGACAACTCGCCAGCGTTGGCTGGATTTAATATTTGGATTAACTCAGGGGTGGTGGAAATTTGGCGATTCCAATTTGCGACCATCTTACCCATTGCTTGATGCTTTCCAATGGCAAACCCTATTAGAGGAGAGCGGATTTAGAGAAGTAGTGACTATTCCTGCTGCTGCCTCACAGATGTTTGCAGTTCTACCCCAACAGTCCGTAATTGTGGCTAAAGCAGCACAAAAAATCCCCCTAACTGAGGCTCAAAAACAACTCTGGGTGTTGGCGCAGATGAGTGAAGAAGGTTCAATTGCCTACAACGAATCTGTAAGTCTGCAATTACAGGGGTCGCTTGACTTAGAGGCAATGTATCAGGCGGTGCAAAAAGTTGTCAATCGCCATGAAGCTTTACGAACTGTTATCAGCACTCAAAGTAATTGTCAGCAGATATTACCCTCTGTGAAAATCGATATTCCGATAATTGATTTCTCAAATTGGGATAGTAGCATCTGCAAGGTTCAAGTCGCTAAGTGGCTAGAAAAAGAGGGACGCAAACCTTTCGACCTTAGTGTTGGGCCTCTATTACGCGTCCATATCCTCAAACTAGAGTCACAACTGCATCTATTGGTGCTGACAATTCATCACATTATTATTGATGGCTGGTCAATTGATGTCATCTTCAAGGACTTGGGCGCGATATATTCATCAGAATGTCAGAATATTCCAGATGAACTGGAAGAACCAATGCAATTCCGGCAATACATAAACTGGCAAGAACAGCAAGGGCAAACTGACAAAATGCTAACAGATAAATCTTACTGGTTAGGACAATTTGCTGATTCAATTCCCGTCTTAGAGTTGCCAACAGATTACCCGCGTCCCTTAATACAAACTTATGCTGGGGCTGAACAAACGATGCTCATTGATGCTGAATGTTTGCGTGAGTTAAAAAGCTTCAGCAATCAGCATGGATGTACCTTGTTTATGACCTTAATTGCTGTCTTGAATTTGTTATTACATCACTTATCTGGTCAAGATGACATCGTGATTGGTGTTCCTACTGCTGGACAATATTGTGTAGGAGATAAAGACCTAGTTGGTTATTGTGCTAATGTATTGCCATTGCGCTTTGCAGTGAAAAAGAAAAGTTTTAGTGACTATCTGAATACTATTAAAAAGGTATTTTTGCATGGCTATGAGCATCAAAATTATCCGATTAGCCAATTGCTCAAGGAACTGAATATTAAGCGCGATCCCAGCCGACCACCTCTGATTACAACATTAGCTGGTATGGATAAATTTGGCGTTGAACTAAAATTTTGGGGGCTAAAAGTTGAGGGCTTGACAAATTATATTGGCATTGCTCGGCGGGAACTAACTTGGAATATGGTTGAGATCGACGGGAAACTATCATTGAAGTGTAATTACAACGCAGATATTTATAGTGCCTCTACAATTTGGCACTGGATGCAGCAATTGGAAACCATTTTCCGCACTGTCATAAAACAGCGCGATATCAGCCTAGATGCGCTCGCCGAAAAACTGACTCAAGCAGATGGACAAAAACAGATTGGAGAAGAACAGAAATTAGCAGAGGCTAGTATGCAAAAATTAAAGAACTTTAAGAGAAATGCTATATAATATCCAGAGTATTTATCAATATTTTAAATCTAAAATTATATTTGCTGATAAAGTGAAGTTTTTCTAAAAATTATGGATAAATCAATGACGAATTTGCCTGATTTTGATCCAACTCTTCAATTTAAATTAGAAAATTTTAAAGTTTTGCCAAGATTTGTAGGCACTTGGGAAGGGAACTGGATTCGCCTAGATGAAAATGGTAATGAAATTGAGAGATTCACATCACTTTTAAATCAAAATATTGTTAATAATCAATGGGTACAAACTAATCAGAATAAATATCCTGATGGTAAAATTGTTAACATAAGTTTTTTTGGCAAGGCTGTGGGGGCAAGTAAGGTACTTTTTGAAAGTCCCGATTATCCTTATTGCAATTTTCAGATGATGGTAGAAGAATATAGTGATAATATTATCATGATTAGAGTATCAGATAAGATAGCAGGTTTTCCATTAGCATTAGAAACTATCAACTTAATTAGTGATACTGAAAGAATCAGGACGTTACAAAAGTTTAAGCTACCAGATGGAAAATTATCTGGATTCATGATTGTTGTTGAAAACAAGATTTTGCGAAATTCGGCGCGTGATTATCAATAGACATCTCCAAAATAGTATCATTCTGTGATAAAAGAACATTAGGGAAGTTTTTTGACACATAAATATGAGCGATATACTGAACCACATTGAAGAAAATCCTAAAGAAACACAGAGGTTAATTG
>JAIVFU010000312.1 GCA_020829485.1 Nostoc sp. CHAB 5834 | reverse complement strand
CAGCTAAGCGAATGTTCCACTTACCTGAATCTTTCAAATAGTCATGCAAACGGTAGTGGGCTGTAACAATTGCCTTCAAAGTACCTTTAGTCGTTCGTTTGCCCGTTTGTTCTCGGTAGCGATCAACAACCATTCCCAACACTTCACGAAAGAGAGGTGTCTTCTCAATGTATCCTACCTGCTTCATAACCATATCTGAAATACGGCTCAAGTCAACAATTTCACCAGATAGGCTAACCTTGGAAAACGCTTTTTCAAAATCAGATTTCATGCTCTGTAGAAGTTGAGTAGCGGGTATGTTGCCTGATACAGCAAAATCCTTTGTACTCAGTTCATCAGTTTTGCAGTAGATACCAGAATGAACGGTTTTAGTCTGTCCGTTAAACTTTATCTCAAACATGACAGGGGCAAGCCCTTGTGAATTTTCCGCTTGCTTGCGTCTCCAGCAAATTACTCGAAAGGGCTTTATTCGTTCTTGCTTTGTAGTTGTTTGGTAAGTCATAGAAAAGGGAGTAAAGAGTTAACCCCATACCAAACTGATACGGGGTAAGGATTTAAATTAAATCGCTCACAGATACGTTGAAGACCTCTGACAAGCTCTTCAATTCATCAGAGTTTGGCTTAAGCTTACCGTCTCGAAGCATTCCCCAACGTTTCTGATTGATACCAGTACGAGTGTAGAAACGTCCGTCGAACTTAACGGACAACCCTATACGCTGCTCAAAACCTTCAACAGCGCGACTGATTGGAGTTTTAATGTGCATAATTTGTGTCATGTTTATTATTTATGACACAATATTCAGTCAAAATTCTTAAATGTGCAATATTTATGTCATAATTTTTTTCTATGACACATATTTGTGGTTGCAGTATATAACTATGTTATCTTATTTTGTCATTAATAATCAGTATGTTATGGATATAGCAAAAAATATAAAGAACGTTAGGGAGAGAAAAGGTATCAAACAGATAGATATGGCTTCTCGAATGAACTTAGAGCGAAGTAACTACTCACGTATTGAGAACAAGGGCAACGATATATCCATAAGGCAGTTACAAGAAATTGCAGATGCAATGGATATTCCTCTCATAGAACTAATCTTTCCTCAAGAGTTTAAAGGAGTATTGAAATCGAAGGAAATTATTCCAGAATTGATAAAAGAAAACGAAGAGCTACTTGACTTTAAGGATAAAGTCGAAACTATATTTAATTTCTTAACTAGTTTTGTTCCAGCACTGGAGCAAATGGGATTTACAGAAGAGAAATTTAAAGCACAATTAGATCCTGAAGGAAAGTTAGAAATGTACACAAAAGAAAGATTAAAAGAGCTAAAAAACTCTCTTGAATAATCAGCGCGCACTGAATTAAAGACATTAACTACAACATATCGAAAAGGGGATTATTACTGCCATAATTACTTTGATCAGTATTTCTTTTCAGATAATTTATGACTGCGTCAAGCTTACCTGTCACACTATACGGGTCGTAATCTGTTATTAAATCTGAATTAATGATTTCATCAATAAAATCCAAAATTGATATATGATTATGTTCATACATATCTGTACTGTTGTTTATTAGTTCAAGACAGGGAATTAAAAACAATTTAGTCAACTGCTTCTTATCCAATTCGTACAAAAATTCAATAAAACTTGCACTAATTTGTATGCGATTATTTTTTATCATCCCATTATATAAAAACTTTTTCGAGTCAGTATCTAAATTTGAAACAAACGTTGCTGCTAAATATTCTAAAATCAATACATGAGGAAATGTATAGTAATTATTCTCATTACGTAAAATATTGGTAGTTATAGTTAAATCATATAACAATTTAGAATTTTCAAACTTAAAGGTATTAACATTCCGAATCAAATCAAATTCACGAAATAATTCGTCCTTAGTTAACTCAAATCTGTGAGACATGAATGATCGAAAAGCTAAAGTTGCAGATATAGTCTCAAGCTCATCTTTATTCAGATCAGTTATTTTATCTCTTACATAGCCTAATTTCGATATTGAATCATGAGAAGAGAACAAAGCATCTATTATATTCCTTAGAAATATAGTCTTTTTTGGATGTATTTTCTCAGTATTACCGTCGAAACTTAATATATATAGAGACAGAAACAGGGGATTTGTCAGTATATCATTAATAGTCGATTCACCATATATATAACTTTTAAGTCTGCTTACACTTTTATAAGGCAAACGAACTTTCTCAATAAAAAGTGAAATATCATTCTCGTTAAGAGGATTAATTGTAAAAACATAAAATGGATTTAGGCTTTCTACATTAGTACCTGGTCTAGAAGATATTAAAAACTTATTTGATGAAAAATTAAGAACAAATTTTTGAATTTGGTCTATGAATTCACTACCACTTACGTAATTTATTTCATCATACCCGTCTAATATAAAAGCAAAGTTGCCATTATTAAATAAATCTTTTATCTGCATATAATAGCTCTCGCTAATTTGCTTAGCTAAAAAATCTTCAAACTTATCAACACTATTATTGTATTTTCTCAATTCGACGAAAATAGGAATTGCAACCTTGTTCTCTATACATTGTAAAGCAACGAATTGCATTAAAGTTGACTTACCACTTCCTGCTTCACCAAGAATAGCAATTTTAGCAAATTTCTCAAGAATATTCGTAGATTCTGAGACTCTAATATTATTCTTTCCATTGACTATTGTCAATGGAACGTACATATCTTCAAAGTTGGCGGGTTCATGCCTATATACAATGTTCTTCGTTGTTTTCAATCTATCATACTGTCTCGTTGAGTATTTTGCAATTTCTTCTAGCACAGTTTTACTTACTGTGATCGAATCATAAGCAGTGATAATACTTTTTACTACATCAAATATGTTATAATCTATCATAACAAAGGGAATCAAATCTCTATTAAAATTCAGTTAGGAACGTTAATACACGCCACGAAAGTCGAATCATTCGAATACGCAATCTGATCTATATTTTTAACGTCTTGTAAATCGCATCTTTCAAAAGTTGTATTTCTTACAGACATACTATGAACATTGACCCCAATCAATTTGCAATTAGTCATTGTAGTCCTAGAAAAGTCAGATAGTAAGAAGCTTGCTTGATCAAACTTAGAATCATCAACTATGGAGTTTATCAGTTCGCATCTTTCTAAATTAGCCCTCATGAAATCAACGTTATTTATCGTAGCTTCATTTATAAGCGCTGCGTATAAATTGCACTTCTTCATATTTACGTTAACTAAGTTAGAATGGCTCAAATTAGCTTCTTGTAACTTTGCACCGTCCAAGTTTGCACCTCGCAAATTTACATTTAATAATATAGTCGAATTAAGTAATGCTCCTCTTAAATTAACATTTTCTAAATTTGCACCCGTAAAATCCAGTCCTGATAAATCTGCTTTAGATAGGTCAGCACCTATTAAGCTACCGTCAGTGAGACTACCAAGTTCTTTAAGCTCTTTTAAAGCTCTAGCGGTGAAGCCTATATCAACACTTCCCAGTTCTCTCACTAATCTGTTTTTTCTATTTGTATTGTCTTTCTTTTCATACAGATAATCTATTAACAAAATCGTTATTGCAATACTTATGAATTCAGCACTAAAATTCGCATAAAATGCTTTTATGAAAGAGCTAAATCTACAATGATCGGGATAAAGGTGTAAAAGGCTTAAAGAAAACCCTGTTAATAAAAATAGCAATCCCGTAACCAAAATAAAATTTGATTTAACTTGCATTTCTAAATAAGAATAAATCTTAGCGAGTAAAGACCTTTTTTTCACGAGTATTAAAATGTTTCGTTCACAAAACATTTATCTTTCAAAAGTACTTATACTTAAAACAATTAACACGTATGAATTAATCCGTGAAGTCATTAGCTTAAATGAATTTTTACCAAGTCAAAAGCAATAATTATTTATCACAATCCTTGTAAAATTATTTACGACTTAATAATGAAGGTACTTAACGCGTAATTTCTTCAATACAAACCTAGCGAAAATTGTACTATAATTTGCAGTGGATCCATACACATGTTCACTAACTTTCCAGACAATAACTTACATACTGAAAATCAATTACTTAACCTCAATATCACTTCTTTTATAGAGATTGATTTTGTATTTGACGTACATAATACTCATCACCGCTTAAGCCTGAGAAGTATACAGTATTGAAAATCAGCAACTTAACTCTAAAAGTTCTACTCCCTCAACTCCCACACTGAAAATCAAGCGCTTACGACACATTCGTAAGCGCTTTTTCTTTTTGGTTCAGGCATAGGTACACCTACCAACTTATCTTCGCAGCAATCCGTTTACTGACGTTCTTAAGGCGTTTCCATACCGTACGTTTTCTCGGTGATGCCAACCCGTTTGCCGAAAAGGCTGCGTTTGATACGCAGGATGAAGAGATTGTCATAATCGCCCGATTCGATGGTTTGTAGGCTCGGCGCAGCGCCAAGACCCCGGGCAATGTCGAGCACCGTATTGCTGTGTCCTACTACCAGCACAGTTTTACCGCGAATCAGGTTGACCCGATCAACAAGGGCACCGGTTGGCTTCGGGGCGTAATCCTGCAATCGGATGGACAGGCGACGGGCCAGGGGTTCGGCCGTCTGACGGGTACGTCGGTAGGGTGTGGTAAAGATGGAATCGATACCCCGGTTAGCCAGCGTATCGGCCAGGGCCAGAGCACGCTGCCGGCCCGACGGGTTAAGATCGGTCGAGTCGGTTTCGTCTACTTTCTCAGCATGACGCACGAGGTAAACCGTTGTGGTAGAGCAGGCCGTTAGGGTTACCGCCAGCGAAAGAGAGAGAAAAGCAAGGAGACGCATAAAGTATCGGGGCGTTTGGACACGTAAAAAAACGGACTACCTTTCGCGCTACCAGGCATCGCGAAGGGTAGTCCGTTT
>JAIVFU010000311.1 GCA_020829485.1 Nostoc sp. CHAB 5834 | reverse complement strand
CAACGGCTTGGTATATTCAACGCAATCATTCACAAAAGTCTGTAGATTGGCAGTTCACAACAGCGGATGCCCGTATCCGTCTCAAGCGTCTTTATCCACAAATAGAAAATTGACATACCACTAGCAGAGCAAAACAGGAACAGCTGGAACAGGAAAAAGATGAACAAATCCGGACGCTGAATCGGGCACTCACCGAATCGAAGCTGCGAGAACAGGCAGCAAGAGTACTTTACCTAATAAATTCCCAGGCACGGATAGGGCTAGAGTTAGCAGTTCAGTCCATGCACGAAAATCTGGAACAACTGCCGGAGCAGCTTTTGACGACAGTGCAAAACAGTTTGTATCGAGTCATGAACGAGGCTCGTGTGGCCAATGTTCTTCGGGGGCATGATTCTCGTGTCAGGTCAATGGCGTTCAGTCCTGATGGAAAAATGATTGTCTCTGGCAGTGCTGACAAAACCTTGCGCCTGTGGGACTTGCAGGGTAACACAATTGGACAACCGTTTCAAGGACATGATTCTTTTGTCTTCTCGGTGGCGTTCAGTCCTGATGGACAAACGATTGTCTCCGGCAGTGCTGACAAAACCTTGCGCCTGTGGGATTTGCAGGGTAACACAATTGGACAACCGTTTCGGGGGCATGATGATTCTGTTACGTCGGTGGCGTTCAGTCCTGATGGAAAAATGATTGTCTCTGGCAGTGATGATAAAACCGTGCGCCTATGGGATTTGCAGGGTAACATGATTGGACAACCGTTTCGGGGGCATGATTCTTCTGTCTTCTCGGTGGCGTTCAGTCCCGATGGACAAACGATTGTCTCTGGCAGTGCTGACAAAACCTTGCGACTGTGGGACTTACAGGGTAATACAATTGGACAACCCTTCCAGGGGCATGATTCTTCTGTCTTCTCGGTGGCGTTCAGTCCCAATGGACAAACGATTGTCTCTGGCAGTGCTGACAAAACCTTGCGCCTGTGGGACTTACAGGGTAATACAATTGGACAACCCTTCCAGGGTCATGAAGATTCTGTTTGGTCGGTGGCATTCAGTCCTGATGGACAAACGATTGTCTCTGGCGATCGTGACAATAAGATGCACCTGTGGGACTTGCAGGGTAATACAATTGGACAACCCTTTCAGGGTCATAATTCTTCTGTTAGATCGGTGGTGTTTAGTCCTGATGGGCAAACGATTATCTCTGGCAGTGATGACCAAACCTTGCGCCTGTGGGACTTACAGGGTAATACAATTGGACAGCCGTTTCGGGGGCATAAAGATTCTGTCAGGTCGGTGGCGTTTAGTCCTGATGGACAAACGATTATCTCTGGCAGTGCTGACAAAACCTTGCGCCTGTGGGACTTACAGGGTAACATGATTGGACAACCCTTCCAGGGTCATGATTCTTCTATCTTCTCGGTGACGTTCAGTCCCAATGGACAAACGATTGTCTCTGGCAGTAACGACAATACACTACGCCTGTGGGACTTACAAAGTAATACAATTGGACAACCCTTCCAGGGTCATGATGCTTGTGTCTTATCGGTGACGTTTAGTCCTGATGGGCAAACAATTGTCTCTGGCAGTGATGACAAAACCTTGCGCCTGTGGGATTTACAGGGTAACACAATTGGACAACCGTTTCGGGGGCATACAGGTTCTCTCAGGTCAATAGCGTTCAGTCCTGATGGACAAACGATTGTCTCTGGCAGTGCTGACAAAACCTTGCGCCTGTGGGATTTACAGGGTAACACAATTGGACAACCGTTTCGGGGGCATACAGGTTCTCTCAGGTCAATAGCGTTCAGTCCTGATGGACAAACGATTGTCTCTGGCAGTGATGATAAGACCTTGCGGTTGTGGCGTGGCAATTGGGAAGCATGGCTTAGGGTCTGCTGCGACCGATTAGCCTATCATTTAATCTCCGAAGACCTTGAAATTGACATTACCCAAGGAACCTGTAGAGTTTGTGTAAAATACATCTGGAGTAGTGCAGACCTGGCACGAATTATACAGCGACAAGGAAATGATTTAGCCTAATACGGGAGATTAGAACTAGCAGTTGCCAAGTTCCGGCAAGCAGTGGAGCATGACCCAACACTATAGCTAGATCGAGAGCAAGAAGGGTGAAAAGATGATCTTGTAAAAAAGAGTAGTCTAGTAGATGTATCAACTATCAATAGCTAAGGTCACCCGCTTCATTGAATCTAACCATATTTTCAAGAGACGTCATTTCCAAAGAGTAGTATTTATACTGTGCATCTGGTGGTATCTACGCTACTTCCTCACTAACCATAACTTGAAATGCTCTTTGCAACATAACTGGAAACGATTAATGAAAGATGTTGACTTTGGATTGGCAAGAAAATTCGATTTTGGCGTTAAAACATGTGTCGCTATAAACAACAAGAATATCATTCTTGAGGTACATAAATCAGAAGGCTATGACACGCTCTGGTATCATGTTGAGACAATTAACCAAGCCAACGTGAACTGGGAAAACAGTGAGTGTTATGGTAATGGGGTAACTCCTTCCTGCTCGTTGAACAATAACAACATAGCGGTCGAAGTACATAAGTCTCAATCGAACAGTGGACTCTGGTATCACATCGGCATAGTGGATGGACGTTCTATTAAATGGAGTTCGAGCCAAAAGTACGATAGTGGCGTCATGCCGTCTGTGGCGATAAATGACGCTGGTGTGGTGGTCGAAGTGCATAAATCAGAGTGGAATAGCTGACTATTCTACCACGTTGGCAGGGTGGATGTCAACACCATTCAATGGGGTTCCAGCCATAAATATAACAACGGAGTAACGCCGTGTATTGCGATTAATAACCAAGGGGTCGTGGTTGCGGTACACCAATCCGAATCGAGAACGACGCTGTGGTATCACGTGGGCAGAGTCGATGGAGACAATATCTACTGGGGACCTAGCCTACAGTACGACGATGGCGTTGAGCCGTCCGTCGCGATTACAGACGGCGGCTTTGTGATAGAAGTGCATAAATCTCAGTCCACAGATACGCTGTGGTGTCACGTAGGGACAATTAACAACGATTCCATTAACTGGTCGGAGAGCTTCAATTTTGATACTGGCTCCACCCCGTCTGTAGCCTGCAATAGTAAGCTTGCTATTCAAACTCACCAATCGGAGAATTTCACAACCTTATGGTTCTCGACATCCCTCATTATTGATCGAGCCAAGTGGATGGAAGAAAGGTTCGACCTTCTGAAAGATAAAACCTTCAAGCAGATTGCGATACCTGGATCGCATGACGCTGGCATGTACCTGTCAAGCGTACCAGCGTCACTCAAAAAAACTCAAGACCTCAGCATTTACGGGCAGCTTACGGATGGCATCCGATACTTTGATCTCCGCCCCAAATGGAACAATGGAAAGCTGTATATTCACCACGACTCAATCATTGGACCATTATTGCAAGACGTACTGAACGATGTTCAGCGCTTTATGAAGGAAGGTAACAAGGAACTTGTCATCCTCAAGTTCTCGCATTATGACAACTTTAGTGATAGCGCTTACAATCAAATGGTTCAAGAGGTCAAGGACATGATCGGAAATTGGCTGTATTACTCACTGCCCCAAGGAAAGAGACTTACCGACATTCCTCTGGAGAACTACATCGCTAACAAGGGCGTGGTTCTTGTCGTCTGCGACGAGCAATATCCTATCAATAATAAGAGCGATGGTATATATATTTATCGCGATTGGAGCTCGGACGATCCTGAAATCGGTGACTTGAGAGTTTTTGATCAGTACTCGAACACAATGTCGTACTCAACGATGGAGGAGGATCAGTTTAAGAAGTTCGAGCAGTACGGTGGCAATTGTGAAAAGAGTCCAAACGTTTCATGCGACCTCTTCCTGCTTTCGTGGACACTCACCCCGCCAACAAACGTGTGTGATTTCTCAAAGGACGCTAACCGTAACCTTGGATCTGCAATAACAGAACTGAAAATTCCTAATCAGTATGGATATATTATCAATATTGTTTATGTGGACTACGTTGAGTATGCCCGCGTGACTGATGTGTGTTTAAACCTTAACGGCATTGCACCGAGATGACTGTAAAAACCTGCAAGATGTTTCATAAAAGCTTGATTTTTCGTTGTTGATCGGGTCTAAACTACCGACAATGTAGTAAATTATCAATAAAGCCGTAGTATCTCCAAGCTGTTGCAGAAGTTCATCTGTATCTACATCTGGTGTCGAGTGATTCAGCCCGAAATGTTGTGCAACCTCCTCAAAGGATTTGCGTTGATTTTTGATTAAATTGCAAGCCTCAAGAAAGCGATCGCACTCAGCTTGGTTATATTCATCCTGGTCTTGGAGTCCACAAGCTTGCAAAATTGAGAGAGATTCACCCAGCGAAATTTTAGCACCTACACGCTCTTTAGCCCTAGATAACAATGCAGAGATATCTAGAAGTTCAGCAGCAGCTTCATTCTTCTCATGTTTAGATTTTTTTCCTTTAGTTTTTGGGCTAGTTTCTGGTTGCCCCTTAACTTCTAATTCTTGTAGAAATAAATCCGTAGCTTCTTGGTAGTCAGAGACACGCTCCGAAGTAAAGTATTGGCGGACAGTATCAAAACCAGATTGGATCTCTTCATCTGCATACTCATTACAATCGATAGACAACCCACAGGCGCTGAGAGTCGCATTCACATCTTCCACGGAGAGGGAATAAAGATTTTGCAGAGCTTCTTTAGTGTATGGCATGATTGTTAATTCCTACTTGAATGCTTCTTCTAGTAGCTCGTCATTTTCAAGGCTCATTAGTTGTAGTGAACTGCAAACATAAACGCTTCAAACCGCAAACAAGGCGATTTTGAAACCACATTAACTGCAAATAAGGGGGGTCTCAAAACCACATTATTTGCAAATGAAACTGCAAACATAATTTTCAA
>JAIVFU010000310.1 GCA_020829485.1 Nostoc sp. CHAB 5834 | reverse complement strand
GTATGCAGCGTTGTGTTGGTCAGTTGCATTTTTGCCAGCACTTTCTGCCGAACTCCGTTTACCCGTGGAAAGGCGGGAAGCGACCATGGTCCAACAGTCACCGAACCATAGTCCTCAGTGTAATAAGCCACAACGCCTCCAGAGGTCTCGTAGTTATCAACGGGTATCAATCGAATATCCGCCACTGTTGCAACGCGCGACAAAGGAATTCCACTGCTAAGGGCCTGCTGCCCGTCAACGTTCAGGTTTAGTAATCCGACAGCGCTAAATCGTGGGTCAAGCCCAGTGGTTTTCTGCGCGTTGTAGAAGCTGACGACACCCGTTACCGTGTATTCACAGGTCGACTGCGGTGCAACCTCTGTGGCGCACCCGCTGCCTATAGGTACGATAATCAGGTCATCGCTAGAGTAAGCAACAGAGACTGCCCGCTTCTTGTAGTTGCTTATAGACATAGTGCTGCTCACCGTAGCCCCCACCTTGGTTACAGCCGCCGTCGCAATAGATGCGAAAACAGGCGGTTCGGGAGGCTGACAAATGCCAGCGGGGAGTTCGTCGTACACCAAGTATTCAGGAGGGGGACTTGACTCGCCCCAAGTCAGAAGGTCCACAAAGCTGCGCAAGTCTACTGCTTCATAGCTAAGGCTATCGCAAGAGTATCCAAGTTCAGTGGGGCTTTCTATCCATACCGATGGAGACAAGGGTGCGCAGCTTACTAAGGAGCGAAGGTCAAATCCATTATCCTCGGCATCATAGAGGTCCACGTACCCGTGAACGCTGGGGGCCACATCAAGATAAACTGTGTCCCCACGATGCTCTACGTAAGCGTGCGTCCAGCCAGTTCCCGCCTGCCAAGCTGCCCTGTTGGTATTTGCCCAGGCACCTAGGGCTGGACCGTTCCGTAGTTCAGGTTTAGTGTAAAGCGTTTTTGCCGCGATTTTTAACGTGCACATAGGAAGGGGACAGTCCCCTTCTCCGGGTGTGCATGCTGGAGGAGTGTTTACGCTAACGCCCTGCGTCCATCCTACCCATACCGGAGGCGTGAGGCGATAATCCGGGCCGACCTCAGCTGAGGGGCCATCGCCCTGGTACCGGATGGTTACAAAGCAGGTCTCTTGAGGCAAAAGCATTCGACCTGCACATTCGTTGTATGGGGCTGGAGCGATTATAAAAGGCCTGTCGATGTCCCAGGATTCTGAATCTAAATAGACCTCTTGCGAAGATGCGTTTCTTACCTCAACGTCTACATATCCCTGGTAGTTTGAGTCCGGAGTGATGATGACGGTAGAAACCGGAACTCCGTCGACAAGGTACTCAAGGTTCACCGGAGGCGCTTTAACGCCTGTCAGCGGAATTCCATGCAGAGGACCATTAGCAACAGGGGGGCGGAAGTGCCCAGTGCTCGACGTTTCTGGCGTGTGGTAGTAAATTCCTACAGTGCAGCCCTCCCTAGGCTGCAGAGTTACCCCTAGGCACTCGTTGTACATAGGGAACAGCTCGAAAGGCACCTCCAAGTCCCACCCCTCAACAGAGAAGGTGATAGGGCCTGAAGAAACATTTTCAATCCAAACCTCTCTGAAATATTCGTCGTCCGTCTGTCCTCCGATGGTTACGACGTTTACTGGACGACCATCGACAATATAGAGGACTCTCGCTGAATCAGGGTTGGGCGCGATAGGCCCATTCGGGTCTTCGGGCGTATTAGGGCCTGCGCAGTAGCCCGGCTTCACCACCCAGCTCGGGTCGTCACAGTCAGAAGGCGCTGGCCTGCACTCGACAGACCCCAGTCCAGGAAGCCCCGTGGCGGTTGTACCAGCCGGGCAAGAGCCGGTCTCCGACAGGTATTCACCTGCCTTGGTAACCACCACACTGAATGAGTCAGGAGCTGGTGCGTAGCACTGGGTTGCGTACGAGGCCGAGAGCCGGTCCCGTACGCCATCGGACTTGAAGGTGAACGCGTTGACAGTCTTGCAAGCGGATTTCTGCACGCCTGCCAATACAAAGGTAGGAACGCTATTCTTGGGCATAACCCAAGAGTTGCCGTTGCTGCCTTCGGGCATGGCCTTCAGGTACTTACCCAAGACCAAGGATTCAAGGGTAGGCGGCCAATCCCCGGTGTCGGACTTGTAGAGGTCAGCAGCACCCATGATTTGCTGGCCCTGGTTGATGAGCTTGGAGGCCTCGGCTTTGGCAGCGCCTCCGCCCATGGCGGAGCCCCCGTAGTACATGACCACCAGCGCCAAGACGGCCACCAAGGCAATCGAAAAAATGACTATAACGAGAGAAAACATTTACATACTTCGACGGTTTAGGATAGTGTTTAGAGAAGGTTTTATTTGGGTGTAGACACCCTAAAAATTTCAACTGCTGTGAGGCGCTCTGAGCTCTATGCAGCAAACGAAGTGCTGCGCCATCAGCTGCTCTGGCTCAACGGCATGCAGCTGTGGCTCGCTCCATACGAACGGCAGCTGGAGCTGCTGGCCCAAGCCGGAGCCAAGACCCGGGTGAGCGAGCTAGACCCTCGGATGAGCCGGTTGCTTGCGCGCTACGTTCGTGCCAACGTCTACCGCTTCAAGCCCCCTCGCTTCTAGCAACTTCCGCTGCAAGTGAACCAGCTCTCTAGCGTCTGGGCGCGTGCGCATAATTGCGCTCTCAGCGGCGTGACGGCTTGGCTTCGTATCTCCCCCCTGGAACGAGGCGCTCGCATTGAGCTTCCCATTCGTCACAACCCCTACGCTGCCCGCTTTGCGGGCGAGCAGGCATAGACATTCAGCCTTGTCCGTCGCGCAAAGCACTAGTACGTCAAGGTGTGCGAGAAGCTGAAGCGCGCAGCGAAGCGACCCGAGGCCTGCAGCACGCCGGGGAATTTCGGCTTGGACGTTGCCGTCGCTACCAAGACTTCATTCGCAGGATGCGAGGATGGCAGAGGTGCTATCCGAAAATGAAAAAGACCACTGAATACAGTGGTCTTATGGAAATCAGGCTACCGCAACATCGTAACCTTGAAGCTCAGCATCCCTCCAGCGAAGCTTCTCGTTCTGTTCGAAATTGCTGATGCAAGCGGACAGCGATGAAGCTTTGGTACTTTGAAGAGGATGACCTTGTGGGGTGACAACAGTGTACATAGGGCCTTTATGAGTAGAACTATTCCTCGTATAGCAATTCCACGCCAGGCTCATCACTCTTTCGAGGCAGCTCTATTGAAGACGTCTTCTTAACGGGTTTCACCTGGGATATCGCATTGAAGACAATCACCGAGCCCGGAGGGGTTGTAAGCAGCAATATAGGAATACGTCCTTGTAGCTCTTTTCGTGCAGTTCTTAGCCATGTGGCGCAATGCTCAGGGTTTTTCAGGATTACTTCTAGGCGATGGACTGCTACAGCGACCCGAAAAAGGGCGTCAGAGGCGTGAGGGGATATCCGCAAGTTTTTGGGTACAGAGCCAATTGACTCTAGGGGGATGCCTACAAGACTAGCGATATCGCGGGGCGCCACATTCAGGCTTTGGGTTAGCGCCCACAATGATTTCTGATGAAATCCTTGGCTGATTTGAGCATGCCAGCCCATTCCCCCGGGAAACTCGTTGTCCCTAAAGCCTAACAGTTCATAGAGCATTCGTTCTTTAATGTGTGATTAATGTTCCGAAGTGTAGTCATGGCCTACCTTTTGTCGAAAAAGAATAAAGTCCTCCCGCTACACCCAAAGTCAATCACACTTTTACTTTCCATGACCGACACTACTTTGCCCGCTGTTATCCCCGAAGCTGCCCCCGTTGAAAATCCAATGCCTCAGTTCAACATGCACCGCGTCTTCTTGAAGGGTATTTCGCTGGAAATGCCCCAAGGGCCCACCGTGTTCCTGGCAACAAGCCAACCCTCGCTGAACGTGAACTTGACCACCGACCAAAAGAAGCTGTCGGACAACGTCTACGAAGTGACGGTGACCGCTACCCTGACGGCCCACATCGATGAAAAAGTTGCCTACTTGCTGGAAACACAGCAGTCAGGGATTTTTGAAGGGCTGAACCTGACCAAGGAACAGCTGCTGGACGCTCTGGAAATCGGCGCTCCCAGTATTCTGGGTCCGTATCTGCGTGCCCAGATTACCAATTCGCTCGCCTCGGCAACTCTGCCAATTTTCTACATGCCCGACGTCAACTGGGCGGCCATGGCACAGGCAAAGCGTGAGAAGGTGCCTGCCCTGGTCCAATAATCAGCCAGCACTGGCCCTTTAGTACGTCGCCGGGAGCGAGAAACCTCGCTTAGCAATTGGCTAATAGGTCCATGTAAGGCATACCGGAGTCTCCTGACTCCGGTATGCCTTTTTTGCGGCTGCTTACTGCGGGTACGGGAACACCTGAAGAAGGCGCTTGGCGTGAAGAGCGGCAGCTTCTTCGACGGCGTCACTCCACTGTGCCCTGTTCAATCCAGTCTCGCGGGTCCCATAGAGAGTATCCAGGTGCAGCTCTGTGGCCAAGAGGGCTTTGTCCCTCAAAACTGAGCCCACCCATTCGCCCAGTTTTGGTGCCACGGCCAAAAATGCAATGATGTCGTTCACTTCGTCGAGGGGGTCTTCGTAACCTATTGGACGTGAGTAGTATTGGTAGGGCCTCGTTTTTGGTTCCTCCAACAAAAGTGCTCCGAACGCGGGGAATCGGAAGATGCTTTCAATAAAGTACCGCGCGCCCTCCTCTTGTCCTTTTCCAGACTCTTCTGCGAACACTTTCACCAGTCCGGCATGCATCAAGCTTGAAGGGTCTCCGTTGCTGAGAGCCGCGTTACAAAGCCGACGACGCGCTTCAGCTGATGCGTTTGTTCCAATCAATACGGGTGCTCGACCCACAATTGGGCCGTGTTCCGAGGAGAGTCTCATCAACATATTCGCAGTCTTTCTTGCCCGAACGAGCCCTCCTCTGGTCTGAAGCTCAAG
>JAIVFU010000030.1 GCA_020829485.1 Nostoc sp. CHAB 5834 | reverse complement strand
AGATACGCATTAGTGAGCGTAGACTTAATAAAGTACGATTGTACGCAGTTTGCACTGACAAAAGTATGACTCAAGTAATTGAAGAACTCATTGATTCTTTACCAACCCCAGAGATAGGCAATTCGTCCCACGCTCCCCTGAGTACAGGGTGAGACGTGGGGCTTCTTCTGCTCTAGCTAAATTCGACTTTATCTATATTTTTGGGCTGTAATGACCATTTATAATTATCGTGATGGCAGTGCGATCGCAAAGCATGACGCTTACAGCCAAATTCAGGAGTCATCATCTATAATTCAGAAGTAAAACAGGCTTTATGTCTGGCTTTGAACCTTAGTTTGTGTACTCCACAAAGTTGAAATTTCCTGTAAATGCAGCTGGGTATCAGGCAATACGCTTGGGTTAAGCCCAAAAACCTTGGTAGAGACGCGAAATTGTACTGGGCAACTCTTGGAGACGCTAAAAGCGAACGTCCCGCTACGCTAACGCGTCTCTACAGGTCTAAAATATAACTAAAGCTCGGTTCACATAAAACCGAGCTTTAATTGAGATTTTATTTGATGATTGTCATGACGCTTAGAAGATGTTTTAAAAGCCCCGAAAGTTATAATTTTGCAGTTCTGCCAGGGTTATTACAACGCCAAATTCATATTTTAGCTATGTACTAAGATGCAATACTTTGCTAACTATGAGAGTAAAAAACCCTTTTAAAACATCATCTTAAAGAAGCGCAATTTAAGAAAGCAAAGAAATTTTACTTGCGAGTTAGGTTAAGCAGTTCTTTGGGAGAAGCAAGTAAGTCAATAGCCACGAAGTAAATTTGACCTTGAGGATCGAGTAAAAATCGCCAAGCAATGTTCATCCCAACATTACCTCCAAACCAAGGAGTTTCGACTGTACCAGTAACTTTATGCTGTGTGTAACCATCTTCTATAGTTTCCGAAACGCCTTTGGTTGGCTTCATCACTAACCCTTGTCCTTCATCTCTTAGGTAGGCAGTGATTGCTTCTCGGCCAACAATTGGTTTTTGGAAGGGTGGTTGCAGCGCACCATTGTCAGCAAATAAAGCAACAGCAGCTTCAAAGTTATCTGCATTCATGGCTTCAATGTATTTCAGCACTGTTGGCTCTGTAACTCCCTCAATAATAAATTGGGGACTTAGGGATGTACGTGGGAATTTAAAGTTTATGACTTCTGCCTGTTTGTTATCAGCCAGAGACGGATCGAATCCCATATTTACTACAGTATTGCGTAGTACAGTAATTTGCTGACTCTGATCGATTTTCTGAACAGCTTCTAGTACTGCTTTAACTTGAGTTGACATTTGATAGCCAGCTGGCATGGGAGCGACGATACCCTCTTTCATCCACTCTCCTAACTGCCACCAGAATCCTAATTTGGCATTAACTCCAAAGTATGCATAAGAACGGCTGATAGGAGTATCAGCATTACTCGCTAAATCTCTCATTAACTGCGTTTGTTCTTCATGAGACATCTGCTTAATATCGTTGAATATACCTTCCATTAATTGGAGATTTGCTTTTCCGGGAGCAGCTGGAGTAATTGTACGACCTAGTTCAGCGTAGGCATACCAAAGAAATGCCAATTGATCGTCAATGTTGAGTTCAGCAAACATTGCTGTAGTGGCTGGAACAGCATCTGCCACTTGAGTGCTAGAAAAAATATTCCGTGCGGATTCGATAGTATAACTCATGCTTATTACCTTAAAGATTTACCTATTCAGTAGTTGCTTTCGGCTACATTTTGCAGTTTGAGGGATAAATCTAGGGCATTTTTCCTGGATGACACAATTATCCCTCGATATTTAAATCCGAATTATTATTCACTACTCTGGCAGTATAGCTGGTAAACATTAACAAAAGACTAAGATTTATAATATTTATCTGATGAATATCATTGAATGAAATGTATATCATATTTATTTTTAAATTTTTGGTTAAAAAAACTATTTTTTGGAAAAAGCTATCTTCCTAAAGGAAGAGATTTAACTATATAGCATCTATCTATGTAGATATATCTACATTTTGAACTTTTTCGGCAATAAAAATAGAATTTGGTAATTGCTTAAATTAGTTTTTTTAATTACTGTATGTGTTGCAGTATGATTTATCTTTAGCCATAGGTTGGGCTAAATAAAGTAAAGTCTGTCTAATGCAAGCCCTCGGTTTGTTTATTAGTTAAGATAAGTAAGTCGGTGCGAATAAATCGAACTATGTGAAGTAATGTAAAATTATTGTAATCAAGTTTGTAGTAAGGACTTTAGTCTTAAAAGAAGGACTATGTTTTTCACGATTTTTCGTTTTTTAGGTAATCACGTTGCGCGAAGACAGAGCTACGTGGCCGTCGTAGACATCGCTTATCAAATCTTCAATCTTACCTAGACTGTATTAAATAATTGATTGCACCTAAAATTATTAAATGGGCCGGGTAGAACACATAAAACCATCTAGCCCGTGAACCTTGTCTACCATTGAATTGAAAAACAATGAATCCTGCAAAAATTGCCCAAATTTGAAATATATAATTCATAGATAGAATTACTAAAATCAAGTGTAAGATGCACCAGTAGAGTAACCATACTCTGGGATTGAGTTTATCTATTAAAGACATCAATAAAATTACTGCAATCCCATATCCACCATACTCAAAGCCCAAGACCTCAGAAACTGCTGCACACAATGCAATAATTATTAATTGCTGCCATAATTGCGGGCAACGCTTTACTAAGCGCAACATCACAAGTCCAAGAAAAAGTGTGAAGAGAATATTAAATGAGAAATTTTGGAAAACAATAATATAGATTGGCTGAGATATAATTGCTGTAATTAATAGCCTGCTTCCATAGCGGTACACATTTTGGGTGTGTCTTTCGCCTTTAGCCAGAAGCCATGCAAAGAGGGGAAAGCTCAATCGCCCAATAAAGTGCAATATTAAAAAGTTTGGCATTAGCAAATAGCACACATGATCCATAACCATGAACACTGCGGCTAAGATTTTAATGCTGAAAGCTGAAAATTTAATCATAAGGTTGAGTTTTACAGTTAAAATTGCCACATAGGTTATTAGCGATCGCTTACTGGTTCAAAAAAATATCCTGACTGAAATCCTCCGCTTCTTGGGGGTTGCCCAAACCTTCAACGCCAGTCCTAAGCTGAAGGAGAACCTTAGCTTGCTGGGTTGACTGTGGCTACCTAACTTACCCATAGATTCATAAAGCCGATGAATAAAAATCAAGAATTCTAATTTTCTTTGGTAAAAGTAATAAAAGAGCGCTACTAAATACTAGCAATTTGATAACATTAACAAAGTTGATGATTGTTTACGACCCAAATTAGGCGATGTCTACAGCAGATTGGCAAAAACACTATGGCAAAGCGTAAAAAAAGCAATCTCCAGTGGATTAAAGAAACCCTTGAACTAAAGCCTGACCATCATTGGGAATCTCCATCAGGCTATAAAATATTTGTAGCGAATCGTGGGGCTGTTCGCTTCAATGTTCCCCAGGATTGGGTTTTTGAGCCACAAGAAAAATCCTTTAAGTTCCTCGATAAAAAAACCCCCAACGATGATTGCTGTCTGGAAGTATCTTTCAATCCTCTGCCACCCAATGATTGGAGCCAGTTTCCCTTAAAATCTACCTTGAAGAAAGTTATGGAAAACGACAGCCGCAACATCATTGCTAAGGGAGAAATTATTACCGTCAAGCGCCAAACCGCCAAAATTGTCTGGACAGAGATGAAGTTCATTGACACTCAGGAAGAACCACGGGAAGCTTTTTCGCGGACTTGCATTGCTTTAGGGTCGAATATTCAGTGCTTGATTACATTCGATTATTGGGCAGATCAAGCAGAACAATTAATACCCGTTTGGGATGAAGCGATCCGTAGTCTCACACTAGGATTATATATTCGTGACCCGATGACTGGTCTAGCTTTCCCAGACTGAAATCAGCAAGACTGTTACTTGCAACCGCTCAACGGCACTGTTATGTAGCTCAGTGCGATCGCAAATTATGTTGCCAGAGGCGTTTACTTTTTCAGCAAAAAGAGTACGATCGTGATTGTATAAGTATTTAATTTTATCTGTGTCAGCAAAGGACATCTTTCACGAAGCAGTTAAACAAGCTCTACAAAAAGAGCAATGGGTAATTACAGATGATCCACTCAAATTTAAATTTGGTAACGTCAACTTTCAAGTTGATTTGGGTGCAGAAAGACTGGTTGCAGCTGAAAGGGCAGGTGAGAAAATAGCAGTCGAGATTAAAAGCTTTTTGAATCCTTCTGCAATTACAGATTTCTACGGGGCTTTAGGTCAATTTCTCAGTTATCGCCTAGCCCTGAAAACAACTGAGCCAGAACGAGTATTATATTTGGCAGTTCCAGTAGATACCTACAGAACTTTTTTTCAACTTGAGTTCACCCAGACAGCAATACAAATATATCAAGTTTTTCTAGCTGTCTACGATCCAGTGAATGAGGTGATTGTGCAATGGATAAAATAACTAAGTATCGAGAGTATATTCAGACCTTGCTCACTCGTTATGCTAGTGACGATGTTTCAAATGATAAGGTGGAGGCTCAACTTATCTTCGATACAGAGCGAGATCATTATCAGTGGATGAATGTGGGTTGGCAAGAATTTGATCGCATTTATCGATGTGTAATCCATTTTGACATTAAAAACGGAAAAATATGGCTTCAGCAGAACTTAACAGATCAGAATCCTGCTGAGGAATTAGTTAAGATGGGTGTTGCCAAAGATGACATTGTTTTGGGATTGCAGCCTCCGTACAAAAGACAGTATACAGATTATGGCGTTGCTTGAGGGGTTAGCTATATATGCGTGGTGCGTTGCGCGAACGACAACGCACCCTACTAGCTACGATTCTGTCCAATTCATTGTGAACCAGTTAAGTAGAGCGGCGTGAATAATTCAAGGTTTGTAGTGTTCGCGACGCGAACACTACGAACTAATCTCAATATTTTTTACATTATGCATTAAGATATATACTCTATAGATTAATTATGCCGATTCAATGGCATGGAGTCACTGCGATGTCAATTGATGAAGTTGAAACCCAGCAAAATAATGATCTAGCTCAACCCGCTACAGACTTAATAGAAAGCTTAGTAAAGGCAAAAGACAAGAAAAAATTTAAAAAATCCAAACGGATTTTTGATGGTAGCACAGAAGCTTTTGCTAAGAAAATTCCCAAAAAGACTTTTGAAACTGAACTAGAGAAACTCCAGATTGAGCTAGTCAAAATGCAATACTGGATTAAGCACACTGGCTATCGGGTTGTCGTCATATTTGAAGGACGCGATGCTGCCGGCAAAGGAGGAGTAATCAAACGCATTGCCGATCCACTCAATCCTCGTGGTTGTCGTGTAGTTGCTCTAGGAACCCCTTCTGATCGTGAAAAAACTCAATGGTATTTTCAGCGCTACGTGCAACATCTTCCTACAGCAGGCGAAATTGTCCTTTTTGATCGCAGTTGGTACAACCGAGCCGGAGTTGAACGGGTGATGGGTTTTTGCACTGAAGCAGAATATCAAGAATTTATGCAATCTTGCCCAGAATTTGAACGAATGCTGGTGCGAGCGGGCATTGTTTTAATCAAGTACTGGTTCTCTGTCAGCGATGAAGAACAAGAAAAACGCTTTCGTTCTCGCAGTCACGATCCAGCAAGGCGCTGGAAACTCAGCCCAATGGATTTAGAATCACGCGATCGCTGGGTAGAATATTCCAAAGCCAAAGATACCATGTTTGCTTACACAAATATTCCAGAAGCCCCCTGGTTTACCATTGAAGCAGATGATAAAAAGCGGGCGCGGCTCAACTGCATTCATCATTTGTTGAGCAAAGTTCCTTACGAAGATATGACACCTCCTCCCTTAGAGCTTCCGTCTAGACCGGTAGCTGAGGATTATGTTCGCGCCCCTCGTAATGAGCAGTTCTTTGTCCCTCAAGTGTATTAAGCATCCTGAGTCGAAACTATGGAGTACAGCGACTTTACTCTAGAAAAAGTTTCGGCTGTTTTGGAAATCACTACCCAAGAAGCCGATCTATTTCCCAAGCTTGTACCTCTTTCTATTCCTTCGTGGTTAAATGAAACTTTAGGAAAGCGAACCCAATTAGCTCTGATTAGTGAAAAAGCTCGGAGTGAATTTATTATTGTACCGATTTTACTAGCTTGTCGCGATCTCAGCCAAAATAGCTTGGCTATTTTCTCTGGACAAAGACTTGATGTTGATCCTACACAAGGCTTGATTGGGGAATGTGATTTTATTTTAGCAATAGCTCCACCTTTACCACCGTTGCGTAGCCCAATTCTCACTGTTGTAGAAGCGAAGAAAAATGATGTTGAAGCTGGGTTAGGACAGTGCATCGCCCAAATGGTGGCGGCGGATTTATTCAATCGTTCATCTGGACAAGCAGAAATACCCGTGTATGGATGCGTGACAACAGGAGAAGTATGGCAGTTTCTTCAACTTTCGCAAAAAGTGGCTTTGCTTGATAAGCAAAGATATTACTTGGATAATGTAGGAGCGATTTTGGCAATTGTACAGACAATTGTTCAGCAATTTAGTAATTAATTTGTGTAACTCTTTGTTCTCGTAAGTGGATGAATCTACTTTTGAGTTGGAGCGATCGCACAACAGTCCGTCATAGCGATCGCTACAACAGACTAGTTCTTGTGCGTCTTACACACTATTCCTAAATATACAGTGACTTTTTGTAAAGTTTGGGCAAATCATATATCTACGCCTAAAATTTAGAACTATACTAACTTGACTAGTTAATTCTCTAGGAAAATTTATCTGTGATCAGCCTAGCAAGTGTCTCCAATACCGTGTCCGAAGTGGAAAGTGATTGTTTAGGTGAAATTGACAACCTTGATAGGCAACTGGATCAGCACTTCCAGAATAAATTTTTAGTTCATCCTTCATTGACGCGACTTATAGTTAGTTTTCAAGCTAACAAGACTAGACCTATCTATCGATGGTATAAATACAAAGAAGCTTTTTCCGCATCTCTTATAGAATATCTATTACAACAATATAAAATTACTCAAGGCAAGATTTTAGACCCATTTGCAGGCAGTGGAACTGCATTATTTGCTGCTAGAGAAGCTGGAATCGACGCTGACGGTATTGAATTATTGCCCATTGGTCAACAAATAATTAATGCTAAAAAGCTTTTAGATTTTGAATTCACTCCTGAAGATTTTGATAAGATAAAAAACTGGTCAAATTTACAGGTTTGGAAGCAGTATGAGCAGAAACAAGACTTACCAGAATTGAGAATCACAAAAGGAGCTTATCCTGAAGTAACTATAAATGCAATTGAGCAGTATCTTGCAGCTTGCAAAGGAGAAAATAATAAAGTCCAGGCAGTTTTAAACTTTGTCTTACTGTGCGTTTTAGAATCTATAAGTTACACACGTAAAGATGGACAGTACCTCCGTTGGGATTATCGTTCAGGTCGTGGACAGAGCAAGAAACCTTTCAATAAAGGCGAAATTCTAGATTTTGATAATGCGATCGCCAATAAAATAAGCGAAATTATTGATGATTTACTGCCTTCTACACAACAAATTGAGCTTTTCCCAATTAAAAATTCTCAAGGTCAAATACATCTTTATGGAGGATCTTGTCTTGAGATTATGCCGCGCCTAGCGAATTCCGTATATGATGCAATTATTACATCCCCACCCTATTGCAATCGATACGATTATACTCGCACTTATGCATTAGAACTAGCTCTACTTGGTATTTCCGAAAAAGAGTTAATTAACCTTCGTCAGGAAATGCTAAGTTGTACAGTTGAAAATCGCCCCAAAGATTTATTGACTATCAACTCAGACTGGGAAAAAGCTTTAACTATTGCTGATTCACAGAATTTGTTGCAGGCTATCTTGAAATATCTAGATAACCAAAAAGCAAAAGGTGCGTTGAATAACAATGGTATACCAAGAATGGTCAGAGGATATTTTTATGAGATGGCGTGTGTAATACAAGAATGTTTTCGTGTTCTTAAACCAGGGGTCTATAAAGGTGTACTTAAGTGTATTGATTGTATCTCTGCACCATGCGATCGCAACAACAGTCTACTTCTTTTACTGCGATGTCTACGACGGGTTATTCAGCGTCGCACTATCTCGTAAATTAGTTTTATGAACGCGCAATCATCGGGATTTGGGCAAAGTACCCGGATTGTTAATTGAGGTAGTAACAGTTTAATGCGTAGGCGAACGCGAAGAGCGTCTCGTAGAGAAGCCCGTCGCAGACATCGCTAAAACGGGTTATTTCTTGTGCATATCACACATAATATCTAATATGTTGTCCATTTGGGATGATCGCAGTTCAACTTGCTGTAAAAAACCGAGGATTTTTTAGTGCAATCATTTCTTATGCAGAATCCTTATACAGTAATAGATGTAGCACTGATTAAGGTAATATGCAAAAACAATATAGCTGTCCGCAGAGGATATAAATCAAAATGGCGCATACAGACTCAATTTCTGTCGAATATTGACATAGGGATATTAGATGGTAAAATTCTGTATAACCACTCCAAATTAAATAATTATACGGAAACTTTTTGTATAATATTCAAATATAGTCATTAGATGGAAAAATTTCAGATAATTATCCCAAATCGGGTAATTAGACGGAAAGCTTCAGTCTAATAGGGCGTTACTGAATTATGGGATGATTTCGCTCAATTTTGAACGAATTTTCAATGGTTTCAACTGCCAATTTATTCCGTTTTTATGCAACGCTTCAGTCTAATAATATAGTAAGGCTGAGAATCAATATTAAGCTAAGGACATAATAGATGGTACCTAATCCTAAAAAAGTAGACAAGCCTGGACTTAAAGACACAGTTGAAATTTTTCAAGGTTTTGTAAATATTCTTCGAGATTCTTCAATATTTTTAATATTTCTCCTACTTTTACTAAAACCTGTGATTATCAATAAAATTTTAACAAAAGCTGGTTTTGTGGAAGGAGAAATAGTTGGCTTTAAGTGGAAAAACCAGCTTGAAAAAACTGATAGCGAATTAATTGAGGCTACACGTCAAATTGATAGCTTAAAGCAGAGACTCAAAGAATCAAACAACACTATCTCTAAGGTGAGTGAAGATGTAAAAAATAAAGATCAAAGAATTGAAGAACAGATAAGTAAAAATAAGGAAGCCGTTCAAGAAGCAACTTCTGTGAATTTGGGAATACAAACTACATTACAAGCCAATACTCCACTTTTAAATCCAAGAGTAAATACACCACTTGATTCTCTAGTCAATATTGTCAACGAATATAAAATACAAATCTTCTATAACCAAAGTAAATCTGACGAAAAAATAGTAGCTTTGGCAATAAAGGATGCTTTAGAGGGAGCAGGTGTTAAATCTACTATTCAAGTTCTTTCTCAAGTTGACAAAGCATCTTCTGATCAAATTCGATACTTTGCCGAGAATGAGAGGGAAGTAGCATATGCTTTGCAAAATATACTAGGAGAAGCTTACCCTAAGCGCAGTTTTAAGTTGCAAACTGTTTATACTCCATCTCCCGGATTAATTTCAATCTTTTTAAAGTTCTAGCAATTTCAAGATTCGCTGCTCTGCTCAATTTAGCCATTATGCACCATTTAATCTGCAAGGGCAAGAAGCTGACCATTCTTTACTCCTGCCCATCCCATTTGAGGAACAGTTTTTACCTCATAGCCAACAAACTCCCTCGCTAGTTTGCGGTCAATACACTCATCCAACAAGAGTTTCATGCTATGCCACCATGCTAGCAAACTGCTTTCCAGCCTCCTCAAGCAAGGCGATAACTTGTTCTTTGGTAACAGTCGGAAATCCATCCAAAAAGTCGTCGATAGATTCGCCTGCCTTGAGATAATCCAAAAGTGTCTGCACGGGAACCCTAGTTCCAGCAAAAACTATAGTCCCGCCCATAATTTCAGGAGATGCGCTAATAATTGGGGAGTCTTTAAGCATAAGTCTTTGACCTCTAGTTTCGTACCTAACAGTTTATCAATTCTCATGAGATATAACGGCTTTTGTGTACCTTAAGCATATTTAGGTTTGATACACTCCATCTCGCTTTTGCTAATTGCACCTCAATAGACATCTCCGAAAATGAATGTAGAGACGTTGCATTGCAACGTCTCTACAAGGGTTTTAGGTAACGCATAATTAATTTCTGGAGATGTCTAATAATCTTGTCGAATAAAAGCGTAGGCGTTGGCGTAGCCTCTCGTAGAGAAGCCCGTCGCAGACATCGCTACAACAGTCTACTTATTTTACTGCGATGTCTATGACGCTTTACTTCTTGTGCATTTCACAGATAATCTTTAAAGGCGACACCGAATAGCCTGTCGTAGACATCGCTCATAAAATCAATTAAATCATTTTTAATTAGGTTTGAGGGAGTTGCCACCCCCTACTCTACTTTACAATTTCAGTTGTGACAGTTCTCTGACGCTAGTTGGTAGAATTAAGAAAATACCAACCTAGATGCAACTTATGATCAGAACCATCGAAGGCATTTATCAGGATGGGCAAATTCAGCTAACTGAGCTACCGCAAGATATTAGCGATCGCTCTCAAGTTCTCGTCACCTTTCTCGATCTTAGCAAAATTGATCCAACTAAACTACGCCAACTGATCGATCAGTTGGAGACAATTGCAGGTATTGGCCAAGGCTTCGAGGAACTCAACGCTGGTCAAACTCGCCCTATTGGGGATTTCGTCCAAGAAATGCAGCAAAAGTATGGCATTTCAAGTTGAGATTACCCCAATTGCAGAAGCTCAGATTGAGCAAGCATATCGCCGGTATCGAGAGCAAAATCCTGAATTTGCGGATCGCTGGTTTCGAGGATTGATGAATGCTATTGCTACGCTACAAGAGAAGCCTCAACGCTGTACCTTAGCAGTCGAACATGAGATTTTCCCAGAAGAAGTACGCCAACTCCTTTATGGGAAAGCCAAAAATGTATATCGAGTGCTTTTTACGATTCGAGATACCACAGTTTATGTATTGTATGTGCGTCATACTGCTCAAGCACTACTGACAATAGATAATCTAGAGGAGCTAGAAGGTGGGGTTTAGAGTTTAAAGGCGGATCGCAACAACTGTCTACTTCTTGTACATCTCACACACAATCTCTAAATATGCAGTGGACTGTTGAGTTGGGGCGATTGACTACAGGGATGTTAGATGGAAAAATTCTGGATAACCACCCCAAATTAGGTAATTAGACGCAAACTTTCTGTAGAATATTCAAATATGGGTATTCAAGGAGATTCCAGAGGTTAGCTCAAAGTAATGCCGAAATTCAGAACCATTGCGTTTATCGCTACTATTGCACTCACTTTAATTATTGTGATTGTCGTAATTTATTCTGCCATTCACAATCTTACACCTGATAAAAAAGCTGAACTTCTATTCACCTTTGTATCGAATATTTTTGGAACTATTATTGGTGCATTGCTGGCTTATTTTATTGCGCTAAGTCAATTCAAAGTTCAGTCGGATTCAGAAACAAAGAAGAATCGAGTTGATACAACATTCTCTTTTCATGAGGAGCTGATTAGTGTTGAAGTATCTCAAGCTCGAAGTGAAACTGCAAAAATCTTCGCTGCCCACATAACAAGCAGTAATCTTAGTGAGTTTTACTCTAGTTTATCAGAGGACGAAAAACGCCCAATTCGGCTAGTTCTTTCCTTTTTTCGGCGCTTACAATTGGCAGTTGAATATAGTCGGATTGATGAAAAAATAGCTGTAAATTTATTGAGTGGAGAATTTCTTGAATGGTATCACAAGTGGCTTGACCATCTAGTACCAGAAAGATGGACAACTAGAGTTCAAATTGATAAGTTAAATGAATGGATGAAGCAAAGCTTGTCAAAAGCTGAGTATGAACAAATGAAAAATGATGCGCTTGAATCACGACATAGACTTTTAGCTAAGGCAAACAACGATGTTGTCAATTAGAAGCCTCTAAAAAATCAATATTCTCAAAAATTATTAGAGAAAATCGCACCATTTAATCTAAAAAATCGTCATTTAAAATAGTCTTTTGTTTTACAGTTTTTCTTTAAGCAAAATCTAAAAACTAGACTCCATAAGAGTTATACTATCTAAAGCATCAAAGCAGATTGTTCCTAAATAACGCTGCAACTTGCATTTAGGCTAGAAATAGGCTCTTTTTTCTCTCGCTGCTAAAAAACCTTGCATTATATGATGTTGAGGAGCGTTGGCGCGTAGCCCGCCGGAGGCATCGCTAGGTTCGGAGTAATCCCAAGAGTGCATTTGACGGAAAGGTAGACCCATCTTTTGGAAGACGTACTTCTCTTTCACACCAGAAGCTACTAGGTCAGGCTTCAGGGCTTTGATAAATTCCTCGAATTCGTAAGCGGTAACGTCGTCATAAACGATGGTACCGTTTTCGATGTAGCCGGCGGTACGTTTGTAGTCATCGTTATGAGCGAACTCATAACCTGTACCAATCATCTTCATGCCCAAGTCTTGGAAAGCTGGGACAACGTGGCGAGGACGTAGACCACCAACCATGATGGCAACAGTCTTACCATCCAAACGGGGGCGGTACTTAGCAATTACCGAATCCATTGTGGGCTGATACTTGGCGATAACTTTCTCAGCGTTTGCTTGGATTGTTTCGTCAAACTTGGAAGCGATTTCCCGTAAAGATTCAGCAATCTTGGTGGGGCCGAAGAAGTTGTATTCCAACCAGGGTATACCATAAGCTTCTTCCATGTGACGGCTGATGTAGTTCATCGACCGGTAACAGTGGATGAGGTTCATCTTCACATTGGGGGTCATCAACATTTCGTTGAGGGTGCCATCACCTGACCACTGAGCGACTACGCGCAAGCCGATTTCTTCTAACAGGATGCGGCTAGCCCAAGCATCTCCACCGATGTTGTAGTCACCGATAACGGCTACATCATAAGGGGTACCTTCAAACTTGAGTGTACCGTCTTTCTTAGCTTGGTCTGCTCTGGTGAAAACCCAGTCACGAATCATGTCGTTAGCAATATGGTGTCCCAAAGATTGGGAAACACCCCGGAAGCCTTCGCAACGCACAGGTACAACTGGCTTGCCAATTTCTTTCGATGTCTTCCGAGCAACTGCTTCGATGTCATCCCCAATTAGACCGATGGGGCATTCTGATTGAATGGAAACACCACGGTTGAGTGGGAAAAGTACATCAAGTTCTTGGATGAGCTTGGTAAGTTTCTTGTCTCCACCAAAAACGATATCTCTTTCTTGGAAGTCAGAGGTGAAGTTCATGGTACCAAAGGTATCAATACCTGTGGTGCCGATGTAGTAGTTACGACGACCAGACCAAGACCAGTAACCGCAACCTACAGGCCCGTGGCTGATGTGGATCATGTCCTTAATAGGGCCCCAAACCACACCTTTAGAACCGGCGTAAGCACAACCACGAGCGGTCATTACCCCAGGAAGGGATTTGATGTTAGACTTAACGCCGCAATCGGACTTACCTTCTTCGTATACACTTAAGTGCTTTTCCCGTTTTTTCTTAGCTTTGTCGGGGTAAGCCTCTAGAACTTCTTTAATTAGTTCTTTTCTTTCTTCGATGATGTTTTGATTTTCTGGAGGTGTCATATTTAGCCTCTGTGACTCGTAAGGATCGGGGCATAGGGGGACTAGGAGTCCCCTCTAAGATTAGGGGGGAGATGCAAGGGAGAGGATAAAAGGGAAGATATGAAACTCTTCCTTTTTCCTTTTTGTCAAGCTAGTTTTGAGGGTTTGTAGTAAGCACTTTAGTGCTTAGAAAATAAGGACTAAAGTCCTTACTACGAACTTGCTTACCCATCAATTTAAACTGAGCATTATTTATTAGCAGCGATTTATACTACAGGAGCTTCAGCAGCACTCTTACCAACCAGCATTGCAGTATTTTCGTCGCTTTCGAGGATACCGAATTCAATCAACAATTCTTCTAGTTCTTCCATTTCGATGGGTGTAGGAATAGATAGATTCTTGTTGTCGATGATCTTTGTAGCCAATGTCCGATATTCGTTAGCTTGGTTGCTTTCTGGTGCGTATTCGTTAACTGTCATCCGGCGCAATTCTGCGTGTTGAACGATGTTGTCACGGGGTACGAAGTGAATCATTTGGGTGTTCAACCGTTTTGCCAAGGTTTCGATTAGTTCGATTTCTCGGTCAGTGTTACGGCTGTTACAAATCAAACCACCCAAGCGCACACCACCAGTGTGAGCATACTTAAGAACACCACGAGCGATGTTGTTAGCAGCATACATCGCCATCATTTCACCTGATGTTACGATGTAGATTTCTTGTGCCTTGCCTTCACGGATAGGCATTGCGAAACCACCACACACAACGTCACCTAATACGTCGTAAGATACGAAGTCTAGGTTTTGGTAAGCACCATTTTCTTCTAAGAAGTTGATGGCGGTGATGATACCACGACCGGCGCAACCTACACCGGGTTCTGGCCCACCAGATTCTACGCAACGAACGTCACGGAAACCGGTTAACATTACTTCTTCGAGTTCGATATCTTCTACTGCACCACGTTCTGCGGCGAGGTGAAGAACGGTTGTTTGAGCTTTGCTGTGCAGCATCAAACGGGTGGAGTCAGCTTTAGGGTCGCAACCGACGATGAGGATGCGTTGACCCATTTCTGCCATAGCTGCTAAGGTGTTTTGGGAAGTGGTAGATTTACCGATACCGCCCTTACCGTAGAAAGCTATCTGTCTAATCTTTTCTTCAGTCATGATTCGTGTTTCCCTGCAATTGGTTGGTTGGTGGGTCTGTGCGTTTGTCAGTTGCGTTCACGCCAGTTGAGCGACAGTAGTGAGCGCGTGTAGAGCATCGTTGATAGCGTTGGCATAAATGCCTGCTGGGGGCGATCGCTCCACAGCCAAAATTATTGACAGTAAGTTCATCGATCTTCCTCGTTAAAATTTTTTTCTTTTGATTTTTTGTCCTTTGTCCTTTGTCATTTGTTTTGACAAAGAACAAAGAAAAATACGCAATTTACAAATACGTCATAATGTGTTTCAGCTTGCAAGATTCCATAGGACTTGATGTTGTTATTTGTCAACAATCAATGCTTAAGTCCTATTACTTGTTTAAAATAGCGCCCTTCATGTTTGTGACGCGATCTAGTGCAGCTTTGGTATTTTCTGCTGACACTCCACGCACAGCCATTGCTTCACCGAGATGCTTGGCGATCGCATCGAAGTGTGGTTGCTGTAGATTCATTCCTGCGTGGGTTTTGTCCATTGGACGACCGCCGTATTGCTTTGGCCCTTCAAATATTTGAGCTAAGAAAGCAACTAGATGATTACGTTGCTTTGCCATATCTGTACCAGCAAAAATGGGATTGAGGAGGCTGTCTGCGGCAATGCGTTTGTGGAGTTCATCTACTACTTGTTCAATAGCTGGTTGTCCACCAATGTTGTCGTACAATGTACTCATATCCTGTTCCTTTGAAGCGAGTTGGATGATGAAATTTGCAAGTAGGCGCTTAATCTTTTTGCCTATATGCTGTTAGCCGTTATAGCTAAATAAGCTATCGGTTGTCGGTAGGATTGAAGCATTGATGAAAAGACAATTATATGGTTCAAATCCTACTTTCTGTTCCTGGCTGAATGCATATTAGGGCGTATTTGTAGAATACGTTAAGTCCTACAGCAATTCCTAAACTGCTTCGACTACAAGGCTCTTGCTGACACGATCTTGTAATCTGGCTTCGATCGCAATTTTCAGAGTTGCTGTACTACTAGAACAGGAACCGCAAGCACCTTGCAGTACAACTTTAACGCGATCGCCTTCTACATCATAAAGTTCTACATCTCCCCCGTCTGCAATGAGTACGGGTCTGACTTCTTCATCAAGAACCTTTTGAATTAGAGCAATCTTTTGGACGTTTGTTAGCGCTCGTTCCTTAGATGTAACAATTTCTGTGGCAACTTTTACGCCGTAATTGTTGAGAGCAGGTGAGGCGTATTCCTGTTGAACTGATCTAATAATATCATCAATGTTCGCCAGACAGGAACCGCATCCGCCACCAGCTTTTACATAATTTGTTACTTGCTCGGCATCCGTGAGATGATTTTCTAGAATCACGCGACGAATCTTAGACTCGCTGATGCCAAAGCAACTGCAAACTAATGCACCTTCATCATCATCATCGTGGGTAGCTAGAGGTATGCCACGATAGTTATAGATAGCGGCTTCTAGCGCTTCTTGTCCCATGACAGAGCAATGCATCTTTGCTTCTGGTAAACCACCCAGGTAATCTGCAATGTCTTTATTGGACACTTTCAGAGCTTCATCTAAGGTTAAACCCTTGACCATTTCGGTTAATGCACTAGAAGATGCGATCGCACTAGTACAACCAAAGGTTTGAAAGCGAGCATCTAAAATCTTATCAGATTCTACTTCCACTTTCAGGTGCAATCTCAGAGCATCGCCGCAAGCAATGCTACCGATTTCACCCGTTGCAACCTTAACTCCTGCTTCGCCCGTTTCTTCAATTTCTCCCTGATTCTTGGGATCGTAAAACAGTTCTAATACTTTATCGGTGTAGTCCCACATAACTTTTGTCCTTTGTCCTTTGTCATTTGTCCTTTGTCATTAGTCCTTCGTCCTTTGTCCTTCGTCCTTTGTCACTTGTCACTTTTCCAAAACTAATGACCAATGACTAATGACCAATGACTAATGACTAATGACTAATGACTGTCCTTGCAACCAACCCGCGTCATCATTTTTGAAGGGTGAGAGGGCGCGTAAACGTTCCACAATACTGGGCATTACCTCTATTACTTGATCGATTTCGGCAACGGTTGTGTAGCGACAAAGACTGAAGCGAATAGAACCGTGCAAAGTTGTGTAGGGTAAGCCCATAGCCCGCAGGACGTGGGAAGGTTCCAGAGAACCGGAGGTGCAAGCGGAACCGGATGATGCACAGATACCGTATTTGTTCAATAACAGTAGAATTGCTTCACCTTCGATGTACTTGAAGCCGATATTTGTGGTGTTTGGCAATCTCTGCGTAACGTCACCATTGACTACACAATTGGGAATTGTAGCGAGTAAAGTTTGTTCCAGGCGATCGCGCAGCTTTCTTTCTCTTGCGATCGCTTCTTCTAAGTGTAACAGTTCTAGTTCCGCAGCTTTGCCCAAGGCGATAATTGCTGGAACATTCTCTGTTCCCGCCCTCCGTCCGCGTTCTTGGTGTCCCCCAATCATGAAGGGACGGAACCGAACCCCGCGCCGAATATATAAAGCACCAATTCCTTTCGGCCCGTGCAGCTTGTGACCAGACAGGGTTAACATATCGATGGTGCTAGTCTTCATATTCAAGGGGATTTTTCCCACTGCTTGCACCGCATCTACATGGAAGATAGCGCCATATTCTTTGACGCGCAACCCAATTTGCTCAATCGGGAAAATCGTGCCGGTTTCGTTGTTAGCATACATAATTGTCACCAAGGCGGTGTTACCCGTCAAGGAAGCTTCTAGTTCATCTAGATCCATCTGCCCTTGATTATTTACTGATAGATAGGTAACACTATAACCTTGGGTTTCTAATTGTTTGCAGACATTAAGTACTGCTGGATGTTCAACTTGGGTGGTGATAATGTGTCGCTTTTCTGGTTGCGCCAACAGTGCAGCTCGAATCGCCGCGTTATCTCCCTCAGTACCACAACTTGTGTAGACAATTTCTGACTCATCGGCTCCCAGGATGGCTGCAAGTTGTTCTCTTGCTGTTCTCACTGCTTTACCGACTTGTCCACCAAAGGTATGCATACTGGAGGGATTGCCGTAATAATCTGTGAGGTAAGGCAACATTACCTCTATAACTTCCGGGTCTACCTTAGTGGTAGCATTATTATCAAGATAGATGCAGTTATTTTGCATTGTTGTCTTCAATTACGAATTACGAATTATTTAGGGATTACCAAGAAATAAATTATCCAATCTTGTCGGGTGGACATCTTGTCCGCCCTTTGTCACGGGCACTCGTGTCGCCCACCCCACAAGAAAAGTTGAGTGTTTTTTATTTGGAAGTCCCTTAAGCTTCTGCTGCCATTTTTTGGGGTTGGCGTTTTTGCAACTGTTCCGAGTATTTCTGGGAATAGCTTTGAAACCAACGTTCCCAGTAATCTTGTTTATTTGTTAATTTAGCGACTACGCGGTTGTAATTGGCAAACCAGCCTTCCCAATAATCGCTAGGCTGCTTAACGCAACCGTCGCAGGTGGGACAACCAGCTTTACACTGAGGCACGGTATGAATGCTACCAATACAGTTTGTACAAAGTTCAGGGTCAATCCAGTGCTGTCCGTCAACCACTTTAACTGCATTTGTGGGACATACCGTTAGACAGAGATTGCAGGAAATACACTGGCTAGTAAGAATTTGGTAAGCCATGATTATTCTCCTTTTGGGCGTGGGGAGTGGGGAGTGGTGAGTGGTGAGTGGGGAGTGGTGAATATTGAAATTCCCTACTCCCTACTCCCTATTCCCTATTCCCTATTCCCTAATTCCTTAACGTATTGCTCGTAGAACTCTAAAGCAACCTTTTCAATCACGTCGTAAGCTTCAATAGTCTTGATTCCAGCTTCTTGCAATTTTTCTTGAGGACAGTTACCAATCTTGGAAACTAGAACTGCTTTGCAATCTGCGATCGCTTTCATAATATGCTCAAAAGAAGCTTCTTCGCCGTATCCACCTTGGCAGTATTGGTCAATTTTGCGATGGCTGACAAAGCGAACTTCGTCCCCACCCACTTCGTAAATTTGGAATTCTTTCGCATGACCGAAGTGTTGGTTAACCAATCCGCCGCCTTTGGTTGCTACTGCAACGAGGACTTTAGGACTGTTGGCAAATTTCTTGCCGGCAAGCGCCTTGTCTTTGGCTACTTTAAGTTCTTCTTTAAACTTCTCAATACCGTCATGAACTTCTTGACGTTTCTCCATGTCATAATCTGGAGTCATTTCCAAGAACTTCTCTTTGGAAAATTCCTGGCTGCGGTCTTCTCCCAATAATCCGACTGCATCGGCACGACACTGGCGACAGTGACGCATCATTTTCATGTTACCGGAGCAGTTATCTTGAACTTCTTTGAGTTCTTTGGGTGTAGGGCCGCGTTGACCGATTAAACCAAAGTGTGTGCCATGTTCTGGTGCAGAAATCAATGGCATGATGTTGTGCAAGAATGCACCTTTCTCACGAATGACTCGATTCACTTCGACTAAGTGATGGTCATTAATTCCGGGAATCATTACGGAGTTAACTTTGCACAAGATATCAGCATCTTTCAGGGCTTGTAATCCTTCCATCTGTCTTTCGTGGAGGATTCTTGCGCCTTCAAGACCTCTATAACGCTTGCGTCTGTAGTGAACCCAAGGATAAATCAATGCACCGATCTCTGGATCTACCATGTTAATGGTGATCGTAACGTGATCTATATTTAATTGTTTAATGCGATCGATGTAGTCTGGCAGCATTAAACCATTGGTTGATAAGCACAGCTTGATGTCTGGTGCTTGCTCTGCAATCAACTCAAATGTGCGGAAAGTCTTTTCTGGGTTCGCCAGAGGGTCGCCAGGGCCGGCAATTCCTACAACTGTCATTTGAGGAATCTTGCCGCCAATGACCAAAGCTTTGTGTGCTGCTTGTTCTGGTGTTAGCAATTCGCTAACTACTCCAGGACGGCTTTCGTTAGCGCAGTCATATTTGCGGTTGCAATAGTTGCATTGAATGTTGCAAGCGGGAGCAACTGCAACGTGCATCCGGGCGTAGTGGTGATGAGCGTCTTCGCTGTAGCAGGGATGTTTAGCAATGCGTTCTTGGAGCTTTTCGTCCCTTTCCACGGTGGCGCTGGTGGTGCTGTCGCAGCCGCAACCACCGGATTTTGCTTGGGTTGTCGATTCCGTAGCGTTGGAGTTGAGGAGTCGTGTAGACGGTGATGTCATTGAGTTTCGCAAAAGGTCGGTGGACTTGGCTGCCACTGTGGGAGATGCTGTTGCTACTCTCTATGCCCAGGAATTGAAGTCGCGTCTTTCACACTGCCTGCAAACCCTTGGGTTCGGGTGACTTGTTTTCAAGTAAGGCAGGCGATAGATATGTGATGTTCGGCTGGTGTGTCAAGGTTCGGTTCTTGGGTAGAATTTGTGCTTACAGCCGCGACTTCTTTTCACTTCAGGCTTGGTGCTATGTCATCCCTCCACTCACTTTTCGCTTCGTTTTGTTTCAGAGCGTTAGGTGATTGGCGATATAAGATTTATAGCAGCCGTCTCCTAGCCAAACCGTGCGTCTCTCTAGGATAGAATTTATTGGATTTATTACGTTTGTACTCAAATACTAAAAACCCTAATTCTTCAAGCATTACAAGAATTAAAAAAGTTTTTTTCGGGTAGGGGTTCTAGTATTTTTTGGTTGGGGTTCTAGTGTTTATAGATAGGGGTTCAGGATTTCTTTGTACTCAGCCACAACCCAATTACAGCAAAGAATTTAATCTACTTGCGACAGGGTTTTGGTTATTTAAATGTGTACTCACATTGCCCTCAATTTGCGTTAAAAGCAAGAGATGCCAAGGGTTTGACGGTGAAAACCTGAAGTAATCTATATTGTTTTACTCCATAAACGCGCGAAATTGAATTCTGTATCTAACATATCATTTTTTTGAGGGTAAAAATGCACTTCATATTCTTTTAATTTTTCTTTGACAATGATGTTCAATTATGCCTTTAAGCCTTGTCTGATAAGCCATATAAGCTAGTGGGAATAGATGTCTTGCTGCACATAATTTTCAAAAAACTTAACTTTTCAGTTCTTTTTTTTCATTCCCACAATGAGGAGATGGATAAGAAACTCTCAGATTTTGTGTTTAAGAGAAACAACAAACTATAATCTAACATGATTGAGCGATCGCAATGATTTTTCTGAATTGCTCACTACAAACCTTAGCGAAAAACCTAACCCCCAACTCGTCGCGGGAAGGGGGAAAATTCAAAGTCTCTCTCCTTCTAGGAGAGAGATTTAGAGAGAGGTTTTCCAGATACCGCTGAATTGTCAGAGTGTCATTTAGCTACAATCAAACCAAGCGTGAAAAAATCTTAGTTATGATAGCCATCCCCCAATCTTTGGGAGCAGACCGCGTGATTGATTATACGCAGCAAGATTTCACCCAAGATACAGTGCAGTATGACATTATCTTTGATGCAGTGGGTAAGCGATCGCTCTCACAAACCAAAAGAGTCCTCAAACCAAACGGAATTTATATCACCACATTACCCAGCCCCGAAGTTTTGTTAGAGAGCGTCTTAACAGCGTTTCTTCCCGGTCAAAAAGCGAAATTTATCCTAGAAAAACCCAACACTCAAGATTTGGGTTATCTCAAAGAATTGATTGAAGCGGGTAAAATTCGTGTGGTGATTGATCGCACATATCCATTATCGGAACTAGCGGCGGCTCATGCTTATAGCGATGGGCGTGCAATAGGGAAAATTGCGATTGCTGCTTCTAGTTGATTGGAGGACAATTTGCCAAAAGCAGCACAGGTGAATCACTTTTTGATGTCGGATAATAAATAGGAGAGCTTGTAGATAGTCCCACTGTAGTCATCCGAAATTAACAAATTACCTTGATTATCAACCACCATATCCACCGGTCGTCCCCAGACTTCTTGCGTTGTTGGAATTAGCCAACCGTTGACCAAATCCATCTCCTGTCCTAGAGTATTTGTTCTACTGTTCCAGGGAAAGTAAGCTATTTTGTAGCCCGTTTTCTTTTGCCGATTCCATGAACCATGCAGCCCCGTCACTGCCCCACTTGAGTACAGGCTGGGAAACCTGGTATTTTGTAAGAATGTTAATCCCAAGGGAGCCGAATGGGCTTGAATACCCTTGTTAATTCTGTCCATTGCATTGCAATTAACACCTCCATCACGATTGAACTCATAGTCCCGGTCAAACGGCATATTGTTGAGGCCAGTTGACGTGTCAGGATTGGGGTTGCAGAATGGCCAGCCGTAGTTGCCGCCATCTCGGACTTTCGTAAACTCCTCTGGTGGGTGGTTGTCTACATAAGAGGGAATAATCTTACCGTAATTGCCACTGCTATCGTTGAACGGATAGGCGATGTTATCTCGATTATTAACGACTACCCAAAGGTCATTTGTGCCAGGTAAGAATGCTAATCCTTCGGCATTACGTAAACCTTGGGCAAAAAGCCGCTGATTGGTTCCATTGGCGTTGTACTGGTAAATCGCACCACGCTTTGGGGTACTGACAGTATCTTCTTTGCAGGCATTGCACGTAGAGGCGATTGACACGTACAGTTTGTGGTTGGAATCAAGTGCGATATTTTTTAGTTCATGCCCATAGGAGCCTTTGAGTTCCGATGTGCTGTTGTCTGGTAAACCAGTTACAACGATTTGACGATTTTTGGCGATTCGATCTCCAGATTTGTAGATAAAGCGGTTAATTTGATGAGTCTCAGAGATATAAACGTATGTGGTGTTGCCAATCTTATGAAACACAATGTCGTGTGGCCTGCGTAGACCGGTCACGAAGTCAGAAATAATTGGGTCTTTGCTGCCATTGGGGCGGACAATTAACACTTTACCTGTACTGGGCTGTGACACGAGAAGATCCCCGTTGGGAGCAACTGCCATAAAGCGAGCTTTGTTAATGCGAGCATAAACAGAGACGGAGAAATTGGGTGGCACTTTCAAGTAACGGTTAGTATTAAAGGGCGCAGAGGTCATTGTACTAGGCACTTTCAGCTTGGTCTGAACAGACGCAGCAGGCGGGTTGCCAAAGGCTGGGGTGGTAAGAACCTCTAAGGACATCAGACTCAGTAGCGATGCGGATAATATGCCACCAATTATCTGTGTTGGTTTTAAAGCAAATGCAACCATTTTGAACTTCCCTATAACGTTGTAGTGATTTATATTACACGTAACTCTCGGCTAGCCGATTCTACCTGGAGTTTGAGCAAAGTTAACTCAGAGGTACTAGTTTTTTAAAATACTTCAAATATCTTTATGTACTTTTATTTTTCTTAACTCATCAAAAAATGGGTGAAGCGAAAGTTACAAACAAAGGCAGAGCGATCGCTCTTTCCAACCAAAAAATTCCTCAAACTTAACGGAATTATCACCACCATAACTAGCCCCGAAACCATTATGTAGAAAGCTTGAACAGCGTTATTCCCCCATCAAAAAGCCAAATTGGTGTTTGAAAAACCCAACACTGAAAACTTGGTTTTTCTCAAAGAATAAATTGAATCTAGCAAAATTACTATAGTGATTGATAGCACATATCCCTTACAAGAACTAGCGGCGGCTCATGGTTGTAGCAAAAGTGAGAGTGCAGTGGGAAAATTGCACACGCGTAACCCGCACTTCGACAAGCTTAGTGACCATCGTAGACATCCTGGTTAACAATTGATCGATCTAAAAAACCAACGCGAAACCTAACCCCCTAACCCCCTTCCCGACACGGGAAGGGGGAAAAATTCAAAGTCTCTCTCCTTTTAGGAGAGAGATTTAGAGAGAGGTTCTTAGATACCTGTAATATTTCCGCAATCACCCCAAAATCTGGAAACATTACTCAAGCTAATGTATATACTCGTAATCAAACTCTCAACAGAAGCGAGTATTATGCTGGACTGGTTAGCTATTTGGGGTGTAACTCAGGCTGCCGGGTTGATTTTTAAACCCATTTTGGAAGACTTAGCCAAAGATGCTGCTAAAGATTGGGCTAAAGATTTATTAAAAGGCATCCCTGGTAAGATTTTCCAGAAACTGAAGCAGGAAGACATAGAAATTGCTGCTGGTAAAGCGTTAAAGGAATTTTTGCAACTCATGCAGCAGCAGTTAAAAGTTCGTTGCAAACTTGCTGAAGCTGAGATTAAAGAGTACACCACAGACATCCATAAATTTATCAGCGATAAGTCGGTTACAGAAAATCTTGGTCAGGCTTTTGATATTAATTGTGAATCTCTAGACGCTAAAACTCTAGAAGATAGTTGGAATAGGCTGCAATTAAAACCTCTGCCATCTAAGTTTAACTGGCAATCAATTACAGAACAGTATTTGACACAAGTCCAAGAACTTCTTTTAGATTCAAAAGAATTACACCATATCCTAGAATTACAAAAGTTATCTGATATTGAAATAAATACAAAAGAAATTGCTGGTGTTATTGTAGATTTTAATTTAGTTAAATATCAAGAAGGAATCTGTGAACGCTATGGCAATGTCAAGTTAGACAGCTTAGATACTAGCGGCTATGCCTATAACGAACTGAAATTATGGCGGATTTTTACTGCTCAAAATGTCCGGGAAACTCATCAAGTTTTAGCACAAGTTCACGAACTGCCTAAAGAACATCTTAGACGGCTGCGAGAATGTAACCAAGTAGAAGCGGAAGTTGAATTAGAAGAATTAGAACGCCACAAACGGGTTTATTTGGAACAGCCGATCCGTTCAGTTTTAGATGTTGTCAATAAAAAGCAAGATTATAAATATATTGTGATTTTGGGCGATCCTGGTTCAGGTAAATCTACATTTTTGCAATTTCTGGCTTTGAATTGGGCGGAGTCTCCACTGGATAATGTTATCTCATTACCAATTCCGTTGCTAATTGAATTACGCACTTATATGCGGCGACGGGAAGATAAAGAGTGCAATAATTTTCTAGAATTCTTTCATAAATGTAGTGGTGCAATTGCTCATCTCAGTCAGCTTGAACTAGATAAACAATTAAAAGCTGGTAATGCCTTAGTGATGTTTGATGGGTTAGATGAGGTATTTGACCCTGGTAAGCGAGAGGATGTAATTACTGATATTCATCGTTTTACTAATGACTATCCTGATGTGCAGGTAATTGTCACTTCTCGGATTATTAGCTATAAACCGCAACGATTGCTTAATGCTGAGTTTCGCCACTTTATCTTACAAGATTTAGACTCAGAACAAATTCAGGATTTTATCTACCGTTGGCATGAGTTAACTTTTACCGATGCAGTTGATAAGGTAAGAAAACGGGAACGGCTACAAAGAGGAATTGCAGCTTCCAAATCTATTGCAGAATTGGCGGGAAATCCTCTGCTGTTGACGATGATGGCAATTCTTAATCGTAATCAAGAGCTACCAAGAGATAGAGCTACACTTTACGATCAAGCATCACGGGTACTGCTACATCAATGGGATGTGGAACGCGCTTTGATGGAAGATAAGAGGTTAGATCCCAAAACTCTTGATTATAAAGATAAGCAAGCGATGCTGCGTCAGGTTGCTTATCTTATGCAAACTGGTGAGAAAGGTTTGGCTGGTAATTTGATTAATGAAAATGATTTAGTCAAAGTGCTGACTGATTATCTCAAAACTATAGAATTTGATAAACCCAGAGAAGCTGCGCGGGTGATGATTAATCAACTGCGGACTCGCAACTTTATGTTATGTTTCCTGGGTGCGGATTACTATGCTTTTGTGCATCGGACTTTTTTAGAATATTTCTGTGCTTGGGAGTTTGTCTGGCAGTTTAAAGAAACGCAAACGCTGACTATTGAGGAACTTAAGAATGAAGTTTTTGGCAAACACTGGCAAGATGAAAGTTGGCATGAAGTGTTGCTGCTAATTGCGGGAATGATTGAGCCAAGATTTGTTGGGGAGATTCTTGATTATTTAATGGCGCAAGATGGAGAAGAGGAAAAGTTTGTTAATCTATTTTTAGCGGCTAAATGTCTTGTAGAGGTGAGAAATCGCTCGGCGATCGCATCAACTGCTAATAAATTACTTGACAAGCTTAAAGATTTAACTAAATATGACCTCTGGTACTATTACGACCCCCACCCATATATAATAAAAGAAAATAGGCTAGTTAGGGAAATTTGCACTCAAGCAGTCACAGCAATTGCAACGACCTTGCAAGAATCTCCTGACACCAAAAGCTGGTTCAAAGAACGCGCTACCCAGGATAATAACAGCTATGTGCGAGGTGCAGCAGTCCAAGAATTAGCGAAGCACTTCAAAGAATCTCCTGACACCAAAAGCTGGCTCAAAGAACGCGCTACCCAGGATAATAACAGCTATGTGCGACGTGTAGCAGTCCAAGAATTAGCCCAGAACTTCAAAGATGACCCCGACACCAAAACCTGGCTCAAAGAACGTGCTACCCAGGATAATAACAGCTATGTGCGACGTGTAGCAGTCCAAGAATTAGCCGAGAACTTCAAAGATGACTCCGACACCAAATCCATCCTCAAAGAACGCGCTACCCAAGATGATCACGAAGATGTGCGAGGTACAGCAGTTCAAGAATTAGCTAAATACTTCAAAGATGACCCCGACACCAAATCCATCCTCAAAGAACGCGCTACCCAAGATGATCACGAAGATGTGCGAGGTACAGCAGTTCAAGAATTAGCGAAGAACTTCAAAGATGACTCCGACACCAAATCCATCCTCAAAAAATGCGCTACCCAGGAGCATAACAGCTATGTGCGAGGTACAGCAGTCTGGGCATTAGCCCGGAACTTCAAAGATGACCCCGACACCAAATCCATCCTCAAAGAACGCGCTACCCAAGATGATCACGAAGATGTGCGAGGTGCAGCAGTCAGAGAATTAGCCCAAAACTTCAAAGATGACCCCGACACCAAATCCATCCTCAAAGAACGCGCTACCCAGGATGATCACGAAGATGTGCGAGGTGCAGCAGTCCGGGCATTAGCCCAGAACTTCAAAGATGACCCGGACACCAAAACCAAAACCTGGCTCAAAGAACGCGCTACCCAGGATGATCACGAAGATGTGCGAGGTGCAGCAGTCCGAGAATTAGCTCAACACTTTAAATATCAACCTGAGTTGCTTGAAATCTACTATCACTGCGCTGTCGATAATGCCTTTAAAGGTAGCCATAATCCTTGGTTTAAACCCAATCCTCGGCGCATTGCACTAGAGATAATTATCAAGCAATTTCCTCAGCATCCCCAGACTTTACCACTGTTGCGCGATCGCGCAGAGAATGACCCCGATGAGCAAGTGCGGGAATTTGCTCAGAAGAAGTTAAAGCAGTTGGAAGGGTAAATGTAAGCTGAGTATATGCCAAAAAGCTTACTATTATCTATGTCACAATTGAGGAACAGACAATAAACCCAACCAATGAACAAGCGCCTGTGTGCGAGTCTGCCAAATGTTATCAAACACTTACAAAGATATCCACCTGTTTCGGTTTCAAATCCAAACTAGAGATGTGTATATTTTGGCAAGCGAGAATATTTAAATTATCGTACCCCCTAGTGGACTCTGGAGGTTTTTGAATGAAACCGAACTTTGAAGCAATGACTAACAAAGAATTAAAAGCTTATATAGTTGCACACCGAGATGATGATGAGGCTATTCGTGTCTTGTTTAGTCGCCGTAATCCTCCTGACTCGGAAGCAACATGGTACGGGCCAATGGTAGCTGAAGATGGTACGCCAATAGAAGAAAATATTCGCATTGCAGAAGAAGCAATTAGGCAGCGCATTGAGCAAGCAAATAAAAGCAAGCAAGATTCTCAAAGTTAAGAATAAAAACGCAAGCTGAGGTTATGCCCAAGAAAATTAGAGAACTCAAAAGCTTGTTGCTGCAAGCAGGGTTTACTTATAAACCTGCAAAGGGTAGCCACAGTAAATGGATGCATCCGCAATTGCCTAAAGCTATCATCATTGCTGGTAAAGATGGTAGCGATGCTAAACCTTATTTAGAAAAACAAGTCAATGAAGCACTAGAAGAACTAAATAAAATGGAAGAAGACGAGGAGACAGAAGAATGAAATATACAATCGTGATTCAATGGTCAGAGGAAGACCAATGTTATGTGGTTTTCTTACCTGAGTTTACGCATATAATGCAGCCTTGCACTCACGGAGAGACTTACGAAGATGCTCTGAAAAATGCTCAAGAAGTTTTAGAAATGCTAATTGAGTCATCTTTGGCTGATGGTGAACCTCTACCGGAGCCTAAGACGCTAGGAAAATCTTTGGAAGTTGCATAGATAAGCAAGAGAAAAAGAATGAATTCTTACTACACAATTATTATTCAGTGGTCTGATGAAGATGAGTGTTTTGTTGTCAGTCTTCCTGAATGGGGAGAATTTTGTCACACTCACGGAGAGACTTATGAAGAAGCTTTGAAAAATGCTCAGGAAGTTTTAGAGATGCTGATTGAATCATCTTTGGCTGACGGTGAAACTCTACCAGAGCCAAAAACATTAGGAAAGTCATTAAAAGTAACGTTGTAAATTAGTAAAATTAAATAAAAATAGGTAATCTCATGACTACATCTATAAATACAGCCAAAGTCTACGATGAAATTATAGAGTTTATTGCTGCTGGCACTACTCCCCAAAGCGTTATCGATTTCAAACTCTCGGATGCAGCCAAAGACCGTTTAGAGGATCTCGTTTACCGCGCAAAAACTGAAGGTCTTACAGGAAGTGACCAGCGAGAGTTAGATCATTTCCTCACGCTAGAGCATATTATGAGGTTGGCAAAAGCAAAAGCTCACCAGTATATTAACCCTAAGTAAGTATTCAAAATGCGTCGTCTATATATTAATGCAGAACTGCGGCGTTTAGTTAGCGATCGCGCCGCCCATCTATGCGAGTATTGTTTATATCCAGAATTAGACGGCTTAGGTTTTCAAGTTGACCATATAATCAGTGTCAAACACGGCGGCGCTACAACAGCAGATAATCTCTGCTATGCCTGTATTTTCTGTAACCTGCAAAAAGGGACGGATTTGGGGTCAATTAATTGGCAAACTGGCGAACTTGTGCGTTTTTTTAACCCACGCAGAGACTTTTGGGGCGATCATTTTCGACTAGATGAGGCTGTAATTCAGCATCAAACAGACATCGGTGAAGTGACTGCACGTATCCTAGATTTTAACAGCGACGATCGCATTATAGAACGACAAGCTTTGATTACATCTGGTCAGTATCCCTCAGCATCAGCGCTAAAACAGATAAATAAATAAGTTATGATGTGCGATCGCGCTTACCAATGGGAATTATATACTTAGCAACTATTGCTACTTCACCACTAGAACTCCCAAGGTAAATATATAATGGCTTATCAAAATATTGCAGCCTCCCTTTCGCCACAAGATATCCAAGAAATTAAAGCCGCGCTACAGACAGTCCAACAAAAGCTACCCTTCCTAATTACTCTCAGCACTGAAGAACGGCGGAAGTTAGTAAAAATGGGCGACAAAAGCCTAGCCTTTGTAAACAATAGCATCACTGCTGCTCAGTCTAACCGCGAAATCCTTCCAGCAACTTTTGACGTTGAGGAACTGGTTCAAGATTATCAATTAGCTGCTGCGCTTACCGAACTTTTAATCTCAATGCAGCAACTCACCGAACAAGTAGATGATACCCTAATGGCAGTCGGTAGTGAAGCGATGACTAGCAGTTTGACTGTTTATGATTACGTGAAGACTGCATCAAAAAAGACTCCAGGTTTAAAGACTGTCGCTGAACAGTTAGGCGAACGCTTTAAGGCTATCAAAGGTAGACCGACTAAAGCTGCATCTGGTTCTTGAGTCTTTGATACTCATTAATGAGGCTTTGAACTCCATTAATGAGTCTTTGATACTCATTAATGAGTCTTTGAACTCCATTAATGAACCTTTGGACTCCATTAATGAGTGTTTGATACTCATTAATGAGTCTTTAAACTCCATTAATGAACCTTTGAACTCCATTAATGAGTCTTTGGACTCCATTAATGAGCCTTTGATACTCGTTAATGAGCCTTTGAACTCCATTAAGGAGTCTTGGCAGTTGCAAATTTACTGCTAATAATTTTAGTTCAGGTTACTTTAGTTATTATCTGACTATATTCAGTCACAGCATCATATTGGTCAGCCATTCTCGCATATTGGGCTAATAAATCCAAATCCAAATCAGGCAATAAAGTACTTTTAGAGACTTTTATATAGCTGTCACCTTGCAAACAATAAACTGATAACAAACCATCTTCCCAAAACCAAACTTCAGGTACTCGCAACCGCTGATAAATTTCTAGCTTATTAATTCCGCCACTCGTGACAGTTATTTCCAAAATTAAATCGGGAATAGGTTTTTTTGCCCCTAAATTATAAGACTCATCCGGTTCCCGTCGCGTTTTGTCTGACTTTTTACCGATGGTTGCACTTCCCCGTCCATAAAACCGGATCTTTTTCGTCCGCATATAGACTTCCAGCAACATCGCCAGAGTTTTTTTACTGTCCTCGTGGTCGTCAGAAAGTGGGGACATAATTTCGAGAATATTATCTAAATAAGTTAGTCGTGCGCTTGTTCCTGCAAGGGTGACATCAAGCTGTTCTAACTGTTCCCAACTGACATTGTATAAAAGAACATAGGAAGTCTCAGCAGTCGTAGGGTTTTCCAGGACAGGGGAAGACATAAGTTAAACCATAGAGTGGCTTGTTTCTATCATAGAACTGAGATGAGATAGATTCAGATAATCTTGATTAAGCTACTTATTCAGATTCTATTAGTCCAGTAATTTGGCTGACGCTGAAGGTGCATGATTGCAACTATTAAAATTTGCTGCTCTTTGATGGCATAAATTATCCCACAGGGAAAACTGGCTATGCGGCAGCGTCTTGTATTCTTTGATAATTGAGTCCATGTTTGTGGGAACTGTTCAATACGATTGAGAGTGCGTTCAACTTCGGCAATAAATGCGTCTCCCATGTCGCGGCTGATATTGTCATAGTAAGCAACAGCATCATCTAATTCCTGTTTGGCATCAGGATGAAAATTATAAGCCATTACTTACTCCTAGAACGTAGCTCTCGCAATACTTGTTCACCAGGAATTAAATTAACTTCGCCTTGTTCAACAGCTTGAAATCTTTTCTCTGCTTCTTCTGCCCAAATAGCATCTATTTCTGCTTGATTTTCAGCATCAAGACTTTTAAATAAATGTTCAGCAAGCATTGCTCTTAACCCTGGAGGTAAGGACAGTGCAGTATTGAAAATGTCGTCATAAGTATTAACCATAGTTTTGTCCAGATTTAAGAGCAAGTCATCTTGATTTTAGTTTAAGTTAATTTTTCTCGATTACAAATTGGTATGCAGAAAAATTGCGTAGACGCGTAGCGGCTTGTCATTTGATATCGCTTGGCATAGACCTAGATAATCTTGATTAATCGCTTGCTAATACCTGTCAATCGCTCAAAGAATCCGGCAAGAGAATAATCAGGATTAATCATGCTGTGTTGTTGGTAAATTTTACTTATTTTTTGTGTTTTCAGCTAAATACTTAAAACAGCGAACTCAGCACTCACTACTTTAGCCGCCAAATTTTGATATTGGTTTCATCACCATGACTAACAAGGGTTCTGCCATCTGGGCTAATGGCAACAGACCAAACCTCTTCAGGCTTCACTATGATGGTTTTTTGTAATAAAACTCCGCTTGGTATGCTGGCAATTATAGATATGGGATTAGTTAGAAACAAGCTATAGCGAACATAACCATATATTTGAGTTCCAACTATTGTAATAGCAGCACCTACCAAGAATCTTGTTATCCAATTAATATTTTGTCTAGATGGTTTTTGTAGCGCTACTTTTGGCTTTACTGGTGCTGGCGATGTTCCAGTTTGAGGCTGATGAGGTAATGTAGCAGAGAATGATGATGATGATTGAGTTACAACTACTGGCTGAGTTGGTTGTACTGGTGAAAGTGATGGTAACAGTGAACTAAAATCCTGTAAAACTTCCTCAGCAGCTTGGGCTTTACAAAGCATAAAACTATCAGCTTCGTGACGCAGTTTTATGAGTTCCAATTGTTGTGCATCTGTAATGTTACCACTAGAGTTAGATTCCAGCAGAAAGTTGTATCGCTCCATTTGCTCTGCTGTTTTACGACTGCGGACAATTTGCCACAAACTATTGTCATCTAGTTTATCTAAAGCCGCGAGGTGAGCTTGGAATTGCTCTGGTACATCATCCCATTCTGGAGGACTACCTACTTGCAAAGCATGAACTATTACCTCTTCAATGGGGCGACGTTGCGCGTGGGCAGTGTTAACTAAACGCTGATAGAGTATTTCTGGAATTTGCAGAGTAATTGTTTCTGTTGCCATTGCTCAATTGCCTACCCATACCTTGCTTAAACCGTCTTAATTTTAGCGTAGCTGAAGTTACTCCTAGAACGTAGCTCTGGCAATACCTGTTCGCCAGGAATTTAAGTAACTTCGCCTTGTTCAACAGCCGGAAACTAACAGTAAGTTACCAAAAAATGGGATATAGCGATCGCCACATCGTTCAGGAGTTTCTAAAATGTAATTCTCTTCAGCGGTTTTGCTATCTCGGCTATATTTGGTTTTGTTGATTTCTAGCCAGTTGTAGAGCGGGAACTGAACTCTGGTGAGTGCTGTATCATTTATGTAGAGCATTTCTACAGCACTCATTTGACAACTGGCATAGCTGGGACACGAGAAGCGGAAAGTTTTACCTTATCCCTCGTACAACTTCTTTACTGTCCCGTTGTGTTGATATCTCCATTAAAACTGCAACTCGAAGTCATGAAACGCCAAATTGCCAAAATTGCTGAGGGCGGTATTTCATCCCCATATTCTTTTCCTGGAACAGCTAATCTTTGCCCAAGATTTTCCACTACACTGCACTGATCATTCTAATAGCCCCTTGTACTATCGTTGACTAAGCTTATGATACCTGAAGTTACAGAGATGTCACAGAAGGCTCTTGCACCCTATCATTAACAGTTTTTGGTTCTACAAAAGCTTCTCGCCCTGTAATCAATCTAGAGCGACGATTACGAGTGATATAATTCCACGCCCACTGAAATACTACTAGTAATTTAGTGTCAAACTCGATTAAGAAGTAGATGTGAACTAATAGCCAAAATGCCCAAGCAATAAAACCTGTGAGTTTGATTAAGCCTAAATCTACAACAGCTAAATTTTGCCCAATCATCGCTAAACTACCCACATCGTTGTAATGAAATTGTGGCAAAGTCTTACCTTGAAGCCGTCGTTGAATTAGTTTACCTACATACTCTCCTTGTTGTTTAGCTACGGGTGCAACACCAGGTAAAGGTTTAGCATCTTGATGGGAGAAGTTGGCTAAATCTCCAATTACGAAAATGTTGTCATAACCCTCGATAGACAAGTCAGGTTCTACAATTACACGCCCAGAGTAATCGCGCTCTACACCTGTACTTTCTCCTAAGACTTTCCCCATTGGCGAACCTTGGACACCTGCTGCCCACAATATAGTTTTTGAGGCAATTTCTGTAAATTCATTGTCTTGCTTGAAAGTAACAATATCACCTTCAATATTTGTCACCCTGGTGTGAGTGTGCAGTTCTACACCCAACTTTTGCAAAGATACTGCTGCTGATGCCGATAACTCTGGCGCCATGTGTGGGAGGATGCGAGGGCCCCCTTGTAATAGCAAAATCTTCGTTTCTGAAGTGTCGATGCTGCGGAAATCTTCTTTGAGAGTTTTGTATGCCAATTCTGCGATCGCACCCGCTAATTCTACACCAGTCGGGCCACCCCCTACAATCACAAAACTCAACCAAGCACGGCGTTTTTCAGGATCAGTTTCTTTTTCTGCTGCTTCAAATGCGCCAAATATCCGGCGACGCATTTCTATGGCATCTTCCACAGTCTTTAAACCAGGAGCAACTTCTTCCCAGTTATCCTTACCAAAATAGGAATGGTTAGCACCTGTGGCAACAATTAAAGTATCATAAGGTACTACTTCATCACCCAAAATAACTTGTTGCGCTTTTGGATCAATATCATTTACTTCTCCCAACAATACCTTTGTATTCTTGCTTTTGCTAAATACAGATCGCAATGGTGCGGAAATATCAGAAGGTGATAGCGTACCTGTGGCAACTTGATATAAAAGCGGCTGAAATAGGTGAAAGTTACGTTTATCAATGAGAGTAACATTTACATTCGCTGCATTCAAAGCCTTTGCTGCATACAATCCACCAAAACCACCACCAACGATTACAACCTGATGTGGTGCATTCTTATTAATTCCAACTGGCATAAGAAATATTTCCTTGTGTTAATAAGCTGTAACTATTCTTAACAAAGATGTAACAGCATAATGATAGAGGTTGCTGTTTATTTAGAACAATTGAAAAAATAATGAAAGTTACTAATGAGTCATTAGCGAACTCTAAGAAATAAATTATTCTGTTTGAAGTTGCTGACGGTTGATGGTTGACGGTTGACGGTTGACGGTTATCAGTCATCAGTCATCAGTCATCAGTCACCAGTCAACAGTCATCAGTCATCAGTTACCAGTCATCAGTCATCAGTCATCAGTCACCAGTCATCATTAAATGCGTAACAGCTTAATTATAAATTTGGCAAGCAGATATATTTGCACTCATTGAAATGCTTTCCTTCAACACATCTATATAATAAGATATTCACTATGAGCGATAACTATATTTTGAAACGTATATATACATACAGACAGCAAATCATAAAAGAAAATAAAGAAACCTGTCTTTCGCCTAACCAAATAATAGGATACTAATAGTAGTAGCATATACAGAAACTCAATTTGTAGCCTTATCAAACTCATATTTGAGTGCATCTGAGTACAGCTTAATATATTGCAAAATGTCTTGATTAAATCTTAGCAAAGGCTTACAGGTAAAGTTTCTTGTAGCGAACACAGAAATTCTTAAACCCTGTCCCAAAAATACTAGTACCCCCATCATTAAATACTAGCGCCCCTAACCCAAGACAAATTTTTAGTTTATCTTGAGTGGGGGTTTTGGCGTTTGAGTACAACCTTAATCAATCCAATAAATCCAATCAGCATTGGGTTTTATATCGAGTTGGAAGTCACCTGATATAAGCATAAAAATAGCAGATGACTCTTTTACCAGATAGACATTACCGATGCAACAGTCTTTAGAAAGTATTAGCGATGTCTCCGACGGGCTTCTCTACGAGACGCTACGCGAACGCCTACGCCCAAGTACCAAAACGCAGGATTCTGCCCGTACATCCATACTGAAAAATCTCCTCTCTGGCATTTTTTTTGAGCCATTATTGAGTGATTTTCGCATTATTTTTGAGCGCGATCCAGCAGCACGTAATTGGTTAGAAGTGGTGTTTTGCTACCCTGGATTGCACGCACTCTGTTTGCATCGTCTTGCTCACTGGTTACATTGTCGAGGTGTGAGTTTTATCCCTCGCTTAATTTCTCATTTGGGGCGATTTTTAACAGGTATTGAAATTCACCCAGGTGCAGAGATTGGTGAGGGTGTGTTTATCGACCACGGAATGGGTGTTGTCATTGGCGAAACTGCGATCGTAGGCGACTATACGCTGATTTATCAGGGCGTTACCCTTGGCGGAACTGGTAAAGAAACTGGTAAGCGTCATCCCACGGTGGGCAAAAATGGAGTGATTGGGGCGGGTGCGAAAGTTTTAGGTAATCTGCAAATTGGCGATCGCGTCCGTATTGGTGCAGGTTCGGTTGTCTTGCAAAATGTCCCCAGCGATCGCACTGTTGTCGGAGTTCCCGGCCGAATTATTTCCCAAAATCAAAACCCTAGCCTTTCTCCTTTAGAACATGGAAAGCTACCCGATGTGGAAGCAACCGTGATTCGTTCTTTGCTCTCGCGCATTGAAGAACTCGAAAAACAACTGCAAACTTTACAAGTCAAGAGTCATTAGTCATTTGTCATTGGTCATTTGCAAATGACAACGGACAAAGGACAACTGACAAATGACAAAGGACAAAAGACAAATGACAAATCACGTTTTGCAGATTCCTTTGAGCGATCGCTGGCGAATCTATCACCGATTGCAAGAGTTAAAAATTAAGAGTTCCTGTCCCCCCGATGGTTCTTTACGAGTGCAAGTGAACAATTTGCTAGAAGCAATTTTAATTCGTAGTACAGTTATGCAATTTCTTGCCTCTCGTCACGAATTATTAGAGTGGTTAGAGCGTTGCTGGCATTACAGTGATGAGTCATGAGTACAAATGAAAAGTTTTTCATACCCCACTCCCTACTCCCCACTCCCCACTCCCCTCTTTGTTCATAGATGCACAAAGCTCGAATAGCTTTAGAAGTTGAAGCTACTGTAAGCTAACAGAATTTGTTGCAGACTGAGGGAGATTAACCGAGTTTTAGATTTTATCCAGTCTTATAAATCTGAAATTTTCCTGACATCTAGCGACGATTACAAAGGTGAAATGAGCAAACAAGACTGGAAGTTTCTGATTTTTAATTCTTTTCCAAATTAAGAAATTGAAAGTTCAATCAATTATGGCGACTCGTAACAGAGATATAAAACTCCTCAATTTTTTGCACAATGAACTTGAACTTTCAAATGCCGATATTGCTGTAGCTCTGCGACACCGTGAATTAGAAAATGGGCCACTACCAATGCTCCTCTGGCAGTATGGTTTAGTTGACTTGGAGCAGCTAGGAAAGATTTTTGATTGGCTAGCAGAACACAGTTAGCTAATTTTTACCCTGTAGCTTTGAGTCCCATTAACTGCCGAAATTACACACTAATGCTCTAAAAAAACTGAGGTTACTAAGATGATTACATCCTTAATTGCTGGATTCTGTGTTTTACTTTGTTCAGGATTTGCTAATAGCTATATCAGTTCATTGCTAATCGAAGAAATCACAACTGACATCGGTAAAAACAAATAGTAAATTATACATGTTTTTAGTTCCCTGCCATACAGATGTGATGCTGATAATCGGTCAATAATTAAGGATCATGTATCCTACATTATGAATTGTGATATTTTTAGCATTTGCCATCGCGGGGAATTGTAGACAAAAAGGTTATTAAGAATACTTCCAAGAGAGGGATATTTGCAATGAATCAAATCATAATTAATGACACAACATTACGTGATGGCGAACAAGCAGCAGGTGTTGCTTTCACCCTAGAAGAAAAAGTTGCGATCGCTAAATTTCTCGATGCCATTGGTATACCTGAATTAGAAGTCGGTATACCAGCAATGGGTGACGAAGAAACACGAGCGATCGCCGCAATTTCTGACTTGGGTTTACAAGCAAAACTCCTGGGCTGGAACCGCGCTGTCATCTCAGATATTAAGGCTTCTATCGCTTGCGGTCTGAACCGGGTACATATTGCCATTCCCGTCTCTGGTATCCAAATTGCCACTAAATTTCACGGGCAATGGCGAGTAAGCTTACAAAAACTTAAAGACTGTATCAGCTTCGCCCTCGATCAAGGTCTTTGGGTAGCAGTCGGCGGAGAAGATTCTTCCAGGGCTGATGAAAATTTCCTTTTAGATGTAGCGCTTTATGCTCAAGAATGGGGTGCATCTCGGTTCCGCTTCTGCGACACTGTAGGAGTTCTCGACCCTTTTAGCACCTACACCAAGGTCAAACGGCTGGTTTCAGCTTTGATGATTCCCCTAGAAATCCATACCCATAATGATTTTGGTATGGCAACTGCCAACGCCCTTGCGGGTATCAAAGCCGGAGCTTTATCAGTAAATACCACAGTCAACGGATTAGGTGAAAGGGCGGGAAATGCAGCTTTAGAAGAAGTTGTCATGGCGATCAAACGCATCTACAACGTTGATTTGGGCATCGACACTCCGAGTTTGCTGGAACTGTCTCAACTAGTTGCAGCTGCATCAGGTGCTAATGTACCACCCTGGAAAGCGATCGTTGGCGAAAATACCTTTGCTCACGAATCTGGCATCCATGCTCACGGAGTAATGCAAAACCCCATCACCTACGAACCATTTGCTCCCGAAGAAGTGGGTTGGGAACGGCGTTTAGTAGTAGGTAAACATTCTGGACGGCATTTGGTTGCTAACTTGCTAGAACAGCATGGAATTTTCTTAAACTCCCAAGAAACCCAATCTGTTTTAGACGCAGTGCGCCACCAATCGGTACAGAAAAAACGCAGTTTGACGACAGACGAACTATTGAATTTGGTCAGAGAACAGAGGTACTCTCATGCAACGTGATGAATTAGAGCTAAACTTGCCACCTGCTTTTGAAATTGGTGAAAAAGTCAGAGTTCGGAAACTGCTTAAGAACGATGGTACTTTTCCTGGTAAAGAAGTTGGGCAAGTTTTAGTGAACAAAGGAGATATCGGCTACATAGCCAGTATAGGGACATATTTGCAGACTTCCTATATATATGCTGTGCATTTCTTGGAAACAGGATTCGTCGTCGGCTGTATGAAAAAAGAACTAGAATCTGTTGAGGAATCTCATGAAAGTAATGCTACGCATGAATGATGCCGGTACTTTAGTAGTTTACGTTGCTAAAAAAGACCTTGAAGAAGAAGTCGTCAAACAAACTGATGGAAATGATGGCAAAGTTCTCACCCTAGCAAATGGTTGGGAATTAGAATTTCGTGATTTGCCAGATACAGCAAATTTACCTCAAACAGTAGAAGCTAAACGACTCGCTTAAAAAATGGGGAGTAGGTTTTTCAGATATTGCACCTGTTCCCACAACCGCCTCAGAATGAATTCTGAGGCTAATAGCTAAAGTCTTCTAAAGAAGACTAAATAAGGTTTTTAGTCCACTTTAGTGGAGTTAAGCTATTAGCCAATAAATAAATTTATTGGTGGGAGATGGAGCAGGTGCAAGATTTAATGAGTAGGAATTTATTAGTTATAAGTTTTAATTACTAACTTATAACTCTTAACTAATCACTAATCACTAACTTTTTATCAATCATGGGTGACAAATATTTGACGTTATCAGAATTGAACCTTGAGGGACAGTTACTAGGTTTTGTTGGTGGTGAACCAGGAAAATATAAATATTTGCAATTGGCGGTTCCATCTGGAAATGTGGAAATTAAATTGCCTAAAGAGTTACGCCGTTTACTAAGTTCATCTTTAGTTCCTGGCCAGCAAGTTCGCGTTTGTGGTCATAGTAAGATAGATTCGCGCACAAGTAAAATAAAAATTAAAGCCTATCGGGTGACACCAATTGATGCATGTCCAAAGCAAGATTTACCACCTCAACCCAAAGCGAGGATTATGGTATGTCAAAAGGGCGGTTGCCTCAAGCGTGGTGGTAAAGGGTTATTATCAGAATTAGAAAAAACTTTGTGCGATCGCGGTTTGTTAGACAAAGTTACCATTGAACATACTAGTTGCCAAAAATGCTGTGGCAGCGCTCCCAACTGTGTTTTACACCTTGGTAAAAAGAAATACAAGAATATTCATCCTGAAGCGATCGCAACTTTGCTAGAAAGTCACTTAACAGAGTAATAATCTTCTCTAGCTATTCTTAAAATAATACGCAAGTTTGTAGGGGTAAAAATTTTACCCCTATTTGTTGTAAGTATCGTCTATATAGCACCCTTGTCAAACTGCGATCGGCTAAGTTATAACTGCTGCAACGTTACTAATACCGAATACAAACAGAACTTATAAAAATTTTCAGTAGTCTTGTTCCATCAGGACTACAACCTTAGTTATTGTGTATAACTTTTTTGGAATTACCTTAAATACTTAAAAATAAATGTCTTTGTTTACCAATTTACTCAATCTGCATTCGCCGATCAAACCGCGCGAAGATTTTTTTACTGAGATTGTTGCTTATTTTCTGTCCCTGAATAATGATATTTTACTTGGTTGGCTAAAACATCACTCAATCATTAATGATGATAATTATTCCAGCATCAAGATTTCAACCCAACAAGAACATCAAGCACTGGCAAACCATACTGAGGATAGTAGACTTGATATTGTGGTTGAACTTTCAACTGGTTTAAGCACAGATGTAATATTTATTGAATCAAAAATTTGCTCTACAGAAGTACCGGGCCAATTAAAAAAATATGCTGAGATTTTGAGTAATTTACCAAATGTCAGACATCAAATTTTAATTTACATTACCCGTGATTATGACCCAAAAGATGAACTCAAACAATATGATTATGATCCCAAACCACCAATCAAAGAATATTGCCTTTATTTATCACCAAAAGTAAATTTTTTTCAACTCAGGTGGTATCAGTTTTATAGCTTTTTAAAAGAACCTGCATTTGATATCTTAACCCAAGAAATATTAATTTTCATCAGGAATAATAGAATGTCTCAGAATAACCAATTTTCATCAGTTGACTTATTGACAATGGTAAATTTTAACAAAACTCTCAATCTCATGGAATCAACCCTCAGTGAAGAAGTACAGCACGAATTCAAGCTAGCTTTTGGAGGTTTGATCAAACCAATAGCAAGTACAAGTATGACTCAATGGAGATGGCACAGTAGATATATTATCTATACTAAGTTTTCAGGCGATAATTTTTGGTGTGGTCTTGGATATTTTAATTTAAATCCAGATAATTTTACGGAATATCCATATCTAGGTATATGTTTAGAAGTTTCACCTGGTTTTGTAGAACGCCCAAAAATTATTGAATCCATGCAGAAAGTAGTTAAGGATAAACCTAATATATGGACTCCTGAAAATTTAACCATCTTGCCAGATTGGTCAGCTATTTTTTATCGAAAAAGCCTACAAGAATTTTTATCTCAAGAAAACCAATTATCTGCTATTAAAGATTTCTTTTTAAAATCCCTTCATGAACTCAAAATTATTCAGCCAGATTTTAACTTCCCTTGGAAGGGTGTAAGTATAGAAACAGTTACAGAACCTGATAAAGAAGAAGATCCAAACATCTCATCATCCTCTATCGCATAACTTTAATCAGCTACAGCTATATTAAGATAAAAATAACTCTGCATTCTCGTAGTTGTTATGAGCCTTACCACTGCTAAACGCTTTACTATAGCTGAATATCACCGTCTAGCTGAACTCGGCTTCTTTGAGGAGAATGACCGAGTTGAGCTAATTAAGGGTGAAATAATCCAGATGGTAGCAAAAGGTACACCGCACTCTGTTTGCAGCACCCGCTTATATCGGGAGTTGTTCAAGCTGGTTGTAGAAGAAGCAATTCTTCGAGGACAAGAACCAATCATTATACCTGATGACAGCGAACCAGAACCCGATCTAGTCATTGTGCGAAATCGTCCTGATGACTATTTAGAAGCTCATCCTAGCCCATCTGATGTATTGCTGGTAATTGAAATTTCTAATTCCACTTTGAAATATGACCAAGATGTAAAATTATCTGTTTATGCAGAAGCTGGTATTTCCGACTATTGGATATTTAATTTAGTAGATAACCATCTAGAATCTTACAGCGAACCTTATAAAGATTTACAAGGTAAATATGGTTATCGCCGCAAGTTAATTTTTCTGCAAAATGAATCAGTTAGTCTGCCATATTTTCCTGATTTAGTTCTGGATTTATCTAAAGTATTTCCAGGTTAATATATGAGAGGTGATGTCTAATGACAAGAAAACGTTTGTATCAAGAATAATCATTCTTCAAACGTTGATACTGTACGAATAGGTTCTCTAGGAATTTCTGGTAATTCAAAGTCTCCCAAATTTGCAAAACGCTGCTCAATCATATTAGCTAAGTTTAAGGGCTGTTCGTGATTTTGTATTAGAGCCATACAAAGAATTTCTTTGGCTTCTTCTTCTAGAGAACGACCATGTTTTTCTGCTCGTTTCTGTAGGCGATATTTGATGTCATCATCAAGATTAGATATTGTAATATTGTTCATAATCATTCCTCATATTACTTTTTAAATCAATCCTTCCAATGCGTGTTGTAAATCATTTGTCACCTCAGCAACAGCTTGTCTAGCACCCACACGATTTTCTTTATACGCTGGGTAATGTTCAGAAATAGATATGGGTTTACCTACAGTAATTTGGACTTTTTGCTTACCCAATTGTGGACGCTGTAAACCTTTATCGCCTTTTATTTTAGCAATCATCTTCCATAAAATTAAAGTAGTCTCAGCAAACCTTTCTACTGTGGGATTTTCACGAATATAGTTACCAGAAACAGCCACAAAACTTTCTACTAACCGCATGTGCCACATCCGTGCATTCGCTTCTTCTGCAACGCGATCGCCTAAAGATTTCTCTACAGCAGATATTCTTTTTACATCCTTAAAATCTTCTCTAAATATATAATTCCAGCCAGCTTGTTCTACTCGCTGACATCGATCCCTTAAACTACCTTTTGACTGCAAATCAAAATACTGTTCGGATATTAGTAGCGCCGCATTCAATAAAGCTTGCAAACGAACTGCTAACGCCTCATTTCTATCTTCAATTTCTCCTACTACTGTTTTGATATCTGGCAGCTCTAAATGATAAAACCGGGTGTAAAATTTTTCCATTAACGAAAGCAAATGTTCTGCCAAAGTCAACAACCGGGGATAAAGCGACTCTAGAGAAGCATGTTCTGCTTCATTCACAGGTAAACCACTAGCCGTTTCCAATTCACTTAAAAGATTAGCGATCGCATCCCAAGGAGCATCAACATAACTATATTTAATCCCAACTGGTACAATTAGAACCTGTTGGTCGCGTTCAGCTTTGTGCAAATCTTCAGCACACCAAAAGGCTAATTGGGCAATACCAGGTTCCAGGGGGCTAATATTCTCTGATAAACCATTGGTTGCACCCTCTGGCGCAGCCGCCATCGGAAATTTCCCATTGGCGAACAAGTCACGCGCCGAACGTAACCCTGTCCAGTCAGCTTTACCTCGCTGAATCGGAGTCCCACCTAAACGAGAAGCAATCCAGCCGACGTAGGAACCTGCCCATAGAGGAATGCCGCGATCGTAGATAAAATGAGCGTGAATCGGAAGTTGTAGTGCTGTGCCTTGCGATCGCGCTACCTTTGGCACGAGTTGAGACAGCAAGTAGGTTAAACAAAACGGATCGTCTGTTTTAGGATGGCGAAATGCCAGCATAAAACGGATCTTACCCTCCTGAAACTGGCGATAAAGATCCACCAGCACCTCTACGTTGTCTGCTTCAATTTGGGCAATAGGTGTTTGCCAGTTTATCCAACTGGGTAGCAACAGATGGACAACCCGTAGAACTAAGGGGTTAAACGCCGGAGGAATAAATTCTAAGGGTGGCTGTGCTTGATAAATTACATCTGTCAAAGTAGTTTCTCCTAAAGATGCCACGATTTATAATCGCCTAGTGCTTATTTCTTTTAAGCTATCTTAGCTGCTGTAATATCTCCTGACGACTGAAGTCACAGCTATACAGACAAACCTGATGCAAAAATCCTCTCTACTTCTTTTCTCTCTGTATTCTCTGCGTCTGAAGTGGTTTGTTTATTTGGATAATTTATTTTTAGGGCTTACGCACAGGTAACGGAAAATCGAACCACAGAGGCACAGAGAACACGGAGAAATAAGAGTTTGAGAGGTATTTTGTGTAAGTCCTGATTTTTTGGAAATCCCTTAGTCAATGCAATAGACATCTCCGAAAATGAATTGTTTTGACGTTGCATTGCAACGTCAAGACAAGGGTTTCAGGTAACGCATAATTAATTTCTGGAGATGTCTAATGCTATTGTTAGTCGATGCAATGCCCTTGCAGGTCAAGAGACTTGTGTATATACCGTAGCCTTAAAAAGTGCGAACCAGAATCAAAGTCCCCCAATTTATCGCAAAGCCACTTCATTAGACCGCAAGCTACTCTTGTTGTACATGGGTGCATTTAGGAGGATCTAAAAGTATTTGATAGATAGCTAAAGACTTTTCAAACATTGTCTTTCCAAATCATCTGTTGCTGACCTTAATTCAATGACAAAATCGGGTGCAATGGGGGGAAATTTACGTCTTTGTTCAGGTGTAAGTGCTTGCCAACGTTCTCGTTGAATCCAAGCCGCATCTGGGGAACGATCGCCACCATTGGGCAATTTGAATATAGTAGAAGAACTGAAAGTGTAAGCGAGGGCAGTTTGCCGATTCCAGATTCCCAAATCAATAATTAAATCTGCTTCTCGATTGCCGCTTTCTCCTCCAACGGGGGACATAATAATTAATTCTCCCTTGGCAGTGCGTTCAAATTTCAATTCGCGGTTATTTTGACATAAGTGATAAAATTGTTCGTCACTCAGGTTAACGGTGTCTAGTTTTAATGTCAAAGGACTCATAACCTAGACCTAGATTAAATAGTTGCAAAGATTATATCATGTCATATCTTAATGGCTGTAAGATGCTGATCGCACACCACGCAAGTTCAAAAACTAGGATGCATTCTTAGTCGGCGCAGGCGGACAAGAGTTTGTGTAGCCGCGATTTATAATCGCCTGGTAGTTTATAAACAAATTAGAGATTCAAGAAAGAGATTAAACGATGCGACTTTCACAAATGTTATTTGTTACACTGCGGGATGATCCGGCTGATGCTGAGATTCCTAGCCATAAATTATTACTCCGTGCAGGCTACATTCGTCGCATCGGTAGTGGTCTTTATGCTTATTTGCCTTTGATGTGGCGGGTATTACAAAAAGTTTCTCAGATTGTGCGAGAAGAAATGAACGCTACAGGCGCACAAGAATGTCTCTTACCACAATTACAACCGGCTGATTTATGGAAGGAATCGGGACGCTGGGACACTTACACCAAAGCTGAGGGGATCATGTTTTCCCTAATTGACCGCCGTGAGCAACAATTAGGATTAGGCCCCACTCATGAAGAAGTAATCACAGCGATCGCTCGTGATATGATTCGCTCTTATCGCCAGCTACCACTAAATCTCTACCAAATTCAAACTAAATTCCGCGATGAAATTCGTCCCCGCTTTGGTTTGATGCGCGGACGGGAGTTTATCATGAAGGATGCCTATTCTTTCCATACCGATGAAGCCAGCCTCAAGGAAACTTACCAGGATATGTATAAAGCGTACAGTAATATGCTGCGGCGTTCTGGTTTAGCTTTTCGCGCAGTGGAAGCTGATTCTGGTGCAATTGGCGGTTCTGGTTCCACAGAATTTATGGTTTTGGCAGAAGCCGGTGAAGATGAAGTTCTCTACACTGAGGATGGTAAATACGCCGCTAACGTAGAAAAGGCTGTTTCTTTACCAATTGATGCCGAAACCTCACGGTTTACAACCTACGAGAAACGCGATACACCTGGAACAGAAACCATTGAAAAGGTTTGTCAACTTCTCAACTGTTCTCCCACTCAATTGGTAAAAAATGTCCTTTATCAGACAGTTTATGATAATGGTATAACGGTGTTAGTTTTGGTGAGCATTCGAGGCGATCAGGAAGTTAATGAAGTCAAGTTGCAAAATGAATTGACTAAATTAGCTCCTGAGTATGGTGCTAAAACTATTATTAGTTTGAATGTACCAAATGTAGAAGCCCAGCAAGCATGGACAGCTAAATCTCTACCTTTAGGCTACATTGCGCCAGATATCGCAGATGAGTATATTAACGCCAATAAACAGATCCATCCCAAGTTTTTGCGGTTAGTGGATCAAACAGCCGTTGATTTAAAAAACTTTGTTACAGGTGCGAATGAAGCTGGCTATCACGTAGTTGGTGCTAATTGGAGTGAGCATTTTAAGCTGCCAAAGTTAGTAGTAGATATACGGAAGGCAAGACCAGGCGATCGCGCCATCCATAACCCAGACCAAACTCTTGAAACCGCCCGTGGAATTGAAGCAGGTCACATCTTTCAATTAGGCACTAAATATTCCCAAGCGATGGGAGCAACTTATACCAATGAACAGGGTGAAGAAAAGCCGCTATTAATGGGTTGTTTTGGTGTCGGTGTATCACGACTAGCACAAGCTGCCGTAGAGCAATCTTACGATAAAGATGGGATTATTTGGCCAGTTGCGATCGCACCCTACCACGCGATCGTCACAATTCCAAACATAAAAGATGCTCAACAAATCGAAATCGCCCAAAAACTTTACACAGAACTCAATCAAGCGGGAATAGAAACCCTACTAGATGACCGCGACGAACGGGCTGGAGTGAAATTTAAAGATGCTGACTTGATAGGCATACCTTATCGAATTGTAACCGGACGAGCGATCGCTAATGGCAAAGTCGAAGTTGTAGAAAGAGCAACCCGCAACTCTCAAGAAATTGTCATTGAGGAAGTTACAACCACACTTCATAAGTGGATTACCGCCGCCACTCAGGTAAAAAATTAAACCTCAACAGTTACGCAGAGGAATCAATACTTTCCTTAGCGTTCCTCTGCGTTTTCCTTAGCGTTCCTCTGCGTTGTAAATTTAATCATCTCCAAAAAGAAAGAGATTTACATAATTTGGCAGGTGACGAACTAGAAATATAAATTCTAAAATTAAATCAGGGACTTGCAGAATTAAAAATAATCGCCTCCTCCAGGTAGCGGGAAACTCTTCAGTTATAAGTATCGTCCTTAACCAGGCTGCTCCTCACATAATTACCATATCAGCCCTCAGTCAGGAAGGTTTTGAACATGAAAGGCCAACAAGGATCTAATCGTATTTCTTCAGGCGCAATTGCAGCCGTGTCAGCAGTGGTTGTAGCAGTGGGTGGCGGCGTAGCTTGGTTTACTTCACAATCCAGCAATATACCCACACCATCAAACCCCTCTGGGCGCATCGAACAGCCAGCACAGCCATCAACTAGGCAGCCAGCTAATGAGCAAACCCCTAACGTTTATTGGCTAAAACCAACGGATAAAAATGTTACTTTAGTCCCCCAGCCGATTAAAGTCGCTTCTATACAAGCCAACCAGCCTTTAGAAGCAGCTTTCCAAAGTTTATTGGCAGGCCCAACAGAAGGGACAGATTCCACAACCATCCCCAAAGGAACCAAACTTTTGGGGCTGAAGGCGGAAAATGACGAAGTTCACGTTAATTTATCTGAAGATTTTACCAGTGGTGGTGGAAGCACATCAATGATGGGTCGCGTGGGACAAGTTGTTTATACTGCGACAACTTTAAATCCCAAAGCCAAAGTCTACATTGACGTGAATGGCAAACCGTTAGATGTTTTAGGTGGTGAAGGTGTAGAGTTACAACAGCCACTAACTCGTGAAAGCTTTCAGAAAAATTATTCGCTTTAGTCATTAGTCATTAGTCATTAGCAAAGGACAAATGACAAAGGACAAATGACCTAACGTTTACTATTTAACACACGAAAATTACGGGCTTGCTGTTCTAACCTTGTGGCAAGGCGATCGCAAACCCGATTACACAAATCAAAAATCATTTCATCTTCCACCCGGTAATAGGCGCAAGTTCCTTCACTGCGGCGGCTAAGGATACCTGCTTGCCACATTACCTTCAGGTGTTTTGACACATTTGCCTGAGAAGTCTGTGTTGCCTCTACCAACTCTTGCACGCATTTTTCTTCATCCCGTAATAAGTGGAGCAGCCGCAGGCGCATCGGCTCACTTAACAGACTGAAGTATTCAGCTACTTGTTGCACCACTTCTGGCGGTAAAGGCAACGTTTGTTTCATCAGGATTAACCCGCAAGGACTGAAGTTTTAACGATGACTCATTTAGGATGACTCATTTCATATATAGATTAATACTTAATCAGGGTTAATTCGCATCAAAGGTTGACCATATTCTACAGCGTCGCCATTTTGCAGAAGAATTTCCATCACCTGTCCAGAGACTTCGGCTTCGATTTCATTCATCAGCTTCATGGCTTCAATGATACAGACAGTTTGACCCTTGCGGATGCGATCGCCCACTTCCACAAATGCCGCTTCCCCAGGCGCAGGAGCGCGATAAAACGTTCCCACCATTGGGGAAGGCACTTCTACTAATCTCTGATCAATGATTGAGGAAGAATTTACTGACAACTGCAATTGTGTGCTAGTACCAGTATTCTCAAACACACGAGATGTGGACACCTCCGTTACCTGACTCGCGTTCACCTGGTTTCCCCCAGATGAACCCGATGTCGAGCCAGAACCCACCACACCGCCGAAGGTCGCTTGACCTACCGACAACATCTGATTGCTGACGCTCACAGCCTTACGGACTGTTAGTTCAAAATCATCGCTTTTGAGTATGACTTCTGCAATATCTGTTTGGGCGATAGTTGCCAGTAGTTGGCGGATTTCATTAAAGTCCAATGGCACAGTTTTTATTACCTCGACCTATCCGTAAATGAGTATCTTAAGTGTGGCAGGGATTAAATCCCTATGTAGGGATTTCCATCGGGAACAAGCATCTTCGTAGAGATGAAAGTTATTCCCTGCTGATATACTTATCTTCTTGGGTATCAACTTTGATGCGTTCTCCTTGAGAAATAAACAAAGGAACCATCACAACTGCACCAGTTTCTAGAGTCGCGGGTTTTGAGCCACCGGTAGCAGTGTCACCTTTTAAACCTGGATCTGTTTGTATAATTTCCAGAACCACAGACTTAGGCAATTCTACTCCTAGCACCTGGTCGCCCCACTTAATAACTTCAGCTTCCATACCTTCCTTCAGGTATTTGACGCGATCGCCAATCTGTGCGCGGGTCAATCTGCCTTCTTCGTAGGTTTCCATATCCATAAAGACGTACTCATCGCCCTCTTTATAGGTATGCTGCATCGTGCTTTTTTCTAGACTAGCTTGGGGCACAGTTTCCCCAGCTCGGAACGTTTTTTCCATCACGCTGCCACTCTGCACATTTTTTAACTTAGTTCGGACAAAAGCGGAACCTTTGCCTGGCTTGACGTGCAGGAATTCTAGCACTCGCCATACAGACCCATCTAATACAATTGAAACACCGGGTCGAAAGTCGTTACTGGAGATCATGAAACTTTCAAATTTTGGAAGACAATCGGCATTTATTGTACCCTTCTAGGGTCGTCATTGGGCATTTGTCATTAGTCATTAGTCATTTGTACTGAGCGTATCGCTAAAGCGAAAGCTTCGCTAACGCGTAGCGTCTCCAAGAGTTGTCGTTGGCGCAGCCTCTCGTAGAGAAGTATTTGTCATTTATCCTCCGCCCTTAACGTGGGAAGATTATTGATGGGTTACGTCCAGTCAACAATTTAATGCTGCATTTGAGTTATCCCATGCTTAACTTATTAAAATCCTGGCTGAAGAACAGCCTAATGGCAATACTGCTGGTAACAATATTTTTAGGCATAACTACAGCTGGGTGGACTCCCTCCAGTAGCGCCGCACTCCCATCCGGCAATGCAATTACCGACGGCAAGGCTTTGTTGCGGTATGCACTCCCGATAGATAACAAACCTGTACGGCAACTACAAGCCAGTTTAGAGGACATCTCTGCCCAACTCCGGGCGAATCGGCGGTGGAGTGCTATTTCCAAGGACATCAGCAAAGCATCCCGAATTCTCGATAAACCCTCCCAAATCTTAACAAGCGTTCCCGAAGAACGCCAACCCCAAGCCGAAGCTTGGATTACCGAGTTGAAATCTGGGGTGGGTAAATTAGAAGAATTGGCGAAGAGTAAAGATAAAGAACAAATTCTGCAAGAGAGAGGCAAACTTTTGAATCTCGTTACTGGGCTAGAAGAGTCAATGGTGAAACAATTCCCCTTTGAAGTACCTACTGAGTACAGTAACCTGCCACAACTTAAAGGTCGTGCCACAGTAGAAATCAAAACTAACAAAGGCGATTTGACCCTGGTAGTAGATGGTTATAGTGCCCCTGTCACTGCTGGTAATTTTGTAGATTTGGTGCAGAGGGGTTTTTATAATGGCTTAGAATTTAGCCGTTCTGAAGAATCTTACTTTCTGCAAACTGGAGATCCAGAAGGTAAAGACGTAGGTTTTATTGATCCAAAAACGGGCAAATATCGCGCTATACCCTTAGAAGTTTTAGTTCAGGGTGATAAAGCACCTACTTATGGCATTACTCTAGAAGAAGCTGGTCGTTACGTTGATATGCCAGTTCTGCCTTTCTCTGCTTTTGGTGCAGTAGTAATGGCTCGTCCCGAAAGTGAAGTAAATGGTGGTTCTTCACAATTCTTCTTCTTTTTGTTTGAACCAGAACTTACCCCCGCCGGACGCAACCTATTAGATGGTCGTTATGCCGTTTTTGGCTATCTCACCGAAGGCAAGGAAGTTTTGGATAAACTGAAGGCGGGTGACAAAATTGAATCGGCAAAAGTCGTTCAAGGAATAGAAAATCTGATTGAGCCACAAGCAGCATAAGAAGAGAGCAGGGGGAGAATAATTCTTGTACAGACGCGATTAATCGCGTCTCCCCTGATTCAGATTTCCGGCGGTGAATATCTGATCAACTGCGTTCACGAAGTGTGCCGAAGGTATCGCTAATTCTGGAAAAGTCCGTGATACAATTTGCTGATTAGCAGTAAAAACTGTTTCTTCGTAAAATCCATCTTCCAGTAATAACACCGAAATCTTCCCTTCTAGAGGATCTACAATCCAATATTCAGGAACCTCTAAGGCCGCATATTCAGATCGCTTATGGCGATAATCCCGTTTCACCGACTCTGGACTGACCACCTCGACAATTAGTAACGGCGCTGACTGAAATACTGCTGAGGTATTCAACAATTCCCTGGCTTGCTCTAGTGTCACAACACATAAATCAGTCAACCTAGATTTATTTCTACCCGTTCTCACCCCACTTTCCCGAAAACACAGCCAAGTAGAGTTACAACGTTTGATTTCTGCTTTCAAGGCAGTATCCAAAAAATCGACAATCAGAAAATGTTCAATAGTTGGTGGGTTCATTAGCTCTAGCTTCCCATCCACCAATTCATAATGAAAATCGCTACCATCATCATAGGTTAAGTACTCCTCAAATGTGATGCTGGTTACTGGTGTTGTTACCATTCCAACTGCCTCCTAGACGATACCCCTATTTTAAACAGTAAAACAAATCATCAGTTTTCTTCGTAATTTTGCAACACGGAAAACCGATTGTGAACAGTGAGTTATTTTCTCAACAAGTAAAAGACATTGGTGAACAAGGTCTTTTAGAAAGATTGCAGCGCTTCTGTCCTCCAGAAATTATCGGCGATGATGCAGCAGTACTTGAAACTGCACCAGGCAAATCTTTGGTAGTGACTACAGATGTACTGGTTGATGGCGTGCATTTTAGCAATGTCACCACTTCGCCAGAAGATGCTGGTTGGCGGGCTGCTGCTGCCAATTTATCAGATTTAGCAGCAATGGGCGCTTCCCCATTGGGAATTACCGTCGGGTTGGGACTTCCCGGTGAAGTTAGGGTAAGTTGGGTTGAGCGATTGTACCAGGGAATGACAGAATCCCTGCAAAAATACAATACCTCAATTGTTGGGGGTGATGTCGTGCGATCGCCTGTAACTACTCTGGCAATTACCGCTTTTGGTCAAGTTAACCCTAGTCAAATTATCCGCCGTTCTGCTGCTGTCGTAGGAGATGCGATCGTTGTTACAGGCTTTCATGGAGCCTCAAGAGCTGGCTTAGAACTGCTCTTGCATCCCGAATTAGGACAGAACCTCAAAGATGCAGAACGCACGGCTCTAATCCGCGCCCACCAACGCCCACAGCCACGATTAGATGTCTTACCAATCCTCTGGAAAATCTTAACTCCTAACTCCTGTACAGACGCGATTAATCGCGTCTCTACTCCTAACTCCCAACTCCCCATTGCTGGGATGGATAGCAGCGATGGTTTGGCAGATGCGATTATTCAAATTTGCCGCGCCAGTGGTGTTGGCGCTGTCTTAGAACGAAGAGAAATTCCTGTACCAAAAACTTTTAACCATTGGCTGACACAAGAGCAAGCGCTGGAATATGCTCTATATGGTGGCGAAGACTTTGAATTAGTGCTGTGCTTGCCACAAGAGTTAGCATTAGCCTTAGTACAACATCTTGGTGAAGGTGCTGCGATCGTGGGTAGCATTACTTCGGGATCAACAGTAGTATTGCACGACGAACAAAAAAAATTCCCTGACCAAGTTCTAAGTCTTAGCCAGGGATTTCAACATTTTGGTCAATAGTCCTTTGTCATTTGTCCTTTGTTATTTTTCTAATGACTAACGACTAATGACTAATGACTAATTATTGCCACTTCTCGGCTACTAATTCTGCCAAATCCAAAACTCGTTGGCTGTAACCCCACTCGTTGTCATACCACGCCATAACTTTTACTAAGTCATTACCCAAGACCAAAGTCAAATTGGCATCGACAATCGAAGAAGCATCACTACCTTGATAATCAGAGGATACGAGTTCTAGTTCGCTGTAGTCCAAAATCCCTTTAAGTGGGCCTTCGGCAGCATCTTTGAGAGCTTGGTTAACTTCTTCAGTAATAGTACGCTTCTCAACCTGAACTACGAAATCTACCATTGAGACGTTCGGGGTAGGTACGCGCAAGGCAACACCATTTAGTTTGCCTTTGAGGTCTGGGATAACCAGCGCCACTGCTTTTGCTGCACCAGTAGAGGTGGGTACAATGTTTATCGCTGCTGCCCTCGCCCGTCGCAAATCCCGGTGAGAAGCGTCTAGCAAGCGTTGGTCACCTGTATAGCTATGGGTGGTAGTCATTGTTCCTTTGATGATGCCAAACTTATCGTTCAACACCTTGGCGATTGGTGCCAAGCAGTTGGTAGTACAGCTAGCGTTACTGATAATGTGGTGTATGTTGTGGTCATAGTCGTGATGATTCACACCAACCACAAAAGTGCCATCCTCGTTTTTACCAGGAGCGGTAATCAGAACTTTCTTGGCTCCAGCATTTACATGCTTCAGCGCTCCTTCTTTGCTAGTAAATACCCCGGTTGCTTCGATAATTAGGTCAATTCCCCAATCTTTCCAGGGCAAGTTTTCTGGGTTGCGATCGGATACACACTTAATGGTCTTACCGTTAACGATGATAGAGTTATCATCGGCACTAATCTCAGCACCCTTGATCTTCCCTAGCATCGAGTCATACTTCAGCAGATGAGCATTGGTTCTAGGGTCTGAAGTGTCATTAATAGCCACAAGGTCGATTTGACTATTCTCTCTACCCACCCAGCAGCGTGCAAAGTTACGTCCAATCCGCCCGAAACCGTTGATTGCAACTCTAATCACAGTGTCTTGCCCTCTGTATTTATGCTTATATGTTGATATCGTTGACCCCAATCATATCGCAAAGGGGGGGGGCACTTTTAACCATAAAGTGTTAGATCAATAAAAAAACACATAATTTATTCAGATTTGTTCGAGTAGAGATTGTTGTTAGTGATATATGATCTGACCGATTCTGGGACTAAATAACGAATTGACTGGCGTTCGCGGCAATATTTGCGAATTAGACTTGACGAAACTCCTACTAAAGGTATATCTAAGAGTTGCCAGTGAATGGTAACTAACTGCTCCCTCAGTTGTTGCTCCACTTGCTTGCAGATTAATTTGCTTTGAGTTATAGTCTCACCACCTAGCAGTCGGGGTGCTATTAACCAATCACACATTTGTGCTAGTTCGTGTCCACGGTACCAACGGGGTAAAGTTTGGAAAGTATCCAAGCCTACGATCCAGTACCAGTGAGTATTTGGGTAAGAAGCAGATAAGTCTATCAGGGTGTTAATGGCATAAGTTGTCCCAGAGAGATTTGCCTCAACTAGTGAGACAGTAAACGCTGGGTTATCTTCTATGGCTAATTGCAGCATTCCCACACGATGCTCAAACAAAGCTGCTAGTTTGTGGGGAGGATTTCGGGATGGCACCCAAATTACCTTTTTAAGGGATACTTGATGCAAAGCTCCCTCGGCTACGAGCAGGTGTCCGCAATGAATTGGATCAAATGTGCCACCAAAAATTGCTAGTTGCTGCATCCAGTTATGCGTGGATTTTATGCAATTGAAAAATAGTTTCATTACCAATGTACTATTGTAGTCAATTCATGCCTAGACTGGATGCAATTTAAAATCAGCTTTACTAACAATGTATGATGTAGCCAATTCCAGTAAGGTAGCCAAAAAGATGTACTTGACATTACAAGAATTTCTTTCCCGATGCGACCAAAATTTTCAGAATAATCTTAAAAACAGTTTAGAAATAGTAAAAACCTCCAACCAAGGTAAAATCATTCTGAACAAGCAAAACCAGAGCATAAATATCATCTGGCCATCAAACATAAACATGATTAAGGGACAGTTACGGTAAAAATCAAATTCCTGTTATGATACGCGTGTCATTTGTGATTATGGTGTGGTGTGGTGTAAAAGGAGCAAGAAATGACTAATTCTGTAGATTTTAGTGGTAGACCATTTCATTTCATTGGCATTGGTGGTATAGGTATGTCTGCTCTGGCATACGTTCTCGCCAAGCGTCAATTTCCAGTATCAGGTTCGGATCTTCGTCCTAACCATATTACGCACAAATTGGAATCTATCGGCGCTCATATTTTTGGTAGACAAGAGGCAAGCAATCTCGAATTCTTTCTGCCTCAAGTATTAGCGAATGCAGAAGTATTAAATTCACAAGAAGAATTACCTACTGTTACTAACTCAATACTGCCTCAAGTTATTTGTTCAACTGCAATTAACACGAATAATTTAGAATACAAAGCAGCGCTGGAATTAGGTTGCCCAATTTTACATCGTTCAGATGTACTAGCAGCTTTAATTGCCGATTACCACAGTATTGCAGTGGCAGGAACACACGGCAAAACTACAACCAGTAGCATGATTGGCTATATGCTTCTAGAAGCTGGCCTAGACCCAACGATTTTAGTTGGTGGCGAAGTCAATGCTTGGTCTGGTAATGCTCGATTGGGACAAAGCCAATATTTGGTAGCCGAAGCAGATGAATCTGATGGTTCCTTGGTAAAACACGCTCCAGAGATTGGCATCATTACCAATATTGAACTCGATCATCCAGACCATTACGAGACATTAGAAGAAGTCATTGACATCTTCCAGACATTTGCTAAGGGTTGTAAAACGTTAATAGGTAGCATTGACTGTGCTACAGTGCGCGATCGCTTGCAACCCACCCTGAGCTACAGCTTATACTCAGATACCGACGCTGATTACAGCGTTACTAATATTGATTATCGGGCTGATGGCACCACGGCTCTAGTTTGGGAAAGAGGCAAAGCTTTGGGCGTGTTGAAGTTACGCCTGCTAAGTCGGCACAATCTCAGTAACGCCTTAGCAGCAGTAGCTGTTGGTCGCGTCTTGGGCTTAGAATTTGGAGAAATTGCCAAAGGTATCGCTACCTTTGAGGGAGCAAGACGCCGCTTTGAGTTCCGGGGTGAAGTCGATGGTATTACCTTCATCGATGATTATGCTCATCATCCTAGCGAGATTCGCGCTACTCTTGCCGCAGCCCGCTTACAAGCAAGACCAGGACAAAGAGTAGTTGCCATTTTCCAACCTCATCGCTATAGCCGTACACTTACCTTTTTAGAAGAATTTGCCGATTCCTTTACCCATGCTGATTTGGTTGTACTGACTGATATTTACAGTGCAGGTGAACCCAATTTAGGACAAATTACTGGTGAACATCTAGCGGCGGAAATTGCTAAACAGCATTCTTCTGTAGTTTATCAACCAACTTTACCCTCAGTGTGTGAATACTTGCTGCAAACACTACGCCCAGGAGACTTGGCGCTGTTTTTGGGGGCTGGAAACTTGAATCAAGTGATTCCTGAAATAATTACCACACTTTGCGAACCTGCTAAAGCCACATCTTAAGTGGAGACTTTGCGAAGTTTTATTTCTGAGCAAAGCGATCGTCTAGCAACAGTTCCATAGGTTAACTCTATTACCGTATCTTTGCGGTAAATAAATGTAAAAATTTTACCAAAAAAAGTAAAGATGACCATTTCCCAGGCAGTTGGAAACGTCTGCACAGTTTCTGCTTTGAATACAAAGAAACATCAAACAACTAATTCGGTGGAGAGTGAAGTAATTTACTTACCCAATACTGATTGTGCGATTAAGTCCCAGGCTTCTTTGTCAGCATTCACTTCCTATCGAGTTGGGGGAGCAGCTGATTTATACGTTGCCCCCCAAAACTTAGAAGCACTGCAAGCAAGTCTTAAATACGCCAAAGAACGTAATTTAAAGGTGACAACGCTAGGAGCAGGTTCTAACTTGCTAGTGAGCGATGGGGGTATATCAGGCTTAGTCATTGCTACTCGTCATCTCCGCTTCAGCAACTTTGACCCCCAAACCGGTCAATTAACCGTTGCTGCTGGAGAATCAATTCCTAGCTTGGCATGGGCGGCAGCAGAATTAGGGTGGCAAGGATTGGAGTGGGCTGTTGGTATCCCTGGAACAGCCGGAGGAGCCGTGGTGATGAATGCAGGGGCACATAATAGCTGTATCGCAGATATGTTAGTTAGCGCCCAGGTACTTTCACCCAATGGTACGTTGGAAACTCTTAACCCGGATCAGTTAGGTTATAGCTACCGAACTTCATTATTGCAAGGTGGCGATCGCATAGTCACCCAAGCCACATTACAACTCGCGCCAGGTGCAGACCCAGCAAAAGTTGTGGCAATCACCAGAGAACACAAAAAGCATCGGTTAAGCACTCAACCATACAACTTCCCCAGTTGTGGGAGTGTGTTCCGCAATCCCAAACCTTACAGCGCTGGCTGGTTAATTGAACAAACTGGTTTGAAAGGCTACCAAATTGGTGGAGCGCAAGTAGCACAACTCCATGCTAATTTTATCGTTAACCGTGGTGGAGCAAAAGCTAGTGATATCTTCTGTCTCATTCGCCACATTCAACATCAAGTACAAGAACGTTGGTCTATTAATTTAGAGCCAGAAGTCAAAATGCTCGGAGAGTTTCAAGGTGCTTGTGGATAGGGAATGGGGAATGGGGAATGGGGAGTGGGGAGTGGGGAAGATGAGGGAGATGAATTAATAACCAATGCCCAATGCCCTATTCCCTATTCCCTATTCCCTACTCCCTACTCCCCATTCTATGACGCATTAATTATTGGTAAAAAAAGAGGCAAATTACTTACCGCATCTATAATTGAATTTGATTTGTTATTCAACGCATACGCGTAAAACTAATTATGACAGGTAAAGGACAAGGATTCGGCTTTGGCTTAGGAAAAATGAAAGAATTGGCTGACGCTTTTAAGAAAGCGCAGCAAGTTCAAGAAGGCGCAAAGCGACTCCAAGAAGAATTGGAGCAAATGGAGATTCTAGGAGAATCTGGCGGTGGTCTGGTGAAGGTGATTGTCAGTGGGAACCAAGAACCCAAGCGGGTAGAAATTTCTCCCGATGCTCTAGGAGAAGGTGCAGAAGTACTTTCTGATCTAGTAACAGTGGCAATGAAAGAAGCCTACAACAAATCCACAGCAACAATGCGGGAACGTATGGAAGAATTGACCAGTGGACTAGAACTTCCTGGATTTTAGTCATTAGTCATTGGTCATTCGACAAAGGACAAATGACTATTAACTCTTGACAAAAAATATCTATGGCTTACAAGTTGCTATTTGTCTGCTTAGGTAACATCTGCCGATCGCCATCGGCAGAAAACATTATGAACCATCTAATTGAGCAGGCTGGCTTGAGCGAACAGATACTCTGTGACTCAGCTGGTACATCTAGTTATCACGTTGGTAGCCCACCTGACAGACGCATGAGTGCTGCGGCTGCGACAAAGTTGGGAATTAAACTGCGTGGTCGAGCACGCCAGTTTCAAAAGTCAGACTTTGAAGACTTTGATTTAATTTTAGCGATGGATCAAGAAAATTATGAGAACATCCTCAAGCTTGATCAAACTAAGCAATACCAGCATAAAGTGCGTTTGATGTGCGAGTTTTGCTCTCGACACACCCTGAAGGAAGTTCCAGATCCCTATTACGGTGGTCAAGAGGGATTTAATCGGGTTATTGATTTACTGATCGATGCTTGTGAAGGTCTGCTTGCAAAAGTTAGGAGTTAGGAGTAGAGACGCGATTAATCGCGTCTCTACTCCTAACTTTTTTTATTCCACTAGACCATGCTTCATGGCAAAACGCACTAATTCCGCTCGGTTGCTGGTTGAGGTTTTTCTCAATAAACTGCTAACGTACTTTTCCACTGTGCGAGGACTCAGGTGTAGCTGATGACCCATTTCGGCATTAGAAAGACCATGAGTCAATAACTCTAAAACTTCCTGTTCTCTATGAGTTAGGAATGAGTGCAAGTGGGATTTCTGAATTTGAGTGGACAAAGAATTATGGGCATCCCCCGCTTTTGTCGAGGCGGAAATGCCCAAACTCTCTTTATGAGAAAACCGATACTCCGATTGAATAATTTGCGATCGCTCCAAAAGATTGCGGATTGCTGCTGCTAACTCTTCCAGTTCAAAAGGTTTGGGTAAGAATAAATCGCACCCTGACTGGTAGCCTAAAATTCTTTCCTGGGTCTTAGTTCGGGCTGTTAATAAAATTACAGGTAATAACCGAAACACTGGTTGTTGACGTACCCGGCGCACTAATTCGTAGCCATTCATCTGCGGCATCACGATATCCGTGACAATCAAATCTGGATGATGCTCATCCACCATAACCAAAGCCTCTTGACCGTCATTAGCCGTGATCACAGAGTAGCCAGACAGTTCAAGATAGTCGCTAACAGACAGACGAGTTCCCAAATCATCATCCACTACAAGGATCGTCAAGGGCATGGACAATACACCCCTAGCATTTTTTTACTCAGAAATTTGCTTTTACGCGCTTGATCAGTGAACACAGGCAATAATAGTGTTCTTATGTTTCATACTATGACAGGATTACCAACTAATGATGTCTCTAAGGATGATCTATAAAGAAAATCTTAAATCTTTAAAAAGGGTTAAAGAAGTGTAACTCACTTTTGACTTTTGACTTCCCCGAACACGAGTGCGTCCCCAAGGGTTGGGGCTGACTCCCTCCGCTTGGGAGGCATAGAGAGCTTTGTAGTTTGTAACAACTCATCAATAAAGCACAGTAAATACTCACTTGTGTAAATTAATATTAACTTAATTAATAATTTACCAAAAGCTAAGTAGGAATAAATATTTTTTATTTTTTGCCTTTTGTAATTAATTCTTAGCTAATCACTAATGATTATTGGCATCATACCAATTCTTTATGAAACTACATAAAATCAAACTTTCTAAGACTTGCGGCTTAAGCCGTAAGTCTTACCAATCTTATAGGTAATCGGTATCATATAACTTAAAGTTGCCAGAAAACTCTTAATTGTGAACTGATAAAAGCTAAATTAGTGATATACAGTTCAGAATTTATAGCGGTTCTAAGATACAGCCTATAATTAACAAGCCAATCCAAATAATTTTTTAGGTACATTTAAAGCACACAAAATTATCAATGAGCGACAAGAGCAACAACGACAGTTACAAAGTTATTAGCGACAACCGCCAAGCCCGTTATTTGTATGAAATTCTAGAAACTTACGAAGCTGGAATTGAGTTGACAGGAACCGAGGTGAAGTCGATTCGTGCGGGTAAAGTCAATCTCCAAGATGGCTATGCTTTGCTTCGCAATGGTGAAGCATGGTTGATCAATGTGCATATCTCGCCTTATAACGCTAGTGGACAATATTTTAATCATGAACCACGGCGTACACGCAAGCTGCTGTTGCATCGCAAAGAACTCCGCAAGCTAATTGGCACAGTTGAACAGCAGGGTTTAACTTTGATCCCTTTGAAAATGTATCTCAAACGCGGCTGGGTAAAAGTAAGTATAGCCCTTGGCAAAGGTAAAAAGCTCCACGATAAGCGAGAAGACCTGAAACGACGCCAAGACCAGCGTGACATTCAACGGGCAATGAAAAACTATTGAGCGTTAGTGCCGCTAAACTACCACACCAGAGTGAGAAACCCCTTGCTGTAAAAAGTATGTTGTATGTCCATAGCGTGAGTTGTGAAAATTCCTAGTTTATAGCCGCAGATTGATTTTCTTAAAGTTGGGAATCGCTACAGTGGTGAGTAACTTCGGATGGCATAAGGAATTGTTACAACTTATGAAAAGTAATTTCATTACAGCTGTTAGTGCTGGTGTTCTCAGCTTGAGTATAGGAGTTTTACCTTTAACTCTATCCGCACAAGCTCAGACGACAAATGACCCCGGAGGAAATACTACTTCAGGAACGACCACAACGACCACTTCCGACGATCGCAACGGTTTTGATTGGGGTTGGCTAGGATTACTTGGTCTAGCTGGTTTAGCTGGTTTGGGTGGTAAAAAGAGTGAGAACCAACCCACCGCTTACCGCGACCCTAATGCTCCAGGAGCTACTACCTATAGGGACTAGTACCACAAGGCGGAAGTCGAAATGAGCCAGCGCGCCCGGTCTTCTCCCAAAGCCAGAGGCTAGTGCCAAGGGGGTTTTCCTCATGAGCGAGGGGCGATTGTCAGTTGTTCAGTAGAAAAACAACTGACAATTTAATCATTTTAATTTACTGTTGGTTCTAAGTTAGATGAATTTGTCTGATTTTGAGCTAAAGGTGTCCAGTAGCTAGCGATTAAGGCAACAATGAGCCACCAGAGGGTATTAACTTCAGGACGATACCAGACAGTATCTACGGTTCCATGAGCTAGCATCCCTAACAAAATAGCGATCGCTCCAATTAACCAAAATCCCTCTACATTTCTCAATCGTCGCAATCGTCGCATCTGTAGAAATGCCGTATTGAAGGTGACGATTATTAGCCAGAGAAAGCAGCCTAAACCAACAAAGCCAGTTTCTACAGCCACTTCTAACAAAATAGAATAAGCACTCAAAGCAGTGTAACGAGGGCGTTGGTAAAGGGGATAAACTTTATTAAAAGAATTATGGCCAGGGCCAATGCCGAAAATCGGGCGATCGCGAATCATCTCGAAAACAGCATCCCAGACATTCCGGCGAAAATTATTACTGCTATCTTTGCGATCAGCAAAAATGCTCAAGACCCTGATCTGCACAGGCTCTATAAATATCACTGCTAGTATCAATACCCCGATCAAACCTCCTAAGACAATCGGTATTGACCAAGTGCGCCAAAAAGGAGGCATTTCTACGCTTTTCCAATAAACTAGCAATGTCATCACAGCCAAAACTGCTACCACTAGTCCAATCCACCCGCCACGGCTAAAAGTGAGGATTAGGCAAGCAGTATTTACAATCAACATTGTTAATGCCAAAGCTTTTTTAAGCCAGCTTTGCCATGCAAAAATTGCCACTAAGCTAAAAATTACTGCTGGTAAAAGGTATCCAGCCAATAGATTGGGATTGCCTAAATAACTGTAGACTCTTGTAGTCTTAGACAGAGGAGATTCTGGATCAACCCAAGTTGCTAGTGCTGTGGCTCCAAAAAACCATTGCCGCAACCCATATACACTGACAATTAGCGATACGTGCAGGTAAAGGATGATAATCCAAGACCGGAGGCGAGGCGACCTCAGTATCCTGGCACAAAGGGCAAATAGCAGCAAATATAAGGTCAACGTTGCCAAGTCGTTAAGTGCCGCCTTTTTCACTGGTGACAACGCCGTTGCGATTGCGGCAACCCCCCAGTAGAGCAATACCAGCAGGTGAATGGGAGTGACTGAAGAGACATTTGCTGGTGTTACTTCATCAGATAAAGTCAACAACAGCCAAAACGCTACACAAGCCACCAGCAACAAGCCCACCAATGTACTCGAAGTAAAAGGTGCAAGCGCATATACTAAACTGAGTAAAGCAGTTGCTGTCGCATCTCCCCACTGAATCAAGACGCTGGTTTGCCGCCAAGAACTTAACAGTCCCACCAGAGAACGATGTACGTAACTGGTAGCAAGGTATTCTTTGAGCGGTAAAGATGATAAAGTAAATCGTTGCCAGACTAAATTCATAAAAAACATTGCGATCAATTAGCCTGCCGACGCAGAACTTGGAATTGATCATAATGCCTATGTCTATAAAAAGGTAATAATGTAGATTGCAATTTAGTGATGATGCTCTTACTCATAGCCATCAGCCACCAAATGTAATCTAAAGCACTTCAACTAATACTAAGTGAAGACAGCCATTGATTAACTCTTCATGTACTTAGTACATAACAAAGTATTAATTTATATTTCTCTATCCTCTATAACCTCTAACCTGTTCCCTACTGGCAGTGATTAGACATCGCCTATTGTTTGTGAAGAAGTCGCCAGTTGCAGTGGCAAAGAAAGCACATAACGATATCCTGATTCTGGTGAACCTTGAATCAGAATTTGTCCACTATGCAATTCTGCCAGTTGACAACTTAGCAACAGACCTAAACTTTCACGAGAGATATTTCCATGTGATTTAGCTAAATTTATACCTGAACTAGCAGCAAAGAAATTTGAGTGATTCGCACTCAAGTTTTTTGAATTATCCACTGCTACTGCTGAAATATCTCCTTGTTCCTGGCTTTGTGCATGAGTACTGTAAGTTGCTACTTCACCTGTTAGCTCCAGCAGCGACAAAGAATTGAGACGGAAATAGGGATCAACTTCAGTAATACCGTCCCCTAACCAAGGGTGGGAAACCCAAATAGTAATGTTGAGCGTATCTTCTTTGTAAGAAACATGAATACGAACAATGCTACCTGTAGCCGAAAGTTGAATCACACTGAAAACCAGGTGATAGAGAATTTGCCGCACCTTGTCTTTATCTAAAGGCCAAATGCGATTGCGTCCCGGTTCTATAGAGAGGCGAATATCTTGTTCACGGCGATTAGCTGCTTCTTCAAGGGTATTGATAGCTTGTTGACACAGCATTTCGATATCCACAGGAGCTATATTTAGCACAGTTGAATTTTCATCCATAGCTCCTAGTTCGGTAATTTCGTTTACTAAAGAAAGTAAGTACCGACCACTGTGTTGGATAATTTCCAAATATTCTCTCTGCTTAGTTGTCAAAGGCCCATAAATCTCACGTCCTAAAACACTAGCCATACCGAGTACAGATGTTAAGGGCGTGCGTAACTCCTGAGTTAGCTGATCCAAAAGTTCCAGTTTCAGTTCCTTGGTAGAAACAGAGCCACTATCTTTAATGGCTGGAGTGATTTTAATCTCAGTATTACGTTCGTCATTGAGTGAAAATATTGGAGCGATCGCGGGAGTGCTTGATTCGAGTCTCCGTTGCAGGAGTCGGTTACGTTCAAATTCGCTCATGCTCCAACGAGCTATGATTTGTAAAAACTCAATGTCTCGGTTTGTAAAATTGCGCGGCACTAAATCCATCACCGCCAATGCACCCAAACAATGTCCCTCAGCATCAATCAGTGGCGCTCCTAAGTAAGCACGAATACCATAATCCTGCACTAACTTGCTGCTAGCAAGTAGTGGATCTGTAAGGTTATGCGTATCACTAATTACAAATACTTGAAAAGTTTCTACTACTTGAGTGCAAAAGGATTCCTGGCGTGACAATTGGCGGCTTTGTGCCAAATGATTCATTAGCCCCAGCCTAGATAAGCCCACCGCCGACTTGAACCAGTGGCGTTCTTGATCCACAAATCCCAATATGGAAATTGGTGCTTCCAAAAAGTGGGCAGCAGTCTGTGTGGCCTCTTCAAAAACCGGAATAGTCTCTGGTTGCCGCAAACCTAAATCTGACAAAGCTTTGAGGCGTTGTTGTTCTCTTGATTCATGAGAGTCCCAACCATCCTTTAGGGCAAATAATTTGTTTTCAGGCTCTACCATTGCCACTGCTACCTTAATAATTTCTTGATACTGTAATTGATATAATCCCTATTTCTGGGTTATCAATTGCTATTTTAAGCATTCCCTAATTTTGCCTCTGACAAACAAATTTGGGGCAAAAATTTTTTATCCCTTACATCAAGTCGGCCACGCGGTATCCACAAGTTACTATAGCGCTTCTCCAATGGAAGCAATACACAATAGGGCACAGCATTGCTGTGCCCCTACAAATGATCTGTATTCTATGCAATAGACATCTCCAGAAATTAATTATGCGTTACCTGAAACCCTTGTCTTGACGTTGCATTGCAACGTCAAAAGAATTCATTTTCGGAGATGTTTAATTGAGAACCGCTATATTTACTCTGCTGAATCTTCTTTATCTAGCGCTGGTGTAGCCTTTATTGCTTGGGATTTTACAGTCAGACTGCGTTAGATTTAGGTTCAGCCAGGGTAAGCTAATGCTAAAGATACAATACAAAATGGCTGTAATTATGTACAGAAGCAAAAATTCTTACTTCCATATTAAAAGTAAATTTACTTACAATAGTTTTTGTAATTTAATTACTGACATGTGATTATTACTTAGAATAACTAGCATTTATGGCTGACAATCTTAGATAGTTTATATAAGTCTCGATCCAATAGATTAAACCTATTACAATTTCATGCTGAAGATTGTACAGGCTTTTTTATTTTTCTTATCCGAGGAAATATTTTTTTGAGGACAATTGGTAATGAATAAAATGACCATTAGAGTTCCTTTTGTAGACCTGAAGTTACAACATGAACCAATTCAAACGCAATTGCAACATGCAATCCAATCTGTATTGGAACAGGGAGATTTTATTTTAGGGCAAGCAGTCTCAGATTTTGAAGCAGCATTTGCGGCAGCGTCTGGGGCAGCTTATGGAGTTGGTGTTGCATCAGGAACAGATGCGATCGCTCTCGGTTTGCAAGCGTGTAATATTGGTGCTGGTGATGAAGTGATTTTACCAGCAAACACTTTTATAGCAACCTTAATTGGGGTACAACGGGCTGGCGCGAAGCCAATTCTGGTAGATTGCGATCGCCAAACAGCTTTAATTGACTTAAGAAAAGCAGCAAAGGCAATTACACCTGATACCAAAGCAATTATTCCTGTGCATCTCTATGGTCAAATGGTATCACCACATGAACTATTGAACTTTGCCGATACCCACAAAATACTAATTTTTGAAGATGCCGCACAAGCACACATCGCCGAAAGAGACGGATATCACGCTGGTTCAGTCGGAATAGCAGCAGCTTTTAGTTTCTATCCCAGCAAAAATTTGGGAGCATTTGGGGATGGAGGAATGCTGCTGACACAAGATTCAGATGTAGCCCAGAAGATGATGCGCTTGCGAAATTATGGTGCATCACAAAAGTATTTTCATACTGAACCAGGTACAAATAGCCGTTTGGATACTTTACAAGCAGCAGTCTTACACCAAAAACTACCATATTTGTCACAGTGGAATCGCGATCGCTTGACTATTGCCCAGCAGTATGATAATGAATTAGCACCCTTGGTAACTGCTGGTATTATCCCTATGGAAAACCAAAGTGATACAGGGCATGTGTATCATCTTTATGTGATTAAAGTTGATGACTCTTGCGCCATAGAACGCCAGCAACTCCAGGAAAAACTTACAGCAGTAGGAATTCAAACTGGCATTCACTACCCAATTCCTTGTCATCTTCAACCGGCATTCACCAACTTAGGCTATCAGCCCGGAGATTTTCCTCAAGCAGAAAAACTGTCAAAAGAAATATTATCATTACCGATGTATCCTGGTTTGAGTAGTAGCCAAGTTAAAGAAGTTGTAGCAGCGATCGCTCATGCAGTGTCAACAACTTCTAAAACAGATAAACCCTCTCCTACTGACCTTGGCAGCGTGGTAGCCTGAAGTTAATTCATACCTAATGTGCATCTAACAATTAGTCATTTGTCCTTTGCAAATGACCAATGACTAATGACCAATGACCAATGACCAATGACCAATGACTAATACTGAAAATTATGGCACTCCAGCAACAGATTAAAAACAGAAACGCATCAGGCTTATTAAATCTAGCTATTTTAGGCGTTTTGCTGCTGCTTTATGCACCTATATTGCTTCACTGGTTAGATGGTTGGCTGAACAAAAATATCAGTACAGAACACGAATATTTCAGCCACGGGATTATTGGCTTACCATTTGCGGCTTATCTGGGCTGGATGAACCGGAAAAAGTGGAAACGTTTACCAGATACCATCCATCCTTTGGGCCCTGTTTTATTGTTATTCGGGGCAGTGTTTTATCTTAGTGGTGTTACAGAGTGGGTTAACCTTTCCTTCCCCGTTATACTAGCAGGATTATGCTTGTGGTTTAAGGGAATACCAGGTTTGCGATCGCAAGGATTCCCCCTGCTACTAGTATTTTTGGCAACCCCAACGGCAGTACCCTATCTCATTGCTCCCTATACACTGCCTCTTCAAAGCTTTATCGCTGGCACAGCAGGCTTTATACTGAATCAATTTGGTATGGATGTAACCGTAGATGAAATCAATCTCTACGTGGGAGGACGGATTGTAGAAGTTGCCCCCTATTGTGCAGGGCTGAAAATGTTGTTTACTACTCTCTACGTCGGCTTGATGCTGCTTTTTTGGACAGACGCTTTGTCTTCACGCCGCACAGTTATATCGTTTTTATCTCTTGCTGTGATCATTAGTATTTGTGCCAATATCATTCGTAATACTTTACTGACTTTCTTTCACGGCACAGGTCAAGAAGCGGCTTTTAAATGGCTGCATGACGGTTGGGGTGGTGATCTCTATTCAGCTTGTATGCTGGTGTCATTAGTGCCCTTACTGAATTGGATTAATAGCTATTTTTCAGCATTAGAAACTCAGCAAGAAGGGGAAAGTCATTAGTCATTAGTTACTCTCCCCTGCCCCCTACTTCCCCTCTACTTATAAATATTACTGAACTCATAGTGTGGTTTTATGAAGTAAAATTTTGCCTAAGTATTATGAATTTTACTGATGATTTCTTTCTCTAAGTTTTTTAAGGAAAACCAATTGAGTCAGGTGGTAGCACTTTTGTTATTGCTACTCGTGTTGGCAATCGCAGGGGTTCCTGGATACCTGACAGGACACTGGCAATGGAAACAGCCGCCACCTGTTACCACCCTCAAGGAGTTAAGACAGATCCGCAAGACTGGGTTAGCCCTTCCTGGTTGGCAAACTATTGAACAAGCAGAACAGCAAATTGGCGAACATAAATGGTCTTTGCAGGTAATTAAAAAAGAAGGTTCCCAATCCCAGGCAATCCTGCTTTTGCTGCCGCAAAATGGGCCTATGGATCAACCAGAAGTAGAATGGACAGACGTTAACGGCTGGGGAAGGTCACGCTGGGGAAAGTGGGATATAGCTCAATATCGTTCTGCTGAATTTACTGTGAAACCGCCTGCAAAGTTGACATCTAAAGTTGAAACTAAAATAGAAGCTAGGTTCTTTCGCGCTGTCACAGCACAGCAAACCTTCGCTGTCTTGCAATGGTACGCTATGCCAGACGGCGGAAATCCATCACCTTTTCACTGGTTCTTGGCAGATCAATTGGCCCAGTGGCGTAAGCAACGCACTCCTTGGGTGGGCGTGAGTATTCTGATTCCAATGGAACCTTTGGGGCAGGTAGAAACATCTTGGCCTTTAGCACAGTCTATCGGAGAAACAGTACAAGCTAATTTAATGGCAGACTCTTTGTAGAGTCTGTTACAGATGCATTTGTGCAGAGATTCTTCAGTTGTATCTCTATAATCACGTTCAGGTTAAAAATATGAAGTTATAAATTAAAATCGGCAAAAATTTTCTACTTTTTATTGGTAAAATACTCGCAGATAAAATAAACGTTTAGGATATTTTTAGAGTAAAATTACCACTCGGCGCAACTAATTTTTATCTCAGTTTTCCTGCACCGATGTTCATAAATCAAAGTTTTTAATATGCGTGCATTCAGCGCCCTGTGTTTTGTCAGTCTTCAAGTAGGAGTTTTCTTAACAGCAACTATCCAGCTTGTTGTTGCCCAGCCTTTTACACCTCAAGGACAATTACCAAGGCAGCCCCCTGCGCCTGTGCCAGGTACTGAGGTTGTACCTCTAGGTGCAAATGACGAAATTTCTCCCCAACTCAGCCGCTATCTTTTGGGGCCAGGAGATGCAATTGGTGTTGTGCTTCAGCGTCCTCCTGGAGCGTACCGCTTAGGAATAGGAGATGGAATTAGCGTTTCGGTGCAGCGCTTTCCAGATTTGAGCTTTCAAGCTTTAATCAACCCAGAAGGTAACATTGTGGTGCCGCTACTGGGAAAAGTTTCCTTACAAGGTTTGACTTTAGAAGAAGCTCAAGAAAAAATTCGCTTGGGTTTAAATCGTTATGTAGTTGATCCAGTAATAGTTTTAGCCTTAGCAACGCAGCGTCAAGACTTAAGTTTTCAAGCTGTAATTAGTCCAGAAGGCAACATCGTAGTGCCACAAGTGGGAACGGTGTCATTACAAGGCTTAACTTTGGAAGAAGCTCAAGAAAAAATTCGCTTGGGTTTAAGCAGCGTTTTCCCCGATCCAATTGTAGTAGTATCCTTAGCAGGGACGCGACCAGTTCAAGTTACCGTTAGTGGGGAAATTTTTCGACCAGGAATTTATCCGATTAATTCACCAACACCCCGCGTTGCTGATGCCTTGCTAATATCTGGTGGCTCAACTTTAAATGCAGACCTGCGACAAGTGCAAGTACGCCGGAAGTTAATCGATGGTTCTGTGATTTCACAAACTATTGATTTATATGCAGCACTGCAAAATGGTGGTTCAATCCCTAATTTACGCTTACAAGATGGAGATGCGATACTCGTCCCCCGTCGTGAAGTTGGTAATAATGACGGTTATGACCGCAATTTGGTAGCACGTTCATCCTTGTCCACACCACAGATTAGAGTCCGGGTTTTAAACTACGCTGCTGGAGGTATTGCCATTCAAGCACTACCTAACGGGAGTACATTTGTAGATGCTTTGGGAGGAGTAAATCTCGACACTGCTAATCTCCGAGATATCGCTCTGGTTCGCTTTGATCCTGAACGAGGTCAAGCTGTTACCCAGAAACTTGATGCTAAAAAAGCTCTAGGTGGCGATGCATCTCAAAATGTGGCCCTTCAAGATAATGATGTTCTTGTTGTTGGTCGGAACCTCATCGGTAAAATTACTAATTTCTTGACTACCATTACCCAACCCTTCTTCAATGTCCAGTCCTTTCTCCGATTTTTTGACGACTTCGGTGGCGGCTCAAATTAGTAACTCTCACCTCTTCACCCATTGTTACCGAATGTGAAAGAGGGGAAAATGAGAGTGACAAACATAAAGCTGATAACTGATAACTGATAACTGATAACTGATTCTATCTGCCCCTGCCATGACCCCACCAATTGTTAAACGCTATCTTATTGCTTTTGAAAAATATAAGTGGATCGGACTAGCTAGTTTTGGTTTAGTTGTAGTGGGGTCAACGGTAGTGGCTATGCAGCCAGAACCACCTACTAACTACATAGCATCTGCGGCACTTACCTATGCTGGTCCACCAGTTTCTTTCTCAGCCACTGGTAGTCAAATCCAACAGCAAGGAAAGGAACTAAATGAGGATGTTTTATTATCAAACCAAATAATTGCGACTGTGGCAGAGAAAGTAAATATCAAACCGAAACAACTCGGTTCAAGTATTGTCCTTTCTTTACCTAAAAAAAATCCCAAGACTGGAGATTTAGAAACGAGTACCTTTGAACTGAAATATGTAGATAGAGATCCCAAACGAGCCATAGAGGTCTTGACGGCATTGATGCAATCAATGATTAAGTTGAGCAGTGACATTAATACTGGGCGATTACAAGCAATTATTCAAAAAATTAACGAGCGCTTACCACAAGCTAAACGGGAATTGCAAATTGCCGAAAAGAAGCTGGAACAGTACGATCGCATAGAGCGAACGGCAATATTAGCAGCAGAGAATGGCAGCTTGTTAAGCGCTATTACTGCCAGCCAAAATCTCCAACGGCAAATGCAATTAACTATTTCTGGGGTTGATGGTCAAGTTCGCAGTTTACAAAATAAGTTAGGTCTAACAGTCGGGCAGGCTTATATTTCTTCTGCTTTGAGTGCCGATCCAATTATTGGTAACTTGCGATCGCAAATTTATCAAAGTGAGTCGCAAATCGCCTTACTCAGAAAAGATTTGCGACCGGAACACCCAACGATGGTTCAGTTGCAGCGTCAGAAACAATCTGCTGAAGAATTGCTGCAACAACGGGCTGGGGAGGTATTAGGTGGCGATGGAACGGCGGCTCCGCTTCAGGGTAGCGTTGCCGGGATTCGCGCCCAAAGTAGCTTAGATCCAGCCCGCCAGCAGTTGGCAAACCAAATGGTGTCTTTGCAAACCCAACGGGAGACGCTGCAACAACAACTAGCTCAAGAAATCCGACAAGAAGCGCGACTACGGCGAGAGTATTCTCTGATACCCAATAAGCAATTAGAGCGATCGCGTTTAGAACAAGAGGTTGGACTTAAAAAAGCCATTTATGACCAAATGCAGGTGAAGCTAACCGATGCTAAAACCGCAGAGGCAGAAACTACCAGCAGCCTCAGCGTTGCCAGACGGCCCACAGCGGCTGCGGACATCAAACCCCCCAAGAGCGTACCTATTACCCTCGCTGTGGGTGGTTTCTTAGGTATCTTGATTGGTGGCGGAGTGATATTCTTGTTGGGAGCGCTGGAAGGTACTTTCAAAACCAGGGAGGATATCCGCGAGAGCCTCAAGCAACGGGAAGTGGCACTGTTGGGAGAATTGCCTTTAATGCCGATTGATGATTTGCCTCAAGAAGCAGTGCCGGTGGTACTTTCTGCGGATTCTGCTTATTTAGAATTTTATGAGAAATTCCGTAGTAATCTGCGCCGGGTTGGTGGTAAAGCCTTAAAGGTAGTATTGATTACTAGCACCAGTACCCTAGAGGGTAAAACGGCAAGTGCTTATAACTTGGGTATAGCTTCAGCCCGTGCTGGTAAAAGAACTTTGATTATCGAAACAGATTTGCGATCGCCTTCTCGTTGTGCATCACTGAATGTAATTCCTGACCCCGATGCCACTATTGAACCCCTGCGTTATTACGCTAACTTAAGCGAATGTATTCGTTTAGTTCCTGATGTAGAAAACTTATACATCATACCCAGCCCTGGGCCTGTGCGGCAATCAGCTGCTATTCTTGAATCTAGCGAAATGCGGCGGTTAATGGAGGATGTCCGCGAACGTTTTGATTTAGTAATTTTAGATACTAGCCCACTCAGCATATCCAATGATCCTTTGTTAATTCAACCTTACAGCGATGGCATAGTACTTGTGGCGCGACCAAACTATACACAAGAGAACATGTTAGGTGAAGCTATTGATCAATTAGTTGAATCGGAACTAGGATTATTGGGAGCAATTATCAATGGCGCTGACATCATTGTTTCTCCACCTGAACAAGTTGTAGAATCATCAAGATTTACATCTAGGGTAGAAGAATCAGAAGAACTTTCAGCTGGTGCCAGCAAAAACTAATAGTTTCCCAAATAGGGGATTACTAAGATAGTATCTCCTAATTTTGAATTGCTTAGTAGAGCTTTGGGTAAAACTGTGATAAATCGAGGGAGAGATTTCAACCCAGAGGATAAGCAGAGGATTGATAGGTAGCAATTATTTCGCTAGGAGTTTCGGAAATTTTGTACTTATACCATTTCTTTGTGAGGCTGCGCCAAACCCTTTTAACTTCTTTCTTTCTTTGCGTCCTACCCTTCGGGAAGCCACTTCGTGTCTATGCATCCTTTGCGGTTCGTTTTTCCTTCTTCTTTCTTGTACTTAAATATGATTTAGCGCATCTTCATACAGAATTGCTATTAGTCCTGCCTAAACAATCCAAATAAGGGAGCGAGAATTACCCCAAAAACAAAACCACCAATGTGCGCCCAATACGCAACTCCACCAGTTTGCACGGTCATGTTAGCGGCTGTTTGCAGGGTAGCAAGACCGGAGATTACATTCTGCACAAAGAAAAGTCCAATTATTACTAGTGCTGGCACTCTGATTGTGGTGACGAAAAACCCCAAAAATACTAGAGTTCTGACTCTAGTCTGGGGAAAGCGGATAACGTACGCACCTAAAACCCCAGAAATTGCACCACTTGCTCCCAAAGAAGGAATCTCCGAATTAATGCCAATAAACCATTGACACAAGGCAGCTAAAGCGCCACACGCCAAATAAAAAATCAGATATTTGACATGACCTAATCGATCTTCAATATTGTTGCCAAAAATCCAGAGAAACACCATATTCGAGATTAAGTGCCACCAACCACCGTGTAAAAATTGCGATGTAAATAATGTTATCCACTCTCCACTCCAATTGGTGGTTAACTCTTGAGGTATTACTGCATACTGACTTAAAAACTGATTCAATTGTACATTTGACGATGCATTTAACAGCCTCACCTCGTGAAGAAAAACTAAAATATTCATGCCAATTAACCCGTAGGTGAAATACGGGGTGGTTCGCGTCGGATTTTCATCGTAGAGGGGAAACACAAATGTTTGTCCTAATTTATTGACTAACTGCAATATAGCTTGTAAGGCTAGCAGTTGCGAAGTTTAAACAATTTCACCTATTTAATTAATTAGCCTGATTAAAAGCCCTGATGATAACCCGAAGAATTATTTCTACCAAGATTCTTCCTGTGATTTATCGTTAAACAAACCCAACAGTGGGCCGAGAATTGCTCCAAAGATAAACCCGCCTGCGTGGGCCCAGTAGGCAATACCGCCGCTTTCCATACCGATGTTGGTACGTGTTTGCAGACTAGCAAGCCCGTAGAAAGCTTGTTCGAGAAACCAAAATCCCAAAAAGAAATATGCCGGGACGCGGAAAGTTGGGAAGAAAAAGCCTAAAGGCACTATGCCGAGAACTTCGGCGTTGGGAAAGCGGAGAATATATGCTCCTAAAACGCCTGCGATCGCACCACTTGCACCCAAAGAAGGAATGCTAGAATCTTGAGCGAAGAACCACTGTGTCAAAGATGCCAAAACACCAGAAGATAAATAGAACAGCAAATATTTAGCATGACCTAACTTATCTTCAACATTGTTACCAAAAATCCAGAGAAACAACATATTACCTGCTAAGTGCAAGAAACCACCGTGTAAAAATTGTGAGGTAATTAAAGTTGCCCATTCTGGCACTGGTTGATGTAAAGAGATACCACCAAAGCTTAAAGTCAGTTCTCGTGGTACTACAGCCGCAAGGTGTAGAAACCCATTTAATGCTTGGGGAGGAAGATTTGCCTCATAAAGAAAAGCGAGGACATTAGCAGCAATCAGCCCATAAGTCACATAAGGCGTGATTGTTGTCGGATTATTATCTCTAATGGGAACCACGGGCGTTTTTTCCTGATTTTAAGATAGCAGTTACACAATACTGAATAATGCAAGTAGTTTCTTCTACCTCGTGGATGGATCTCGTTTTGAGATTTAAGATTGATAGTACGACTTAGGCGAAGGAAACTGCACTCCTTAAATAGCGATATCAAGATTGATTAGCAAAATTGCAAGCAAGACCAATTAATCCAAAAAGTCTGTGAAGCAGTAGTTATGTAATAAATTTCCACGTAGAGAAGAAAGCAGCTTGACCGTAGTGCTGATTTTGCTCATCTAAAACGTTCCATAGAATAGTATCTTCTATGTAAAAACGTTTACCATTACTAGAAGTGCGGATACCGGAATAGTTGGTGATAAAGCCTTTAGTTGCTGCTTCTGATAATAAGCGATCGCGTTCTTCCTGCACTACCTCTTCAGCTGATCTTCGGGAAGGCATTCTGGTAAATTCTTCCCAAGAAAGCTCCCATAGTTCCAACGCTTTGCGATTAGCATAAGTAGGTCGGCAGGAAAAAACGAAACTATGTAACAATAAATAAATACGGAGAATATATCTACCGAGGTAACAAAAAATATGGGCGCTCGTTTGAGGGTATTTCTGACTAAAGAGGAAAACAAA
>JAIVFU010000309.1 GCA_020829485.1 Nostoc sp. CHAB 5834 | reverse complement strand
GCTAATGAGCTCTTAGCCTTACTCGATCAACTCGACATGCTAGCTAATTGGACGGGGCAACTGGGCTGCTCGGGGCATGAGCCGAGCGACGATGGTAGCGTGAGTCCGATTTGCGACATTTACGTGGAGAACATCGCCGAACTACGCGCTTGGCTGGCCACCTTTCAAGGCCACAAGGCATCAGCGAGTCGACACCTGGCTCGTCATCAGGCGTCGCTGGTCGATCAACTCGGCAGGATTAGCCGCGCGCTGCGCGAGTTTGTGGTGGACCATCAAGACCGACGAGACGAATACGTGATTGACTTCGCGGGGCACAAGGCCGTCACTGCCTTACATCGGGACGTATCGTTGTGGTGGTTTGAGCTCGTTGAGCAGACGCCATAAGAAGACTGTATGCGTTAGCGAACCGTTACGCAGCTGTCACTGAAGCGTACGAGTTGTAACAAGGTCAACCGGATAATCAGGTATTAACGACACTCAAGCGTCACAAAAGGAACGGATGTGTCACAAAAACGACACATAACCGTTGAAAAACAGGTGCCACAAACGCTATTGTCGGCTCAAAATGACCATTTAGGGGGGGCAAATGATCGTTTTAAAGGCCTCAAATGCCCTTCTGAAGCGCTATAACATCGTAAAAAGGCGGTAAACAAGCATGATTCACGCCATTTGAGCCCGCTTTGGTGCGCTCTCTGAACTGAAAGCAGGCTTAGGAAACCGGTTAGCCGGTAAAGCGGAGTCGATTTCATAAAAAGGGACGTTACGGTTGGAACAGCGAGCAGTCGATGGGCGAATGGATAGCAGATCGCTGATTCGATTTTGGGCTATGACTACTTACACGGTGGCTTTGGGTTTACGTCCGCGTGGCTTACCGGTGTAGGGGGCTTTTGGTTTAGGCGCTTCACCGCCCGTGAGCGTAAGTTCATACCCGGTCAAACCGTCTTCGAACGCAAACGGAATGAGCACGAAGCGATGTTGGCTCGTTCGATAGTCGATACCAACCTGTTGCAGGATACCAGCCAAGGGTAAGGTGTAGCGGGTAGCCGCTTTGGTGAGCGTAAAGGCGTCAGCAGTGGTTTCGGGTGCGGGCATCAAGTACAGCGTCTTTGTAATACGTTTACCGGCGGGTGTACCAATCCGTAAGCGAGTGTTCTGGGGATCAAGCCCTAGTCGGTCAAGGGCTTTGGTAGGAAACAGGAGCGTACCGGAACGCGCGATAGCGCCTTTGAGTGTAGGGGTCTTCGGCTTGCTTGGTGAAGCCTTTGTTTTTTGATTGTCCTGGGGTGAAAAAAAACGAATCAGCATAGGGTTGATTAGGGATCGTTGCATGCAAATTATACTCAGTAGTAGGCTGGGTTAACCTATGCATATTAACCCGTTATTTATCTTCCTGTTTTAACGAATTTTAACCGAAGGTGTTGGTAATGACCTACGCTATACAAGTAATTTTCAGGATGCTAACCTGTTACTCATTAACATATAAGTGATTATACAACAGAAGAATTTCTCATTTACAGCTTTACATGTCTAAACTCGTTACACCATGAAATACTCAATGCGTACCTTTCTAATCTTGGTTGGCTTGGCCAGCTCGACTACTTTATTGGCTCAAGTCAAGGTCACGACCGAGGTCAGTGGTGATGCTGCTACTGGCAAGCAACTTATTCAGGCCAAAGCGACTGGTGGATCTGGTAAGTACAGTTACGCCTGGGGCCTGACCACGCCAGGTGCCGTGCCACCGAATAATGCGTCGGAAGTTTTGTTAGTTCCGGCTCAAGAAGCCGAATACATTGTCTTCGTTAGAGACAACGAGACGGGTGCTAGTGCTTATTCGACGGTATTAGTAAAAACACTGGCTGTGAACGAAAAGCACCTGATTAGAATGCCTAATGAAGGTAAACTGAGGCTTGGTTACTCGGCAACAGGAGCGCTGCCGGCTAGTCCAGCTAAAAAGTAGTTAGAACGATCTACGGTATTGGTTATGTCGCCAATGCTGTAAATCGTTCTAAGGTTAACATATAGACACTTATGCAACAATTTTGAAAAATCTAAATTTATGAAGCCGCTCTTCCAACTGGTCCAAAATAAACGAGTTTCCAAAGGTATATTTTGGGCAATAGCTGTTGTGTCAATAATGACTACGAGTCTACCCCCTTCCTATGATTGGATCAGATATGCTATCTTAGTAATAGCTATAACTTGGGCGTTGATTTATCATTTCGTACCCAAACAGGAATCGGCCGAAGAAGTGAGACAACGGCAGATGGGATCAATTCTCATTCTAGCTATTGTCATTATTACCTTCTTCCTATTCAAATAGAATATGATGAAAGTGAGAAAGTGAATATGTCATTTAAATATAAAATCAATATTTAATTGAATAACATAAATGTAGTTATACTACACCTCAATGAAAAGTACAGTTATATGCTCATTCTGAGAGTAGGAATTTTTACATAATTCAAACTAATGAGGAGTCTGATGTCAATCTAATTTTTCCATCCTATGAAAGTGTTAACGATTCTTTTGCTGGGTATTACCCTGCTAACTTCATCCTGCAAAAAAGAAGAGATCCCTACCGAAGGGGAGAAGGTAGCCCAGCAACTTCGGTCAGCTTTAACCAAATACCCAGGCATCACAACGGCCACCTTTTACATCTCAAACGTGTCTGTCGAGCAGAGTGAGGCATTCGTCCTTAATGGGCAGTACATTACTACCAATAGCAGCACTTATAACTTAAGTCGGCTTGTTCGCTATCAGCTATTTACCCAAAGAGCTGTCTTCTATTTTTGACAGCGGTCAATGAAAAGTACCAAATCAGACGTTACATTCTTTAATCAAATTTGGTACTTTTCATTGAGGTGTAGTATAACTAACTTTATGTTAATGAACTATTCTGCTTTTTGGTAAAATCAATTCTTACATTTTCATAAGAATCGTACAAAGCGTATGGTGTTAAAAGATCTTCTCTACCCCGTCTAACTCACCTCGATAGATGATTTGTTGGGCAGGGTTAATTACAATTACAGTTGGGTAACCTTTGATCTTGAACAAGCTTTCTGCCAACCGATCTTCAGCATATAAAACTGGAAATGTGTAATGACGTTTTCGAATAGCCTCCTGAGCATCTTGGGGCTTATCCCGATCTAAAGGAATATTAATGGCGAAAAACTTAACTCGTGGATTGTTTTGATAACGAGTATAGTACTGTTGGAGATGAGGAAACTTTTGGAAGCAAACCCCACAACTAGTAGTCCAGAAATCGAGTACGACAAATTTGCCTTTGAAGCTGGCTTCAGTTTGTAGACGGCCTTGATCATCTCTTACTACAAAAGCAGGAGCAGGCTCACTAATTAATCCAGAATACGTTCCATAATTCAGCTTATGTAGCCACAAGTCATATCCTTGAAGGCTGACCCAGCCTGAAGCAAGGATTAAACTACTTGCTAGAAGTAACTTAAACTGATTGCTGGCATAAGTGAGAAAATAACCGAATACTATTCCTAGTAGATGAGCTAAAGTACTAGGTAAGGATAATTGGGTACCACTAAAATCCCTGAGGTAGACTGGTAAGTAAATTAGCAAAAGTGGTAAGGTCATTGCTAGACCCACAATCAGCCTCCAAGTAGGCTCATACGGACGTCGAAGCCAGTAGTAGGTTAGTCCGCAATAAGTCAGAGTTGCAGCACTAAATTTGATATGATGCCCCCCAAAGCCGTTTAGATGAGCTCCTAGGGGGGCTAGGCAGAATAGTAGTACAAGCGAACTAACTACGAGATAGATGTACTTTCTCATTCTATCAATGGTGTTGTATAAGTAAACGTTATGTAAAGTTAAACCTCCTGAAAGCGTGTAATATCCTATTGGAAAGGGGATAAAAATAATACAAATCACCAAATAAACTTTGATCTGTAAAACGATTTGTAAACTAGTTTACAAATTCTATACCTAAAAAAGAATCGCGCTCCGATAGCAAGATGTGTTTTTGTCTGACAAAAACCTTTCCCTAGCCTTCAGCTAATGGACTTAATTGGCCTCCGAAGTCGGCCAATTTCAACATAAAACCAAAGTACAAATCTAATTTTTATCCCCTTTTCCACCTTTCAACCGTACAGAAAAAACTAAGTGCTAGTAGAGTGTAGCGTTTTCGTCTGACCAAAACTTGAAAGAGCTAGGCGTTTGGACTACATCAAACCAATAATTGTTAAATGAATCCATACGCTCTTTTAAATGGTCAAATTGCATAGGTTTAACCATATATCCATTTGCTCCTGTATGGTACGATTTCTCAATATCGCTCTTCTCATTTGAAATACTTAACATAACTACAGGAATTGCTTTGTAGCGGTCTATTGTCTTTAGTGACTTCAAGATATCAAAGCCATCAACAAACGGCATATTAATATCTATGAGAATAACGGTAGGCCGTTTGTTGATCTCTAACCAATTAAATAAATCAACTTCGTTAGAAACCATATTGAGATTGCAGGGAGGTTGACAATTCAACAAAGCTTTTTCTATCAGATACATGTAGTTGACATCATCATCAACCATAAGAACTTGCCTTAATTTATTTTTACACATAGTTCCAAGTTATAGAAATTGTAAATTTCTCAGTTATACAGAATAAATGGCTCCTGGTAGCTCCTTCTTTTTTTCAGTTATGCATGGTCTATGCCTAACTAGAGCTTAAACAGCATACTATGCTGACCTTCTGATCGGATGGTACCACATAGTTACAAACATCTATTCGTTAGGTGAGAAGTACTAATGTCCATTCTTCTTCAAGTTCCTTTAGAAAATCACCTACTACACATCCATCAAAGGCTTCAATCGGTAATTGGGTTAGAGGTAAATTATAGTACCGAAGCTGAACAGCAATCAACTGCGAACCATTTCTGACTACATCGTTCAGAAGATCAAAACC
>JAIVFU010000308.1 GCA_020829485.1 Nostoc sp. CHAB 5834 | reverse complement strand
GTGGCGCCTTATATCCCCGGCATGAATGCCGAGGTTTTACGGCGCTGGGGGATAATCGGTCCCTCAGAAATGTCGGGGCTCCAAATGAAAAAAGGTTTTACAGGGAAAGAGCGGGCGAAGATACGAGAGCTCTCCGCCCATCTACGCGAGCTGCTAGGCCTCACAGGGGGGAATGACCCCAGTCATGATGACAGTCACCAAGGAAGGCTCCTAAAGCTGGCGACTGAGGTACTGGAGGACTTGGGACGGCACACCTGCGCGCTCATTGAAGCAGCGGAAGACTTTGCGCCTCGCGTCCTGGTCTGCTTTCGCGATGAGGCCCAAGACTCCGTGGTCACAGGCATCACGGGGGGTGGAGACACCCGCCTTCTGGAAAACGGGCTGGAAAGCCTGAAAGAGGAGATGGACGAACTGATGAGCGAACATGCGCAGCACAACGAACGCATGGCGATTTGGCTCAGCCCAGTGCACCTCACCCCTGAAATAACCTCCGCGATTGCGTATGTGCGTTTTGGGGAGGGGTTCGACGCCCTCTACCTTCTGCGCGAGGACGAATTCACCCGCATACCCGCGGATGAGGGACTGCGCAAAAGCCTGATTGCTACCACCCTCAAGAGAAAGAAGAATCTTTTTGAGTTCACGCAGAAGTACTTCCTTCCCGTCTACCAGGACATCCTGAAATCCAAAGAGACCATAGAGAGCTCGGCCTCCGAGGGCAATCTCGTTTTCGACCTGACCGAAGAACACTGGTTCTACCTGATTGGCAGCGTCTTGATGCACCCTGCCACCTTGCAGGCAATCGCTCACATGTACCGAGACGTCCGCGGCCCCCTCATTGGAGAATCCGCGTCGCTAGCAATGCACCTTGCCGAATTTGCAGCGGCCATGATGCATCGAGAGCGGGACTTGCTCGAACGTATTGAAGCAGCCAAGGTTGCCGCTAAGGATTCAGTCGTCAAAAAGCTGCAGTCTGAACTGAACGTTGCCGAGATGATGGCCAAAGGCGCTGTGGCCCGGGCTCAGCGTGTTGAGGAGGAACTGGCCGCCCTCAAAAAGTCGAAGTCCTCGAAGCCCGGAGAGCCTCAAAGTGGCTCAGCAGGGAACAACGTGGTACCCCTCTCCGTTAGACTCGAAGCGCTTTTTACTCCCATGGAACAGGCCCTATCCTGATGCTCAGCGCGCGCCCTTCTTGCGCAGGACGTATGCCGCGTGGAAATGCCCCGCGATGAGTACAGCTTGAAAAGCTTGGGCCACCCAGCCTAAGACCTGCCCATTTGGAAAGAGCAGTTCTTCAGGCAAGTCACTGAAGACAATTGCCAGAGCCCTAACCCCCAGGCTCACAGTCAAAAATGCACCCGAGACCTTCAACCAGAGTGCGAACAACTCCCGGAACTTAACAGGGATGCTGTAGCCCACCTTGAGCAAGCAAAAGCTCACAAGGGCGACAGGAAGAGTGAGGGTCTGAAATACACGCATGGAGCTCAATGAGGCAATGAGGGGGCGTCGTTGAGGCCAGCAGCCCCATAGTTCGCCGATTTTAGGAACAAGTTCACAGATAGAAACTGTGTAGGCACTCCCGAGATTTCCACCATGCCTGTCACCATATGGTCCAGTGGCAGCGTGGGAACGCGTTGCAGAGCAGCTGCGCTCACCTGCTCCACGTGCAGAACCTCATCGACAAGAACTGCCACGGGGCCCGCTGGATGCACCAGCACCAAGCAAACAGGTTTCGCTGAATCGGGCTCGCCCTGATAATCCATCAGCATGCGCGCGCTGAACACGGGTACGAGCGCTTCACGAAGCCGCATCATTCCGAGTAGTCCCGAATTTTTCATGCTGAGCCCGTGGATTTCAGAGGGAATCGCCACCTCCTGGATAGCGCTCACCGGAAAGCAATAGCAGGAGGGGCCCACCTTGAACTGCATGACGGTATGGGAGTCACGAGGGGGCTCAGACCCTGTTGAGGTCATTGCGGCGGTTGGCCTGGCAGCACCAGGAAAATTTGTAGTCATGACCCCTATAGAGAGTCGCTGTTAAACGCCCGGTTTAAAGAGCTATACAGCGTAGGACACCCTAAAACTCATCAAGGAAAAAACGTGTATTCCGTCAAAAACTACAAAAACTTCAAAGGCCGCAATGGCGAACCTTGTGCGCAAGGCACTCTGCACGATGCCAAAGGCAAGATTGCTGACTGGAGCGATAGCGCGAGCGGTGGACCTTTCGATGTCCGCTTCTCGAACCGGGACGCTCAGGCACCGTTCGTGGGGTATGCGAAGGAATTTCTGGCCAAGCGGAAGGACTTCTCGGGAAACCCGTTCGATGTGTCGGTCATGGCTGACCATGAAATAACTGAAACCGCAGTGCAGCACATGTCTTACGACTACGGTCAGCGTCTTGAAGACCAGAAACAGGCGAAAAAAGGCATTGCCTACTACCGCCCTGACCTGGAATACCCCGATGGCAAAGCCCTCTACGTCACTACCCGGCCCTACACCGCGAGCAACGTGGAGCTGCTTCGCAAAGAATGCCCAGACATCCTGGAAATCGTGAACGAGACCCTGGGCATGCCCCTGCTCGATGAAGCCAAGGCCGCACTCGATGCGCAGAACAAGCGTCTGAAACCTTTGTGCAAGACGAACATGGTTTTCACCGTGCGCGCACCCGACGGGAAAATCGTCGAGATGAAGTCCAAGGCCGCCTACAACACCCTGAATGCTGTGAAGCTTCGCGCTTCTCGTCAGGACATCGTGGAAATCATCAACGAACGCTTCCTGTAAGCAACTACTCAACTTGATTCAACCGGGCTATATGCCCGGTTTTACTTTTGCACGCATTCCCTATACCGAATGGGATTAGTGGCACCCGCTTCTCGCGGCTCTTCGGAGCTACGGCAAAGGCCACTTAGGAACCAAAAAACCATCCTTTGCAATTTGCAAAGCGCATGGGCAATGCGAGACCCCAAAACATCAGCGCTTTGCGCATTCAAGGAATCAAAATGAAGACCATTCGACCACTCAACCAATTCGCAAAAACCCTCCAAACGGCACTGGCAGCAATGGGGTTCAATGCTAGCCACGCACAGTCCCTGGAACTTGTCGCGCGAATGATGGGAGCTCGAACTTTGCACGTGGAGCAAGCAAAACCGGCGGTCAGCGCAGCTCAGCAGCTACAAGCGGCCGTTGCGCGTGCTACCGCCGTCGCATTCGACAGCTTGGGGGCGTACGAAGGGAAAGTTTTTGAGCTGCTGTCACGCTTGGAGAGTTCCTTTAAAAAGGAATCCTCCCGAGACATCGAGGCCGCCGTTCACCAACTGATGGGTCCGGCCAGCGGAGTCAAGCTGTCCCCGCTGATGGACAACCTGATGCTCAAGGATGTGCCAAACGCATTTTCGGACCTAGTTGAAAGGCTTGTTCGCGCGGAGGCACCAGCCAAGCACCCCCTCGACCATGTAATTTTCCAAGGAAAGGCTCAGGACTGGCGGGTGAAGGAAGGCGTTGAGCTTCCCAAAGCTCATGAGACGGTCTACGACATGAAGATTTCCCACGACAACGGGCAAGTCGTCGTAGAAATGGTTCCAGAGGGTGAAGACCCAAACACCGAGACCCCTGGGGCTCACCTGGTAGCGTTCATAGAAGTCAATCACGGGGTACCGAGCCTGACCTTTGCGAACAATAACGGTGCAGACTCACTGGCCAGCGTCTTTTTCACGAAGGACGGAGTGCTGCTGCAACCCATGGTCACCGATAAGTTCATCGAAGTAGGCCTCGTTCCAGAAGGTACGGAGCTGCAGACCCTCGCTAAATCGATGGAGCAGTTCCACGGGACCCCCATTCGAGAAGAGCACTTCATCAGGTCTTAAATCCACCGGGCACCTAGCGCCCAACATCATTCCCCCTTCTTGGAAACAAGAGGGGGTTTTTTACGCCCGCGCCGGGCTGGGCGAGCAGATAAGTAGGGTGTCTTCACAAGAGATGACCTCAGCGACACCCTACCACCTAACGCCCAAAGAACAACTGCTAATGACCGCCGTGCATACGCATCTGGGACGGGTATTCGGTGAAGGCGGCGGCCAAGTGTCGATGCTTCCAGGGCCCTCCGGAGCGCCCACGAGCACCTTGAAACTCGAACTCGGCGACAAGACGGTCGTGCTCATTGATTGCAAGTTCGACGACTACGCAAAAACGTGGCCCCTCGAAGTGCTTCGGCTGAACTATCAAGAGCTGGACCCGGCAATTGAGAAAGGATGGGCGGCTACCAGCGAAGCGCACTTCGTGCTCTACGTGAGCGCGGCCTCGGGCATGGGGACGCTGATTGAACGCAAGAAGGTTCTGGACATCCAGGTGCCGTGGCTCCACGCATTGATGCGAGCAAGTGCGCTGAATGACATCCCCGCTTTGCTGAATGTCACCATTGAAGCAGATGAGCAGAACGAGGTCACTCACGCCAGCGTTGGCTTTGGGCTCCTGCACCAGAACATCCTGCATCGGTATCAGGAGGAGCACGGCAACGACTCGTTCTTCCACATCGATTTCAGTGAGACCCTCACAGCCCTCAAATACGAACCGACAACGCCGGCTTTGCGCACATGGGCAAAGCACACCCTGGTATCGACCACGGACACGCGGGATGCGTATTTTTCGCCGCGGGATGTGCTGCACAGCATTGAGCAGCTGGTGCAGCGCGGTGATGTTTCTCAGGAGGTCTCTCAATACGACTCACTGAGCTTCTTCGCTACGGCCCTGGCACGCAAGTCCCTGACGTCCCAAGGAAAGTATGCACCGCAGATTGCTGGTGAGTGCGTGGACTGGCGCGGGCAGCGCATCAAGATGTCAGCACCGCTGGCCAACAACAAGGACAACGTACCAACGGTCTATGGAGTTGCGCTTGGAAATGCGCTATTCCAAGAGAAGGCCGACCGAGGAGTCCGGTACTTTCTGGACGCTTCTGACTACATC
>JAIVFU010000307.1 GCA_020829485.1 Nostoc sp. CHAB 5834 | reverse complement strand
ATTTCTTAAAATCTGTCTATCTCCAAAGTTGGATGATAATTATCTGTCAACAAATGATGCTTCGACACAAGTTCTCTATTTAAATAACAGAATTTTCTCTGATTTTTTTCAAAATGAGAATTGCTGGGAAAAATAGGGTGAAATGGCGTAAATTGCATTACTTGTTACTCATAATAACCTTGGTTGTAGTTACTGCTTGTTATAGCCATTCACACCCAAACTTAGCAAATCAAAAATTACCAGCGTCAGAATGTCGATTAATTAAGCATGAATTAGGAGAAACTTGTGTTCCCCTAAAGCCGCAACGCATTATTGCTGTAGACTCAATCGCATTAGAAGCTTTAGTTGCGTTAGACAAAATACCAATAGGAATAACATATCCACAGTTCTTTGCCAGCAAAGCTAATCTTCTCAAAGACAAAATCACGGGAATCAGCTATATCGGCAAAGAATTTCAGATTAATCTAGAAAAATTATTGCAATTAAATCCTGATTTAATTGTAGGTGTATATGGTATGGAAGCAAGTAATTATCAGTTATTTTCCCAAATAGCTCCTACAGTTAAAGTAAAACATTTCCAATCTGATTGGCAAACACCTTTGCGAGAAATCGGTCAAGTTATTAATAAAACTGAAAAAGTTGAAGAATTACTCACTCAATACGAACAGCGACTTACAAGTATTAGAGAACAATTAGAAAAAAAAATCGAGAAGTTAGAAGTTACTGTTAGCCGTATTCATGGTGAGATGAAGATTCCCGAATTTAGTTCCCAGTTTTCATTTCCTGGTGGAATTGTCAATGCAGTAGGGGTTTCTATGCCACTTCATCAACGTCAATTGATTAAAAATCCTGATGATATTTTAATAATACTAAGCTTGGAACGTATAGATCTACTTGACGCAGATGTTTTATTTATAGCAGTAGATCCAGGTGCTAAAGAGGCATTTCAACAATATCAAAAGACTCCTCTGTGGCAAACACTAAATGTAGTTAGAAATAAGAAAGTTTACACCGTTGATTCTGGTTATTGGGTGCATGGTAGCATCCTTTCTGCTAATGCTATTCTTGATGATTTAGCAAAATATCTGCTTAAAACAGAGTAAACTTCTAATAAACACCGTTTTAAACTCCATAACATCTTTATGTTGGTGTTCTACGGGTTTTTTATCGAAAGGTGATATCATTTACAAATGAATAGAGTGTGTTTATACATAGGTGTTACCTGCAACATGGGAGGCAAAAAGAATCATGTCTGGCTTAAGCATCAGAATCTTTTCCAAGTTGGGTTGGTCAGCATCACCAATGCTCTCCACTCCTTGAGTTTTTTCTGTAAATAAGGGGGAAAATTTTCGAGCTAGACAGCAGCACCTACGGGTTTAAATCCCAAAACAAGGGCGATTTCTAAGCTGAGATCGTCTAATACTACTATCCGTTGTGGGTTAATAGGAACGCAGGTTTCACCCATGATATGCTTGACTATTCTGCACTCCGGAGGTTGTAAATTACCAGAGTTAGTCAAACTTTGAGAGAAATTGCCAGCGCCAGCATAAAATAGAGCGATCGCTAGCAACGTCAACCCAAATAATAACCCAATCACACGACGAATTTTATACATTTAGGAAAGTTGATTTGGTTCAACTTGAAATACTAGACAATCTAAAACTCCACCGCCAATGTCCCGATAACTGTTAACGGCGCACCTACTTCGATTGAGTTACCAACGTTAGCACCAGATTCAAAATAGGTAACATCAAACAGGTTCTTGATATTAATGCCAGCTCGCCAGTTATTGCGTCGATAATAAATTGCCGCATCCGTGCGGATATAACTCGGAATAAAGTAAGGATCATCTGTATCATCTCCAAACTTTTGATCAACATAAAAGATCCCAAATCCAAAACCAAGTCCTTCTAAAGACCCTTCTTGAAATTCATAGGTTGTCCAAAGACTAGCTGCGTTTCTAGGAACATTGGCAAGACGAGTCCCTGACGCAATATTTTGATCTTCCGTGATAATTGCATCTGTGTAACCATAGGAAGCAATAATTTTCCAGCCTGGAAGAATTTCGCCTGTAATATCTAACTCAATCCCTCGACTTCTAGCTTCACCAATAGCAACAGAAAAGTCTTCGTTATCAGGATTAGTAGTAGGAATGTTAGTTTTGGTGATTTAGTAAGCAGCAAGAGTGGCTGCAACCCTACCGTCAAATAACTCACCTTTGATCCCAACTTCATATTGTGTGGCGCGGCTTGGTTCCAAGGGTGAACCATCGGCCGTTATGTCAAAGTAGTTGGGGTTAAATGATGGTGTGAAGTTGGCATATAAGGAAATTGGCTCAATTGGTTGATAAACAATACCAACACGAGGACTAAATGCTTGCTTACTCTGCTCTGCTAAAAATTCACTAACAGGGTCATCATAGCGAAAGTCTACACTATCGAAACGGCCTCCAATTAAAATTTTCAGATTATCCGTAAATGCAATCTGGTCTTGTAAGAAAATACCAAATCGGTCTGTGCGGATTGTATAATCTTGGGTTAAGTTCAGTTCTAAACGATAGGGGCGAGTAATATCTGGGTAAACTGGATTGAAAATATTGATTGATGGGATAAATCCGTTTTCACTTCTTCGGACATTACCATCAGATGTGTTTCTGATTAAATCAACTCCAAATACGAGAGTATGCTTGACTCAACCTGTTGTAAATTTACCGACAACATCTGTTTGTAGTCCATAGTTTTCTTCATAAGTTTGTCGAGAAAATAAATAACGACCTGAAAGCTCACCTGTGTTCTCATCTTAAAGGTGATATTTACAATTAGGTTAGCAGCTATTAGATAATTTTCTCAAGAGGGATGTAATGAGGAGTGTCACTAAGTAAGTCGGGGGACTCCCGAATAGACTAAAAAATCCAATCAGCTTGTTCATCAGCTAAAATCTCTTCAAACTTTCCTTGGGCTACAACCCTACCTGCTTTCATCACAATAATCTGGTCAGCGCGGCGTAAAACGGAACGACGATGAGAGACTACAAGACAAGTTGGTGTCCAAGGATTTTCCCGTTGTTCAGTTGTATTAGCAAATATCCGCGACCATAATGTCAATTCTGTTTCCACATCCAAGGCGCTAGAAAGGTCATCAAATATGAGTAATTCTGGCTGACGGACAAACATCCGCGCCGCCGCTACCCGTTGCATCTGTCCACCAGAAAGCCTCACACCTTTTGTTCCCACCAAAGTTTCTAGCTTCTCATTCATAGCTGCTAAATCTTGCTCAAACACAGCCATTTTTAATGCTGCTTCAATATCAGCATCATCTTTAGACAATCCCAGCAAGATATTTTCTCGTAACGAGTAGCTAAAAAGTTGGGGAATTTGCGGTGTATAAGCACTGCGAGGCGGTACAAAAAAATTAGCCGGGTCTTCAACTATCCGCCCATTCCAATAAATTCCCCCTGCTTGTTTGGGTAATAATCCTAATAAAACTCGTAGTAATGTAGTTTTTCCAGAACCAATACGTCCAGTAATTACAGTCAAACTACCGCGCTGTATTTGTAAGTTGATATCTACTATTCCTTAAGTAGTACCAGGGTAAATATAAGTTAAGTTTGAGAGTTTTAATGATTGTAAATCATGACTCTCATTCTCTACGGGTTGTTCTAATAGAGGTAAGGTTGTTTTATGTCTACCCAAGTCTTGGAGATAAAGTTGATTTGGGGCTACCAGAGTCTCTGTTGATGCACCAGCAATTAAAGCAGTCATGCGTTCAAATGCAACTTCTGTTTGCTTATACAATGCCATAAATCCGCCCACAGAGCTAAAAAAGCCTGTGACAAATGACAGGTTATAGACAAACAAAGCAAAGTCACCCACTGTTAACTGATTAACGCCGCTTTGCATAAAAAAAGAAGCCATCACTAAAATCAAACCTGTGCCGAAATTCACCATATTTTGAAACAGTGAATTGAGAAGGGCTTTTAATAGGCTATCTTTAACCATCATCTCACGACGGTTATCATTTAAGGTGCGAAAATAAGCGAGTACATTTAGTTCTGCACCAGCTACTTTAATCGCTTGCACAGAACTAAATATTTCCCCTAAAATACCCGTTACTTGTTGAGTCGCTTGACGGCTAGCTTTACGATAATGTTTGATGCGGGTTTCGGTTTTTTGGATGATGAATACCATCCCCACTAAGGGAAGGAAAACAAATAGTGTAATTGGCACATTGACACTTAATAAAATGACTAAAGAAAGTACAGCAAATAGTCCTTCTCCAAATATTTCCGATACCCATGCCACATTATCTTCTATGTGTTCAGCATCATCTCGAAAAAAGCTGATGACTTCACCTTGGGATACAGTCTTGTCGGTATCCCCATTAGCAATCATAACTTGAGCATGAGGATTATTTAAAAGACGTTCTAACAAATTGCGTCTGAGTAAAGACCTCATGGTAAAACGGTGCTGAGTTTTGGTGATTCTGCCCAAAAATATGACCGCAATATGACCTAAGTTCAAAGCCAGTAAACCAGCAATAAATGCCCAAGCTGATAAACCAAATAGAGCTTTGCCTGTGAGACTATTAAAAAATTCTCTGATAATTAATCCTGGTAGGGCAGGTAAGCCCATAATAAAAATCCAGAAGCAAGTATCAATTAAATAAAGTTTTGGTTTGTAACAAATCAATTGCCATAATAGTTGCCAACCAGTAAGCTTTTTTGTTGAGAAAATCATAATAATTCGTAATTCGTAATACATTACAGGAAGACGTTATATCTCTACGTAATTAAAAGAATATAATTAAGTGAATTGACATAATCACGATTAAACTAATAAACCTCATCCATCTTGAGAACTGGAGTTTTGTCAGAAAATATATTACTGTAAAGAAGTGAGTGTGAGAAAAAACAAAACAGGATGCTCAAAATTAACTGCGATCGCTGGAACCAAAATGCCG
>JAIVFU010000306.1 GCA_020829485.1 Nostoc sp. CHAB 5834 | reverse complement strand
AAACACCGCATTCGCATAATTTCATCACCCAGGACGGCGAAGTACCGGGGGAAATTGCCCGAAAAGCTAAAGCGCAGGTACTGGCTTACACTACAGTCACTTTTTTGAATGACCGGGCCACGGGTGGTCAGAAGACCGATGGAGGCTTTGCGATCACGACCCAGGCGAACGGATCACTTTTGGCCAGAAAATTAGTCTTCGCCACCGGTATGAACGATCTGTTGCCTGACATCCCCGGTTTTGCTGAATGCTGGGGCATCTCCGTTATTCATTGCCCCTACTGTCACGGCTACGAAGTGCGTGGTCAGCAAACGGCAATGATCGCTAATGGAGACCGGGCTTTTCACCTGGCTTCCTTGGTCACTAACCTGACCCCTACTCTGACCATTCTCACATCAGGTAGCGCTAGCTTCAATGCCGAGCAGATGGTCAAGCTGAACCAGCGCAACGTTAAGGTAATCGATACCAAGATCATCGAAATTGAGCATCACAACGGCCGGCTCAAACAAATCGTTTTCGACAACGGTCAGAAGCGGGCTTTCGATGTGGCATATGCCACTGTCCCCGCGGTGCAGCACTCGGATATTCCGGCTTCTTTGGGCTGCGAGCTGACCGATCAGGGCCAGATCAAGGTAGATTCTTTTCAGAAGACGACGCTTCCCGGTGTATTTGCCTGCGGGGATGCGGGTTACATGATGCGGACAGTAGCCAGTGCCGTTTTCAGTGGCAACCTGGCCGGGGCGATGGTCAACAACGAACTGGCCGCCGAGCAGTTTTAACGCAATGGTCGATGTATTTATCACCGATATTGACAACGCCTGGCAGGCCCGTTACTCAGGCAACTGAAGCAAGCAGGTTTACCGGGCCATGCCAACACCAGCTGCATCGGGATACCCTCTCAATTTGCAGCGAACAACTTCAGAGAAAACAAGGTACTTTGGCCAAAGAATTATCTAGCCCGGCAGGTACTGATTTGAACTATGGTCAAACAGATCGAGATCAAAGGAAACGCAATCAACGACATTGTCTCCTTCTATGAGGAGATAAACCGGGTATTTATGGCGGCAGAAAGCTGGACGATCGGTCAAAGCCTCGACGCGTTTGATGATTTACTTTATGGGGGCTACGGTGCCCTGCAAGGCGCCCAACGGATTGAACTTGTCTGGCACAATATGGACCATAGCCGGAAGGCTTTAGGCTATCAAACGACCCGGCTTTATTACCTGGATAAGCTCAGGCCTGGCTCGCCCTATAACAAAAAGCTGTTTGCCGAAAAGCTGGGCGCTTTGGAGGGTGGTACTGGCGAAACGTATTTTGACAGTATCATGAGCATCCTTGCCGAGCACCCGAGCATCAGGATAATTGGTGGGTGAAATTAGTCGTAGCAGTCAGGATTATAGGGAGAGTTAATGGTTTCCCTGATTTGAACCCCTTTGACTTATTCTCGAAAAAATCGCTCCTAAAAATGAGACGACAGGACTTTCATATGCCTGCTTCCTAAATGGGGTTTTTGCTAGAGGCTTTGAGGGTCTTACCACTCTGTCGATACAGCTCACAGTATTCTTTTGTATCACCTTGAGAGATACCAGGCTCATTTGCATTTGGTTAGCGTGAGTAATACTTTTGCGCCCCCTCCTGAAATCCCTCTCATGTCTACGACCAATCCATTGGGCCAAGCCCCAATCAGGTCCCTGTTTTTCCAATACTACGGACCTGCGCTGATTAGTATGCTTTCCTCAACCGCTCATCAGGTCATCAACGGCATTATCCTGGGCCAACAAGTCGGTAAGGAAGGGTTAGCCGCTGTTGGACTGTACGGTCCTGTAGTCATTGTGCTCGTCTCCCTTTCGTTGCCCATCATGATCGGCGGGGGCGTTCTGATTGGCAAAAGCCTGGGAGCCGCTAATTACCAAAAAGCACAACAGGTGTTTCAGTTTGCTACAACGTTGGTACTGCTGCTGGGCGGAACCCTGGCCTTAACCGCTCCCTTAGTAGCCAAACCGCTAGCCCAATTCCTGGCGGGTAGTGGCAATACGGCTTTAGCCGATAATACGGCCAACTACGCCTTCTGGCAACTCATCAGCCTACCCTTTTTCTTTCTGGGCATGATCTGGGGCAACTTCGTGCGCGCCGACAACGCCCCCAAAGTCTCAAGAAACGCGTCTATTCTTGCCGCTGGGGTCAATATTGTCCTGGACCTGGTACTAATCGTGGGACTCCATAAAGGGGTAGAAGGCGCGTCAATGGCTACCGCGATGGCTGTTGTTTGTGGCACCATCTACTTGTTTGTTTACTTGCTCAAGGGCAATTCCCATTATAGTATCCCATCGTTCGGCTTCACCCTTAGACTCGACGAATGGCGAGATTATATCAAGATTGGTCTGCCTTCGTTTGCCTCTGAAATTGCCTTCTCATCGGGCCTGCTGCTGATCAATCAGACGTTGATTACCTATGGTTCTACGGCCATAGCCGTCTTCGGCTTAATCAACTATTTGAGCTTTATTCTGGTACGGTTATTTACGGCGGCAATGATTGCGGCCCTGCCCATTATGGCCTTCAACATCGGCGCCCGGCAGCCTGGGCGGGTACTGGCAACGCTTCGCTTTTCCTTACTCTATACGATGGCATTGGGGGTACTGATCGTGGCATTGGGTTTTCTGTTACCGGATCAACTAGTCTCCTTGTTTTCCGGTGATCAATCGGCTCAGTATCACCAGGTGGCCAGCCAGGCAATGAGTTTGTATTTTCTGCTGTTCCTGGCCGCTGGCCCCAACTATCTCCTGGCCGCTTATTTGCAGAGCACAGGGAAGCCAACTGTATCGATCCTGATCAACTGCCTGAAGGGTTTAGTGCTGGTCATTCTTTGTTTAGGGGTCTTGCCTGATCGGCTGGGGTTAGCCGGGGTGTGGCTATCGCGATCACTGGCCGAAATCCTGACGTTGCTGTTGGTGAGCATGTATACATTGTACTACAGAAAAAAGTATTACGCTGAAAGCACCCTCCTGCCCGCGGCTTAACACTAAACAATCTTCGGTGCCTACAGCGAATCACCGATAGCATTAGTGACCGACTCGTCCCTTTCTTACAAAAGGCTCCTTAATGTAACGAAGGAATATTTATGTATTTGCTCCTTAAATGGGGCATTTGAAAAGATGGTAAATCAGGAGCATTTAGATTTGTAGGTGAGATGAGTCTTTTTGTCAAATGGCAAATGCTAATTATTATCTACGTTCTAATTTGCTTTAATGAAAGAACTAACAGACTATATCCTGCAATTTGGTCATTTAAACCAACAGCAGATCGACCTGGTTGTGAAAAAAGCAGCCGTGCTAAACCTTCAGGAAAGTGACTATTTTTCAGAAGCCGGAAAAATCGCCCGGCAAGTCGGGTTCATCTTGGAGGGTGTGATCCGCGTTTGCTATTATACTAACAAAGGGGACGAAGTAACGCGCTATTTTATCGATGAAAATAATTTTGTCGTAGACTTAAATAGTTATGACAATAGTATTCCTTCATCGGAATATATCCAGGCTGTCACAAATTGCCAGTTGATTGTTTTTTCTCAAGCAGATTGGAATGAGCTTTCCGGTACAATTATAGGCTGGGATGCTATCGTAGCCAAGATTACATCCAAAGCCCTTCTACAAAAGGTCCAGCGAATTAGTCCACTTATCGCGGAAGATGCCACTACCCGGTATCTGGCATTTTTAGAAAAATACCCCAAAGTTGCCAATCGCATTCCGCTTTCCCATTTGGCTTCCTATCTGGGTATCACGCAATCGTCATTGAGCCGAATCCGGAAAAATATACGCTAAAATCGCTTTTTGCCATTTGGCAAATCAGAAGGAAAAACAAAGCGGGACATTTGAGCTATCAACTAAGATAGTTCTGCGAATGAAAACAATAATTATTACCGGGGGTAATTCGGGTCTGGGATTGGAAACGGCCAGAATCATTGCTCAGGACAAAAATAACCAACTTATTCTTGCCTGCCGGGACCAGAAAAAAGCGCAAACCGCAGTAACCGAGCTTCGCCGGGAAAGTGGGAACCTAAACATTCAATGCCTTGAACTGGATTTAGCCTCCCTTGATTCGATTCGTAATTTTACCGGCAAGCTACTACAGGTTACGCCCGTTATAGATGTACTGGCCTGCAATGCAGGTTTGCAAATAGCAAAAGGAAACCAAACCACTGCTGACGGTTTTGAAAAGACTTTTGGGGTAAATCATCTGGGCCATTTTTTACTAGCAAATCTGCTGATGCCTTACATCAATCAAAAGTCAGGAAGGATTGTGTTGGTCAGTAGTGGAACGCACTTTAACCCGGCAATTTGGCAAGGCAGAATTTTTGGCATTCCTTCCGGGGATTACTTAGGATGGAAAGAACTTTCCAGGCCGAATAGTATGCAAAACTATCCAGAGAAAAGCCGGGGCTATGCCCGTTATTCCACCTCAAAGCTCTGTGTCCTTTTATTTGGCTACGAGCTGAACCGGCTGTTACGTGAAAAGCAAAGTGGGATCTCGGTTAATCTATACGACCCTGGCCTGATGCCCGGTACCGACCTGGCCAGGGAAGGCAATGCAATGGAACAATGGGCCTGGAGAAATATTATGCCCGTGCTCCGAATTTTTGATGGGGTCTTTTCAGTAAAAACGTCAGCGGGTAATTTTGTAAAGCTATTGACTGATCCTTCTTTCAATGATATGACGGGTCAATATTACGAGGGGCCGAAACGTAAAAAGTCGTCTGAAGACAGTTACGATCAGGTAAACTGGAAAGATCTTTGGAAGGGCAGTGAGCAGCTAACTCAGGAAAAATTTATCGTTTGATGAAAAGCGTTTGCTACCAATTGAAGTTGACGATTATTAAAAACAATTGCCCTGGAAAAGGCTCTTTACTGAGACGCAGGCGCGTTCATATGCGCCTGCGTCTCAGATGGGGCGTTTTAGGCAATGCCCTAATCAACCCGAT
>JAIVFU010000305.1 GCA_020829485.1 Nostoc sp. CHAB 5834 | reverse complement strand
GATCTCAATAGTGATGGACCCAATCTTCTGCAGCGGAGCAACAGAGCGCTCAATCATGTCAGGCAGAGCCGACAACGTAGCCAGCTTCACTTGCTGGTTGACCAGGCTGTCCGACAGCAGGTTCTGAGCTTCATTGCGCAAGCGCAGAGCCTCTGCGATAGCCGCGCCTTCCTTCTCGGTACCCTCGGCACGCATGAACACGGCATCGCGCTCCGCAGCCGCAGTCTGGCGCAAGGCTTCAGCACGGTGGCCCGCTGCTTCACGCTCAGCATTCGCTGCCAGGGTAATAGCAAGCGCTTCGCGACCAGCATCCTCTTCAGCCTTCACCATGGCCACAGCTTTTTCACGACGGGCAATTTCCACATCGCGAGCGGTTGTAACACCTTCTGCCGCAACGATAGCCTGAGCACGCGCGGCATCCGCCTCTGCTTGGGCGCGGGCTTCTTCAGAAGACTTGCTAGCCACAAGGATGTTCTGCTCTTGAGCAGCGATGCGAACCGCCGTTGCCGTCCCAATGCGGGCTGTTTCCACCACTTTTTGGGCTTCCGCTTCTCCGGTGCTGATTTGCTGCGAAGTCAGGATTCGCTTTTGCGCAATTTGCTGGTCGGCGTGCAGCGTAGCTTCTTCGGAGCGTCGGCGAGCTTCCGCTTGAGTTACCGCAACAGTTGCCTGCTGCTCGGCAGTCATATTTGCGATATTCTTTTCCGTTTCCAGAGTAATTTCTTCTCGCTGGCGTTTAAGCTCCAGTTGCTCCTGAGTAGCGGCGAGATTCTTTTTCTGGATGGCCGTAGCAGTATCTTGCTCAATTGCGTTTCGCAATTGATTACGACGTTGGATTTCTTCGGCTAATTTTAATAATCCGCTTGCATCAAAAAGGTTATCAGCTCTAAATAGGTCTTGCGTTGTTTGATTGAGCGAAGTCAACGAAACAGATTCCAATTCCAATCCATTTTTTTCTAAATCGGAAGAAACTGCGTTCTTTACTTCCTGGACAAAAGTAGAACGGTTTTCATGCAGTTGTTCCATGGTCATTGCTGCAGCGGCAGCACGCAATGCGTCAATGAACTTACCTTCAATCAACTGGCCCAGCGCCTTAACGTCGTTGGTACGATTGCCGAGGGTCTGAGCTGCGGTAGCAATAGCATTCATATTATTGGCCACACGCAAGTAGAACTCGCAGGTTACGTCAACTCGCAAGCGGTCCAGGGTGATGAGCGAATCTTCATTTTTACGCTCAACAACCAACCGCTGAGTGTTGAGACGTACCTGAATAAGCTCATGTACGACGGGCAGGACGAGAGCACCGCCCGAGGTCACGACTTTCTGGCCCCCCATGCCCGTTCGGACAAATGCCAGTTCCGAACTGGCGCGTTTGTACATTCGCGAAAAAACGAGTGCGAGAACGATGATGGAGGCAAAAATGACTCCGATGGTGATGTAAATAATTGTCATGGTTTCCTTTACCGATTAATCTGCTAACGCAACTGCCACATATTGATGTTCTTGCAACTCTGAAAGCATCACCTTCTGTCCAAACTTGAACTCGGGATGCCCCTGTGCCGGGACAACTTGAACATAATGGGTTCGCCCCTTTCGGTCGACCACCTTGGCTTCTCCGGGATATCCCCTCCGGGCAACTGGACTAAGCAGTACTGCAGAGCAGGAAAGCAAGTCCGTCCGAGAAACCGCTGAAGTGTTAACCTGCAATAGACCTGATAGGCGGCGGCCAATAAGAACTGTGAAGAAAACTCCACTCATGACGGACACCGGTCCCACCACCCAATTAGTGAGGTATTGCCCAAAAAACTCAAAGGATGCCAACTGAAAGGCAGAGCCGCTGAGAGAAAACGCCAGGGTCAGCATCAGCAGCAAATAACTAAGGGGTACCTCCTTGACGCTAAGCCAGTTGAAGGCGCCAATATCGAAGTCCACGTCGATGTGCAGCGCATCCGAAAGGCCAGCGCCAGCAATCGCCAAAGACAAGACCTCCAGTACCAGGAGGGAGACGCCGAACCCCAAGGCAATGGAGTAAGGCAGGAATGCAGGGGATAGCAGGTCGTTCATATAAGTTCTGTATGTTGTGTTATCGTATCACAAAGAACTAATTGCGCAAGTCTAAAGCATGAAAAGCCGCTACGAGAGCGGCTTTAGAATGAAGTTGAAGTTTAGGCTATGTCAAGGTGCGCCTGAACTGGGGCCGGCAAAGCCTCCCGTACGGTAGTCAAAGTTTCCTTCAACAAGTTCACGGAATCCCTCACAGGGCTCATCCATGTCTTTGTCCATTCATGGACAGGTCCTGCGTATGGCCTCCAATGGGCTAACTCAGGGTGCGCCCGCTCAAGCATTTCCACCATATTCCACACTCCGTTGGGAGCCTTGGTATCTGGAGAGAATTTCTTTTTTAGGTCTGGGTAGGTTGCTACCAAAAGGGCTTTGTGCTCTTCTGACAGCTTCTCGGTTCCAAACCAATTCGCTGTCGTCAAAATGCGTTTTTCTTCTCCCGACTCAACGAACATGCTGAGTGCAAAGAGCTGGTCGAGCACCGGGGTGTCAGGGAAGAACACGCACAGTCGTGACAAATACACATCTTCCTTTGTCAGCAAGAGCAGGTCGTAAGGCGTATGGGAATACGTCTTGACGGTACGCTGCTCAAGCCATCCAGGGGAAGCATCGCTGGGACGCACAACAAACTTGAGTGGAGAGTCTGGGTGAGCCAGAGAAATCTCGGCCCCAGAAACGAAAAGCTGAAGGGTCTCCTGCTTTCCAAATTGTTCAAACAGCTGTGTCGCCTTCTTGATGGCTGCCCGTGCCTTAGTGCGCAATGCTCTGGTAAGTTGGGCTTGCTTGGAAGCGGCCGCTCGGCGGCCTTGCGTTACGAGAAGCTGTTCATTGACGTCCAGTTCTGCATCCAATTCTCCACTGAAACCAGGTAGCTTTAACAAAAGGTCCTGATTACCCGCGAGAACCCAATCGACTGCAGCTTGAATCCGGACCAAGTCCTCAGTCCAGCGGCTCATCAACCCTGCAGCTTCATGGCGTAAAACAGATTGAACGGTTGCCTCGTTGATATCCGAATCGCGTTCAATGAAGCGGTCCCGGACTTTGGGAGGGGGAGAGTCGAGGTCCAACAAACGAGCCTGCACAAAGGCTCCGGTGTCTTGCTGTAGCACGACCCGGACTCTCTCTTGCGCGTACTCGGAGAAGAGATTCATTGCATCTGAAAGCATTGGAAGGGTACGGATGCAATACCCGCACCTTTCCAAGAACGAGCTTTTTGCAAAAATGCCTCTCGCAGTGTTTTGGAGCAAGTGTGGCTGATGCGCCAGCCGGTTGTCTACCAGCTGACTGAGTACCTGGAAGCCCTTTTCTGACGTCATAAGGACCACGTACTCAAGGGCGGTGAGCTCACCAGCCTCGACAGCGCAGTCCAGCAGATAGCGCTCGTACATTGCTCAACCGCCAACTATGGGTCGGACGGCAACGGACTGGGACCGAAGGACTTCCTCAGGGTTTTTAGTGCGGTGAGAGGTCACCATGCTGCTCTTGCCACCTTTCAGCAGCGAGAGCTTTCCAGAGCGTACGCCGGCTTCAAGCTCAGCATCATCCAGTTTCGGAGCCATCTCCTTACCAAGGGCATCCAGTGCCTTGGCTGCACCCTCTTCCACCAAAGTGACGGAAGTCGCGCCAGCCAGCTGGTCAGCGGAGGTCAAAGCCACTTTCTTCTTGGGCAGAAACGGCAGGAACCGAGGCTTGAGCACAAAAAAGTGGTAGCCATCTTTCATCTTCTGCTCAATCAGATTGAGCACGTCGGCCTCATGGGCCTTGTCCCAAGTAATCGTGATGTCGCCTGTCATGTTCAGCCAAGTGATGCACGGTGTCCATGTGTTCTGTGTAGGTGTTGTCATAAGGTCCTCTTAAAAAATGTACTGATTCGTATAGCGAGGGCGTCGACCTCCGCTACCTACACTGGCTTTAAACAGGACAACATGGAGAACCTATGGGACAGTACACCCGACCTGGCACCGAAATCACCGACTTCACTCCGGATGACACCCCCACATCCTTCTATTTGGAATGCTGGGCACAAATTCCACTGAGCTCAATTCTTGAGAAGGCAAAGCAGAAGTGGGGTGAGCACGTCCGCATCGAAGACCTGCACCTCAGGAGCGAACACATCCAGACCCATTGCTTGCACTACGACCGCCATGACCCGGGAGACTATTCGGACTTCCTGCTGGTGTCCTATCAACCCTGACTAAGCCGCTCCATCGAGCACCTGACTGATTGAAATCCGCGCCTCGCTCATCCTCTTCGAAGGTCAGCGGGGCGCTGATTTTGGCGGCAATTGATTCGCTATACGGTTCAGAATCACTATCATCAGGACATCATGACCAAAATTCAGAATCTGGCTTGGCTAGAAGGAACAGGCGCCGCGGCCGCGCTGCGTAGCATGCGCGCCAGCGGTCAGCTTGCGGAATTGCTACCGGAAGTTGATGCCCTTTACGGAGTGCCCCAGAACCCCGAACACCATCCAGAAGTGTGCACTGGACTCCATACTGAAATGTGCCTCGACATGGCGGAGCGCCTGAACGCGACTCCAGCTGCCAAGTTCGCAGTGTTAATGCATGACTTGGGTAAGGCCTTGACCCCCAAGAACGAACTCCCGAAGCACATCGACCATGAAAACCGTGGCATCGAGCCTGTAACGGAAGTCTGTAATCGGCTGGGCGCCCCTCAAGACATGAGGGAGCTCGCACTTGCGGTGTGTGAATACCATCTCGATGCTCATCGCTCTCTCATCATGAGGTCCCAATCAGTACTTCGATTTACCGAACGAACTGGCTTGCTCAAGGGCACGCAGTACGCTGAGGACTTCCTCGTCGCCTGTGAGGCGGATGCACGAGGACGGCTTGGGAAAGAAGAGAACCCGTATCCTCAAGGAAAATTTCTTCGCAGAGTGCTGAATGCTCTGGACTTCTTGCC
>JAIVFU010000304.1 GCA_020829485.1 Nostoc sp. CHAB 5834 | reverse complement strand
GGTGTAGTTGAAAAAATCAAAAAAGCAGGGTTGATCGTCGGTACAACCGCGGCAACCGGCGATCAGGCCAAAACGCTGGTCGATCGGGGTGTTCTTTTCTGCCTGAACTCGTTTGCGGGACTACTTAAGTCAGCGGCTGGCGATTTTATGAAAGGCAGATCATGAGTAGCTGACTGCCAACGGCCCTCCATGCATGTTGGCAGATAAAAGGTGTAAATCCGTAGTCCGTCGGTTGACATGAACGATGATATACCTGAGTACACCTCATACTTACCGACGGAAGGTAGCTTCCCAATCATAGTATCGTCTATAATCAGGCTCGACAAGAAACTTTAAGCGCAAAATGAGTTCGGTTTGTGATCTTTTAGTATAAACTTTCTGCGTTTTCAGAATGCAGAAAGTTTAGTTTTCATGTATACGCTTCAATCTCAAACAACAGATGCTCAATTAGTAAAATATAGTATAACTCGTATAGAAGCAGAGAATACAATTATGTTAGTTGACTAACGTTCGTTATACGTTTTTCGGAATAAGTCTACAAGATCACACTGAACGTACTTGAGAAACACAACGATACATAGTGTATATTTGTCTGTTTGTAAAGATTTCCCCTGGCTACTCTATAATTTCCTGGTAGCTTCGTAAACTATTGACAGGCAATAACTTGGCTTTTGAAAATGTAAGTGTACTTGGTTTGATGCATTGGATGAACAACAATAGCAAACGATAGAGTAGTCTACACATTTCACCGAGTCGATGAAGCCAGCTACGTTAGGTCGATTGAGCCATCAGAATAATGAAAGAGTAGGGTTAACTACCTGTTTCCTGATGCGTGGGAACTGATCTTCGCTGGGATTAATCCTGATAAAATTAATTTTTAAATCCCGGTTTAATCACTATCATTGGCAATCATTTGACGGTAATAAAAACCGGAACAAGGAAAAGTGCAGAAACTGAGTGTCGCAATCTTTCACAAATTCGGCCCTGACGAACTGATCATAAACCTCTACTTTTACCGATGGGCACTCTATTTTAATGAGGCAGTCTATGAAACAAAATATTGAGTCACAAAAAAATATGCCTAAGATTGCATGATTTTTACGATTCGCCATTAACATTGCAGAAAAAAGCGGGTTAAGGGTCTAATAAGCGATGAACCTAAGGCCACAGTTCGAATAACTGGTCTCTGATAATCGTAGTTGTGCAGGAAAGGCCTTTTTTAGCGTGGTTCATGCTACGTCGGGGAGGAATCCTGAAAAAAATTAATGGGTATCAAAAATACATTAATTTAAATCAGAATAACTCGCAGACTCCTATGGCATAGATGATTGGCTAAGGAAGTAAAAAAAACCACTAAAATGGTAGATTGACCGTTCCCTAAGTTTCCATAGATGCGTTTGGGAGAATAACAGTTTAGTTAGAAACATTGCGTCAAAATTAACTCAATAAGTATGCGAACATTTATCCAACAACACCCCGCACGGATGCTGGCTGGACTCGTGTTGCTAGGTTTTGCAATGCCATCCGTCAGCTTTGCTCAACAGGCTGACACGGTCAGATCAGCAACAGTTCAACAAGAAACTTCTACAACGACAACCCGGCGGGAGGATCCGCGGGAGAAGATCTACCGGTTGGGAAAAGGGGTGTACACGGACACACTACGGCGGGACGAGTTCAAAGCTCAGGCCAGCGACGTAGCTGAACTCGATGACTGTGATACAACTTTTCAAACGTTTATTCTGGTCCGTCGCCTGTCACCCTGGCGCGTCGGCCTTTTTGCCGGACCTAACTTTGCCTATTGCGGAACCTGGGAAAACACGTTTGGACCTACCCGCCGTGACAATACGTTGTACAACGGTGCCGGCTTCAACATTACCGGTAACGTCGATTATTACCTGACCCCCGCCACGCGCCGTCTGCGTTTTGGTTTGGGAACGGCTTTTGGTTATCAGAACTATATCACCCGGGGCGATTACCGCAACTACTTATACGGTTTGGCTTCAGCCCGTGGTATTAGCCGCGATCAGGTTACGATCAAACAACGTGCTTCTGAAGACATGTTCCTGACAATAGGACCGGTTGTTCAGTTTACTTTGGCTCGTAGCCGCCGGAACCCCGATGCCAGTACATTCATTGAACTGGGATTACGGGGTGGTCTGTTCCGGACGGAAGCCGCCACAATTGCTGCCTTCGTTCCATCGCAGAGCACAATCACACCAACCGGTTCGCTGGTAACGGGTGGCGCTTTGATCCGTACGGTCAATCCAAGCTACAATCTTTACCATCCGGGTGGGTTACTGTCGCTGGGCGTTTTCTTCCCATTGCGCAACAACTGGAACATTGGTGTACAGGCACAGGGTTTCTATACCCAGTTGAACTACCTCATTGTCAACGGTATTCAGGATGAAATGTATGAGTTCAAACGGAAACACGGCGGGTTCAACGCCGGTCTGGCCGTTCGGAAAGGATTCGTTCAGAAGAAGCTGATCCCAAAGACGCCAACCGTTTGTCCTACCTGCGAGCAGATTCCCGAGTTGAACGTTCAGTTCAACAATGCATCGCTGAAAGGAGCATCGCTGGCGTATGTCGACAGCACCGACACGCAGAACTTCGCGGCAGTTAACCAGTCGGCAACGGCACCGGTTATCAGCTGGAGAAGCACAACGCCAAATCCGAAAAATGAGACCTTCACGGCTCGTTTATATTACCGGGCTGACTCTGTCGTTGCCGGCAACAACGATTTGGTGATTGCTCAGGTAGAAAATTCGACGGACACGACGTTGACGTTCCCGGCTACCTACTTCTCGAAAGGACAAGTCACTCCTGGTTTCTACTACGTAACCGTTCACAACAAGCAGACGGCTAAGTGTGGTACGTGTATGAGTGAAGTCGCAACGACAAGCTTCTCGACCGTTAAGAAAGTTGTTACCGAAGATTGCGAGTACCGTCACAAACTGGAGCGTCTGGAAGTGTTCTACCGCACACCATACACACGTGAAGTGGCTAGTGTCTGCTACTGTAACGGAACGATTACATCGGTTGGCGACACGACGACCCGTCTGCGCTACCGTGGTCTGAACCGTCGTCTGGCAACCAGCACAGTAGAGTTCGATACAAACACTGTTATCCTGAACCTGCGTGATCTGCCAGGTGACCTGACGCAACAACTGCAGGCTGAGAAAGCCAAGATCGAAAGCGGCAACGCCATTCGCTTCAAAGGCCGCCGGGTTCGTCCACAGGTACAATACTTCCGCGCAGTGTTCACCGTTACGAAACTGCCATGCAAAGGTCAGCCTGAGCAACAAGTTGGTAGCTTCAACACGACGATTAGCGACAATAGCTTCTCGATCACTGACCTGAAGCCACTGACCGAGGCTCAACGCACCAAGCTGTTGGCTCCGCCAGCACCCGCTAAGAAAGCTACGCCCCGTCGTCGGGCTGGCAACAGCGGTCGCCGTTCGGACGCTCTGTTCGGTGTCGAGTAGTCAACCAGACAGATAAACAAAAAAGCCGGGAGCCAACGCTTCCGGCTTTTTTGTTTGTCCAGGTTATATAGCAGGGAGTATCAATTATCGGACAACTCCAGGCCTCGATTTTCACAACAGTACTGCAAAAAAGGAGGCTTGTGGGTTTCGTGCCGGGGGACACGTACCAGCGCTACGACTGCCGCGATTTGTGGTTTGGTTGACAACCGTTTAATGCCATTGACAGGCCACTCCTATGGGTTTGACCGGGCAATCGCGGCTATAAGGCACGTTAGTGATGGATGATGGGTGTAATGACAGGCACTACTGGCATCGCTGCATTACCCTTTGATCACCGTAAACGAAGCAATTCCCTCGTAGGATTTTACCCGTTCCGAGCGGGTGCCTTTAGGCTTGGCGAAAACCATCAGCGTAGAGTTGCCCCGGTTGGGCACAGCCACCGTAAGCCGATAGGTTTCGCCGAAGCGCTGAACATTAACTGGTACTGTTGTCGACTGCGTGCCGCCTGCTCGTCCCAGGGCGCACATAAACTCAACATCCTGGTCATTTTTGAGAGTCAACGTCAACGCATCGTCAGCGCGTAGCAGGCCACTTTTTGGGAAATTCTCGTTGAAGCCTAACCGGAAGTAGGCGTCGTAGAGTTTTGGGAACTGATCGAACTGGGTTTTACTGATGGCCGAGCCGAGCAGTTGCCAGCGCGGGTCTATTGGGAAGTGGTTGGCCGCGAATTCAACGGGTTCGGTCAGAAAGAAATAATCGTTTGGCGTTCCTCCTTTGGCGGTTGTTTGCGCCCACGCAATATCCAGCAAATACCAATCGCCGTCGAGCCGAACGGCGTTCCATTCATGATCGATCCGCTGGATCGGACGGCCTGCTTCGCTGTCAAACGTTCGCGCGTAGCCCTTAATGTTTGCTACGTCGATACCTGCCGGTAATAATAAGTGTTTAAACAGGAGGGCAAAGCCCGTACAGACCGCTTTGCCACTGCGCAGCGACCGGTTGGCATACTCCTTCTCCGACGAATATTTTTGCCCGCTGAAGACGTTTCCATCGTAGCGAATATGCGACGTGATCCAGGCATAAACGGAACGCGCTTTCGCTAAATCACTTTTGGCAGGTGCGGTCAGGTAGGCACTCAACGTACTGAGCGAGCGGGCGGCCGAAGCCGGTGCATTGCGGGCGTAGGCGTCGATTGTGCTGTAATCGACTTCAACGTATTTCGACGGTCGGGGTATTTCCTGCCTTGCGGGTTCTGCTGGCATCCAGGCAGCGCTTCCGAGCAGAATAAAAAGGGCCAGTGTGGGCCGGGTCAATGCAGGCGGGATTATGTAGTTTCGCATTCCTCAATTCAGTTTCACGAATTCATAACAACAATGCCTGTTCTTTTATTGCTGACCTTATTTGTCTCCATTATGAACCCATTAGACCTGCATGGCCAATCGGCCGGGCCGGGCCCAAATGCTACGGCTGCGCCTATGCAAACCTACTCGTTTCGGCTTCGGCCG
>JAIVFU010000303.1 GCA_020829485.1 Nostoc sp. CHAB 5834 | reverse complement strand
GATTCAAATAATAGCGGATGGAAATACACAAATTGTTGATCGTGACCCTAATAGGTATGCTGTTGAAAAAGGGCCGAGTGGTTATCTTCTTAAAGAAAAGAAGAGTCAGACCTTATGGCTTGAGCTGAAGTAGCATAGTTACGAGGCTAGTCTACTAAAAGAGAAAGCTTGTTATAGATGCGTTTTGAATCATCCTTAAAAATTACAAATTGGTTAAGGATCAATTAGTTTGCGAATTTTATAGACTCGTTCTGTAACTAAACATTATTTTAAGAAATTATTCTTCTTTTTTAGATTTGGATTACATTACGTGACCTGTCTAAAATTCATCTATAGTCGCTTTTTGTATTCACCCAATTAGCATAAAGATAGCCATACAAAATACCAATAAGTCCGTAAGCAAGCCCCATAATTGTTTTCTGCTCTAAAGTCCAGAAACGTAATGAGCCGAAGAGAAAGAAGCAAATTACTGCAAGTATCAAGCTGAGTATAATGGAAAATTTACTTGATCGATTTGGATTAAGCCGAGCGTTAATTAACTCGAAAGCGATTACAAAAAGGATGTAATAGAAAATATCTCCTACCAGAAGAATCATTAGTGTGTAAAATAGCCAAGCTCGATTGTCTACTCCCCAACTAGGCAAGAAGCTACGCGTTATACCATCAGCTAAGCAGCATAGTAAAGTGATGGCTACTATTTTCCAGAATCTCACAGTTTTATCTGTTGTATAAGTGACCTTTACGTTAAATACAGTCATTTACGTTTCCTCAGAAACCACCATAGAGCTAGTACAAGAATAACGATCACCAAGATTGGCACAATAAAGCCGCCTTTGTACACCGTTCCGTAATAATCACCTGGGACTGGTTGAGTTTGTCTAGTCATATTCATGCTGTTCGAAATCGAGGGTAATGTATGCTCAGGGTTTCGTTAAGGGACGGTGTATTCTGGTCTGTTTCGAAAACAGGAGTTCGTTATAGCGTATTTCCAATGTGATACCTCGCTTCCATCGAAGCCAAAGTCTCCTCCAACCGGTGGCTTGCCCAATGTCTGACTGAAACGCCAAAACGACCTGCCGTTTCAATTTATAATAGACAGCTGGTCGTCTTGAGATAGAATGGATAACGCCTACTTTCATATTTATGCTGTTGTATAATTACCTTTATGGAAGTAAATTTAATATACCTTCTGATTATTGTCTTGAATTTATCTCTGCTACCCCAGAATAAAATAACTAACGTAGATAAAGACAAACAATACGAACGAGAACGTCCCAATAGAAATAATAATGCTGCCTAGTTTCTCACCGTTAATATATCTGTTGGTTAAGTTAATGTATCTGTTGGTTAGATAATACAATTTCAGCCCTAAGAAGCCCCCCAAAATAATCGTAGTTAAGTCAGTTCTGTCTGTTGCTCCGATAGCGAAGATAAATTGAATCGACTCAGCGGCAAGGCTAAAAATCAATATAAAAGCAACAGTCTAAACAAACGGCTGAAAGAATGGCGTATATAAAGCTGAGCGCATAGGCGATATCGTAGTGGGTTTGTTGGTGGGTGCTCTTCTGGGCATACGGCCGTTCAGGCGTTGGGGGAGTGATTGGGAATGAGGATTACCTTGCCGTATACCGTTCGGGATTCGGCCAGTTCCATAGCCTGCCGAATCTGGTCAAGGGGAAAACGGGCCGCAATGCGGGGAGTAAGCACACCACCAGCCAGCAGGCTCATGATCCGGGCAAAATCGTCCTGCGAGCGGGTTTGAAAAGCCTGACTACCCCGACCCGCCATGACGTCAAAGAATATGGCCTTGCGGCCATTGGGCAGCAGGTTCCACCACATTAGCCGGGCGATCAGGTTAATGAAGTTAAGCAGCATCGATTTCTTACTCAGCATGACCGAGGCCATGGCGTAGCTGACCAGGATGCCACCCCGTTTCAGTAAGCGAAAAGAGTGTGTAATACCGGCACCACCCACATTGTCGAAAACGGCATCGACCCCATCCGGCGTCAGTTGCCGAATCTGCTCGGCCCAGGCAGGATCGGTATAGTCCACGGGCTCAACGCCCTGTTCTTTCAGGGTAGCGTGGTGCCGACGTGAAGCCAGTCCGATGACCCGTACGCCAGCGTGCCGGGCCAGTTGTACCAAGGTTGTGCCGACACCACCGTTGGCTCCATGCACGACGATGGTTTGACCCGCGCGGATGTGGGCTTTCCGATGCAACATCTGCCAGGCCGTGAGCCCATTGACGACCAGCGCTTCGGCTTCGGCCGGATCAATCCCCGCCGGAACAAGCAACAACTCGTTGGCAGAACGCAGGGAATAACTGGCCCAGCCCCCGGTTTTGGTCAGGGCGGCCACCCGTTTGCCCAGCAACGATGCATCAACGTCCGGACCAATGGCCACTACCGTGCCGACCAGATCGTAACCCGGTACAAACGGGAACCCTGGCTGGCCCGGATAGCGGTCACGGCGCATGGCCTGCTCGGCAAAGGAGATGCCACTGGCTTCTACCCGGACAATCACCTGGCCAGCTGCTGGCTGGCTGAGTTCGTTGCTGTGAATGACGAATCTACTAGGCTCCACCGGGGCCGGTAGCACGACCTCCTGGGTAACGAATGAGATCGGATTAGCTTCTTTTATCGTTTGCATCGCTTTGTGAGTTACTGTTTAACAAAGCTACCGGATCACCTTGGGCCAGAACGATAACAAAAGATAAGAACGTGACAATCCGACTACTGGTGAGGCCTTGCCTAACCCGTAGTCGGATCATCCGGCAAGCGGTTTGGCTATTCTTTATTTAGAGACGATTCGGTTACGAATTCGACTCATGCTAACGGGGGTAATGCCCAGGTAGGTGGCAATGTAATGCTGTGGAACGCGCTGAAGAATGTGCCGCTGATCACCTTCCAGCAGGGCCAGATAGCGTTCTTCGGGGCTGAGCATCAGCAGCCCCGCCATCCGCTCTTCCAAAGCCACCATCACATATTCGGCAAACAATCGGCCAAATTCCTGCCAGCCCGCATACTGACTAAACAGGGCTTTCAGGACGGGGTAAGGAAAGACCAGACACGTAGCCTGAGTGAGGGCTTCAATACTAACCGGCGATGGTCGAGCGGTGACGCAGCTCATGTAAGCCCCTATCAACTGCTGGTCAAAAAAGAAATACGTGGTGCGTTCTTCGCCGTCTTTGGCATAAAACTGCCGGAATACGCCCTCCAGGACAAAACCTATCTGATTGGCAACTACCCCCTGGGTTGCCATCAGCTGGTGTTTGCTCAAGTGTATGATGGACAGGTGAGGCACCAGTCCATTCCATTCTTCATCGGACAAAGTCACAAACTGGTCGATATGCTGCCGCAGTTGTCGGGCTACCTGGTCGAGCGGGTCATCCATAGGCTATGTTGGTTCGGAAAATCCTAAAATGGGTCGTTTATTCAATTAATCAACGAGAAGAAGCTCAGTAGCACATGAGTAGCCAAACCGGACATTAAATTTCCTGAGCCTAATTCTCTGTCTATATACTAAAAGAACTCCTAACTTTAGTTTCCGTTTCTTTAAGCACCACCGATCTTGTTCGTATTCACTAATTTGCGCGTGACTTTGTCCGTAGCGTGGACCTTGCTGGGGAGTCTGGCTAGCGGACAAGTTCCCCTCAGGATTACTCATTCAGTACAGGCTTACCCAATTGCGCCGGTCTGTCAATTTGCACTGGCGACACAAGATTCACTGCCTCCTCCGGACAGCCATTTCAACCCCTTTAAAGCGGACCGGCTCGACATTCACAGTGACAATGATTACTGGTATCGGTTCAGTGTTCATAATCTGAATCCGTCACCGTTGTACCTGGTTGTAGAGCCCTATCTGTATGCATCGGTGCAGCTCTATGAAAGCACCCCCAACGGGTTACGTTTTTTGGGTAAAGCGGGCCTCGACGAATCGAGACGTCAGGCATGGCTTCTCAACAATCGCCATATTTTTTCCTTGCCGCTTCCATCGGGTCAGCAACGGACGTACTTGCTCCGGCTAAACCGCTGCTGGATCAAAAGTCTGCCTGTTCGGGTTGTGCCGCAGAAGATACTAATCGATACCCTGCAAACGCACGACCTGGCTGATGGCCTGCTATTCGGTGTGCTGATCGGTATTGTATTTTTTCTGTTCACGCTGTATGGCCTTAGCCAGGAAGCAGATTACGGCTGGCTGGGTCTATTCCTGGCGCTGGAACTGAGTCAGGAGTTGATTGGGAAGGGATACCTCTTTACTTATTTTCCCCTGCCAAACCCTCAATGGCATACGTCGTTATTGTTAATGAACACCGGCTTATCGGGCATGGTCTCGCTTCGTTTCACCTATAGCTTTCTGCGGCTCAACAACTACCCGCTTCGCATTCGGCAGGGGTATCAACTGGCGATGGCGGGCTACGCTTTCTTTCTTCTGATGGCTGCAGTGCGCTGTTACCCGGTTTTCCATTGGCAGACTCCTTACGTCATCATCATTTATTTTCTCAGCCTTCTGCTGACGGTCTATGCCATTCGCCGGGGGCACCGGGAGGCTCGTTACTTCATCGCTCCCTTACTGGTTCCACTGCTCTTTCTGCCTTTATTAATGGCACACCGGCAGGGGTATGAGAGCGAGGGAGACTCACAGGCACTTTATCTGCTCATGCTGGTGTGCAGTGCGCTGCTTTACTCGCTGGCCGTGGGCTATAAGGTGAAGGCTTATCGCGACCAGGCTAAACAATTGGTAAACGAACAAAACCTTAAGCTCGAAGCTACCGTGGCCGAGCGGACCGCCGAACTCCATACAGACAAGCAGCGACTCGAACGCCAGTCGCACCAGCTTGCCCTGGCCATGCAGGAATTGAATCACCGGGTCAAAAATAACCTCAGTATTGTGACCAGTTTGCTCAACCTGCAGGGTCAACAGGTTCGGGTTCCATCTGTTCAGCGATTGCTGGCCGAAAGTCGGCAGCGAATCGAGGTGCTGTCGCTGCTGCATCAGCAACTTTACAA
>JAIVFU010000302.1 GCA_020829485.1 Nostoc sp. CHAB 5834 | reverse complement strand
CGGACAATACGGTCCTGATGCGGGCCGTGCAGATGGGGCAGTAAATTCTTACCTTGCCCATAACTAATTAACGCTGATCATGCTGAAGCGCGTTTCCATCCAGAACTTCAAGAGCCTGAAAGACGTCACGCTCGACCTTCAGAAAGTCAATTTGCTCATCGGCCCGAACAATTCGGGCAAGACGAATTTTCTGAAGGCGCTGGAGTTTGTAAAAGAAAACTACCGCGAATTCCCTCGCAGAAAGGACGCATTACTAGTATATAATCGGACTGATAAATCTGTTCATTTTCTACTTGTTGATGATAGCGAAGACCCGGTTCATATTGACAAAACTTACAACTTTAATTCGGAGGAATATTCATACAAAGTTCATAACTCTCAAACCGAGTTTGCTGGAAATGGTATAGTGCCATATATACCGGGACAACGAGAGTTGGAAAGACTGATTTCTGACGTTTCGATTTATAAGCCCGATCCTAACAAACTCACTCAACCAGGCCAACTTGATATTAGTCCGGAAATCGTTGTAGCAGATGCTTCAAATCTGGTCGGGTTTTTAGACCTAATGTTGGGTAAATACCGGAAAACAGTTTTTAGTCGTATTGAAGCCGATCTACACACCTGCCTTGCTGAGTTTGATGAGATTAAGATTGAAAATGTTTTACTTACGGATGAACTCAAAAACTATTCGGAGATAAATCATTCAAACGAATAGGTCTGGCAAATTCTACCAAGGGACTTACCTACTGGGCTGATGAACTTTCGGAAGGTACTCTGTACTTCCTTGCCCTGCTCTGCATCATCAACCAGCCAAACCCGCCCAGATTGCTTCTTCTCGAAGAGCCCGAGAAGGGTATCCACCCGCGCCGAATTTGGGAGGTGATGAAGTTTATTTTTCAGTTAGCGGAGGAAAAGGATATACAAATTATTCTGACGACACATAACGAGCATGTTGTTAATTCATTTTCGACTATGCCCGAATCGGTGTTTGTTTTTGACAAGGATGATGAGGGGGCTACCTATGTCCGAAATCTGCAAAAAGACATTATCGAACCGACAGATCGTAAGAGTGAAGAGTTAGGGTTAGATAAAGTTGATCTAACCTCTAATTTAGGTCAGAATTGGCTTTATGGATTAATAGGGGGCGTTCCAGCGGATGAATTATGAAAAAGAATAAGCGGCTGGATTACACACTTATTGCTGAAGGTTTTGCCGAATACGCCTTTATTGCTACCTATCTAAAATTAGTCGCTGAGCAGTACGACGTTCAGGCAGTTCGTAGTCGATTAGGCTTTAAAGGGCAAGATGCGGGTAAATCTAAAGTGCTGAAAGAAGCCGGAGCTATCTCTGTTGTAGCCATTCAACAAGACAACCAGCTAATCATTGTTGGAGTTGACTTAGACAGTGCCGATCACGAAACCCATCAGCCGAAGCATACTGCTGAATGCCAAAAATTGACGTTGGCTTTAGGTAAAACATATACGAATTTTGGGGATCGCATTGTCTGCTTCGTTACAATTCAGGCCATTGAGCAATGGCTGTCCTATCAAGCTTATAAAGTTGGTGTGAGCGATAAGTTTTCAGATAAAAGTCTTGAAAGCAAGCCGCAGAATGAATTAAAGAAGCTAATGTACGGGACAAAAGATAATGGTCCGAACATGTCCGACGTAGCAGAAACAATCGCTTTAGTTGCTGATTTTGAAGAACTCGCTAAACAATCGCGCAGCTTCAAACACTTTCACAAACAGGTATCAGCATTCCTGACGACGTACAACAAAACTTAACGATCATGAATTACTACAACTCCATCATCGATACCATCGGCAATACGCCACTGGTCAAACTGAACAAAGTCACCAAAGGAATTCGGGGGACAGTTCTGGCAAAGGTCGAATACTTTAATCCCGGCAACTCGGTGAAAGACCGGATTGCCGTGCGTATGATCGAAGACGCCGAAGAACGGGGCATTCTTAAACCCGGCGGCACCATCATCGAAGGAACCAGCGGCAATACCGGTATGGGCCTCGCCCTGGCGGCTATCGGAAAAGGCTACAAGTGTATTTTCACGATGGCCGATAAACAGTCGCAGGAAAAGATTGATATTTTGCGGGCGGTTGGTGCGGAAGTAGTCGTGTGTCCCACCAACGTAGCGCCCGACGATCCCCGGTCGTACTACTCCATTGCCAAAAAACTAAACCGCGATATTCCCAATTCGCTGTATCCCAATCAGTACGACAATCCGGCTAACGCAGCCGCACACTACGAAACAACCGGACCCGAACTCTGGCGCGACACCGATGGCCAGATTACGCACTTCGCAGCCGGAGTAGGAACGGGCGGTACAATTAGCGGCACGGCCAGGTTTTTAAAGGAGCAAAGCGCCAACGTCGTCTCTATTGGTATCGATACCTACGGGTCGGTTTTTAAGAAATACAAAGAGACGGGCATTTTCGATGAAGGCGAGGTGTATCCGTACCTCACCGAAGGAATTGGTGAAGATATTCTGCCCGAAAACGTCGATTTCAGCCTGATCGATCATTTCGTGAAAGTGACCGATAAAGACGCGGCTATCATGACCCGGCGGCTCGCCCGCGAAGAAGGTCTGTTTGTGGGCTGGTCGTGCGGATCGGCAACGCACGGTGCGCTGGAGTGGGCCCGCGAACACCTGACCGACGACGACGTGATGGTGATTTTGCTGCCCGACCACGGCACGCGCTATCTGAGCAAGATTTACAATGACACCTGGATGAAGGACCACGGTTTTCTGGAAGATCGCGCCTTTAAAACCGCCCGTGATATTGTCCATAACAAAAATGGACATTCGGACTTGACCACGATTGGTTCGGGCGTGTCGGTAAGTCAGGCCATTCAGGTGCTGAATCGGTACGGTATTTCGCAGATTCCCGTTACCGACGCTGACGGCCATATTGTGGGCAGCCTGACCGACTCTACGGTACTAAACCGGCTCATTCAGGACCCATCGGTGAAAGATCACCACGTGAGCGATGTCATGGACAAACCCTTTAAATTCGTTGGGCTCGATAACACCATCGACGCGCTTTCGTCGCTCATCGACCGCGATAACAAGGCCCTGCTGGTGCGCGACGAGAAAGAACAGATTCACATCATCACCCAGGCCGATCTGCTGGCCGCTATGACGAATTAGGGAAGAGAAAAGGCAGAAAAGGGAAGAGGGGAAGTAGAGGAACGAAGGGGAAACACGCATGTGCGTCCGACTCCCTTTCGTTCCTCTACTTCCCCTCTTCCCTTTCCTCCTACCGCCTGTTATCGCCCCCTTCCAGCATACTGAGGTAGCTCATGTAGCGGCTTTCGGCAATGTCTTCCGATTCGACGGCTTCTTTGATGACGCAGCCGGGTTCGTTGAAGTGCAGGCAGTTATTGAAACGGCACTGGTTCATGCGGTCGCGCATTTCGGGGAAATAATGGCCGATCTCGGTTTTTGAGGTGTCCATCAGCCCCAGTTCTTTAATACCCGGCGTGTCGATAATATACGTATCGGGAGCCAGTTCAAACATCTCGGCAAAGGTTGTCGTGTGAACGCCTTTGTTGGCAAACGACGACACTTCGTTGGTGCGCAGGTTGAGGCTGGGCGCAATGGCGTTCACGAGCGATGACTTACCCACGCCTGAGTGGCCCGCCAGCAGCGTAACTTTCTGGTCCAGCAATGCCCTGAACTCCTCAACGCCTTCGCCTTCGGTGGCCGACGTAACAAGGCAATCGTAGCCAACGCGTTCGTAGAGTTGAATCACGTCCTGCTGGTAGTCCAGCCCTTCGTCGTTCAGAATATCGGCCTTGTTGAAAACAATGGTTGTGGGAATGCGGAACGACTCGGCCGAGACCAGAAACCGGTCAATAAAGCCAAGCGATGTTCGTGGCATAGCCAGCGTAGCCAGCAAAACGGCCTGATCCAGATTAGCGGCCAGAATATGGCCGTGGGCCGTTTTATGGACCGACTGCCGGATAATGTAGTTTTTGCGGGGAACAATGTCGGAAATAATGGCCGTGTTCTCTGTCTTGTCTTCTACCTCGAACAGAACACTATCGCCCACCGCAATTGGGTTGGTCACTTTCAAACCTTTAAGTTTGAATTTGCCTTTCAACCGCCCCTGAAATATATGTCCATCCGGGTTACGAACGTCGTACCAGGACCCGGTAGATCGAAGGATTAGGCCTTTTTGCAATGGTTGAATGAGTGAAAGAGTGAGCGAGCGACTGAGTGAAAAGCACTCATTCGTTCCTTAATTGCCTTACAACTTCCATAACCTTGGCCGTTGCGCCAATGTTCCGCTGTACGTAGTTGCGGCTTATACGGGCGGCTTTCGCCCGGTCGGCATACTGTTCCCCGAATACTGCGGTGAACTCCGCCGTGCTACCCACCGGGAAGGCCGCACCCTCGCTTACCAAATCGATGGCTTCCTGAAATTTAGTATAATTCGGCCCAAAAAACAGCGGCATTCCAAAGGTGGCAGCCTCGAGTATGTTGTGCAGCCCTTTGCCGAAAGCCCCGCCAACATACGCATACTCGCCATATTGATACAGGGAAGAAAGCATGCCTACATTGTCGATAAAGAGCGTTCGTGTGCTGGCGTCAATGGGCGTTTTGGCTGTGGCAACGGTTGAATAGCGTACCGATGGCTGTTTTAACTGGCCCCGCCAGCGTTCCAGTTCGTCCTCGTGGATGTCGTGCGGAGCAATGATAACCTTCAGGGGTTCGCGGAAGTCGTTCAGAAAAGGAATCAGCACGTCCATATCGGCCTGCCAGGCACTGCCAATGACCAGTAAGGGCTGCGGTTTGTTGTCCGCGCCATGTTTAAACGCCTGGGCTACGGAAATTTCCTGTTTGGCGGCTTCCACCTGCGCTACCCGGTCAAAACGGGTGTCGCCAGCCAGCGTTACGGGCCGGATACCAACGGAGGCCAGAAGCGACACCGACTCCTGATTCTGCACCAGAATATGGTCGAAGTAACCCAGCAGACTCCGATAAAAGCCGCC
>JAIVFU010000301.1 GCA_020829485.1 Nostoc sp. CHAB 5834 | reverse complement strand
GATGCAATGCTTGACCGAACAGCAAAATATAAGTTCGGGTGCGATTCTCGGCTTCTGGCACAAAGATATGACACTGTGCAGCTTTACCCAAGGGCATCTCACCGTGAAAAATCACCAGGGACGGGAAATGATTTTCCAGATGCGCCTTAATCGTGGTAGGCAATAAAAATAAATCTGGCTGTCTCAGCTTTTCTACCAGACTGTAGGGCGCGGTGGGCATATCATAAAAAGCCTGGGAATGATGCCCATCATCAATAAACTGATGAAACTCAATATCAATAATGCGAAACAAGTCCCGATGAGTGCCATTTTGATGATTGTAATCATGCATATTTAGCAGCATGGTCAACAAATCAGTTTTAACGCTGCGATCGGCAGTATGGCCGATAAAAGAGTACTGATTTGCAATAGAATTCAGCACTGTAGGAATGGGAATCTTTGCTTCATATCCCCCATAAGACCAGATAAAGTCTCCTTGAATCATCAGTTCTAAAGGCTGCAATTGAGGCAGGGTTTTCTTCCCTGAACCAGGTAAAACGGTGCAACCAGATGCATCAAATGGCAAGGCATGGAACGGACAAACGACTGTACTTGTGCCATCATTTTGGACTTCACACCAGCCTTCTGACAGCATGGCTCCCATGTGGGGACAAGCATTAGGCAGGGCTTGGATTGATCCGGTGGCATCTTTCCAGATTACATAATCAACACCGTACAAGGAAATTTTTCGAGGCTGATTCACAGTTAGCATCGACTTGTGTGCCAACAACCAGGGCGCACCAGTCAGCAGCGCTGGCGCTGACAAGTCAGTTCGCATGGTGTTCTCCTTTAGAGATAAAATTGTGAGAAATACGTCGTGTTTCTAAAATATGACAGAACATTCATGTTCGTCAAGCACTCCGTTGTTCAGCAACCTGCGTCGCCAACCCAAACAACAGCGTGGCAAAGAACGCGTCGAAAAAATTTTGGATGCGGCGGCGGCTGTATTCGATGAAGTGGGTTATGAAGCCGCCACCACTCATCTGATTGCAGCTTTCTCAGGGACTGCAATCGGCTCTCTTTATCAATTTTTTCCTGATAAAGCCGCTATTTTCAAGGCAATGGAATTACGCCATACGGAGCGGGTGAAGTCATTATATGCCCAGGCAATAGCATCTGGAATCGTTGAGTTACCACTGCGTCAGATGATTCATGCTTTGGTAAGGGCGATCGCACAAATGTTTGAAGAGCCAGTATCGCGGGTGGTGTTTGTGCAATTTTATTTGGCACGGGAGATTTTCCAGACCATCGATGACAGCATGACTCAGGAGGCGATCAATTTCATGGCAAATATCTTGCAGCAGCGAAATCCTGCCCTCGCCGATGAACAGTGTAACTTGCTTGCAGAAGTGTGTGTGCATGGTAGCAATGCGGTTATATTGGCGGCACTTCGCAGTCGGGATCGGGATCACCGCCAACGCTTGACGCAGCAAATTGAGGATTTGATGGTGTCATATTTAGAGCCATATATAGGGGACAATCAGTTGAGGGATGTAATGAAAGTAATGATATGCCCCCATTGTCAATCGCAACAGTTATCAAAAAACGGGCATCGTCGGGGAAAGCAGTGCTATCGCTGCAAGGATTGTGGAAAACAGTTTGTGGAGTCTGCCTCAACGCCTAGCGCTCGTTAGGGTACTCAGAAGAGGAATACACTGGTTCAAACAACTTTTCACTTCCGGTTTCTAGCGATCGCCTGATTGAATTTTAAATTGCCCAGGTCTAAGTTCTGTTTTTTGTGCGGGACTGGGTTACGTAATAGTTGTGCCAGGTGTAAGGAACCGATTACATCGGTGAAATTCCGCTTCTGTCCTTACTGTGGTTTTCCCTATAAGGAGTCTGTTAGTTCTGATGTGACTTGAACTTCAGATGTATGGGTTAATCCAATGTGAGCATTGCACCCACGTTTTTAAACCATCGTGATTTATTAGTAACTCGGACTTCTTTCTTTAATGATATTCGTACCCTCTTAAAATTTTTATTGTTTAAAGATTGGTCAGATTTTTTCTCCTTTATTATGAGAGAATATGTCCCATTCAAAAAAGTAAATTCTAGTTAAAAAATGTCAATATATTGAAAGAGGAAGAGAAAGTTATTTATCAATAAAAACTACAAAGTTGGTTAGAATTTCAACTGGATTTATGAGTTGAAATCAATTTTTTATGGGCAGATTTTTAAAAAACTGTCTATCTCTAGTGTTGGATGATAATTATTTGTCAAAAAATGATGGTTCGACACAAGTTCTCTATTTAAACAAGAGAATTTTATCTGATTTTTTTTCAAAATGAGAATTGCTGAAAGTATGTCGTCATTCCGGGCATTCCTGTTACACCCAACGCATAGGAAATGCAAGCTTGATTGGGGTCAAGCTTACGCAAAGTTTCGCCTTTCGATATGCCATAGGCTTGCCAGCCGTCATAACCAAGCACAAAATCTCCGGTTGAGAATTGGGGATGGTTAGATTTAATCACTTGGCTAACTGTGCCACCGACCATCACAGACCCCAGTTCTACTGGAGCAGCATAAGACTCGCGACCGCGCATATAAGGGTCAAGGGACAGGTAGATCGTCCGATTGAGGACTTCACCTTCCCCTGGTTCTAGAATTGGTGTTTCGACAAGGGCAAAATCGCTCTCTTTCGGTTCTCCAAGCGGACGGCTTTTGAGTAAGATTTGTTGGTTAATTGAACTAGTCATTGGTTGTGCCTGCTTATTTACTCATTTTTTTTATCAAAACTACAAGTCGTTTTGAAAGCACTCTTATTACAGTAGCTTGTCTGTAATGGGCAGATCGCGAATCCGTTTGCCTGTAGCGTGATAGACCTGGCGATCGCTACTTGTTTCCACATCAACACTTCCCATGCTAAATGCTAAATTTTATTTAGCCACTCAGCAGGAGTTTTCTTTTTCTTATGTGGTTCTGGTCTGCCGATTCAGTAGAACAAGAATTATTTGATTTGTACGCTCCAGCCCTGCGTTCGCTCGGCGTAAATTTTAATGACGAGCAACTATAGGATCGCTCATACAAGTCGTAGCGGTAAAAATAAGATGAAAATATTTCGATTATCTTTCTTAAGACGTTTAACTATGGCAGTTGTTTCAAGCATCTGCATTTTAGTTGTGCTGTGGTTGATTTCACCTTTGTTGCCAACATTAGCAAAACCGCAAACTCAAATTTTTGAGCAAGTTTGGCAAACAGTAAATGATAACTTTTACGATACACAATTTAATGGAGTGAATTGGAAAGGAATTAGGGAAAAGTATAAAGCTCAAATAGTCCAATTGAAGTCAAATGAAGCCTTGACGACTGTAATCAATCAGATGCTTTCTGAACTCCAGACTTCTCATACTCGTTTCTATACTCAAGATGAACCTGCTTACTACCAACTTCTAGGAATTTTTCAGCCTAGAAGTAGTGAATTACACAAGCAATTAAAACAGTTTTTTCCGAAAGGCAAAATTGAATACACTGGTATTGGTTTATTTACTAAAGATATTAATGGTAAGACCTTTGTTAGTTCTATTCTTGATGGCAGCCCTACTGCAAAAAGTGGCTTAAAAGTAGGTGATCAGATTATTAGCGTTAATGGTAGTAAATATCACCCAATAAACTCTTTTGCGGGAAAAGCGGGACAAACGGTCAAGTTGTTGATACAGCGCTCGCTTGAACCCAGCAGCCGCCAAGAAATTGCAGTTGTGCCGAAGATATTTGATGCAAGCACAATGTTCTTGTCAGCTCAAACCGCCAGTATTCAGATAATTGAGCAAGAAGGTAAAAAAATTGGCTATATTCATATTTGGTCAAATGCAGCTGACCCATACCAGCAAGAACTTCAGGACGAATTAATCTATGGTCGCTTTAAAAATGCCGACGCGTTAATTTTGGATCTCAGAGACGGATGGGGTGGCGGAGATATTAGTTATCTCAACATCTTCACTGCCAAACCGAGTCCAAGTATAACTAATATTCAACGCGATCGCAGGCAATATACCTATAACTATCAATGGAAAAAACCTGTGGTTATGATGGTAAATGAAGGAAGCCGCAGTAGTAAAGAAATTCTCGCATTCAGCTTTCAGGAAGGGAAAATTGGGCTAGTTATTGGCACTAAAACTGCGGGAGCAGTAGTTGCTGGTCGCCCTTTTATAATGCAAGATGGGAGCCTGCTTTATGTAGCAGTCACAAATGTGTTTCTTAACAATAATCAAAGGTTGGAGGGTAAGGGCGTTACACCAGATATTAACGTTTCATTCTCTTTAGAATATGCTCAAGGAGCAGATCCTCAAAAACAGAAAGCTATAGAAACTTTGCTACAGATACTATAGTTATTGGCGGGGGCTAGCTTGTGTTGATTTTTTCGCCAAGATAAGCTTTCAAAAAGTTATTTGCTTGTGCTTACGTTTTAACCTCCAAGCAGCATAAAAAGCAGCAATTGCAAACACACTGAATGGTAAAGTTGGTTCAGGAACAGGCTTGACTGCTATTAAGATTCCTGAAGTGTTAATAGAGATATTGCCGCCATTACCACCAGTTAAGGCTGTGCCTGCGCTAGTAGGAATTTGAGCGCCACGACGCAGAAGCAGTAAATCAGTTTGTAAGTTGATGTCGCCACCATTACCCGATGCAGATTGGGCGTTGAGTGTGCCAGTGTTATCTAAGGTAATTCTAGGTGAGGTAAGGATAATATCTCCAGCAGTACCCGTCGTACTTTGAGAGTTAACGAGAAAGTCACTGTTAATGTTTGAATTGCTACCAGAAATATTTACTTGAGCAGTATTAACTTTAATTGTGCCTGCATTACCAAGTCCTGAAGTTGAGGCACTAAGTTCAGCGCGATCGCGTAATGAGAAGGAACCAGAATCGATGCTAATGTTACCTCCATTGCCAACTGTACCAGTGGACACACTGCTCAAAATTCCACTGTTTCTTCCAGCAATATCAACAGCACCAGTAACATTAACATTGACATTCCCCGCATTACCAAGTCCTGAAGTTGAGGCAATAAGTTGAGCGCCATTTTGTAACG
>JAIVFU010000300.1 GCA_020829485.1 Nostoc sp. CHAB 5834 | reverse complement strand
TTTTTAAAAAACTGTCTATCTCTAGTGTTGGATGATAATTATTTGTCAAAAAATGATGGTTCGACACAAGTTCTCTATTTAAACAAGAGAATTTTATCTGATTTTTTTTCAAAATGAGAATTGCTGATCCGCTAACTCTCTTCTTGACAAGACTTACTCCTCTTATCAAGCCCAGTCAAGAGAAATTCATAGATAACCCTAGCCCTGAAATCAGAACTGATGATTTTTGGTTTTGACTCGCTGATACAGTTCTTCCATTGTTTCAATAAAGGAAGCATCATCGTGCCAGAAATCAGGAAAATCCCCTTGTTTCTTAATCAAAATTGCACAGATACTACCTGGAGTCGCCACTTCAATAGTTTGTGGTAATCGTTTTGTACCTAACCAAAATTCTCTGGCATTTGGCATTTGGTTAAGAGATTGTTTTTCTAGCTTAGTGTACAGCGAATTAGAAAGTTCTAAAGGAATTTCCTTAGTATTCAATTCTTCAGATAGAGCTTTTCCCAAAGGAGAATCAGCTAATTTTGCTTGAAGTTCTGCTTTCGATAATCCCCGTAATTCAAATAACAACCAGGGATTATTATCTAATTGAGAAGCCACTAAATAGTAAACTCCAGCAATGTGCTTGCAGGGATTAGCATAATCTGGGCAAGAGCATTTAGTTTTGAAATCCTTACTACTATGGGGCAATAAATGTAGTCCCAAATTAGAGAAAGTATCTTCAATATTTTCCGGGACTTCATTTAGAAGCAATCGAGAAATAATACTGGCTTTAGAAGAAAGCTGTTGGATAGCTTCATTCCAACGGGTTTTAGCAATAGGTGTAATCTGAATCTCTATATTATAAGTTGGTTCTCTGTAGACTCCAAAATAGGGATTAACTGAGCCTCGGACTTTGGCGGTAATTTTATTTAAGTCAATCTCAAAGGTTTTTACTTTACCACCGCTAGCATAAGACCGTCCTCTTTTGAGTCGGTTATCATCTGTAAAAGCTTCTAGTGCTTGAATAAAGCGATCGCCCCACCAAGTTCGACTAAATTTAGCCATAATATCTACTCCAAAATTGCACTCTTATTCAATGAAATCAACCGCTTAAAGGCTTCATTATCTAATTCTGTGAGCCAAGATTCATCACTACCAACAACAGCATTAGAGAGTTTTTTCTTATCTTCAATCATTTGGTCAATTCTCTCTTCTAGAGTTCCAATGGCAACAAATTTATGCACAAAGACATTCTTTTTCTGACCAATACGGAAAGCACGATCAGTTGCTTGATCTTCAACTGCTGGGTTCCACCAACGGTCAAAGTGAAAGACATGGTTAGCTTTCGTGAGGGTGATACCTACGCCCCCTGCTTTCAAGGAAAGGATAAAAACCGATGGTTCTGTATTTGGGTCTTGAAATTCGGTAATCATTTGTTCTCGACGTGGGCGACTAGTGCCACCATGCAAATAGTAAGTATTGCAATGCAGACTATGTTTGAGATGTTTTTCAATCTTTGCACCCACTTCCGTAAATTGGCTAAAAATGAGTAAACTTTCTCCTTCATCAACTGCCTCCTCAACCATCTCTGCTAACCGACTAAGTTTGTGCGAACGCAGTGGTGAAAAATCGCTCCCATCTTGCAGAAATTGGGCTGGATGATTACAAATCTGCTTTAATTTCATCAGGGTTGAAAGAATCAATCCTTTGCGCTGAATTCCCTCTGCTGATTGCAATTGTTTTTCTACATCTAGTACCACCACTTCATAAAGCGATGCTTGCTCTTTGGTCAGGTTAGTGTAGAGTTTTTGTTCCACTTTATCTGGCAAGTCATTAATAATAGACTGGTCAGTTTTTAACCTTCGCAGAATTAGAGGTTCTACCAGTTTTTTCAAGGTGGCAGATTTCACGCGGTCATTGTCTTTTTGAATCGGAATCTCGAAGATTTTCCGAAACTGGGCTTCTTTACCCAAGTAACCAGGATTGAGAAAATTAAAAATTGACCATAAATCCAGTAAGCGGTTTTCTACAGGAGTGCCTATCAATGCCAGTCGGTGTTTAGCTCTTAGTTTTAAAATCGCTTTGGTTTGGGCAGCTTTCGGATTTTTAATATTTTGTGCCTCATCCAGTACTAAACATTGCCACTCGATGCTGCTCAATAACTTTTCATCTTTGCGAACTAGAGTAAAGGAGCTAATTATCACATCGTTTTGTTGACAAGCAGCTTTGAAATCAGCTAGATTTTGCAGCCTAGTGCTACCATGATGCACCATAGTTTTTAAATGAGGTGCAAATTTGGCAATTTCTTTCTGCCAGTTGCCGACAACAGAAGTCGGGGCAATTAATAATGTAGGCAGGGCAGATAAAGAAGTAATCTTTTCTCCTACTTTAAGAGCTTCATGTAACTCTTTCTCTTGCACTAATCGGGCAATCACCTGCACGGATTTACCTAAACCCATATCGTCTGCCAAACAGCCATTTAATCCCAAATTTTCTAGATATTGTAGCCAGGAAACACCACGTTTTTGATATTCTCGGAGTGTACCTTGCAGATTATCAAGTTCAGAAATTGGTTCTAGGCGACTTTTATCTTGTAGCTTTGCTATCATCTCTGACAAAGCTTCATCATGTTCAATTTTCCATTCTGACCCCAATTCTTCTACTAAAAAGGGGATTAATTGGGATTCTACCAAGTGTCCAGGATGAATTTGTTGACTATTCGTGTAACTTTTTTGGGATAATTGAGTTTCTACCCACAAGTAAAAAGACCCTGACTGAATAAAGTCAGTTTCCTCGTTTGGTATCCAGGTGCCATGAAGTATTCTCATAGTTATAATGCTCTGGATTCTTTGGAAATTCACGCGCCTTAGAATTACTTTAGCAAACAGAGGTGCTAGAATTATCTCCTGTATGGCAAGAAAAAAGCTAGAGCATTCCTCAAACTCCAAGAAATTGACAGGGAATGAGTACAACCTATATCTCTGTAGCTCTGCGAAAACAAGTTTATAAATGGGGAAAGGGCTGCTGTGAGTATTGCCTGATTCCTGATATCGTCACCTTTGTTGCTCACGAGATTGACCATATTATTGCTATAAGTAAGCAAATCTCTAACTACATAGTGTAATTATTACTTCTTCCCACTGAGCAAATGGTTGATAATTTGAGGTAAGTTAGCAATTTCATGCATCAAGTCTTGTGGACTAAATCCTAAAACCTTCAAGATAATCACGATGACAACAATTGCGATTGCTGTACTGAGGAATGTCTTTAATAAATCTAGTAATGCCCTGAAAATTAACAAAGCGACAATCACTGCCGCAACTAAAATAATTAAATTAACTGGCATATTCTTGCAGGGGTTTATCTCCAAAAATTAGTAAACCTGGAATTATAGACTCAAGTCTTTGTTCAAAGAGGCTTTTGTGCAGTTCTTGCAATTCTGCTAGAGGGAAAGATACTGGAATTACCCTGCCACAAAGATTATAAGGGAGCATCCACTTTTGGAAGAAACATAATTCTGATACTCCGAAAACCCTACTATATGGTTCATCTAAAAAAGTAGATCCGCCGAAAGTGGATGCTCCCGATTATAAATCAAAGTCAAGGCTGAATGTTTCACCATCAGAATCTTCTTCCTCCTCTGTAAATGAAGTTGTAGTCCTTGAAGGGAGTTTGTTATCTTCAGTATTAATCGGGGTGAAAGTCGCTTGTTGTGTGGGAAATGCACCCTTTCTGAAAGCAAAATAACAATCAATAATAAAGTAAAGCGTCTCCAGGTAACTCTTGCCTAGTTGCTGTGATTCGGCAAATATCCGCTCTCGGTAGCTATCTTTGATCCGAACTTTTTCTGGGGTTAAGTCAAGTTTGTCTGCCATTGTTATAACTTAAGAGATGTAGTTGGTGAATTCTTGCTGCTAATGGTTTTTGCCATCTCTAAAAGCCCAAAGACATTGGCTTCTACTGGATTGTCGAGAATCTTGAAACCGTTCTTCTCCAACAACTGCTCCTGCCGGTTTCAATCCATTCCTATTCAACATTGAAGTATTGGTTCATGTTTCAATGCGTGGCTGTGGTTAGTCGCCTTTTGGTCGTGTATCTGCATCTAAGACGATTGCTTCTAGTTCATCTACTCTCTCTGCTGCCACCAAATACAATCCGCGTTCGCGGTATTCAGCGCCTTTCCTCAACACGAAACAATCACCGGAGTCGTAGAACGTTTAACTTTTTACTCTGCTGAATCGGGTTACACAGTGGCAAGACTGACCCGCCCCCGTAGCACCGAACTCACAACAATTGTCGGCAGCTTTGCCAATATTCAGCCAGGTCAAACTCTACAGCTAACTGGTTTCTGGCGTGACCATCCACAATTTGGGCCACAGTTCCAGGTAGTTAATTATCGAGAAACCAAACCAGCCACTCTCACCGGAATTGAGAAATATTTGGGCAGTGGTTTAATCAAAGGCGTGGGCTCAGTCACAGCCAAGCGTATCGTCGCTCACTTCGGTTTAGAAACACTCGACATCATCGAAAACCAGATTGAACGACTGATTGAAGTTCAGGGTATTGCCAAAAAGCGGATCACTCTCATCAAAAACGCTTGGTCAACTCAGAAAGCCATAAAAGAAGTAATGGTGTTTCTGCAAAGCCACGGCGTTTCAACCACTTATGCAGTCAAGATTTACAAACAATACCAAGACAAAGCGATCGCTACTGTTACCCATAACCCCTATCAGCTAGCAGCCGATATCTATGGGATCGGTTTTCTGACTGCTGATAAGATTGCCCGTAACTTAGGAGTTGCACCCGATTCCGAATTTAGATACTGCGCTGGACTTGTTCATGCTTTGAGCGAAGCTGCCGAGGACGGGCATTGTTACTTACCTCAAGTAGAACTGATTGAGTCCGTGATTAAACTGTTGACTACTGAGGAGCATCAGCCAACAGAAGATGCAATGGCTCAAACTATCAAAGTATCCCCTCAATATTTCGGGGTCAGGAGTGATTAGGGCATCTATGAGCAACCAAAGGAATTAAGAGAAGACTGCTGATGAATAATAGTCGCCAAAGAGGGAATATTACCAAGTTGAGAAATCCGGT
>JAIVFU010000002.1 GCA_020829485.1 Nostoc sp. CHAB 5834 | reverse complement strand
GGCATTTGACAAGTCGTTTGAATCGCAAAGTGTTGGCTCATACTGTTTGTGTCTGGCTAAATCGTCTGTTTGGTTTGGAACCATTACAGTTTGATAGTCTTGTGACAGAATAAGTTGCACATCGCGTGAAATACGCTGTATAATCCCATCCTTATAAAAAGGGTTATAGAGGATCTAACTCTTTGGGCAGTTTTCTTTCTTTATAAAGCACGGTTAAGATACCTCATAGGCAGTGTTGTAGTTCAATCAATTGAAAAACGCTATAACTTAACTGATTTAACTGACTCAGGCATTTTCAGCCTGTATGTTTATAAATCTTCAGATAAAAACTAACTACAAATTTCAAATCTGTGTAAATATAAAGAAAAGCTTAAGAGGTTACAGACTCATGGTCACTGCCAAAATGATGCAACAGCTTTGGGCTGTAATCGAGTCTACCCAGGTCAGCACCCTGCTCCAGTTTGACGATGCTGCTTTAGTACAAGTGCTTCTCCAGCAGTTAAAAGCAAAGCAGGTTATTGATCCTCAGGCAGATAGCACCCTCAATACTTATATAAAATCTAAACTGCCCCTCATTCGTGATACGGCTGAAGGCCGATTATCCTTCGGGCAAGGCGGCAATCATTAATAGGAGAAATCTAAATGATTCCTCACTGCCACGCATACGCTCAGAGTTCAAACAGTTGAATATTATGAATAACTGGCTAGTAATTGCCCTAGTAGCTTATCTAATTGGAGCAGCGATTGAAGGGGTGACTACAGCCAGTCAGCTATCTCATTCAGTGCCAGAATTAGCTAAAAACACACAAGCTCACCCATCAGATTCGGCCACTGAGTCTAGTTCGACTTGGCGAGTTGTGGCCGCCATCGCCTCAGTAAGTATATGTGGAGCTTTTTTGTGGCCTTGCCGCCTTTTTCACCGTTTAATTAAAGGCAAGGTTAATTCGTAAGCTTAACCCCGGCTGAAGCAGAGGGGCAAAAATATATCAATTTGCAGTTTGTTCTGGTGTGGCTACATTTTGCCCAATTTTTGGCTCCGTTCCCGCAAGCAGTCGTTCAATATTAGTGCGATGGCGCAAAATCACATATAATCCACCGGCAATCCCAAACAGAATATAGGGTAACGGTTGATGCAAAATTACCATGAAAATGGAAACTGCGATCGCACCTGCAATTGAACTCAAAGAGACAATCCGCGATATCGCCACCACAATGGCAAATACACCTGCTGTTGCTAAACCTATCTGCCAATTCATAGCCAACAAAATCCCCAGGCTGATAGCAACAGATTTACCACCGGTAAACCCCAAAAAAATTGATTTACTATGTCCCAGGATGGCAGCTAACCCAGCTATTGTTAATAACCACGGTTGCCAAACTTTTGCATCTACCGTAGGAGGGATATAATTTTGAATTTGATTAAAATTGAATAACCAGTAAACTAGAGCGATCGCTAATACTCCCTTTAAGGCATCAAGTACTAAAACGAATGCTCCTGGCCCTTTCCCCAAGGTTCTTAGTACGTTAGTTGCTCCAGTGGAACCTGAGCCAACTTGCCGAATATCAATACCTTTTAACTGCTTCACAGCAATGTACCCAGTGGGAAAAGAACCCAATAGGTAAGCTATGACGATAATTGCCCCGCACAGAGTTAACCAAATAGCCATAATAAAATTCACGCATTCAAAATTCAAAATTTAAAAAGTCAAGAGGTATTACTCTTGACCAATGACTAATGACTAATAACTAATGACTCATTTAAAAGTCATCATCATAGTTTCTCACGATTTTAGGGTCAGGAGCAAAGGCTAACCACAAAGGAAATTGCAGCAGTGACAGACTAATTTGCTCCTCTGAATCATCAATGATAATTAAAGGCAGTTGATTGGCTTTGGTCAATCGGTCTGCTTTCTGAGCCAGAGCATCAGACGCTTCAAATAATACCACGCCCCTGTCTGGGCCGAAATCTGGGCGACCGATTCCCAGACAGTCTTGCAAGCCGCGCCGCCATTCACCCAATCGCTCCGGTGTATTAGCTAAGACTAAAGTACGGACGCGATCGCCATACAGCTTGTGTAATATCGAAATTGCAGCTGAGGCAATCAAAATATTTTGTAAGCGGCTACCCATTGTCCGCAAACCACCCCGTCCCCCTTGGGTAAAAAACCAGTTAGAAACTCGTTCTGCGTGGATTGGTTCAAAGGTACGGCGTAGTTGCCAGGCTGGGCCGTAGTAATCAGGTTTATTGCGGTATTGGTCAATTAAGCGGCGAATTTGCTTAGTAGTATCTTGAAACTGCTGTTGGGCAAATTGCGGTATTCCAGATTGGGTTTCAACTGGTTTAGCCTCTTTAACAGATGGTTTTTCTCGTTCCACCACAGTTGGAGCCAGTTGTAACTGTTCAGCCGCAACGGCCAAATCCTGTAAGCTACCAGTGAGATAGTCTTTAAAACCCTGCACTCGAATTGCCAAGTCTTGGGATGTACCAGCAAAAGTGGTTCGCATCTCGTTGCGGATACGTTCTTGTCGGCGTTCTAATTGTTCTACAGAAATTTGCAGGGTTTGTTTGCGTTGTTCTAACTGCACCAGTGACTCTTGCACAAGTCGTCCCAGTGATGTCTGAGTTTCACCCACTTGTGCCTGAAGGTTTTTGTAAAAAGCTTGCAGCTTCGCTATTTCTTCCTTGAGAGCAGCTTCATCGCTCTGCAACTCTGCAACTCGCTGCTCTGCTTCTGCATATAATGAATGGTTTCCTGATCCCAGTGCGCTATTTTCCGGTTCCGACTGCGCTACAAACTCGCCATTTGAATTTTCTGTTAGCTCTACTGTAGAATCTACCACTTCTGCATTAGAGATGAGTGGCTCAAAAGCTGTGTAGTTTTCTGACGAGCTAATGGCTCCTGTTTCTCCCACTGACTCAACAGATGGATTGAGTGGATGTTCAACTGCATTGTTCTGCTCTTGTTTTTCTGCCAACCGCTCATCAATTGGTTCTGGGGTTTGAGATGCCTCTGGGTTCATAAACAATAGTGTAATTCCTATGACGCGAATAAATAGCTTTCACAAATATTACAATTGACCTGCTATAAAAGTCCTGAGTTATGAGTGCTGAGTTATGAGTCTAGATCGAAACGACTCAGCACAGATAGAACTCAGGACTAAATATGCGGACAACGTTGTTCTAAGCAAGTTTTCAAGGTATTGGGATCAAATAAAATCGGCAAAAAGTGAATACTTTTAATTTCTTTAAAGTAAAACAGAATGGGGACTCCATTCCAGAATATCCGCCAGTTTTGCCATTCCTGGTAGGGAAAGCGCCGAATCAATTTTTCGCCTCTGTAAATATCTAAGTCGGTGGCGGTAAATTGCAAACGCAGCGTTAACGCCTGAAACATGAGAAACAAACCAAACAGTGTAAAAACGGAGCCTACCCACGGTTGTACCAATAGTAGTGGAATAGCAGCAATTACCAACACTATAGGTAGATTGTAACTAGGCTTGAGTTCCACAGTTGATGTGGAGTTAGGAGCAAATGAACTGGTCACAGTCTTAAATCCTGCTTTATTTACTAGGCATCTCTCTCCTATTTTAGGAGTCAGGAGTCAGGAGTTAGAAGTTAAGAGTGAGGAGTGAGGAGTTTTATTGAACCTCACACGACTCAAAGTCGCGTGATTCCTGCTTCAACGATCTTTGCCTGAATTGCTCCAGGTCTTACAAGTTCTCCACAGGCGTTTAGAGCCTCCGGGATACCCACGGCGGCTGTTAAAATTCTCAACCCCTCACTTAAAATATTTAAACTTGCATTCACGTCTCTCAAGTTGTAGTTATCACAACTAGGGCAAGACCATTCACGCAATTTTAAATCCTTAACTAGTGGATTAATAAAACCACAACAGTTACAAGTTTGAGATGAGGGGAAAAACGTGCCGACTTTCTGCACAAGTCTGTCATGCCAAAGAGCTTTATATTCCAGCATGGCGACAAATTTTGACCAGCTAGCGTCTGAAATACTCAGTGCTAGTTTATGGTTTTTAACCATGTTAGCAACTCGCAAATCTTCAATACAGATAATACTGTTTTCTTTGATTAAGCGAGTTGACACTTTATGCAGAAAGTCATCTCTCAAATTAGTAATCCGTTCATAGGTACGAGCCAGCTTGATTTTCGCTTTGGCTCGATTATTACTACCTTTTACACTGCGGGATAACTTTTTGTGTGCTTTACGTAGCTTACGAGTTTGAGTTCTGTAATACTTCGGGTTATCTACTGTCTCGCCATTACTGGTAGTTAGATAAGACTTCAACCCTAAATCTAATCCAATATTCTCTGTTACCTGAAGATATTTTTCTATCTCTGTTTCACACAGAATACTAGCAATGTATTTACCAGATGAAGTGCGACTAACGGTAACGTTTACAAGCTTCCCGGCAATGTCTTGGGATTTGTGAAACTTGACCCACCCTAGCTTTGGTAGTTTTAAACGATTCTCTATAATTTGAATGTTGTCGTTAGTCAGGTTAGTTTTGTAAGACTGCTTACAACCATGCTTCTTTTTGAATTTAGGAAAGCCTACCCCAATAGAAGCTTTAACATTCTTTAAGTCAGCAAAAAAGTTTTTGTATGCTGTCTCTAAATTCTTAAGTGAATTCTGTAAGGCAAACTTATCTACTTCCTTCAACCATTCAATTTCTTTCTTGAGTATAGTTAGTTGTTGACTACAAGCATTGTAGTTTAAGGTTTTTCCCTCACTTGCATATAACTCTTTCTTCAGTGCCAAAAAGCGGTTGTACACATATCTGGCACAACCAATTGTCTTATTGATTAAGACTTGTTGATTGTGTGTGGGTATGAGAGTAACTTTAAATGCTTTTTGGATGGATGACAATTTATTGAATTTGCTGAATACGTTTTTATTTTAACACAAAGTCACACTTAATATAGAGCGCCTAACTCATGACTGGAAGTCACGAGTGTGCGGCTTGAAGGCATCAATTCGCAATTTGCAATTAAGTTTTGTAACGGGGATTTTAACCCGATGGTTCCTGAGCCTGTCGAAGGACACAAAACGTGCTGCCTGTCTTGCTGGGGAATTAAACCCTTAAACTTTGTTAACTCATAACTCCTCACTCCTCACTTTTACATCCCTAAGAATGCACTGCCAGTCCCCTGAAACATTAACCAAGAAAGAAAAAAGTTGCTAACAAATATAATTAGCAAGGCAGTCACAACAGCAGTTGTGGTTGACTGTCCTACACCTTTGGCTCCTCCTGTTGTTGTCAGCCCCCAACTGCAACCAATTACGGCGATTAAAATGCCAAAGCAACACGCCTTAATCATGGCGCTAAAAATATCCCAGATGCTAAGAAAGTTACGGGCTGAGTCTAGAAATACCGTATCAGACAGGTTGTAGATATTTGTCGCAATTATTAATCCCCCGAACATCCCTGTCACCAAAGACAGGAGGGTTAAAATTGGTAGCATTAAACAGCAAGCAAGGACGCGGGGGATAACTAGATAATCGATTGGATCTGTTTTTAACATAAACATGGCATCGATTTGTTCTGTTACCCGCATGGTACCGATTTCGGCTGCAAATGCAGAACCGACTCGCCCAGCCAAAATCACTGCTGTCAACACAGGAGAGAGTTCTCGTGTCAACGCGACAGAAAGCACCCCGCCGACAATGTTTCCTGCGCCAAAGTTGATAAATTCCCGCGCCACCTGAATAGTAAACACCGCGCCAACAAAAATAGCTGTCAAGAGCGCAATAAATAGGGAATCTGGCCCAACTGCTGCCATTTGTTCTAAGGTGTTGCGCCGATGGATTTTGCCTCTCAATAGGTGAACTAGTACTTGCCCACCCAGAAAAATCGCTGCCAGCAGCCGCTGACTCCATTCTCCTAAACTGGATTTGGATTTAGTCTGGTTCAATGTTCTGTAGCTAACTCGGTGACTGCCTTAAGAATAGCGGAAGTCATTGGGATAGGGAATGGGGAGTGGGGAAAGAGGAGGCAGAAGACAGAAGTTCTTTAATTTTGAATTTTGAATTGATTTCTCCCCCTGCTTCTTCCTCACTCCCCACGGCGCTGAATATTAACTTTGATTAAATATGCTCTCAGAAAATGAAACTGTTGTTAAAGGTGTTGCAAACTAATAAATAGGTGCTAACTTTAGCGGTAAACTTGATTGTGCAAGGGTTTTGTAGATTCAAATCATTTTTGAGATACCCAGCATGTGCTGTAGCTGGTAGCCGTTTATTTTAATTAAAACTTAAGATTTTTGACAGATTGGTTGGTAAGGAGCGATCGCACGTATTGTAGAAAATGACGAACTGCTATCTAGCTCTTGTCATCTCTACCTACGGAGTTTGTCTTAAATGGCTATTTTCACTAACTTTCTCCGCTCCCTACTACTGACAATCATTTTTAGTTTTGTCGCTCCCATGTTACTTGTTGGCGGCGGATTGTTCCTTTTACCCCTCATTGGTTACTTCCCCGGCTTACAAGAGTTAACTGAGGCGATCGCTACTCAGATTATGCATTTTCTCGCCACCTTTGGCAGTGGAACTCCCCTCCGGGGATTATTCGTGATTAGTTTGACCTGTAGTTTCGTCGGCGCACTGTTTGATATGTACGTTTACTATCGGTATCAAATTTTACGAGTCGATTCATAAGCAGTGGAAATAAGCTGATATGCGTCTAAATTATATAAACATTCTTTATAATCGTTAACTGTTGACGGTTGACGGTCATCAGTCAACAGTTATCAGTCAACAGTTATCAGTCAACAGTCATCAGTCAACAGTCATCAGGTAAATGTACAAGTTAAATGCGTAACAGTTTAGCTTCGTCAGGCGCTCATGGGCTATTTGAAATAGGGAAAAGTGATATTCCCAAAACTGAAATTACTACTGGTTTTAAGCTAAATAGGGATTAGTGTTGCTCAATTAATTTTATTAATTAAATTGAGTGACCGAGTTATTGATTAAATATTTATTATTCATTAGTTATTAATTACTGACAACTAGTAGTCTGTCAAGTTTAAATTGATGGTTAAGTAAGTTCGTAGTAAGGACTAAAGTCCTTATTTTCTAAGCACTAAAGTGCTTACTACAAACTATCTTGCACTAGCTTGATAGACAACTAGTACAGGTGCGCGACCCTAGTAAAACAATCCTTAAAAAGTTAAAAAGCAAGAATACCAGGGGTTGTAGGATTTTATTTGTCGCAAAACAGCTAAAATAGTCTGTGCTAAATCATCATGCTGGACGCTAAACTAGAGTTTGGCATTTTGCGTTAGCTGCGATCTTTATCGAGAATATCAAATAAAACTCACTACAAAATATAAAAATTTCCTTAAAATACTGATGCTCACAACGCCTGCTCATGTTTCTTAACAGAGCAAAAGAGGTCGTCTGACCGTTGGGCATCTTATATTAAGTTTATTACGAGGTATGTTGACAGCTCATGATTTGGCCGTTTAAGCCCAAGTTTAGAAAACAAATTGCGCGGATTGAAATTACTGGTGCGATCGCGGGTGCTACTCGCAAACGCGTCCTAGAAGCCCTGAAAACTGTAGAAGAAAAAAAGTTTCCGGCATTATTGCTACGTATCGATAGCCCTGGCGGTACAGTTGGAGATTCCCAAGAAATCTACAGCGCCCTGAAGCGTCTGCGCGAAAAAATTAAAATCGTCGCTAGCTTTGGCAATATCTCGGCTTCTGGAGGAGTCTACATCGGTATGGGAGCCGAACACATCGTCGCCAACCCAGGTACGATTACGGGTAGTATTGGTGTGATTTTACGTGGGAATAACTTGGAACGCTTGCTAGAAAAAATTGGTGTTTCCTTCAAGGTAATTAAGTCTGGCCCTTACAAAGACATATTGTCTTTTGATCGGGAACTGACTCAACCAGAAGAAAACATCCTGCAAGAGTTGATTGACACAAGTTATCAGCAATTTGTGCAAACGGTAGCTGATGGCCGTTCTTTAACAGTAGAAGCTGTGAAAAGTTTCGCCGATGGCCGGATTTTTACTGGACAGCAAGCCTTAGAATTGGGTGTTGTAGATCGCCTGGGCACAGAAGAAGATGCCCGTCGGTGGACAGCAGAACTAGTGGGACTTGATCCAGAAAAAACTCTCTGCTATACCCTAGAAGAACGTAAACCTTTATTGAATCGCCTTCTACCAGGAAGTCGTCAAGTTTCATCAGGAATTCGATCTGGAATTGATTGGCTCGAATTTGAAATGTCTACTAGTGGTTTACCGTTGTGGTTATATCGACCCTAATATGAGTTAGGAGGAGCCAGTGCAGTCTTGGGGTTTCCCAAAGTGGAGCAACTGGCGTTTATGAGTGAGGAGTTAGGAGTTAAAACTCTCAATTTCTTACTCTTAACTCCTAACCCCTAACTTTTTTGTTTTAAGGAGGATTTGGGCGTGGAGTGGCAAATGCGGGCGATTCGTGGAGCAACAACCGTTTCAGAAAATACCGTTGAGGCAATGCGAGAGGTAGTGACAGAACTTCTAGATGAACTGGAAAACCGAAATCAATTCCAGCCAAGTGACATGATTAGTGTGACTTTCTCAGTGACACGCGATTTGGATGCGATTTTTCCGGCTGCGATCGCTAGATCGCGTCCTGGTTGGGATAATGTGGCCATGTTGGATGTGCAGCAAATGCACGTTGAAGGCAGCTTACAGCGCTGTATTCGGTTCTTAATCCACGCTTATCTGCCAGCCTCCGCCTCAATTCATCATATTTATTTACGCAACGCCGCTAGCTTGCGTCCTGACTGGAGTTTGCCCCAGTCTTTACAAACATCACAGCCAGTAGTGAAGTCAAAAGTGTAAATTACTTAAATAAAATATATTTAACAAACAGCATAAAAATATAATTGTGTGCTGGCGCGGCTGCTCAACCTGCTGCTGATGGGAGAATATTAGTAGGTTTGCCGTAGTGATTTGAGGTCTATAGGACTTACGCATTGACAGAAAAGCCAAAATAACAGGTATAGTTTTCAAGGTTTATAGCTAGGTTTTTCAATGAGATTTTGGCGATCGCACCCAATCAACGGTGATTGAGAAAAGCCTGAAACAACGTATTTTCGTTAATGCACAAGATAGTTATTTTGTACAGTGCGTAAGTCCTAGTCTATTGGTGAGGCGATCGCGCCCAAAATCAAGATGTTGAGTTGTGAAGGGAGTTTGCAATGAATCATCAAAAACAACTCAGTGCAATGCTTGTTCCATTCTACTTAGGGGAGCAACGCGATTCAGAAGGTCGCACAATTCAAGAGATGTGGACTTGGGATTTTGAAGAATTGGAGTGTGTTCATGATTACATTCAGTGGTTGTTCCCTTTACCTGAACGAAGTGCATTCAATCGTGATGCACCCATTGTTGATGAGAAAGTAATTCAAGCATTTCAAAGCAACCCACACCTACATCAAAATTTGCTGCGTTCCTTCACAGTCATGCTTAAATTTTATGGGTTGCAACGCCACCAGAGTAATGACGAAAAAATAATTGTCAGCCAGTCAGAAGACTATCCGAATCGTAAAGCGGAATGGGTCTGTATATCTAACCACAATTATCTTCGGATCACCCGTATATTAAAGTGCTTAATAACATTTGGATTGGAGAATGAAGCCCAAGCATTTTATGAATGCTTGCAGCAAATCTACCAGGAGAATAGTAAGCAGATTGGAAGTGAAACATTTCAGTATTGGACAATTGCAGTCAAACCCAATGCAAAAATGTAACAATCTCCTTGGATGTCGGCAGAATTGAAGTGGTTTGGTTTAGACTCAGAACCTGATGCACTTTGAAGCTATGTGTAGGCGATCGTAAAAAAAACCTTTATTTAAAAGTTGCGCGATGACACAGACAACTACAGAGCGTCTATACTCTTTTGAAGAATATCTCACTTATAACGATGGTACTGATAGCCGTTATGAACTGGTGGATGGGAAACTAGAACGCATGAATCCACCAACTTTTAGACATTTACTAATTTCTGACTTTATTCAGGATAACTTTAAGGCAGAAATCAATCGCTTGAGTTTACCTTGGCTATGTTTTAGAGAAGCGGGGGTAAGAACGGGATGGCGGAAGTCAAGATTGCCTGATGTTTATGTTGTCACAGCTGAACAGGTAATGGAATTTCTTGATGAGTCTGCTGTTTGTCAGTCTGCGCCGATATTAGTAGTAGAAGTTGTCAGTCCTGATTCAATAAAACGCGATTATCGATATAAACGTTCTGAATATGCAGCGTTAGAGATTCTTGAATATTGGATTGTAGATCCAATAGAGTCAAAAATCACGATTTTATTGTTGTCAGAAGGATTGTACGAGGAAAAAGAGTTTAGCGGGAGCCAGCAAATTGTGTCTGCAACTTTCCCGGAAATTGCACTTACAGTTGAACAAGTGTTGTCTGCGGGTAATGTTGGTTAAAAAATAGACTATCCCTTCTGCTAGTTATGACAAGACTGTAAAACTCTGGGCTTACTTAAATAACCTAGAGGATTTAATTGGATACAGTTGTGCTAAGTTACCTGGTTATTTACAGTTACCCAATGTAAGCGATCGCACTTTCTGCGATGGCATTAATTAGCTTTTTAGCTAGAAATCAATTACTGCGATCGCAGCGTAGCTCGCTTCCTGTAGCCTAGAACAACGATGAGGCGATCGCAAAGGTTTTTATAATACACCGTGGCAAGATGGCGAGGGGCTTCGCCCCTTCGGAGAGGATCGCAAACATCCACAGAACTAGAGAATTTGAGGCATTGTTGCTACATTCCATAACAATCTTTAGGGTAAGGGAAAACTTTTTGCTATGATATCTAAGCTCATCAAACAATGTGAATGTAAATCTTTAAGAAAAGCAATGAAAAAGGTTACACTAACAGAATTAAGTAATAATATTGAGCGTCTACTAGATGAGGTGCTAGAAACAGGTATTCCACTAGAAATTAACAAAAATGGTAAGTTATTAAAAATTGTTCCTATAGAAAAAAAAGATAAGCTTAAAAACTTAACATTGAAATCTGATGCTATTCAAGGGAATCCAGGTGATTTAGTTAATATCAGTTGGGAACAGGAGATTAATATTGATTTATCTAAACTTACGATATCAGCAAAACTTGCAACAGGCTGAAGTTGCGGTCGTTGTTCTAGTGGCATCTAGTAATCGCCTACCTGATTTACTTCCATTAATACCCAGCGTTGGCAGTATCCTAGCAATGATCGCTCCAGGTGTAGAGTTCTTCCACTAAAGCATCCATTTCAAGCTTCTTTTAATCTTGGGTTCCTGAAACCATTATCAAATTATTCGTTGTATTCGGTTGGAGTTCTTTAGGATGTTCTGTTTGAATGAATTCATCAAACACATTCAAAAATCTGGAACTGTCTAGCGATCGCACTCAGTTCACTGGGAAGGCTAGACTTGATCATGATGTACTTTTATCAATTTCCAAGTGCTAGCCATTAGTGAGCGATTGCTGTATACAATAACTCTATTCTTTTTGATGATGAAACCGAATTCCTAAAAAGATGTCATAAACAAACTCAAAAAAGTCCTTTTTCTGCAACAATCCTGAAGTTTGATAACATCCTTTTTCATCTAACAGGGGCTTCATCACATAGTATGCAGGCTGATAATTATACCAAGGAATCGAAGGCCACAAATGATGAATTAAGTGGTAATTCTGTCCCATAATCAGAATATTGAGAACTTGGTTCGGGTAGACGCGAGCATTTTTCCAGCGATCGCGCTCTGCAAAAGGACGATGGGGCAAATAGTCAAAAAATAATCCCAGTGCTATCCCTACCACAAAAGCTGGTATAAACCAAAAATTCAGAATGTAACCCAGAAAGTGGTATTGCACTGAAATGTAAACAATTACACCAACAATTAAGCGGCTGACGAACCATTCCAATAGCTCATATTTCCGCCACAGTCGCCGTTGAAAGAAAAACACCTCATGGTACAAAAACCTCACCGCAATCAGCCATAGGGGGCCACCCGTAGAGACATAATGATCTGGGTCGTCTTCGGGATGATTAACATGTCCATGATGCTGTAAATGCACCCGCGTAAACACTGGAAAAGCAAAAGCTAGCATCAACGCACTGCCATGCCCTAACATTGCATTCATTACCCGGTTGCGATGAGCGGATTGGTGACAAGCATCATGAATAACCGTCCCAGCACAATGCAAAGCAATAGTGTTAACGCTAAAGCACAGCCAATGCGGCCATTCCCAAAGCCAGTAACCAAAGTTAGATAACACCAGCATTGCTACAGCTACCAAAAAAAGCAATAGCGTGGGATTGAAATCACCAGGAGGCGCTAAAAATTCCTTTGGCGGGATTGTCAGTGGCTTTTGTGCCTCCGATGCGATCATTTCTACCATTGACTCCTTCTTAATCAAACATTACGAATATACGATAAATATTAGGAAATAATAAAATTATGTAAACTTTTGTATAGCAATATTTATCCAGAGCTTTGCATATCAGTAGATGAATAACGCTATGATTCCAGACAAAGCCTAATCTTTACTGATCAGTGGGGTATGACAATTGGCAAGAAGTTTATGGGATAAACACCTTCATTGGGAGGATGGATACAAGATTGATGTACTATATCTAGTCTATCCCACAGCACCCACTCTCCCATAAACCCTCTCTGACTGCTTATATCTATTGATATAGCAGTGACTGAAAAGGAGATGCCATTTAAGTTACGATGACTTCCCAGATAGCTCCCTAACTTCAGCCCCTATGCAATTAAGAGATTCTCTGCGCCGGACAAAAATTGTCGCTACTATTGGCCCCGCCACTAGCAGTCCTGAAATGCTCAAGGCAATTATTGAAGCGGGAGCCACAACGCTGCGGCTAAACTTCTCCCACGGAACTCATGCCGATCATCAGCGTAGTATTCGCTTAATTCGGCAAACCGCTTTTGAATTAAATCAGCCAGTGGCTATACTTCAAGACTTGCAGGGCCCAAAAATTCGCTTGGGGAAATTTGACAACGGGTCTATAGTTTTGGCAAAAGGCGATCGCTTCACCTTGACAAATCGTCCAGTTGTAGGTACTCAAGAAATTAGTTGCGTTACCTACGATTATTTAGCCGAAGAAGTCCCAGTTGGTGCAAAAATCCTCCTCGATGATGGACGAGTAGAAATGCTGGTGGAGGAGATTAACCGGGACAAAGGTGATTTGCATTGTCGGATCACCGTGCCTGGAAAACTTTCTAACAACAAAGGCGTAAACTTTCCCGGCGTTTACCTGTCAATTAAGGCAATGACCGACAAAGACCGAGAGGATCTGATGTTTGGTCTAGATCAGGGTGTCGATTGGGTGGCGCTTTCCTTTGTCCGCAATCCCCAGGACATGATCGAAATTAAAGAATTAATTTCCAGTACAGGTAAGCAAGTGCCAGTGGTTGCCAAAATTGAAAAGCACGAAGCCATCGAACAAATGGAGGCGATTCTGGCTTTGTGTGATGGGGTGATGGTTGCCAGAGGCGACTTAGGGGTGGAATTGCCAGCAGAGGATGTTCCGGTACTCCAAAAGCGGCTAATTGCTACAGCAAATCGCTTGGGGATTCCCATCATCACTGCCACCCAAATGTTAGACAGCATGGTGAGCAATCCCCGTCCCACTCGCGCTGAAGTATCGGATGTGGCAAATGCGATTTTAGACGGCACGGACGCGGTAATGCTCTCCAATGAAACTGCTGTGGGTAACTTCCCAGTAGAAGCAGTGGCGACGATGGCGCGAATTGCCGAGCGCATGGAGCAGGAAGAAGCCCAACACTTAAACTTACGTTCTTCGAGAGATGCCCGACGCTCCATTCCCAATGCTATTAGTCAAGCTGTGGGTCAAATTGCCGAACAACTAGGCGCAGCAGCAATCATGACCCTAACGCAAACGGGGGCAACAGCTCGCAATGTCTCTAAGTTTCGTCCCCATACACCGATTTTGGCAGTGACACCCCATGTTAATGTGGCGCGACAGCTACAAATGGTATGGGGAGTAAAACCCCTATTGGTGCTAGGATTACCTTCCACAGGTCAGACATTTCAAGCTGCGATCAACGTGGCTCAGGAACTGAAGTTACTATCTGAGGGAGATTTAGTAGTAATGACGGCTGGCACACTCCAGGGAATTTCTGGCTCCACAGATTTAATTAAGGTAGAGGTGGTAACAGCAATACTGGGTCACGGAATTGGTCTGGGACAAGGTTCAGTCAGTGGTCGCGCCCGGGTGGCTAATACTGGTATGGATGTTAGTAACTTTAATCCTGGAGACATATTAGTTGCACCCCGCACTAGTGCCGATTTCGTCGAGGCAATTCGGAAAGCTGCCGGGATTATTACTGAAGAGGAAAGTCTTACAAGTCACGCAGCCGTAATTGGCTTGCGTCTTGGTGTACCAGTGATTGTTGGCGTGAAGCACGCAACCCAAGCGATCCGGGATGGGGCGATTATAACCCTGGATCTGCAACGGGGTTTGATTTACTCAGGGGCGGTGAGAACGGCTTAGAAGTGGGGAATGGGGAATGGGAAGAGACAAGGAAGAAACTTGTTCAATAATTCTCCCTTGTGCCCCTTTTCCCCACTCCCCAATTACTTTATCAAACAGTTGCGATCGCTATCCCAAGCCATCCAGCAAAGTTTTGCTGTTGTGTGGAGTTAGGATACTCAACAGGCTTTACCTGATACCGAGTCGGATTTGGTGAGGCGAGGATGATGGAATAAGTACGGAGTTCGTCTTGGTGGAAAACTGCCACTTCAATTTTATCGTTTGGTTGGTAATCTTTCAGGCGATCGCTTAAGCCACCGGCTGTTACCTTAATCCCATTAATTGCTAGTAATTCATCACCTGCATCAATTCCCCCTATTTGTGCAGGTGAACCAGTTTCCACAAACTTAATCATCTCCCGCCCATTCTCTGTATTTATTCTCACACCCAAGTAAGGCTCTTCCTGTTGATCAGCTACCAACTGCAAGCCAAAGGGTTCTAAATACTGATTCAAGGGCAAATCATCAGTGCCATCAATGTAGCGTTTAAAGAAATCAGTCAAATCGATTCCAGCTACAGATTCTATAACTTCCTGCAACTGTTTTGGGGTATAGCCAATTTCATCTTTCCCAAATTGCTGCCACATTTTCAGCATCACGTCATCAAGGGAGCGCTGATTGTCGTAAGTAGAGCGAATCAGTAAATCCAGCAACAACGATACCATTTCTCCCTTTAAATAGTAAGAGATTTGAGAATTACCGCTATTGGCATCTGGGCGATAGAGTTTTATCCAGGCATCAAAACTCGACTCAGAAACGGGTTGTACCTTGCGCCCCGGTGTCATTTCATATCTGGTAATTTCTTTGCCCAAATTATTCAAATACCATTGAACATCATAAATTCCTGCCCGCAAAGGAATTAACAAGTCATAGTAACTAGTAGTACCCTCACAAAACCATAATGATGGCGTGTAATTTTCTTGATCGTAATCAAAAACCTCTAATGCTTTTGGGCGAATTCGCTTGACATTCCACAAGTGAAAGAACTCGTGTGCTACCAATTGGATAAAGCGATTGTACTTATCTTGAGCGCGAAATCCAAAACGCTGGTAAATTAAGGAGCAAGAGTCTTTATGCTCCAAACCGCCAAAAGCTTGGCTAAATAAATGTAGTAGAAACACGTATCGTTGATATGGCAAACCGCCGAACATCTGTGCTTCTACCTGAATAATTTTTTGAATATCAGCAATCATCTGCTGGGCTTGGAAATTTCCTTGCCCCCAGATTGCCAGTTCATGGGGTTTTCCCAAAACCTCAAAATTATACAATTGGTGGCGACCAATCTCAAAGGGAGTATCAACAAGAGTATCAAAATCACCAGCCAAGAAAATATTTGTTTCCTCACCAACCGTTGGCAAGGCAGTAGTGACCTGCCATTCCGGGCGTGGTGGTACGATAGTGACGCGAATGGGTTGCTTGTCCCAGCCCGTTATTCTAAAAAATAGTGCCGCACCGTTGAAATAACCGTGCGTAGCATCTAAGTGATTTGTCCGTACCGATAGCTCATTCGCAAAAACGCGGTAACGTACAGTTAATTCTGAAACATCCTTTTTATCTACCTGCCAGTGATTTTTACTGATCTTCCGCCAAGGTAAAGGCTTACCCTCTGCAAAAGCCCCAAAATCCTGTAAATTCTTAGCGTATTCTCGCACTAAGTAGGAACCGGGTGTCCACACCGGTAGTTTTAAATCGAGAATTGGCGAGTGGTAATCAACAAGGCGTAAAGTCACCTCAAACAGATGGGTTTCTGGTTGGGACATTGCCACCAGGTAATGAATCGTTGGCCTGGTTTCCTGAAAGTGGGTATTGGGACGAGTTGCAGTTGCTTCAGTCATGTTGTGTGCCGAGTTAATACTCAATGGTTAATGGGATTGGTGATTTCTCCTATCATGACAAATTCGCCTTTTAACTTTTGACTTCAAATCGAAACGGCGGCAACTTGCTGCGGCTGGTAGTCAGAACCAAGTTTGTTAGCACAAAACCCAGTATCCCGTACTTGATTTGGTTCAATTGTTTTTCCCCAGTCCAAAGGAGCCACTATATACTGTATAGCTCCTTGCTGCTTAAAATCTGCGTTCCAAAAGTTATTCATCTTAGCTTGATTCATGTTAAATGATAGTTGCCAGTTATTAACCTTGGTATTACCCGGATTTGTAATTTTGAAACTGACACAAAATCCAGTTTCCCAGTTGGAATTAATCTCAGTAGTGACTTTTAGTTGAGCAGTACTAGTAGTAGATGGGGAGACAGAAGGAGTAGGAGTTGGAGAGGCAGAAGGAGAAGGAGTAGGAGTTGGAGTTGGAGAAACAGGAGGATTACTCGGTTGAACTGGCGGTTGAACTTGTACTAGTGGGAGCAATTGGGATAGTAATTGCTGCTTGGGTAGATTAACGCTTTGCCAATCATCTAATAAAATTCCGCCTGTATCACTACTATTAGGATTCCAACTCCAGTAAGTAAAGCTCAAGTTATTTTTTTGAATGTATTTCACCAACTCATTTTGCCAAATTCCTTCTTTGGAATTTAAGTCTACTTGCCGTCCCCCAAACTCCCCAATCAAGATGGGAGCAATATTCTGACTAGCGATATAGTTAAATCCTATTTGCCAGCGATCAATTAGATTGTTAGGAAAGTTAGAGTCATAAAAGTAAGGCTGATTGTATACCCCAGCGCCATACTCATGAGGAGAATAAACTAGCTTATTAGAACGAGATAAGCGTACAGGGTAGTCTTTTACACCTTCTAGATTTCCACCATACCAATGCTGTGGCAGTTTTTGACCGGGGACATTCTTTTCCACTCCTTCAACGACAATTAGCCAATTAGGATTAACGCCCAGAATCGCATTGCCTGCACGTTCTGCTGCTAGTCGCCAGTCAGTACTTATATTGTTATCACCCCAGCTAGCTTTCCCATGAGGTTCATTTTTTAAGTCTGCGCCAATAACGTTAGTTTGATTCTTGTAGCGGATTGCTAACATTGTCCAAGTATCGATCCAGTCTGCTTCTGTAAAGCCGTCTCCATACCACAACTCTGGAATTTGCTGATCGTTGAGGCGGTGGCTGTCGAGCAGGATTAGCAATCCTTGACGTTCCGCTTCCTGAATAACTAAGTCCATTACTTCCAAGGGTGTTCTACCTTGAAGTTCTATGTTTCTACCACCTCCGAAGTCAATGCCACTTACATTAAGCGATCGCAATGCTGCCACAGAATAAGGTAACCGGATGAGGTTATATCCTAAGCTTTTAATCTGTGCGAGCATTTCTTTATAATCTCGTTGCCATAAACCGTGAGGGGCGTGTGTATCAGTTTCCATACCAAACCAATTAACACCTCTAAGTAGTACGACCTTGCCTTTTGCATCAACAATTGTTCTACCACTCGTTGAAAATGGTAGCGCTGCTTGCGTCTCAGCCCTAACAGCATCTAGCTGAATACTAGCAGGTGTCTTAGTCAAAATAATTACTAAAAATACTAATAGACTTAGGGAAAGTATCAGTAATTGCTTATGTAGTCTCACTGTTCTTGGTTTATTTTTATCGAAAACTTGCATACTATTATTACTTTTGTAGTAGGGCAATATCTAAGTCGAATCAGCAAAAAAATATATGATGCTGTTTACGAGCAAGAAGATTTTACAGCATCTTTAGCTAAAAAGTATTTTTGTAAATATGATTTTTAGCCGACGATAAATATATGTTCTCTAATTACAATGCATTTATTTGACTGTTATTTGTATTACTTAATTAACTTCCATGCATCTGGCCATCCTAGTAATCTTAGAGCAATACTTGGCTACTATTGTTTCTGTATCCGTAAAAATTGGATAGTGGAAGTCAAGAACGCTAAAATCTTTGCTGGATAATACGTATAAACTTTTATCTATGTTTTGCATTTGCCTTTGTATAATTTGTAGTGGTTGCTTAATTTACAAAAAATTTACGTAATTTACTGAGTTCTTCATGAGTTTTCTATTGAACATATCTCGTATAGAGAATAACTTAGATACTAAGGCAGTACACATATTGAGTCACCGTGAAAACTCTATATAAGCTAGATGTTATAAGCGGTAATTAGATCTGCTGCAATCTACTCATAGTCTTTTATTTGACAAAAGCTTTCTGAATATGACACTTTCTGCACTGCAAAAATTTTTACTACCACCTGCGATCGCTTCTCTAAGTGTATTTTCTTTAATGTCATTTCCCCTTGCGACACTAGGCGATAAACAAATTGCTATCAAATTTCAGGAAGAACCTATTTTTTATGGCAAGCTTAGAGATATTGCTATCCCTTACGTAGTTTTTGCAACAGCACTTAGTATAGGGTCTGGAATTTCAGCACTTGCTTTCTGTGGTTGGCGAAATTCTTCTTCCAAATCAGCAAAAATTCAGCAAGAATTATCTAATTTAGAGCAACACCTACAGCAAAAAGAGACATTACTAAAAGAATGGCAAATTTCCGAGCCTCGACTACAAATCTCTGGATTAAGCGCTTTTTTAGATGACGAGGCATCTTTTGATCAAGCTCTCATCTCAAAAAATGCAATCACCGCATCTCAATCTATTGGAGCGCAAACCCAGACGCAGGTGGACACACAACCAGTAAATACTGTACCAAAGGTTGCAACTCAAAAAAATACCACTACCACTATCAGAGATATTGCTGCTACTTCTGCGTTTGCATCTGCCCAAGCTTTCCTTGGCTATGCTCAAGAGAATCCTAACAGTATCAAAAAAATTGCTGCTGCTGAAGTGAATCAAACAGCAATTATACCATCAGAATTTGAAGAGTTGCAAAAACAAATTAAAGAGATGATGCTACAGATGCAAGCAATGCAGGAGAATTTGCAACTGTCTCAAGCAACAAATGCTGAGGTAGAATCCCCAGCTAAATTTCAGATTTACTATAATACTGTCCTTTAAAATCTACTCAAATCAATACCCACTGAATTGGTTATTGGGTAATTAATATCTGGATCCCAGCGCTCATATTGAGGCTGGTATTCCAGTTTTTATCTATCAAAAAGAGAGCGATGGAAGGCTAGAGTAGCCCGTCCTCAATCAAGTAGGAAGTAGGGTAGGGATCAATACTGCTCGGTTAAAGCTAAAAAATAAAAATGTGTAGGTTGGGTTGAGGAACGAAACCCAACATTTCCAGGGCTTTGTTGGGTTTCACTAAAGTTCAACCCAACCTACAAATCTTCAAAACCTATGCAGTATTGGGGTAGGAGTAAATAGAGACAGAATTATCTTATGGGTTTGATACCCTTATAGCTTTTCCTAATCAAATGAGATAACGAGATACATCATAGCCCCCTCCTCGCAAGCGAGAAAGGGATTGAGGGTGGGGTTTAGTACCTAATAATCAACTGAGAATAGCTATAATTCTCACCTGAGAAACTCTGAAGGAGTCAGATAGGCATTCGTTTGCCTATTTTTAATCGGTGGAGGTAAGGTACTTTTAGAAGCTATGGGTTGTGGTGGGATTTGATATCGGTTTCCCCAACCACCATTCAAGTCTTCCGGTTGCCGACGAGGTGGTATTGTTTTCCCCGTAGGTATGGGTATTGTTAAAGTTTGGCTAACTTGTAAATATTTTTCACCTTCGTTAGTAAAGCGAATCAACTTGCTTTCAAGCTTTTCAAGCTGTTGATTTTCTAACTTCAACTTTTGAGAGTTTTGATTATCTGACTGTTCCGACTGAGTAGCAGGATCGAAAATAGCTACAAATGTAACGCCACCTTCTGGAAACAGTCTTATTTGTGCTGAATTTCCTTGCCAGACTTCTTGGAAACTGCCATCGGGTGAAACTTGCCACAGATTCAGCGCAGCCTCCCATTGTCCCTGTTTCACTTCCACAATTTGACGAGCCAGAATTGAACGGTTAGTATTCGTGTCTGAATTTAGTAAAGCTTCTGTTTGTCCTGATGCTGGACGCAAATAACGCACAGCGGCCACTGTAATCTTGCTAGATTCGGGCAGATTGGTACTACCGACAATATTGTATATACCTTTACTCAATATAGGTTGTATATCTCCGATTTTCATCTCTACCTTTTCTTGTGCTTTTTGAACACAGCCATAACTGGCAGCTAAAAGGATTAGGCAAGTGCCTATCTGGAGATTATTAGAAAATAAAGCTTTAAATTTAGCCAAAAAACTCTTGAAATGAAGTTTTTGCATGGGAATAGGTAGATTATGTCTTTTATTTAGAAATATCTCAGTTTTATACCTATTATGCCCAATTTATTTTTGAAAATAACAAATTTTATCGACTCTTAATCAATTAGTTTAAAATCAAAAATTTTATTTGATCTAGTGGTTAATACTCATTTACTTTGCTAAAGTAGCGACATTGAATAACCTAAATATGTAGTTGTTCCCCAACTAGGCTGATGAGGCAAACAGTACTCGATTGTTACAAATTTACTTTTCCAAGCCAGTACCACAAGGTTTATCCATTGCTTTGTACTGTCGCTGTCTCGATTTGCTGGGTACTGGCAGTGAGCGAAAAATCTTCAGCTCAAGTCAACCCATCTCAGCTAAAGACTATCGACTATCAATTGGGTTTAGCAGAACCGCTACCAGTGGCTAAATTACCTGTCGATAAAAGTCAATCTCAGGGGTGGCAAACATTGCCTTCTGCACGCGTAACGACTGGTGTAGCAGTTGCACCGATCGCTAATCCAGTGTTGAAAGTTGTAGAACCCAAACCAGTCAACGATCTTCAACAGATGGAGAGTGCCTTCATCCAGCAGCAGGTAACTGGAAAAGCCCCGGCAGCAGCACGTAGTTCTGTTACACCACGAGTGACAGTAGGTGGAGACACTTCTAACCTTAATTTAGGATTGCAGGGACAGATGAACGGCTCCGTGCCACCACTGGCCAACTTGTCTGCAACACCAGAATCAACTGCACCAACTTTTAATCAACTACTCAGTTCTCAGTCCCCCCTGTCAACACTTCCCAACTCAGCTGCAACGCAAGAATTCACTGCACCAGGAGTAGCACCAACTTTTAATCAACTACTCAGTTCTCAAACAGCCCCCCTGCCACCACTTCCTAACTTGCCTGCAACCCCAGAATCAAATGCACCAGGAGCAGCACCAACTTTTAATCAACAATTACCCAATCCACAGACAATACCATCAGTCCTTAATACGACTCCCACTCCAAGCACAGCAGTACCAGTTACCCCATCGATAACTACTCAACAACGCCGCCAACTTCCTAGCAGTAGTTTAAGGGAACCCTCTTTACAATTCCAAGGAGTTTATATTAACCAAGGTGGCGACACCTCAGCACGGGCGAGAGTCAGTGGAGTTTACCCACTGTCTCCTCAAGCTTTGATTGGGGCAACCCTGGACTTAACAAGCCAAGGCAGCAACCGCAACTTCGATGACTCCCGAAACGATGGTTTGAACATCAACGAGCTTTATTTGGCGACTTCACTAGCAGGAGTACCTAATCTGCGGTTTGTGATCGGTCAAATAGATTTAACGTCTTATTTCGATCGCAACAGCTTTGCTAAAGATGGAGCCAGTCAATTCTTTAATCCGGTGTTTCAAACTAACCCAGCACTGGCGGCGACAGGAATTAGTTCCCGCACTGGTTTGTTAACCGATTGGAGTATCACCGACAATATTGAAGCGAAAGCAGCAGTATTTTCATCAGCAGATAAAATCGGTGACTTTTCTTTAGATGGATTTGCTGGCGAAATCGGTATCCGTTACGGCAATGCAATTATTCGTGGTACTTATGCTAGCGATCGCGACGCTGGTGTTAATGATAGCTTCCTTGAAAGCTATAGCATTGCCAGAGGTAACAATCAATTTGGCCCTGATAAAAACGATCGCGAAGAAGCATACGGTCTTAACGCCGAAGTCTTTATTCCCAATCTGAAATTAGGTTTGTTTGGGCGCTATGGTCGCTACGAAAACCGCACTTTAGGAGAGGGTGCAAATACTTACGTCTTGGGAGCTAGTTTTGTGGATCTGTTTACCCCAGATGACCGGGTAGGAATAGCTTATGGACGCGCTCTCTCTAATGATCAGCTACGTCGTGGAAATAGCCCCGATGTATTAGAAATGTTCTATGATTTTAAATTTCTTGATAATCTACGGCTAGGCTTTTCGGTTCAAGCGCGTGATGATTTCTCAGAAACAGTCTTCGGTATCAGGGTGAAATCAGAATTTGGTATCACTCCTAGAGGGAGAATTACTCAATGAGCCAAAATAATATAAATAAAAAGCAAAAGGGAAAAGCTAAAAAAATTAAATATCGTTCTCTTTTTACTTGTTCATTTTTCCTTTTTACTTACTTGCTAACTGTGCCACCTTTAGGCAGCATTGCCGAAGCTCAAGCACAGAACTTATCAACATCGGCACAAAAGGGTTTTGCATTCTTAAAAAAAGGCTTGATTAATGATGCGATCGCAGCCTTCCAGCAAGCCCTTAAAAGTCAACCGCAATCTTCGCAAGTTAGGTTAGGATTAGCGATCGCTTATCGCAAAGCCGGACGTATTCCCGAAGCTTGGGCTGCTTATCAACAAGTACTGGCGGTAGACATCAACAACCAACTAGCTTTAAAGACAGTTGGTATATTAGCTACTTATCGTCCTGAGTGGAACTTAAAAGGAATTGAGGCTCTGACAACTTTATTAGAGTTAAATCCTAACGACTCAGGAGGTCGTCATTACCGTGCTCTACTCTACTCTTATCAAGGACGCTTAAGCGAGTCATTGGCAGACTACCAAATCGTGCTGAACAACAACCCCACACCAAAGGCAGTCGTTGATGCAGCTCAAACTTATAGTTACAGTGGGGATTTTCCTAAAGCACTGGAGTTGTTTAACCGCTACCGCACCACTGGCAAAGCCATTACAGAGTATGCAGCACTAGCCTACGGTCGCACCTTACGAGAAACAGGCAGTCCTGGAGCGGCGGTACAGGTGTTAGAAGCGCAGTTGCAGCGCTCCAATAAACTTGACGAGATAGGGTTTGAAACCCGTAAAGAACTAGCTGTAGCATACCTTGCCAATCAACAACAAGCTCAAGCATTGGCGGTTTTGGATGTATTACAGGGAAGGCCAGACGCGATTTTGCCCTTAGCGCGATCGCTCAATGAAATTCGCAAGTACACTAATAACCCCACGCTCACCCAGCAAGTTTTCAATCTCTACCGTCAAGCACTCCAAACCGATCCCAACCCTTCCCCCAAACTACTGCGCGAAGTCGCTGATGTCTTTACTGGGTTCCCCGAAGGACGACAAACAGCACTGCAACTGTACCGACGGGTGGCGTTAGAATTTCCCAACGATCAAAGTCTGGTGGTGCAGCAATTAGCTTTGGAAAATCAGCTAGGTTTACTCGGTAAAAATGACTTGAAACAGCGTTTGACTACTGCAATCCAATCAGCGCCGAGCGATCGCGTCCAGTTGCAACAACTAGCTAATGCTTTAGTGAACATTGATGTTCCCGATCCAGAATTTTTACCTGTGTACCAAAATCTTTTACAAATGGGGGTAAACGTACCATTTTTGAATTTCCGGGTGGCGCAAATGTATGTGCAACGCCAAGATTTGAATGGTGCAAGGCAAGCTTTGGCAGCTTACACAGCTACCCCCGCAGGTGCTAAAGACCTTGCACCCCAATTACTAGCAGCAGAAATTGAGCGTCGTGAGGGTAATCTCGAAGCTAGCGCTCAACGTTACCAAGCTGTGATTGCTAGTAAGCCAAATAATAGCGATATTATTGATGCTGCTTTGGGCGGACTGGCTGGAGTGCGACTGCAACAAAAGCGTTTTGATGAGGCTGTGACAGTTTATGACCAATTAATAGCTCGCAATCCTCAAAATTTGTCGATTCAATTAGGGCGTGCTAGTATCGCCTATCAAGCCAAGCGGATCTCCCAACCAGAAGCAGAGGCAGTTCTCAACAATTGGTTAGCTACACAACCAGCAACTAATACTCCTCCAGAACTATACAGTTTGATAGGAGCGCTGCCTACTGATCCGCAAAAAGAAGCTTTATATAGTTATCTGGTAGAAACTGACCCTACTTCCATACCATTACAACTGCGCCTATTACAGGTGATAGCAAAACGCAATCCTGCCCAAGCACAAGCGCGGATGAAGCAGTTGATTGCCCGTATTTCCAACACTTCTGACTCATACCAGTTGCAGGCAGAGTTGGCTCGATCTGTAGGTGATTTGAATTTGGCTAGCAGTACCTATCAGAATATTTTGGCGCAGCAACCAGATAACATCGATGCCTTAGCGGCTTTGGGCGGAATTCGCTTTGAACAGCGCCGCTTTGAATCGGCACAAGAGATTTATGCTCAAGTGTTGGCACAAAAACCGGAAGACAAAGGCACACGCCGCGCTCTTGCTGGATTGAATGCAATTTTAGATCAGCCTTTGACAGCACTGGCACAGCTAGAACAACTGCAATTAGAGGCAGCCGCAGAAGGAGGAAACGATAGCGATGCATCTCGGCAAATACAGCAAATCCAAACAGACTTTCTGCTACGACGAGGATTTCAACCCCCTTGGGAAGATTATCAACGTCGAAACAGAAATTAGCGATCGCTTAAATCTTTTACAAATCAAACTGTTCTTAGGATGTGGCACTTCCCAAAAGTGGCAGCTATTGCCTGCCTGATTGGTTTATCTGCCTGTGTCTCTAGTTACTCGGCAGCAAACCCCAAAACACCGGATGAGCAAACTCCGGTGGCAAACGTCCCCACTGAAGGTAGTAGTCAGAATCTCACTGGATTATTAGCTGAACTTCCTGAATCTACGCCCAACCGGGAATTACTAGCCCAAAGTTGGGCTAGCTACCGCCAAAGATTTATTCAGTCAGATGGGCGGGTGATTGATTACGAAGCAAGCGATCGCTCAACTAGTGAAGGTCAAGCTTATGCTTTGCTAAGAGCAGTACTGATTAATGATCCAGCAACTTTTGCCCTGACTTTAAACTGGTCGGAAAATAACCTCCAGCGCCAAGTAGGTGGTAAACGCACAGATAGTTTGTGGGCTTGGAAGTGGGGACGAAAGGAAGATGGGAACTGGGGTGTTATCGACAGCAACTTTGCTAGCGATGGAGATATAGATGCGATTACTGCCCTGGTTTTAGCATCACGGCGTTGGCATCAACCCGAATACCTGAAACTAGCAAAACTCAAACTGCAAGATTTGTGGAATTTGTCCACTATCTCAAAAACCCAAGGTAAGCGCTACCTGCTACCAGGGCCTGTAGCTGCATTCGTTCCGGATGCATCTACCATTTACCTGAATCCCTCTTATTTTGCACCCTATGCTTTTCGCATCTTTGCACAAGTTGACCCCCAACATGATTGGTTGAGTTTGGTAGACAGCAGCTATCAAGTGCTAGAAGATTCTGCAAAGCTTTCTAAAGTAGGTTTACCCAGTGATTGGGTAGCTTTAAACACCAAAACAGGACAATACCAAACCCTACCAGCATCTAGCAGTCTGAAGAGTTTGTATAGCTTTGATTCCTATCGAGTCTGGTGGCGTTTGTCGTTGGATGCTGCCTGGTTCAAGTCACCCCAAGCGCAACGCTATCTAGTGACATCCACTCAGCACTTGCAAAAACTGTGGAGTAAACAATCGATACCAGCACGTATTGATCTCCAAGGGAAACCATTAGTGGATTACGAAGCTACATCCCAATACGCTATGTTGTATGCCGCCATGCAGTTAGTGGAACCAGCGATCGCTCAAGAACTGCTTGTGAAAAAAATACTGCCTCAATACAAGCAGGGAATTTGGGGAGATCAATCTACTTATTATACCCAGAATTTGGCTTGGTTAGGATTACTACCTCCAAAGACAATTCCCCAGCGATTGCTTAAATGATATCCCCTGACGCTGAGTTAGGGTACAAGCTTCCCAACCACCTTTTACTTTGGCAGACTGACTCCCGTAGATTTTTTGAAAAAATCTGATGGGATGATTTCAAAGTTCTAAAAGCAACAAAATACCTGTGCTTTTTACGTAAAAAAATTCAGTAAATTTACACTAAAATCACGCTCTACCATGAAGCAATTGTTTTATCTTTCGCAAATTAGTAAAAAAGCAATTATTGTTACTTGCTTTTTTTTGTTTCCTAGTTCATTATTGAGCGCTCAAGCTCAAACTAAAGGTGATCTGCAACAAGAAGTAACTTTATTAGCCCAAGCAACGACATCAGAAAATAGTAGTAAAGCAGACTTAAAAGCTGCTAGTGCCAAAAACCTAGCAAGTTACACCCTAGAATTTAATCGTAGTCCGATTGTGGGCAACCGGATGCGCTTGCGTGGGGTTTACTCAGAAGGTCGTCTTGCCTTTACCCGTCCTCGTGGCTGGAAACTAGATCGGGGTAAGCTACAAGCTTTAATCCGTTTTCAACACTCACCAGCACTGTATGCCAATCGCTCTAACCTGACTGTACTATTGAATGGCATCAGTGTTGGTAGCGTACCACTCAATCGCAAAGAGTCCCAAGTAGGTCAAGTACTGTTCAATATCCCACCCAAGCTGCTGCAAGACTACAACGAACTAGTATTGGTAGCACAGCAGAATAACAGCATCGAATGTAGCGACCCTAGTAGCCCCGACTTGTGGACAGAAATTCTGCCAGATTCTAAATTAATCTTTAACTATGAACGGCAGCCGATTACCCTGAATTTCAGCCGCTATCCTTATCCTTTCTTTGACGAATTCGGCTTAGAAACTAACCAAATTGCTTACTTGCAACCGAGTCAAGTTGATCAATCCTGGTTGACAGCAGCAGCTCGCTTACAAGCAGCATTAGGGAGAATCGCAGATTTTCGTCCGATTCAGACAAGCTTAGTGTCTGATGTTGCAAATGTGAAAGCAAACGATCGCTTGGTGATCATTGGTACTCCTAACGAGCAACCGACCTTAAATATTTGGAAGAATTTGCCCCTGAAAATCGTCAGCAATCAAATTCTTGATCGGGATAACAACCCCGTACCAGATGAAACAGGGGTGTTGATTATAACTAAAGCTGAAAAGAGCGGGGTTCCAGTTTTAATTGCCACTGGTAACAGTGCAAAAGCTGTAGAAAAGGCAACCCAATTTTTATCACAGCCAGACTTGCGGAAAATGGGTACTGGTCAGGTGGTTTTTGTCGATACCCTCAAGGAAGCTTCGACACCAGGACTCCGCCAATGGCCTCGTTATTTGCCAGAACAAAATTCTTTTAAACTGGGCGACATCAAAACCCAAGTAAATGGTGAGCCGTTTAATGATGTGACTGTACGTGGGATTGGAGCGCCACCAATTGAAATTGATTTTCGGGCTTTACCAGATGATCGGTTTCTGCGCGGTAGTTCCATGAATCTGGTGTACAGCTACGGGCCGCAGGTTAATCCGCGAACTTCTGCGCTCGAAGTTTTACTGGATGGAGTTTTCATTGGTGGGGCACGTCTTGATTCTGAGTCGGGAGAAACTCGCAAAAACCTCAAAGTCAATTTGCCGGAAAACTTGATTAAACCCAATTCAAAACTACAAGTTTTCTTGCGGATGAATCCGAGAGAACCGTTTGACAAACAGAACTGTCTTCAGCCACCAGATCAACAACTGACAGGTACAGTACATTCTGATACTAGCTTCGACCTGAAGCGGGAAATCTCTACACAACTACCAGACTTGAACCTGCTGAAATTCGGTTTCCCCTTTGCTGCACCACAGGATTTGTCCCAGACAGCGATTGTCGTGCCACAAATCCCCTCGAAGACAGATGTGTTGACCTTGTTGGCTTTTACCGAACGCTTGGGAAGGCTCAGTCAAGCAGATGCTGTCAAGCTAAATGTTTATACACCTGATGCTTTGCCAACAAAAGTCCGCCAAAATGACCATTTGGTAGGAATTGGAACACGAGAAGACTTTCCTTTTCCCGAAGTATTTAATTCCACTGGCTTTAACTTGAGTCAGGCATATTCCCGCTCCTCTGCCAATGCTGTGGTTCAAACCCCGCAGGATACACAAGGAATGATTAAGCAAATTATCTCTCCTTGGAACAGCGATCGCGTCGTTCTAGCTTTAACATCTCAAACCGAAACTGGTTTAGAGCGAGTGCGACAAGTCCTCAATCAAGACCCGTGGTTCTTCCAACTCAAGAAGGATACGGTGCTAATTAGTAGTGATCAAAAAGACCCAGTTTCCTACGATGCTGATGCCTATCAACTACAGTTTTTCCAAAGCGCCCCGAACACTCGTCGCTTGGAAAATACCACTATCCTCAGTAAAGCATCACGCTTTTTACAAGAAAATTGGCTATTGCTACCTGTGGGCATTTTCAGTGTGTCTCTAATTCTTTACGGGATTCTTCAGTTGTATCTTAAGCGCTTGACTGCTGATAAAAAGTAGACACTTTCGGTCAGGTATCGCCCATTTTAAATTTCAAAATTTAGATCCAAAATGTCATCTTCCCCCCACACACCGCCTCGTAAATCACGCGATCGCCAGCGCTTAAAATTGAGCAATTGGCTGATTGATATTACCCCTCGATTTTTTGACCGCACTCTCCAAAAGGTGGGTGTAAAACAGTTTAAGTGGTTTATCTTACTGCTATTAGTCCTCTCAGTACCACTGATTGTTACCCCGATAGAAGTTTGGCAGCAGGGATTGGTAGCAGTGTTTCTCGTGCTACTCGGTCAGTTGCTTATACACGCTGAGTTTCAAGAGTCCTCTTCGGAAATCAGCCACTATTATCACCTGTTTATGCTGTGGCTGAGTCTGGTAACAACCCTGCGTTATTTATATTACCGCACCAGTTACACCCTGAACTTTGATGGTTGGCTCAACAGCATCGCTTGCCTATTGTTGTTCGCCGCCGAACTTTATGCCATCCTCACGTTGATATTGGCATACTTTCAAACCCTGAAAATTCAAGAACGCCAACCAGTTAATCTGACAAACATTCCTCAACAGGAATGGTTCAAAGTTGATATCTACATCCCCACATACAACGAAGATGTGGAGATTGTTCGTAAGACGGCTGTGGCAGCCTTGGCCTGTGATTATGCTCCTGATAAAAAAAAGGTTTATGTTCTTGATGATGGTCGTCCAGAAAAGTATAAAGAGAATGACCCACGCCGAGAACAGTTTAGCAAAAGACGGGAACAGCTACGGCAAATGTGCCAAGAACTCGGCTGTATACATATAACGCGGGACAATAACGACCACGCTAAAGCTGGTAATATCAATACCGCCTTTTACAAAACAGACGGTGATTTAGTGTTGATTTTGGACTGCGACCACATCCCATCGCGGCAATTTCTCTTGCATACAATGGGTTTTTTCTTCGATCCCAAAGTATCGTTTGTCCAAACTCCTCACTGGTTCTATAACCCCGACCCCTTCGAGCGTAATTTGGTCACCAAAGGTAGAATACCCGCAGGCAATGAACTGTTCTATAAGGTACTGCAAAAAGGTAACGATTTTTGGAATGCTGCCTTTTTCTGCGGTTCCGCAGCATTAATCCGCAAATCCCACGCTTTAGAAGTTGGGGGAATTGCAGTGGAAACCGTGACGGAAGATTGTCACACTGCTTTGCGATTGCATTCGCTAGGTTACAAGTCTGTCTACTACGACAAAATTATGGTCGCTGGTTTAGCACCAGAAACGTTTTCTTCTTACGTAGGACAACAAGTGCGTTGGGCAAGGGGGATGGCGCAAATTCTGCGATTAGAAAACCCCATTTTTAATCCGAAGCTGAATCTGACATTTGCACAACGGATTTGTTACTTGAGCGCGACTTCGCACTTTTTGTATGGTTATCCTCGACTAATATATGCGATCGCTCCGACACTATTCCTATTATTTGGCGTTAACTCTGTCCAAGGTTTGGGTTTAGAAACTCTAGCCTACGCCCTACCCCATATTCTCCTCTCCCTTTTTACTAACTACATCATTTACAAAAACGTCCGTTTCTCCTTCTGGAATGAAATTTTTGAATTTGCGATGGCTTTCCAGGCTGGATGGGTGACGATGTTAGCGCTGTTTAATCCTAAATTAGGTTCATTTAACGTTACCGACAAAGGAACGTCTATAACCAAACGTACTTTTGATTGGGAATCGATGCGTGGTCTTTTGGTAGTGACAGCACTTGTCGTCTCTTCCTTACTAGCTGTTCCCTATTGGCTGCTGCTACATCCTGAAGATTGGCAAGCGGTCTTAGTCAACACCATGTGGTCTGTTTTTAATCTGGTTTTGCTGATAGCTGCTTTGCTGGTTGGCTTTGAACAACCACAAGTACGTACTGCCCACCGTTTACAGCGTCGCCTCCCCATCTTAATTACCAGTAACGGTCAAACAATTATGGGCAAAACGGTGAATATTTCAGAAACTGGGGCATTAATTTCTTTAGAAACTTGGCCCAATTTACTGGAGGAAGCGGAAGTTGAGGTGATGGGAGATTATGCTGCTAGCGCCTCTTTAACAGCGCAGATTGTCCGAGTCTCTCCTATTAATGACACAGAAACGCTTTTGGCTGTTGATTTTGTGAAGCTCGACGATGCCCAACGCGATGCTTTAACTCTAGTTTTATATTCTGATGTCCGGGAGTGGTATTCTCAAAAGGGCCAGTATGTAGACCGACCCTTCGCTTCTCTTGGATTCTTAGCTACAAGTCTGACTCGGGCCTTGCGTGACGTAAAACAAACTAGCCGTAAAAAGGTACGCAAGCAGGTAAATAGCCATAGCCGACTCTACTGGGATGGTAACTTCTTCTTTGCAGTAACCACAGAATTAGGAACAACGGGTTTGCGCTTGGAAATAGAGGATACAAAAGCCGTGTCTTCTCACAAAATGATAGGACAACAGGATTTGCACACGATGCGAACTGTTAAACCATTAGTTGGTTTACTGTTGAATGAGGATGAGGATAACCTCTCATCTAACCGATTTGTTGCCGAAATTTATGCAGTAGAAGAGCAGACAAATGGCAAGATTGCGCTTGAGTTAAATTTTCCAGAAAAATTCAAAGAACGCCAGGACACAAAAATTAAACAATTGTTGGAGGTTCTGTAGCAGAAGTACTTAACTAGATTTTGACCAGCGCAAGCTCCATTTAAGTCCAGATGTTGCTTGTGCTTGGGAGTGTTTTAAATTGTAAAAGTCAATTCAATTTTTGTGGGGTGGGAGCGCTCAGTCGAACGCTGCCCACCCCACAATAAATAATTGAATAAGCTGATGATGCGCGTCTAAACTAGATAAACACTTTTGATGTCGTTAACTGATGACGGTTAACAGTCATCAGTCATCAGTCATCAGTCATCAGTCATCAGTCATCAGTCATCAGTCATCAGTCATCAGTCATCAGTCATCAGTCATCAGTCATCAGTCATCAGTCATCAGGTAAATGTACAATATTATTTGCGTAACAGCTTATTTTTTGATTTGTTAGTCCCTAATAACCCTTAGCAATCACACTTTGCCAGCCAAGTTCATCAACTGTTTGAAGTTCACGAGATAAATGATATTGTTGGCGCTGTCAATTTTGATCCACCCTTTCTCATGCAGCTTTTCCATAATTTTGGTAGTTTCGTCAACACCAATTTCTGTTACCTCTGCTAAATCTTTGAAAGGAATGTTAAAAATTTCCTTTCCAAAATTCGATTCTTGACCATAGCTTTCGCCTAAAGTCACTAGGGTATGGGCAAGTTTGACTGCTGGTGGTGAAGACCGCATTTGTAAACGCAAGTTAATTTGCCGCAATCGCCGCACCATAAGTTGTAACATCCGGTGATGTAACTGCGGGTCTTTGAACAAGATTTGAATAAAACGCTCTCTAGATACACTCAGCAAATTCACGGACGAAAGGGCTATGACATCGGTTGAGCGTGGAGATTCATCCAAAATTGCCATTTCTCCAAAAAAATCGCCCTTACCAAAAATTGCCAGAGCTACTGAATCTTCCCCGACGGTACGCCGGACTTTGACCCAACCTGAAACAACGAAGTAAACGGCGTTACCCCAGGCATCTTCCATCACAACGGCTCGCCCAGATGGGTATTCATGTTCAATTGCAACGTTGAGCAGCCATTCCAAAGTATGTGGGGTGGCTGTACTCATTAAGGGGAAAAGTTCACTAAAAACCTCAGTCTGCATGAAATATTTATAAAAAATGGATTCAAGAGCAGGAAACTAACTTTGTCACTATAAATTTGTTTAAACCGTAATCTTACTTAGAATACGGCAGCAAAATCTCGACCTATTTGAATTGAACTCTAAGCTTTATCAGTCTAGAGTTCGATTACAACATAACAATTATGTATAAAATTGGAATCAGGGATTGCACTTACAGAACTATGATTAGAGGGCAGAATGCGGAAGCATTAATCAAAACTTTAGTTGTGGATATAAAGCCTCCTGACTTGAAAGTAGGGAGTAGGGAGTAGGGAGTAGTGAGTGGGGAGTGGGGAAAGACCACTTTTATGCTTGGTTGTGAAACTTTCTTCATAGGGACTGCCTTCTGACTTCTGAAGTTCTACTCTAGTAACTGAGGCATGAGGGGATGAAAAGGCAAAGGGGAGAACTTCTTATAAATTCTCCCCTACTCCCCATATCCTATTTTGGTACACCACCTTAATTGAGCAACTAAATGCCTCACAGGCTACTCCTGGGTTCTTAAAGCTTGGGCTACAAGATAGATTTTTGTCCATTCGCCTAACACTTGATGGGTTTTGAGTTTTAACTGTTGGCCTATTGCTTCTATTGAGTTACCTGCTCTCCGCAAATCTAGAATCTGCCGCCCCAGAGGAGTCAATTTTTCATCAAGTTGCTGCCATTGGTTTTGGGTTAAACCCAAGTTATGTTCTTGCAAGGAAATTGAGAGCCAATTGTCTACTAGCTCTGGTTTACCTTTGAGGGCAAAAACACGCACAGCGTGGTAACTAATTTTTTCTCGCAGACGGTATACTTCTTTAGTCGCCTTATTTAATTTGTAGGCGATCTCTTCTTGGGATTTACCTTGTAAATATAGTCGTAGCCATTCTACTGCGTCTGTTCCCAGATTTTCTTGTAAATAATTTTCAAATTCTTTTTGTACTGACTGACGCAGGGCAACTTGCTCTTCTAGCTGTTGTGCTTCAATATATTCTGCGATCGCCTGACTATCAACTAAGTTAACTCGATTGTCACTGTCCTCTGTGAGAACTTCTTCTGACACCAGTCTAATCAAGTCACGACCCGGCACTTGGGTTAAGCCACCGCGCTGAGTGCGACGTAAATAATTCACAAACCGATAAGCTAATAGGGGTTGATTGCGTACTGGTCGCAGACAATATTCTTCTACATTGGCAAATAGCAGAGCATCTCCCAATCTTTTATCAGTTGTATATTTGGCAATATCAGCCATTTGTTGTTGCATCTGGCTGTCGCTTTGTAGTAATTCTTGGAGTACTTCTTGCAATACATCCATGACACTACGCTGGCGATCGCGGCTGAGGGCAACCCAAGTCTGAATTTTATTCCGTAATGTTACTAAACTCCCCAATCGCGTTATCAAGTTCCGATAAGCACGTTCTCGCCCTTGTCCTAAATAGCGTTGACGTAAAATTCTCCAGCGATATTCCATCGCTTGCTTGGCAATATCGAATTCTTTAGGGTTAAATAGATCAAACCGTTTGGAGTCAGATCCCAATAACCAGAGAATAATGCTTTGCCTAGCAGCTTCATTTTGGTCTGGAAATTCCGCAGCCAAGCGCTTTCGCCAATCTAGAGCTAGTTGTTCCACATCTGTTGTCATAGTGAGATTGCGCTCCTCGAAACTCAATTTTGAAGTTTGCATCACAACCCCCGTTCGTCCCACCTAATTGTTTAACTAGCAACTTGCCTGGATTTCATGAGTCTCATGAAAATAGCTCAGTGATTCCACTTTTATTACGTCTTAATTCACTAGAATTATGCAGAAATTTCTATATTCATGTTGTGCTTACAGTTTTCCAATTCCCCAAACTCATAGCTATGAAGCTTTTGGGGCTATTTTTTAATTTAATTTCTTTGTAAAGTTATATTTTCTAACTGAGAATAGAAATCTGCCTACAGTGGTGGGATAAAGCTTTACACGAGGTGGGTTGAGGAGATATGAATATTCTGTAAACGAGCTGAGGAATTAATCTAATTTAACTCAGTGTCAAGCGTAGTTCCACGCATTTATGTATTAAATATTACAATTTATTGCATAGATAAATACTTAAACCGCGTCTATCTTGAAACCTGTAGTTCTTCGGTGATGAAAAGGATTTGCCCTCATGCCCCAACCTATCCCCCAAATCTGGGATTCGGGGAGCCAGAATTTCAAAGTCCCTCTCCCATATCTGGGAGAGGGATTTAGGGTGAGGGCAAAAACTACGGTTCTCAACTTAGATGAGGTTTAATTAAATCTTAATAGGCTTGGTGTTAGTAATATTTTGCCCAGGACAATCCCTTAAACCCATGCCAGTCACTCATGGGGCAGCCCTAGAATAAAGTAAGTATGTGAAAACCCTTTGCATATAAATTTAATTTTGTCATATATTTTTATTGTTTTAAGTATATATACGTAAATCAACGTTTGTTTATAAGGAGGTTTGGTAAGCCGTTATATAAACCTTAAATAAATTCTTCAATAAATAAGCTGTTACGCATTTAACTTGTATATTTACCTGATGACTGTTGACCGTTGACTAATGACTGTTAACCGTCAACCGTCAACCGTCAACGATTATAAAGAATGTTTATATAATTTAGACGCATATCAGCTTACTATCGCTATAGCGTGGAATCAGACCTAGTATGCCAGATGGAGATGTCTACGACGGGCTACGCCTACGCTATTTTCAATAATAGGGATTGATAGGTCAATTTATCTTTTCTAAACTAGCTTCATCCACAACTGCATCTATAACATTGGCAAGTTGTTCTGACAACTTTTACATTTTCAAAAATAAATAGTCAACAGTCAATATTGATTTTGACTATTGACTTTGACTGTTGCTTTCTCTCTGCTCCAAAATTCAACTTATGCAAAATTTGAAAACAGAAAGAATGCAATTCTCTAAAGTTTTGATAGTCAGAAATCTGACAAGAAACTTATCTTTAAATTCATTTATGGGAATTTTTTGTTTTGAATTCCCCCACAGGAGGTTAAATCTATCGACTGTTGGATCTAACAATGGGATTTTCTACAGATTCTCGATAGCCTTGGACTTGTTCTGTGTAAGCAATTGGTAGAACAGCTTCAACGTTTTCATGGGGACGAGCAATAATTACCCAGGATTCTAATGTACCGCCATAAACATTTTCTGCGGCTTCAACACCAGCAGCCATAGCGGCTTTTACTTCAGAAACATCACCACGAATATTAACTGTAAAGCGAGCGCTACCTACTCTGATATAACCAACGAGGGTGACTCGACCAGCTTTTACCATAGCATCTGCTGCTGCTAGCACCGCAGGGAAACCTTTCGTTTCAAGTGCTCCAACTGCCTGTAATGACATTATTAATCTCCTGTATGAATAAACGATATGGGGGCTACAAATTAATTGTACGAAGCTTCGCTACAGATGTTGATAGCAAAATTGCTTAGAACATGCGGAATGGTTCTGATTCTTCAGTGAAATGGATTGGTAATATGGTTTCCACATTTTCTGGGGGATTGGGAACGATGTAGTAGGTAATTACTGTACCAACTTTGACTTGCTCTCCAGCTACGATTCCGGCTTCAACAGCTCTATTTACTTCAGAAACATGTCCCCGGACGGCGACTAACAAACGAGCGCTTTCTGCTTGACCATAATACACAATTGTGACTGCGGCAGCTTTGACCATTGCATCTGCTGCTGCTAAGACACTAGGAAAACCTAAAGTTTCAATTACGCCAACGGCCATTGGCATGGCATTAGCTCCTGGATTAAGGGATAGGCGATTTTAATTGTACGTGGCTTTAGTCCCAATTTTGACATTTTGCTAAACTTTCTTTGATTCCATAATTTTTGGGGGGAGTGGGGAGTAGAGACGCGATTAATCGCGTCTGTACAATTGGGAGTGGGGAGTTAAAATGTTTTGATAGTCGCTGGACTATGTTTTATGTATTACAATTAAACTTTTTGCATGTTAGTTTGTGTAATTTTGTTGTTTAATAAAATCAGCGATGGGTGGAAGCAAGCTAGTATGATAAACTTAAATTTATGTTTCCGAATTTTCTTCCGACATCTGTTGGGCAACTGACAGAATCTGCCTCGATCGCACTAGCTAAAAGCATTCAAACAACTGCGATCGCTACTCCTTTAATTAATCAACCAGTTACTACAACATTTGTCAAGCAAGGCAGTGGTGGAACTCCTATTTTATTAATTCACGGCTTTGATAGTTCTGTATTAGAATTTCGGCGGCTTTTGCCATTACTATCTGGAGATAATGAAACTTGGGCTGTGGATTTGTTGGGTTTTGGGTTTACAGATAGACTTTCAGGAATTGCCTATAGCCCAACTGCGATTAAAACCCATCTTTATTATTTCTGGAAAAACCTGATTAACCAACCTGTAATTTTGGTAGGCGCTTCGATGGGAGGTGCAACTGCAATTGATTTTACGTTGACTTACCCAGAATTAGTAAAAAAGTTGGTGTTAATTGATAGTGCTGGGTTGGCGGGTGGTTCCCCATTGAGCAAATTCATGTTTCCCCCATTAGATTATTTAGCAACTCAGTTTTTGAGTAATATGAAGGTGCGCGATCGCGTTTCCCGGATTGGATATAAAAATCAAAGTCTTGCCTCTGTCGATGCGCTGTGTTGTGGCGCATTACATCTACAAATGCCGAGTTGGCATCAAGCTTTGATTGCTTTTACTAAAAGTGGTGGTTACAGTGCTTTTAGATTTAAGAAAATATCACAAATTATGCAACAAACCCTAATCTTATGGGGCGATTCCGATAAAATTTTGGGTACTAGGGATGCCATGAGATTTAAAAGAGCAATTCCACACAGTACTCTCGTCTGGATTCAAGATTGTGGCCATCTCCCACACCTGGAACAACCACAAATTACTGCACAGCATATTTTAGGCTTTCGATAATTGTATTTGAAACCCAAGAAATCTGATGCATCTCTTGCACCTTATTGGATGTATTTGGGGAGAACTAGGACTTACGCATTGACAAGAAATACCAAATATGGATAAGTTTAAAAACCACCACATCTTTCGTAAGGGCACAGCATTACTCATACGTGTTAACTTAAGCAAAAAGTAGCTTAACTCAAAGCTTCCTCACCCGCCTTGAACTAAAGTTCAAGGCTCATAGCTAAAGTCTACTGAAGTAGACTAAATATTCCTAAAAATCTGGCTCTTGCGTTGGTTTTATGGTACGGCATTAAAATAGCCATTTTATAGAAAGGCTCAAAAATTTAAAATAAAGTCATAGCAAGGAATATAGGCTCTGATTAGATTTTATTTATTATTCGACTCCATAAAAAGAACTGAAGATCCAAAAATCTTTAGTCTACTTCAGTAGACTTTAGCTATTAGCAAGGAACTTCAGTTCCTTGCGGGACATGGCTTTTACGTTAAGTAGCTGTACTAATCAAGCAACCACATCTCATTAGAACTCTCAGGATACTCATTTGGTTGATTTTGTGGTTGATTTTGAGCTAGTTTTTCTGATGAACGATGTGATTTTTTGTAGTTAAGTGGATTGTAGTGTTCTTTTACGGGTTTTATAGCACTAGTTTCTTTTACCGCTAGAGCAAGTTTAGAATTATCTTCTGCTGTTTGTTTTAAAGCATTAATTTCTTCTATAAGCTTGGAATTGGCTTCTGCTAGTTGTAGTGCTGTTTTTTTTGTTTCTTCTAATTCTTTTGTAACCTGTTGTACTAATGATTTATGTTCGGATGCTAATGTTTGTTGTTTAGATAATTTTGATTGCAAATCAGCAATTTCTTGCCCAAGAGATGCTTCATTTTTATGGCTTTTTTCCAGATTAGCTGTCAACTCTTTAACAATTGCTTCTAATTCAGCCTTAGTTGGGGTTGTGCGCTTAGTAGAATTTGACTCAGGTGTTTGTGCTGAGGATTCTTCATCTGATGAAGCTTCTTCTTCGGCAATTTCTTGTGCTGTAACTTCGATCGCAGATTCGCCTTCTGAGGATGTAATTTTTTGCGCCTCTTCTTGTAGTAAGTCAGAGAGACTTTGTTTCCTAGCCATTATTATTTTCTCCAATCACGCTGTAATTCATCAGCTGCACGGCGGTAGTCTAACTCCGCCTCCCGTGCATTACTTCCTCGCCATTGACTAATCGCTACGCCCTCAAGTGCTGCTCGTTCATGAGCCTTATAAGCACGGATAAAGGTATTACAAGCAGGAATACCTAATCGAGTGAGAGTGTTTTTTGCTTCTAGTGCTTCCCCGATACTGCGCGTATCAACTTTGGTAAGCAGTACCCGATGGGGAGTTCCCACGGGGATGACGGCTTCCTTAACTGTTTCTACTAGGATAGCTAAATCCATTGCGGCTGGGGGTGTAGGCAAAACTAGATAATCTGCGATCGCAACTACCGCCACTAATGCTTCAGAGCGCAAGGCGGGAGGCGTATCCACTACTACTAAATCGTAACCTGTTATCTTACCTAAATTACCTAAAAGTGTCGGATCTGTTTCTTGAGATAAATCAAATCCCATTCCCTGCTGACTGCGCCCAAACCACCAACTGGCAGAACCTTGAATATCTGCGTCAATCAGCAGTACCTTTTTTTTCTTCGCAAAGTTTGCAGCCAGATTGACTGCGGTGGTCGTTTTACCGACTCCTCCTTTACCATTGAGAATAGCGATGATTTTTGGCACTGCTTTAGCTAGGAAAAGGGAGTGGGGAGTAGGGGGTAGGGAGTAGGGCAAGAAATCTTTTTCATTTTTGGTTATGGGATTTTTTGATGATGGACTGACTTGAAAAAGTTTTGAGTAGTGAGTTTTTCATTAGAAGTTATTAGTTATTATCCTTTTTTTACACTCTCTACTCTCTACCCCCATGATGAATATACCGCTTTATGTGGGCCTCAAGAACATGAAAACTCGTAATAATAAAATTCAGAAGCCATCAATTCCACTAACTCCGATGACAGCAACTGACAATTTGCCTGATGGGCCTCAAATGCCGCGCTGGCTAAGGATGATCAAGTTTATTAATCAGCCACTAAAATATATGGATGATTTTGCCAAAATCTATGGTGACACTTTTACCATCAGGAGTAGTCGCTCTGATAACCATGTTGTGTACTTTAGTCAACCCCAAGCGCTGGAGCAGATTTTTACTGCTGATTCCAGCCATTTTGAGGTTGGTAGGTGGAACATAGAACTAAAATTTTTGCTTGGCGATCGCTCCTTGATGTTAGCGGATGGCGTGAGCCACCAGCGCCAACGGCAACTACTAACTCCTCCTTTTCATGGCGAAAGGATGCGGGGTTATGGTGAGGATATCGAAAAAATAACCCGACAGGTGAGTAATCAATGGCAAATTGGCAAGCCTTTTAAGATCCGAGAGTCGATGCAAGAAATCACCTTGCGTGTTATTCTGCGGGTTGTATTTGGTTTAAATGAGGGAGAGCTTTTTGAAGAACTGAGACGATCGCTAAGTGACTTACTAGACTTTATCAGTTCGCCCGTAATGTCTAGCGCCTTCTTTTTCAGGTTCATCCAAAAAGATTTCGGTGCGTGGAGTCCGTGGGGTCGGATTCTGCAACAACGGCAAAAAATTGATCAACTTATTTATGCTTTGCTTCGAGAACGTCGGGCACAATCCGATCAAAATCGTCAAGATATCCTGAGTTTGATGATGGCAGCCCGTTACGACGATGGTCAAGGAATGTCAGATGAAGAATTACACGATGAGTTGATGACGCTGCTAGTTGCAGGACATGAAACTACCGCTTCAGCATTGACATGGGCTTTTTACTGGATTGATCATTTACCAGAGGTGCGTGAAAAGTTGCTACAGGAACTCAACACCATTGGAGTTAACCCCGATTTGAGTATTGTAGCTAAATTGCCGTATTTGACAGCAGTGTGCCAAGAAACATTGCGAATTTACCCAATTGCCATGACTGCTTTCGTGCGGGTTGTGAAGACCCCAATTAAAATTATGGGCTATGAATTGCCACAAGGGACAGCAATAGTCCCCAGTATTTATTTAGCGCATCATCGAGAAGAAGTTTATCCACAATCAAAGCAGTTCAAACCAGAACGCTTTTTAGAAAGACAATATTCACCTTATGAATATTTACCCTTTGGTGGCGGTAATCGTCGCTGTATTGGCATGGCATTTGCCCAGTATGAAATGAAAATCGTCTTGGCAACTATTTTGTCAGAATTTCAAGTATCGCTAGTGAACAAACGTCCTGTGCGTCCTGTGCGCCGTGGGTTAACTATAGCCGCACCGGCCGGAATGCGGATGGTTGCAACACCTCAAAGTAAGCGTGCAAATACACCAGCGATCGTTTAGACAAGTAGGGTGATAATTAAAATGCCCACCCTACTATTGTGTAATAATTACGAATTACGAATTACGAATTACGAATTATAAATTATCCTGACTTTCTTACTTGCAGGCGAGTTGTTTATAGTGTTCTTTATCGCGGTATTTAATTGTTCTCATAGGTTGATTTCCAACAATTGCTAAAGGCTCAACGTTAGCATTTACAACCGTACCAGCCGCCACAATCGCACCATCTCCAATAGAAACTCCCGGAATAATTACGACATTTGCGCCAATCCAAACATTGCGACCGATAACAACAGGTTTATGAATGTAGACATTATGTTGATATGGCAAATCATTACTTTGATAGTCGTGATTTGCTGAGAGGATAACAACATTAAATCCAATTGTGGTGTTGTCGGCAATTGTGATTCCACCACGACCATCTAATAAAACATTGGGGCCGATGTAGACTTTATTCCCCAGAGATACATTTTGCGGATAGTCAATTCTAATATCTCGCTTGAATCTTAGACCTGCTCCACAAAATTTTAATTGACTCTTTAGTTCTTGATGCTTATAGCGCCTGATTTTGGTTTCTACGTATTCTACCCACCGTACAAGACGAGGTACTAACCGTTGTTCAAATAGTTGCTCTAATTTATTTGTAATTTTACGTTTGATTTGTTTCATAAAACCTCATGGAAATCTAGGAACTCTCTAGCTTTCAATTAATGAGGAAAATCGCTGCAATACAGTCTGAACCTCACTTCGTATTTGAGACTTGCAAATACTAGCCTCTCCTTGTTAAGGAAGGGGTTGGGGGTGAGGTTTAAAAATGTACTTCATGCAAACGAAAACCGCTATATACTCAGTAAAGCAGATTCCGGTTGATTACGGAATCTTTGTAATCAACGATTCCAAAACAGATCAGCCGTTGTATTTAGTCGAATTTGCTGCGATCGCAAACGCGCTGAAGCTGCACTTTGCAACTCCCAAAAACGCTTATCGTTGCAGATCAACAAATGCCGATAGCGTTAATTCAGTGGAGTTCTGAGTTTCTGGTTCGAGCTTGGAATCCAGCCGCCGAAAAGATTTTTAGTTACACGTACTAGAATTGATGGGGCGTTCACTCGATTTTCTGATTGCGAGTAGATGAACTCCTCCTGATAAAAATTGTAGAGACGCTTTTACAATTGGCATCTCTACAAAAATTTTATTGCCGTACTAATCAAAATCTCTGTACGAATAGATGAAGGCTAATTAATAAGGAATGGCTCTCAGAAAGCCACCAGCTAAGTTGAGCGCGAAGAAAGCTAGGATCGGAGAAAAATCCATACCGCCCAATGGGGGAATAATTGAGCGGAATAGGTTCAAATAAGGGTCGGTTATCTGGGCTAAAGCAGCAAATGGCTGGTTATACCAGTTGATTTGGGGAAACCAGGTCAACAAAACCCGGATCAGTAGCAAATAGCTATAAAAGGTGACAAAGGTAACTAGTGTCGTAATCAATAAACTCATGGATAGCTTTGTTTCCTACTAAGTGTCAAACGCGGTCTTATCTTTTAATTTTAATTTAGTCTATGTCATGATGTTTGCGGATTTAGCACTTACCACACTTGACATTTTCACCACGCCTGAACAGACTTCAAGAGTCTTTAGTGAGGGAGCGGTCATTAGTTGCTTGAGGTGAACCGCTATTAACATTTCCCAGTTGCTTCCGCACATCATCAATTGTGGCATTTAGCTGGGCAATTTTGTCTTCTAGCGATCGCCTAGCCGTTTCTATACCAATGCTCTCGCTTTCTGAGGCTTTCATCTGTCGGCGTTTTGCTGCTATTTTCTTGGCTTCAGCTTGGCTATCCGTCAGTTCTGTCTCCTCCTCTGCTAGCAACTCTGGATTGCGTCGAGAAGCAATCAGTGCCCCGATAACACCGCCAAATACGCCACCGACAAACGCCCCTGCTACAAAACCACTGCCAAAACCATCTCGTTGACTCATATTACCGCCTTGAACAAACCTTGCAACTTTTACAGTAGTTATGCTATTTTCCTGCCCTAGCTGCATAGTAGCTTAAGTCCCAAAGATGCGATCGCCTGCATCTCCCAATCCCGGTACAATATACCCCTTAGTGTTAAGTTTTTCGTCAATAGTCGCCGTGTAAATTATTAAACCTGGATAAGCTGCACTCAGTTTTTGCAAAGCTGGTGCAGCCGCTACTACGCAAACAATCCGGGTTAAGGTTGGATCAGCACCCCGTTGTGTCAATTCTGCCATTGCCGCCATCATCGACCCTCCTGTTGCCAACATTGGATCGGTAATTAACACTCGTGTTTGGGGGTCAAATTTTTCTGGTAACTTGTTTAGATAACAATGAGGTTCCAGTGTCTCTTCGTCTCGCGCCAAACCAAGATGGTAAATCGATGCTAAAGGCAGTAAAGTCTGCGCTCCCTCAAGTAATCCTAGTCCAGCCCGCAGAATCGGTACTACTGCTACTGGTATCTGCGGATCAATCACGGTTGCTGAACAGATATCCAAGGGACTCTGCACCGTGGTTTCTTGGGTTGGCAACCAGTCTCGCGCAGCTTCATAAGTCAGCCATCTTCCCAACTCAGTCATAGCACTGCGAAATAATACTGAAGGTGTGCCTGCATCACGGGCAACTGCCAGCCAGTGTTTTATCAGGGGATGGGGTGGAACATAAACGCGCAATTGTAGCGTCATAGCCAGAAATAAGGGCTTTTTTATTGTATAAGAACTGAAAACACCATAATACTCTTTCCTGTATCCGGCTGACAGATGATAATTAACGCTGCTAATTTTATTGATAAATATTTTCATTAGTAGTTGACATTAATTCTTAATTAAGGCTATATTCTTATAAAGTGTTCTCCTCTCTTTTAAGGATCGGCAGACGGGATTAGCCAGCAGTAGCAGGCTCGTCCCTCTTTTTTTTGATTAGTCATTGGTCATTAGTTAAATTAAATATTGATTGACTCTAGACAAAGGACAAATACTTCTCTACGAGACGCTACGCGTAGCTTGCTTCCCCGCAGGGGTACGCTCAGTACAAAGGACAAATGACAAATGACAAATGATGCGATCGTGATTGGGTCTGGGATTGGCGGATTAGTAACAGCGACCCAGTTAGCAGCGAAGGGAGCGAAAGTACTGGTACTGGAACGTTATTTGATTCCAGGAGGTAGCGCTGGTTATTTTGAGCGCCAAGGCTATCGGTTCGATGTTGGCGCATCAATGATTTTTGGGCTGGGACAGAACGGCACTACTAATTTACTCACCCGCGCCTTGTCAGCTGTGAATGTTAGCCAAGAAGCGATCGCAGATCCGGTGCAGATTCACTATCATTTACCCCAAGGTTTAGACCTGAAGGTTGACCGGGTTTATGAAAAATTTTTGCAAAATCTTATTGCTCATTTTCCCCACGAAGACCAGGGGATTCGTCGCTTTTATGACGAATGCCAAAAAGTCTTCAAGTGTCTCAACAGCATGGATTTGCTGTCCTTGGAAGAACCTCGGTATTTACTGCGGGTATTTTTCCAACATCCTTTGGCGTGTCTCGGTTTAGCTAAGTATCTACCCCAAAATGCGGGGGATTTTGCAAGACGCTACATTAAAGACCCGCAATTATTGAAATTTATCGATATGGAGTGTTATTGCTGGTCGGTTGTAAATGCTGACATGACACCAATGATCAATGCTGGGATGGTCTTTTCTGACAGGCATTATGGCGGAGTTAACTATCCTAAAGGCGGGGTGGGACAAATTGCCCAAAAACTGGTGGAAGGTCTAGAGAAGGCTGGAGGTAAGATTCAGTATCAAGCTAGAGTCACGAAAATTCTCACAGAACAGGGAAAAGCAGTAGGTGTGCAACTGGCTAATGGTAAAGTATATCGGGGTAAACGCATAGTTTCTAACGCCACACGCTGGGATACATTTGAACAATTATTACCAGTAGAAGAAATGCCAGATAATGAGAAAAAATGGCAACAAAATTATCAAAAATCTCCCAGCTTCTTGAGTTTGCACATCGGGGTAAAGGAGTCAGTTTTACCTGCGGGGACAGAGTGCCACCATATTTTGCTGGAAGATTGGGAAAAGATGACAGCACCAGAAGGCACAGTTTTCGTTTCGATTCCCACATTGCTTGATCCAGATTTAGCACCAAGTGGATATCACATCATTCACGCATTTACGCCTCACTGGATAGATGATTGGCAAGAACTTTCTCCAAGTGAGTACGAAGCAAAGAAAGAAGAGGCGGCTTGGCGAATTATTGATCGCCTAGAAAAGATTTTTCCAGGCTTAGATGCTGGATTGGATTATCTAGAAGTGGGAACACCCCGTACCCATCGCCGCTTTTTGGGTCGTCAGGATGGCACTTAGGGGCCAATTCCCCAGCGCAAGTTGTGGGGGTTATTGAATATGCCCTTTAATCGCACAGCTATTCCAGGACTTTATTGTGTAGGGGATAGTACCTTTCCAGGTCAAGGGTTGAATGCAGTAGCTTTTTCTGGGTTTGCTTGTGCCCATCGCATTGCGGTAGATTTAGGATATCAAATTAATAGCGATCGCCTCCGGTAACATCAGAGCGATGGCAACTTTAAGCTAAATACTTAAAATTCTGGTTCAATACCTATCGCTCGCTAAAACATTAATCTCAAAGTACACGCAGTAAGCTGGGAATGCTTTCAATCGCTGACAAATTTTGAATTTCTGCCAAAGCTTGCCTAAAATTACCTTCTGGCACATCATGGGTAACAACCACAATCTCTGCGAGTTCCCCTTGAAAGCCAGTTTGGACAATTGACTCTAAGCTAACGCCATAGTTACCAAAGCAAGTCCCTAATTTACCGATAACTCCCGGTTGATCGTTCGTGAGGAAACGGGCGTAAAACCGAGTTATCAATTCTGCCATCGGTGCAATTTGACAGTATTCCTGATGTCCACAAGTTAATAAGGGATTCGCAACTGCTGTATTGGTTTTCAGGACAGCAACTAGATTTAAAATATCTGATGTCACAGCACTGGCGGTTGCACCAGCACCAGCACCGGGGCCAAAAAACATTACTTGCCCAATTGGTTCTCCTTCCACAAGAATGGCATTGTAAACACCGTTTATGCTAGCCAAAGGGTGGGCTTGCGGTACTAATGTGGGATGAACTCTCACAGAGAGAGGAGATGAGGGAGTATCACGTTTAGCGATCGCTAACAATTTAATCACAAATCCCAATTTCTCGGCGTAGGCAATATCTGTTTTGCTTACTTGCCGAATGCCCTCAGTATAAACATCTTGTAAGTTGATGCGTCCACCAAAGCCTAATGATGCCAGGATAGCAATTTTATCGCCTGCGTCTAAGCCATCGACATCGGCTGTGGGGTCAGCCTCAGCATAACCTAAGCGCTGGGCATCAGCTAAGACATCGTTGAAGTTGCTGCCTTCTGTCTGCATCCGCGTCAGGATGTAGTTAGTTGTACCGTTAACGATGCCTGTTACAGCGTGAATACGGTTAACACTTAAAGACTGCTTTAAGGGTTGAATCACGGGAATACCACCACCCACGGCAGCTTCTAACATGACGTATACGCCAGCTTTATTAGCCGTTGTGAAAATTTCCGCCCCAAAGCGAGCGATCGCTGCTTTATTAGCGGTGACTACATGCTTACCATTACTCAAAGCTTTGAGAATGAGCGATCGCGCTGGCTCTAATCCGCCCATCACCTCGACAACTATATCTACCGCCGGATCGTTGACAATTGATTCTAAATCTGTAGTCAAGACTTCCGTAGACAATTCTACTGCACGGGGTTTATCGAGCGATCGCACTCCCACCCGATAGATTTCTATTTCTTGCAACAATGGGTGACGCCCAACCCTATCTTGCAATAACTGCACTGTTCCCGTTCCCACGGTGCCTAATCCGAGTATTCCTAGTTTCACACCCACAATTTTTGCACCCAATTTCACCAATAACAATTGTAGGTAGAGCGTTTGCCCTACCTACTAATTATCCTGCTTCCTTCGTCATTTGTCCTTTGTCCTTTGCTAATGACTAATGACCAATGACTAATGACTAAATTTAGTATGTTTCTACGTGCCAGCGACCGCCTTTCTTGATTTGCTTCTGGTAATCACTCCAGGTTACGCCTTCCTTAGCAGCAGCAGCAGTTAAGGCTGCATCGATACCTTCTTCCATACCGCGCAAACCGCAGATGTATGTGTGGGTTTTTTCATTTTTAATCAATTGCCACAATTCATCTGCGTGTTCAGCTACGCGGTCTTGAATATACATTCTACCGCCTTGGGGATTTTTCTGTTCGCGGCTGATAGCAGCAGTGAGGCGGAAGTTATCAGGATATTTTTGTTGAATTTCTTCCAGTTCTTCCTTATATAAGAGGTTTGGAGTTGTTGGTACGCCAAATATCAGCCAAGAGAATCCTTTAAATTGGTATTCTGGGTTAGCTGCTCTTTCTGCATCTTTAAACTGACGCCACAGATAAGCCCGCATCGGCGCAATACCTGTTCCGGTTGCCATCATGATGACATTAGCATCAGGGTCATTGGGTAACAACATTTCCTTACCCACAGGCCCAGTAATTTTTACCTCTTCCCCTGGCTTGAGGAAACACAGGTGCGTAGAGCAAACCCCGTAGACTGTTTCGCTAGTTTCTGGGTGCTTGTACTCCAATTGGCGGACGCACAATGATACTGTCTTATCATTTACATCATCGCCATGACGAGTTGAGGCGATGGAATACAGTCTAAGTTTTTCCGGCTTGCCGTTCTTGTCTAATCCTGGTGGAATAATCCCAATACTTTGACCTTCTATATACTTTAAATCACTGCCAGATAGGTCAAATTTAAGGTGTTGAACAATACCAATACCGCCTTCTTTGACTAGCGGTTCGTTAGATATTACCTTGCCAATAAACGGAGCATTGGGACGGTAAGTGTTAACAGGAACGTCACCGTGGTCTTTTTTGGCTTTCGCTTGAGTCATGGTGTTGCCTTTCTTGTCCTTGTTCTCTTCAGCGCTATGAGCATTCACAGGTGTGGCTTTACCATTCCCTTCACTGTTAGCAGTTTCCTCAGATGTAGCTAACTCGCTGACAACGCTTGTAGCATTCCCAAGTGAGGCTTTACCATTAACTGGCTGTAGCGCAGTTACAGGCTGAATGCTAACAATTGTGCCGCCTAGACGAGTGATACGTCGCATTTCTTGATTCATGCGGTTGTAAGGCACTCTGATGAACACACTGCCACTTTTCCGAATTGGGTAGTTAGTTTGATCAGTTTCTTCGCTCTGACGCAAACCCACCACTTCATAAAGGAAGATGCGGCTACCTAATTCTGTGTTGGCAGCACCCTCAACAGCACCTTGATTGTACATTCGTTCTACCACTCCGATAATTTACTTAACCGTTTTTCAAAAAAAACTATTCCCATCCCATGCCAGCTTTAGTTTACCGGATTTTCGTTTCACAAAACTAGCCATGATGGAAAAACGGCATCATTAAACTAATGCCTAGCTAAGTACACTCACCAAAGACATGCAGGCATAGCAAAAAACACACCTGTTCACCTTCTAAGGTAAAGGATAAGTCTTGTGGAGAATGTTAATAATGAGTCAATTTAATCTTTTTTTCGTTAACTACCACCCTCATCAGGGAGATAGTTTTTTAACTTACTACCCAACGATCAACTTAAAGGGGCAGATATTGTAGGAAGCTTGCTTCTATCTGAGCATATCTATAAATTTACAGCTAATAATTTGACTAGTGCAAGTTGTTTGCTCATTCGTTGGATAGATTTTTGCTTTGAATATATTAAGTATTGTCGAGCAGGAATTACAATTTAGGAACATCAAAAAATTTGCAGCAATAATAAATTATACCTTATAGTCTTGTTTCTAGTCACAAGTGGCGGACTGATAAAGGCGCAACGCTGATGGGCGGTGTTGATCCCCATTTTTAAATTAACAACTAAATCAACAAAAAAATGATTAATGAACTACCCTAATTCTTCTTGACAGCAATCTTGTATGGGATACCCCCTTCTGTTAAAATCAAATATACCACTAGGATTAAATACTTACCGGCACCAACATTCAGGCTAGTCCGACGAGTAGCAACTTAATTACTTTTGTTGCCTACTTGCTTGGTGTCTTATAAATGTGCTAGGTAGCAAGAACGCAGGATAAACCAAAGGGGTAAACTCCTGGCTTCAAAATCTGCTGTGTGAAAAAATATTGAGACAATTTTAGTATTTTAGAGGAGATTTATGACAAATAAGCCGGAACGCGTGGTACTGATTGGAGTAGCCGGAGACTCTGGGTGCGGGAAATCTACGTTTTTGCGTCGTTTGATAGATTTGTTTGGTGAAGATTTAATGACAGTCATCTGCTTGGATGACTATCATTCCCTAGATCGCAAACAACGTAAAGAAACTGGGATAACGGCATTAGACCCCAGAGCAAACAATTTTGACCTGATGTATGAGCAAATTAAAGCGCTCAAAAGTGGTCAAGGGATTGATAAGCCGATTTATAACCACGAAACTGGCTTAATTGACCCGCCAGAGCGGGTAGAGCCGAATCATATTATAGTTGTTGAAGGGCTGCATCCTTTATATGATGAGCGGGTGCGATCGCTAATCGACTTTAGTGTATATTTTGACATTAGCGATGAAGTCAAAATTGCCTGGAAAATCCAGCGAGATATGGCTGAACGTGGCCATCGCTACGAAGATGTCTTAGCGCAAATCAATTCCCGCAAACCTGACTTTGATAAATTTATCGAACCACAAAGAGAATTTGCTGATGTGGTTCTGCAAGTATTACCCACGAACTTGATCAAAAACGACACGGAGCGCAGAGTCCTGCGGGTACGTATGCTCCAGCGCGAAGGTAAGGAAGGCTTTGATCCAACCTACCTATTTGATGAAGGGTCAACAATTAATTGGACTCCTTGTGGACGCAAGCTGACCTGTTCTTATCCTGGTATGCAACTCTACTACGGTTCAGATGTGTACTACGGCCGCTATGTCTCAGTACTAGAGGTCGATGGTCAATTTGACAACTTGGAAGAAGTAATTTATATCGAAACCCATCTTAGCAATACATCCACTAAATATCAGGGTGAATTGACTCACTTGTTACTCCAGCACCGCGAATACCCAGGTTCCAATAATGGTACTGGTTTCTTCCAAGTGCTGACCGGTTTGAAAATGCGTGCTGCCTATGAGCGCTTAACAGCCACGGAAGCAAAGTTAGCAGTTCAAGTTTAAAGCGGCAGTGTTTGTGTCAAAGTTTGTGGGGGCGCTTCTGAGTGTCCCCCTTCTTTTTGTGTTATTAAATACATTTGAGCCAAAAAATAATTAGCATAAATTTATCTTCTTTACAGATACTTACCTTATAGCTAGTAGTTTTTATCGATATCAAGAAGATACTAACTACTGAAGTATAAATATTGTTATGATTTCATAAATTAATGTGAGTTCGACGGCTTATGTGGTGTTTGCCTAACGAGCCGAATCAAAAGACCTCTAAGAGGTTTTACTACGCAAAACTGTGTCTCTCCAAGTTAGAGAGGGGCAGGCTTGAACTTTAGTTCAACTTAGGAAGAGGTTTATCTAACTTACGTTAAATTAGGTAGTTGAACTAAATACTACATTTAGTCAGCCAAAAAACTCAAGTCAGGAGGAATTTCCTTTGTCTCGTCGATATTTATTTACCTCCGAGTCAGTTACCGAAGGTCATCCAGATAAAATCTGCGATCAGATTTCTGATACTATTCTGGATGCCTTACTGACACAAGACCCCGGCAGCCGTGTCGCTGCTGAAGTAGTAGTTAATACTGGTTTGGTGCTAATCACTGGTGAAATAACCACCAAAGCCAATGTGAATTTCGTCAATCTCGCCCGTCAGAAAATTGCTGAAATTGGCTATACCAATGCCGATAATGGCTTTTCTGCTAACAGCACCAGCGTTCTGCTGGCTTTAGACGAACAATCACCCGATATTGCCCAAGGCGTTAACACCGCTCAAGAAACGCGCCAGCAAGATAGTGATGAGCTATTTGACAAAATTGGTGCAGGCGATCAAGGTATAATGTTCGGTTTTGCCAGTAACGAAACACGAGAACTGATGCCTTTACCCATCAGTCTCGCCCACCGAATTGCTCGCCGATTGGCAGCAGTCCGTAAAACAGGTGAATTGTCATACCTGCGTCCTGACGGTAAAACCCAAGTAACTGTGGTCTACGAAGATGGACGACCAGTAGGTATTGACACTATCTTGATTTCCACCCAGCATACAGCCACTATTGGAGAAATCACGGATGAGGCGGCTGTACAAGCCAAAATCAAACAAGACCTCTGGTTAGCAGTGGTTGAACCTGTTTTTGGCGACATTGAAATTAAGCCTAATCAAGAAACACGTTTTTTAGTTAACCCCACTGGCAAATTTGTCGTTGGTGGCCCTCAGGGAGACTCTGGTCTGACAGGACGGAAAATAATTGTTGACACCTACGGTGGTTATTCACGGCATGGTGGCGGCGCTTTTTCTGGCAAAGACCCTACGAAGGTAGACCGCTCTGCTGCCTATGCCGCTCGTTATGTGGCGAAAAATATTGTCGCTGCTGGGTTGGCAGAAAAAGTTGAAATTCAGCTATCCTATGCTATTGGCGTAGCGCGACCAACAAGCATTCTGGTTGATACCTTTGGCACCGGTAAAGTGGATGAAGAAATCTTACTGGAATTAATCAACCAGCACTTTGAACTCCGTCCGGCGGGGATTATTCATGCCTTCAACTTACGTAACTTACCAAGTGAACGAGGCGGACGTTTTTATCAGGACGTCGCGGCTTACGGTCATTTTGGGCGGGCTGATTTAGACTTGCCTTGGGAACAAACCGATAAAGCCGAATTGTTGAAGCAAGCAGCAAACGAGTCACTTTCGGCAGTAGTTGCTCAGGTACTAACTTAGACTTATACGCTACTGCAAAAACTTAGTTTATATATCTGAGGGTATTGGCAAGTTGTTAAGTTGCCTATGCCCTCATTTTTTAGTAGCCACAAGAATATTAAAAGAGATTGGGGGGATCTGCAATGACTAATTGCACTAACCGAGAAGTATTGAAAAGCAGGAAGCAGGGAAGTCTTTTGAAACGCCTTGAAGCTTGCAAGTTACGTTAATACCATGAGCAAAGATGCACCAACTAAAGCAATGGCTCGGTTCATCCGCAAACCTATACAGGACTTACGCAAAATTATCAAAAAACGAACCGCAAAGGACGCAAAGGACACAAAGTAATAAGAGTTTGAGAGAGTTTTCGCGTAAGTCCTACTATATACAGGGCTATTTTATTCTCATCTAGCCCGCCTCAGAATGAATTCTGAGTCTAATAGCGAAAGTCGTCTTTAGACGACTAAGAAAAGGTTATAGTCAGTTAAAACGGGATGTTCCCCAGTACGACATATCGCAGACAACGAAGAATCACAAAATATAATAAATGGATAAAAAAATAGCGATTAGGCAGTTTACAAAGAGTAAATTAGGACTAATTTTGTAGATAATATTTTCGATCCTTTTCAAATATTATTTGAGATAGGAGGTGCTGGTTTTAATCCTGAAGATACATTTAAATTTGAAAACATTAACATTAAACAAATTGCCGTAAGAGCTTTAAAAAAAGAAGTGATCGCAGGTGTTTTGATTGCTTTTGAATGATTTATCAAGATATCCTTCAAAAAGGAAGACAGCAGGAAGCACTAGCACTGATAAAATGCGAACAATTGCAGAAATTAACGAAAAAATTAGCCGCCAACGTGCGGTAGTGTTGACAACTGAAGAATTAAAAGCACGAGTTGTAGAAATCGGTGTTACTAAAGCTGCTAAAGAAGTTGATGTAATTACCACTGGCACATTTGAGCCGATGGAATCAAGTGGTGCAATTATCAATCTCGGACACACTGACCCGCCGATAAAAATTCGCCGATGCTGGTTAGATGGCGTTCCAGCATACTCTGGGTTTGGGGCAGTAGATTTATATTTGGGTGCGAGTTCTGCTGTGGAGACGACGGACGGGGAAGAAGTCAGAGAACGTGGTGGCGGTGATGTAATCGAAGATTTAATCGCTGGTAAACCTATACACGTAAAAGCGCAAGGGCAAGTAACAGATTGTTATCCCAGAGCAACTTTTGAAACTACAATTACCAATGAAACGATTAATCAGTTTTATTTATTCAATCCGCGCAATCTTTATCAAAATTTTATTGTTGGGGTAAATGGTGGCGATCGCCCCCTCTTCACCTATCTGGGCCCTTTACAACCGCGTTTAGGGAATGCCGTTTACTCTAACCCCGGTGCTATTTCTCCCTTACTCAACGATCCCGATTTACAACTCGTTGGTATAGGGACTCGAATTTTTTTAGGCGGTGGTATTGGCTATGTTGCTTGGGAAGGCACTCAGCACTTTCCTTTACAAAAGCGTTTAGCTAATCGTACACCGATTGGGCCTTCTGCCACTTTAGCTTTAATTGGTGATGCCAAGCAAATGGATGCTCACTGGGTGCGGGGATGTTACTTCAAAAGTTATGGCCCCTCATTGATGTTAGGTGTTGGTGTACCTCTTCCTGTATTAAATGAACAAGTAGTTGAACACTGTGCCGTTCAAGATCAAGACTTAGTAGCCCCAATAGTGGATTTTTCCATTCCCCGGCGCGTTCGTCCTACCTTTGGTTTAGTGAGTTATGCCCAACTCAAATCTGGGCGGATCACTATTGAGGGCAAAGCTGTACGCTCTGCCCCCTTAGCGAGTTTGTTTTTTTCTAGGCAAGTCGCCCTAGAGTTGAAAAAGTGGATCGAAGCAGGTACGTTTACCCTGACAGAAGCAGTTTCCCCAATTCCGATGGAGCGATCTTTTCTACCCCAAGACCGGCGGACGGATTTTTAAGGGGATGAGGGGGATGAGGGAGATGAGGGAGAATTTACTTCCCTATCTCCCCCTGCTCCCCCTGCTCCCCATACCCTATTCTTGAGTCGGTTTCGGTCGCTTGATGGGCTTAGGAGCGGGCGTTTTGGGTATAGGTTTTGACACCACAGAGGTGTCGCTGCCTGCGCCTGTTTTCTTGATAGGACGTGGGGTTTCGCCACTACTGCGTTTGGGGGGGAATGGTTTTCTACCACCAGCACCACCGCCACCGCCACCGCCAGCACGAGGGCCACCTTTGAATGGTGGTTTACGTTTTTTGGGCAAGTCAGCGATCGCCTCAGCTTTTTCTACTATTAAAACGTCAGCTTCTCGCTTGGCTTGGAAATCCCAGAACTTTCCTACTGCTTTGGTAGTCAGCACACCCCTCAATTTCAATTTAAAATACTTGGGTTTCTCAGTTGGTTTGCGTGCAGCCTGCCTAATTTTGACTACCAAGCTCTTAGCGTCAAAAGATTGGTATACTACCTCACCACGAACAGAAAAACCACCATCTGCAACTTCTGATGAGGGAATTACGGGAATTGTACTTAGTTCAGAGTTCTCGGATAAGCCATCATCGGGAATCTGTAATTGCAACTCCAAGTCTGACTCGTCTTCATCTGTTGAGTTTTTAGCCAGATTTTCTGGCTCCCAAACTCCGACGATTTGGATGTGCAAGGTATCATTCTCTTGTCTTGTCCGTGGATATACTACCCACAAGTGTTCTTTTTCTAAGTCTAGATGATTCTTGACTAAGCTCATAATCCGGCCTAGGAGGACGGCATTGAGTTCTACACCATCGGTAGTCAGCAGCGTACCTTGAGTAAATTGTTCGTTACTAGCATGATAGCGACCCCTAACTAACCCGATCGCTCGATATTGCATCGGCTCACTAGGAGGCGGAATCGGTTGCTGTCGATTGACTAAGTTCCCATTTGAGTCAGTCTCAATGGGGTTAACAGGCGGATTTTCAGCTTCTTTAGAGGACTTGGCTGCTATGTGAACATTAGCGGCTGCCTCTATGTTAGTTGGGCCCTGGTTAGAGGCAGAAGAATTGGAAGATTCAGGCAACGGCATCAGGTCGGAATTCATAAAAACTCCTTGCGGCGGAGACACATCCCATTGGGGGATTTTACAAAGGCAGCTGGAAAGAGCATTTGTGCGACTGATGAAAGTATATTTGCTTTTCACAAAGTCCCACTAGGGTACTCTATACAATACTAAAGGCGCTAAATTGAGTGTATAAACACTAAATGTGTAATTTAGCGCCTTTACACTAGTTTCGGAAGCATATCATAGCTACAATTCTGACGGCTCCTCCTAAAGTCATCACTTACTTTAGCAGTGTAAATAGTTAATTGTTATAAAATTCACAGGCAATTGGCGGTATTCCGCAAAGTTTTGGAAATTTTTAACTTTACGATTTGTGTAAATGATAATGTCATTAAAATTTAGGAGAAAGACAAAACTGTGTCTCAACCACGCAATCGTTGGATAGTTCAAATCGTCTTGGCGCTGGCAATTCTTGCTTTTGTGGGTGTTTCGGTGATTCCCATAATTGGAGCATTTAATAATACGCCACCCTCAAACCAGAATACCGCTAGCACCAGAGGCACTTTGACCTCTGCTGAACAAAAATCAAAACTGGAAGACGAAGTACGGGGTTATGAACTGGTTTTGCAAAGAGAACCAGAAAATCAGACTGCGCTTAAAGGCTTATTACAGGCGCGGCTACAATTACTGAGCCAAAAAGAAAAAAGTGAGGTTAAACCAGCTGATATCCAAGTTGTGATTGAACCTTTAGAAAAGCTAGCGAAGCTGAATCCCGAACAGTCAGAATATTCAGTGCTACTGGCTCAAGCCAAACAACAAATTGGCGATCGCGAAGGAGCCGCTCAAGCTTATCGCTCGATTTTATCTACGAAACCAGGCGATTTGAAAGCTTTACAAGGAATGGTGGCTTTGTTAATAAGTCAGCAACGCCCGGAAGCAGCTATTGGTTTGCTGCAAGAAACCCTCTCTAACGCAGCCCAAGCAAATACAATTCAGCCTGGAAGTGTAGATATAGTAGCGGTGCAGGTGCTGTTAGGTTCTGTTCACGCTTCCCAGAAACGATACGATCAAGCTAGCTCTGTATATGACCAAGCAATTAAGAAAGATCCCAAGGATTTTCGCCCCGTTGTCGCCAAAGCGATGCTCTTGAAACAACAGGGCAAAGACGCAGATGCAAAACTTTTGTTTGATAACGCCGCAGCTTTAGCACCTGCTCAGTACAAAGATGAAATTAAAAACGCAGCAACGGTTTCCCCTATTCCTAATCCGCCTGCATCTCCCACGCCTCCATTGAAAAGTGCGCCTAAATAATGGGGAGTAGGGAGTGGGGAATGGGGAATGGGGCATGGGAAAGAGGCAGAGGGGCAGGGTGCTGCTCTTGCAGAGGGGAAAACTCTCCTCCCTTGCTTGCCTGCTCCCTGCTCCCTTGCTTCTTCCCCTCACGCTCCCTCAATGGCAGCAATAACACCAAAGACTAGAAACAGGCATCCGCCAATCAGGGTGAGTTGACGCTCAGAAATTCGTCCGGCAATCATTTTACCGCCGATAACTGCGATCGCAGCACATAAGGCATGTCCTAAAATTGCACCTATTGTCACTCCAATGGGATTATTACCTGCGGCTAGGGCAATGGTGGCAATTTGGGTGCGATCGCCCCACTCTGCCATAAATGTCAATACAAAGGCTTCTATAATAATTGCCAAGGAAGTCTTTTGCTTTGGTAACTGCAAATCTGCTTTTTTCACCGCAGCTTCGGCTTCTTCTACAACTTCTGTATCACAAGCAGCAGGAGACATCTTACTAGCGTCATATAACAGCTTGATACCAAAAGCAATAAACAAAACTATTTCAGCGTAATGAATATAAACTTTTGGTAAAAAAGATACCGCTTGTCCAAATAGCACCGAAAGGATTGTCATGGCGGCTAAAGCAGCTGTCACACCTGTAAATACCAGCCGCCGCGAGTGGTGCATTGCCAAAATTACAGCAATAAAAAATGTTTTATCGCCTAGTTCTGAAACTGTTATTAATAATAAACCTGCGGTAAAAGCTGTTAACACTCTCTCAAGCTCCTGAAAAATCGTTTACCGATGTGAAGCTTGATGAGAACCAAAAGACCTCACCAAGTTTACACTTTTCGGTGTGAACTTAGTGAAGGTCTCGCTTTCAAATATTTATTACTTGCCATCTGAACCAGGCTCATCGCCAGTATGTTGATTCAGATGTACTGGCTTTGATGTTTTTATGCCAGCAGCTACTCCCCTTCTATGAAGATATATTATACATTTGTTATAGGTAGAAGTCAAGAGTAGGGAATGAAGAGGTATAACTGTACTTTGGGAATGCGCCTTTAGGAAAGACATGGCAGTTTCCATCAGAAATGGTTAGATAATTTCTCGCATATCTTTACGATTAACATCGGTGCGTTAACAGAGTGTAACGCACCTTACGGATTCTAAGAATTGGAAGGTATTACTTTTCTCAGAGGTGTAGTCTCGCGTTCTAGTATGTAAATTTTACGATGTTTTGTTGATTCATCAGCATTGAGTGGAACGGTGAACCAAAACCTTCTCCACCACTGCGTTTTACTTTTGCCATCACTCACCTCACCTTTTGAGGTGATTTATCAAGGAAAAATCAAATTATTGCATCTTGTTTGGTCATGCCAGTCCAACCAACTTGGCGCTTAGTTCCCACATGCGATCGCCTTTTTCATCATCGCGGGCTTGAGGAGAAACCTTTTGAACAAAGGACTTGCCGTCTTTCTTCTGACGATTTCCCCAACTCCAATAAGCACCGGATTGATTATACTCAGGATCGGCAACTACCGCAGCAACCCGTTCTCCGGCCAACTCTTGAGACACATATCCGCCAGTGATGTACTTCTGGAATAAAGGGAAGATTTTCTGAAATAGGGGATAGTGGTTTCTAAATAGCGGCGTTTCTGCAACACATCCCGGATAGAGAGAGCTGAAGGCGATACCGGTTGACTCGTGATAGCGCCGATGCAGTTCCCGCATAGTCAGCACGTTGCAAACTTTGCTGTCTTTGTAAGCTTTAACTGGTTCAAATTTCTTGCCATCAATCATCGAGATTGGCTCTTTAAATCCTTCTGCAAAGCCTTGCAAATCGCCCAAGTCAGGACGCGGCGGAATCTTCCCACCCAGTTCGTCTGGATTGTGGGTAACAGTTCCCAAAATTACGAGCCTTGGTTCTGAAGATGACTTCTTCAGATCCTCTAACATTAGGTTGCACAAAAGGAAGTGTCCAAGGTGATTTGTCGCAACACTTAACTCAAATCCTTCTGGGCTTCGCAGTGGCTCTTTTATTAAGGGCATATAAATTGCAGCGTTGCACACCAAAGCGTCTAGGGAGTTACCGCTTGCTCGGAAGTTCTTCACAAATTGTCGAACGCTTTCCATTGAACCAAGGTCGATATGCATGATGGTGTAGCTGCCCTGGTGGGGGATTCCCAAAGATTGGGCTGCAAGTTGAGCCTTCGCTATATCCCTACAGGCCATCACTACATACCATCCCCTTTCAGCAAGAGCCTTGGCAGCGTACAAACCGACCCCTGAAGATGCACCTGTGATTATAACCGTTGGCTTGTGATGTTGTTCCATTGTGTTCAGCTTCCATTGACTGTCTCTAGGATCTCACACCAGTGAGCCATCATTGTCACCAGCTTTTTCAATGCTGGATTAGCCTGAACTAACCCGCACTCCAAATAATAACTACTCTTGACTTTTTACTCTCATTTCGAGAGAATTAAAAGTAATTAATTCTTCATTGAAAATATATGACAAAAAAGTTAGAAACAAATGCATTTAATTGCAATTCGCAACCTTCGCACTGATACTGCTCAGTATCCCGATGTCAAGAAGCCGATTGACAACTGGTATGCAACTGTGAAGAAAACGGAATGGCAGAACTTAGAGGATGTTCGTAAGATTTACAAGGATGCTGAAGCAGTTGGAAACTTCACTGTTTTCAATGTCAAGGGTAATGATTATCGCCTAATTGTCGGTATTGATTATGAAGACCAGGTAGTTTATTACAAATACTTTCTTACACATACTGAATACGATAAAGGCAAATGGAAAAATGACTTTTACTTTTGACGAAATTGCTTATGGCAATCTGCTAGCTGAAGTTGCTCCCAAGCTAATTGAGACGGAAGACGAATATGAACGTGTATTGACAGTGGTAGAGCGTCTAACCTTTGCGAAAAATCGCACTCCAGAGCAGCGAGTTCTACATAAATTGCTGGTGAAACTGATTGAAGTATATGAAACACAGAACTACCCGATGGATTTATCTGTGCCTCATGAGATACTTCAACACATCATGGAAGCAAGCGGAACCCGTCAAGCTGACTTGGTAGGCGTTATTGGATCGAGCGGTGTGGTGTCTGAGGTTGTTAATGGTAAGCGTTCGATTAGCAAGGCACAAGCCAAAATGCTTGGTGATTACTTCAAGGTTTCACCTAGCCTATTTATCTAAGCCTCAATTTAACTTTGTTTTTTCAATGGCGAGTGTTAAGCGACGCGCACTCAATGAGCGAGCATTTGCTCGACACCTTTATTTCAAGGTTAGGACTTTCGCCGACTCTAATTAAATCCCATCCTAACTACCAAAACCTATGCTCTTACGGCGTTATTGCTCCCTAGTTTTGTTCGGAGCATTGTGATTAGAGACATTGAAAGGATAATATGGTTCTTGTCAGCTTTTGGTGATAAATAGTGGGGTGGTTTAGGCAGAAGGCAGAGGGCAGAGGGCAGAAGGAAGAAAGAAAGAAGAAAATTACAGAAAGTCCTGCGCTGCAAGGTTTACAGAATCTGTACATCACAAGAAAAGTTTTCAAGTTGGATCTGAGTCTTTGTCACAAGTTCTACGACGACAGGCAAAATCTTAAAACCCTTCTGCCTTCTGCCTCCTGCCTTCTGCCTTAAAGCGCGTAACCTTTCATCATCACCAAAAGTTGCCAAGAACCGATAATATTGCCGAAGTGAATTGGAAGCATAATCACGTTTTTACGGCAATATTATGGGTTAACCGACAGGATAAGACTTTTAAGCTTTACCTGGTTTTCTGTTTCTATGATACTTATACTTCATTAGAGGCCACTTCCTCTAATGATGAAACCCTTGTTTTTCCGTAGAAACACAATTGCAACAAGACCTTACTATTGAGAATAACCTCAAGTCTTTCGCAAGAAAGACACTCTTATTGCTTCTTTCGCTTACCCTGAGAAGGTGAAACTAAAGAGAGATTTTTTAAAAAACTAATCGAAGGAGAGAAAAAGTAATCTCCTCCTTTCAATTTCACAAATTGGGCAAACTGTTTTTCTGCTTCAATGTCTGGCTTAACTGTCGCTTTTCCCCATTCTTGAGGCCAATTTTGCGGAGATTTTGGAGCCTCACCAATCACAGGATCACTCTGATCTCCCTGCTTCTGTCCAATTACAGCATCTAAACCTGTGCGGGGTATCTCAGAGGGTATCTTTGCGCCTGGAGGGAAGTCAATTCCTGGCTTAAGAAATACAGGATTGATTGTTGCACCAGAAACGCTGAATGAACTCGAACTGCTCCCAGATATCGGACTGATAGCACATGAAGAGTAAGCCCACTCCCTTTGTTGGCAAATCATCGAGATCCTCAGAAGTGCTCAAAGAACCACCATAGGTGATGCCCCGACGAGCAATGCGGTGACCCAGTTCTTCTTCTTCACTTTTGGCAAAAGCACCGCCAGGCTTGACAGATTCCAGACGCGGATTGCTCTTGCGGACATGAGCATGGAATGGACATTTAAGCCCTTCGGAATCGCCCTTATAATTGAAGTCGTTAGGGATAGTCGGCTCAGTGGATTCAGTCCAACCGCCATCACTTGGCTGCAAAACTAGAGGTGTGCCATCTTCGTAACGCCCAACTGCCATCGCCCCACCCAGTTCTGTTGGTAAACCTAGTTTCTTTGCGATCTCTGCTTCTGCGGCTTTGAACCCCTTAACGTTTTGCTCAAGTTTGCGAAAGACCAGAAAGCTACCAAAGCTTACAAATTCTGTCCCATTAGGATCGGGAATTAGCACCAGTTTGAGAGGTGCCCCTGGATGTTCCCAATATTTGCTAGTCACTCCTTCAAGTTGCTTTTTAAGGAATGCTGGTTGGCTGACACCATCTGCATAGCCAAAGTGCTCGACGACATTGCCGAATTCTTTTTGAACAACACTTCCACCCACTGTAGCCTCGAATTTCCGGCGCAGCGTCAGCCCATACTCAACCGTTCTGATGGTAGCGATGTCCTTTAACTCAAGCTTAATTGCTAATTCAGCCGCAGTGAGATCCGCCGGATTATCATCGGACAGAATAACTAGGGCATGAATAGGATCTTTGAATCCATCCTCCCAGGTATCAACAGGCGGATCTAAAAGAACTGACTGACGACTTTTCATCCCTTCCTGAAAAACATCGGCATAGGGGGTTAGTCGCTTCTGCCTATTTGGACTATTAGGTTTAGTAATTTCGAGGTAATCATAGCCAATAGCCGTCAATGCAAAGTGAGTGAACAGTCCGGCATCCGTTTTGCTGCGTTTGTATTCTTCTGAGGCATCCAATTGGCTTTTTGCGGAGGTAATTTGGAAAGTGGCAAGTTTGGCAATCCATCTTTTCACTTCGGCAATCTTTCCAGGTTGAAAAGTGAGAAAAATGTGTGCAGCATGGTCTCGTCCATGTCCATTAAGAATATTACCTTGTAAATCCGCCAGAAAATCTTCGTACTGCGAATCGTTTTGGTCAATCGGTTCAATATTATTATCGAGATCGAGGGGCATTTTAACACTCCAAGTAATTTAAAACGGAAAACAGTCAATTGAAAAGTTTTCGTTAAGGCAGTGGCTTGATCCGAAGATTACGGAACTGTACACGACCAGTATGAAATTGCAATCCAATGAATCCACTAAGGCGTTTCAAAGGGGTTGGAATAATACCTTCAGATACTTGTTTCCCATTAAGACGAACAGTTACTTTATCGCTATTTGCAGTAATGTGGAATGTATTCCAGTATCGGTTAGCGGTGTCATCACCATCTGGAGCAAGTGCCTTGGCAGCCCATTGAGTAGCGGGTGCAAGACCGTAGATCGCCCCCGTTTTGAATAATGAATCACCAAAGATTGCTTGAGGAATACGGCTACGAACAAAGTTTTTGCCAGTTTCATCGATCTGAATCTCAGTTACTTGATCGTAGAAGTTGTCAAAAGCAGTTTGGTTCGAGAAGTCAACACCTCTTGGGTCAGGCATTCGCAAAAGAATACCTGAGTTAGGAATCAGGGGTTGGGAACGATAAGTACGGAAGGCTTTCCAATCAACAATTAGTTCAAAATTGTCAAAGGTTTCTGGTAGATAGGAGAATCCAATATTTCCTGTGGGGTTAGTTTCTATAATTTCATCACTTAGGCGAATGATGCCGTCATAGGGAACTTCCAACCAACCTCCACTTTTGGCTAAAGATACTGAAAATCCTGAAAGTGTATCTTTGTCACCGTCATAAGAATCATGACGATCGACAATATTGGCGGCAACCTTGCGAGTCAGAGCTAATCCAGTTAGAACGGGATTGGCTGAACCAACTGTTGTAAAAAGAGCCTGGTCACTGCAATAAGCATTGGTTACATGGTGGAAGTGTCCATTCACATCAGTAACAGATTTCTGGGGATCATCACCCATCCAGAGTGTGCCCGCATCATGAAAAGTAGTGCCCACACCCTGCTGACGTTTAAGGTCATCTAATAAATAGGAACGACCTCCGGTGTAGGTTAAGGAACCTCCATTGGCCAGAGTACGAGCAATAGCATGACCTGTGTCATGAATATCCTGCCAGATAGGATTATTGAAGTGGTCGCCACGGTTGAATTGCACCCAGGCACGGCGATGATTGAATGTCTGGTCAAAGTCGGCATTCCCTGCTAAGTCAATGTAGTCAAAACCAGGATTACCTATGGGGGAATCCCTACCACCCTGGACTTCACCGGAAGCTCTCAGTACCAGCCCAATTATATTTGAATCAAATTCCTGAGCGATTTGGCTCTGTATGTCAAGATCAGGAATCATTTTGTACATATTGTCATCTGGCCCATCAGCATTGGTGGCTGCATAGAGCTGATACTGATATCTACCATTTTTGCCTTCGCATTGGATATGGAGGCTTGCTAGCTGCAAAAGATCGGCAAGCTCCTTTCCGGGCCAAGTGGTTTTCACAAACTCTTCCAGCTTAGTCCTTTCAACAGCAAAGGCAATATCTGCACGAAGGTGAACCATGAAATTTCGACCTAATAGTTCTTGTCCGGCAGGAGCCAGTTCAGAACCGACAAGGGAGAAAGATTCTAGTGCGAGTCGTGTTGACTCGATACAACTCATCGCTAGAACCACCTGACAGTGGGGCGCAATGATGAGTTCTTTAAACTCATCATTATTTTTCACCACAATTTTGCGTACTACCCGTGTCCCAATATTTGGACTTTCACTGCTGGTTTCACAATCTAGACGCACTACATGAGTGAAGGGCACAACCGCAATACGGAGATTGGAATCACGTCCATCCCCATGATCTGCACGGATACTCCCTGTCAAAGCAGGCAAACTAGAGTACTTGTCAAGAGCAAAGAGTCCAGAGATAAAGGATTGGGTCTGTACTGCAATGGGAGCCTGAAGAACTTGAGTAATGTTGGGGTCTGTTATTCCCCGTTTCTGGTCTAGGAAAAATTGCAAAGCCCTGTTAAGACCAACTTTTTGAGGACTACTCTCACTTTTAGCAAGTTGCACTGGGTCAAAAACAAAATCATCGCTGGGTAGTACCCCAATCTCGTATTCCAGAGTTTCATAGGCTGAAAGAGGCTCACCCCGATTTAGAATCTTCTTGTCGTCAAAAGGGTCTCTATGCTCAATAGGGCGAGTCCCCACCGATTTATCAGGGGTTACCAAATAGTCCCGAACTTCTTGGGGCCACTGCTTCAAATCAGATACCTGAAAACGGGGACACCAACCTCCCCAATAAATTCCTTTACCTCCTACGCAGTAGGCTTGCCCAACAAAGGGTTGGTTGCTGCGCCAGCCTACGCCCCAGACAAGCTTGCGAATTCCAGGCTGGCTCCCCGCCCCTGCATTGATTGGTCCATCGCCGAATGGGTCAAAAAGTCCTAAATTGGGAATATTTTGTCCATGCTCTGGAATTAGAAAGGGACCCGCCTCAAGTACCAATACCCGCAATGCTTTAGAGCCATCGGTATCGAATTCATCTTTACCCTCTTTTTTTCCAAATCGCTGGCGGCTCAACTCATAGATTTTTGAAGCACAATAGCCACCATACATTCCCGATCCAAGCACCACTACATCTATGCCTTCTGAATCAGGTGTGGATTCTTCCCATGTACTACAAATAAAACGACCCAAGACATCGCGTGAAAAAGAAGTAAATTCAGGTTCTTTTGGCATTTTAGATTCCAGGTATAAGGTCTAATAAAAAAGATGCACTATAGCGTTTCTCAAGCAACTGAGGTACACCAAAATCTTGTTTACCAAGGTTAGTAACTTTGAAAACGTACCTTACCAGATCGGGAACCGCTATAAGGCGTAACTTAATCATTTCATATTCTTAATCGAGGTGGACTAAATTTTTATAGTCACCTCGATTTTCCAAATAAATTTATCTTTGGCTAATACTTCCGCTCTTTTGGCTCAAACATGGTAATCGCCACCGGACGATATTGAATGTCAATTCCCGCAGGTGAATAGTAAGCCATTGTATGTTTCAAAAAGTTAGCATCATCTCGCTCGGAATAATCTTCGCGGAAATGAGCGCCACGGCTTTCTTGACGATTCAGGGCTGATGCTAAAATAGTCTGTCCCACTATCATCAAACTTCGCAATTCCAAGGCTTCCACAAGTTCTGTATTCCAGCAACTACCTTTGTCATCTAAATAAATTTGTGGATATCGCTGTTGTATTTCTTCTAATTTGTGCAACCCCTCACTCATTAATGCCTCAGTACGAAAAACACCGCAGTAATCAGTCATACAATCCTGGAAGGCTTGACGAACTTGGTTAATGCGATACTGTCCTGGTTGTTCTAGCAAAGCTTGAATTTCTTGCTGGGCTTGTGTTACGTAGGGTTGCTCATCCACAGAGGGCAACTTACGTTTTTGGACAAATTGCGCGATCGCAGTCCCAGTTCTCTTGCCATAAACGACACATTCCAGCAGAGAATTACTGCCCAAGCGATTAGCACCATGTACGGAAACACAAGATGTTTCGCCAGCAGCAAAGAAGGCATCAACTAAACCATCACCACTACTGCGGACTTGCCCATCAGTATTAACTGGGATACCACCCATACAATAGTGAATTGTCGGACGGACTGGCATAGGTTGAGTTACCGCGTCAACGCCTACCAAACGATGTGCTTCTTCCCAACAGAAGGGGACGCGACTCATAATTTTTTCTTTGCCCAGATGGCGTAAATCCAGATAGACAAAGGGGCCACCAGCACTACCATCAAGATGAACACCACGACCGGCGCGAATTTCGTAAGCGATCGCTCGTGAGGTAATATCACGAGGAGCCAGTTCCATGCGACTGGGTGCATAGTTCGCCATAAAGCGATCGCCTTCACTATTAATCAGATACGCCCCTTCTCCCCGTACTGCTTCTGAAATCAACACGCCTACCGGATATAAGCCAGTGGGATGAAATTGGACAAATTCCATATCTTCCAGGGGCAAACCTGCGATCGCAGTCATTGCCAAACCATCCCCAGAAGAAGCGTAATCATTTGAGGTGGTGTTATAAACGCGACCATAACCCCCTGTGGCAAACATCACTGCCTTGGCTCGCACCACCTCTATACGTCCATCCAAAAGATGGAACATTACCACACCCTTCGCCTCATTTTCTTCTAAAATGAGACGCATCACATACCATTCTTCATAAACTTGCACCCCATAACGCCGCAGGTTGTTAACCAATTCGTGCAAAATTGCGTGACCGGTCTTATCAGCTGCGTAGCAAGTGCGGTTGTGGGAATGTCCGCCAAAAGCCCGTTGAGCAATGCGCCCATCGGGTAAGCGAGAGAACAAAACGCCCATGTGTTCCAAGTCAATTACCACATCTGGCGCTTCTTGGGCGAGAATTGCCACAGCATCTTGGTCTGCCAAGTAATCAGAACCCTTGACAGTATCAAAAGCATGTGCTTCCCAACTATCTTCGGAATCAACATTTCTCAGCGATGCAGCCATACCACCTTGAGCCGCCACCGAGTGCGATCGAATTGGGTGGGTTTTGGCAACCACAGCAATATTTAAACTAGGGTTAATACGGGCAATTTCTACAGCAGCGCGACATCCTGCCAATCCACCCCCGACAATAATCACATCATGTTCCAGCATAATTAGCCCCTGATTGCAAACCCCTGCTGTTATATTGTAAAGAGGTGATTAATCAGGTAGTGTGTTGCATCTCTACAAAAAAAATCCCTGCCTATAGACCGGGATGCTATTACAAATTTTGAAATTAAGGGACTTCCAAGAAATAAATTATCTAATCTTGTGGGGTGGGCATCTTGCCCGCCTTTGACTATGGGATCTCGTGTCGTCCACCCCACAATAAATAGTTGTATATTTTTTTATTTGTCAGTCCCTAAGAGCTAAAAATGAAGTCTCTCCTGTGCAGACACGATTAATCGCGTCTCTACTCCTAACTCTTCAGCTAGTCGCTTGTACAGGTTGTTGCTGAGACACATTACCTGGCATGGGTTCCATTTTGGTTTCAGGCCCTACAGGAGTGACTTCAATATGATTTAACAAGGTAGTGACAAACGCAAACAACAAGAAAGGTAGTGATAGCAGAACTACAAGACCAGCTGTTGCTAAAGCGTACACGGGACGTTTAGCACCCATAAGCGCCAAGGCTGATGCCAAACTTAGGGTAATTGTAATCAACCAAACAATTATTTGACCGTAGATGTCACCGAAAGTCAGGGTACAGACAAACCGATATTTTTGAATATTATTTCCGCTCATCATATTTGCCTCAAGTCTCTCCTAATAGGTTCTACCTTAGAACTATGTTTGCCTTGAAGACAATTTCTAAATATTTTTGCAAGCTTCGTAATATAACTTCATAATCAGCTTTTTTTGTTGCAAAGCGCAATTTCTGTACAGCATGACGGAGATAGACAACCATACTCTTTGTCATCTATCAAATTCTAGATATTGAAGATATGGTATTTAATTTTTTAACGTATCACGGAAGTCCCCACCTTCAATGTACTCATAAGGTGGGGATTGTGAGCGGGGGATGAGGATTGCATCTGGAATTTGTTTTTACCAAGTAAAAACAAATGCGCTTATGTTATGATGAGTCCGCAATTTTTTCGGGTATTATGGTGGGTGTCTTGACCATCAATGCCACAAGCTAAAACCAAGCTAATAAGTATATGTCGCAAGAGAAAGATTTGGGTCTTGGGAACCAGGACTCCTGCCCTTGGAGGGAATGTCAGACTTTCTAGTACTACGAAGTCCTGGAGGCTTTTCCCGACGAATTGGGAAGCTCAGACTTCAGCCGTAGGCAAATCTGAGTAGTTCACTAGTAAATATTAACTAGATAAATCCAGCAAAGTCAAAATGTAAAAACCGATTTTTTGGTGTTAAATTTTGAGTATTGCCCAAATTTGTTGACTTTAATCAACAAAACCCTTTATTTTTCGTGGCAATATTGTTTTAGGAGTGAACGTGAGTACTATTTTTTTTCGTAAAGGTGTTTTTTGGTTGCCAAGTATAGCTGCTCTTACAGTCCTGAGTAGCGGCTTATCTGCAAGTGCCCAGACAGTTGACAAGGTGAGCAGTAAAGCATTAACTGACCCTTCCGCAACCGTAGCCTCTCCCAGCGAGTTTAGTGCAGAACTAGACACTGTAAGCCAAAATCTTTCTACAGAAACATCTGAGACATTTACAGTAACAAATTTAACCAACGGACAGGAGTTACCCAACGCTGCAATCCAGGAAGACGCTAGTGTAACGCCTACACCCATTCCAGGCACAGTCGCAACCTCATCTGCAACGCTCACCTCAGAGTTTGTACAAGCAACTTATCAAACTACTGCTCAACCATCTGCTACCAAAGTGGCGCAATCAGATATTGATTTAGGTACAACTACCCGTGGTGGCAGCAGCTATATTGGTGTCGCTGCAAACATTGGTTTGAGTGGTGGTGACTCATCTTTGGGCGACGGTAACTTCGCAGTAGTCAGCAAAATCGGAGTTACAAATTCTATATCGGTGCGACCCTCAGCCGTATTTGGGGACAACACTACAGTTCTAGTCCCGATCACCTACGATTTTACCTTTCAGTCAGCAGATGCTTTTAGCGAACCGTTAGCGATCGCACCTTACGTTGGAGTGGGTGCAGCTTACAAAACTGGTGATGATTCGCAATTAGCCTTTTTGGTATCTGGTGGCATTGATGTGCCTCTAACTCCTCAATTCACAGCAACGGCTGCCGTGAATGCCGGATTTTTCGATGAAACTGATATAGGCTTGTTGTTAGGAGTTGGTTACAACTTTACTGGCTTTTAAGAGTTAAGAGTTAGTAATGTTTCACTCATAACTCTTAACTCCTAACTCCTAACTTTGGCGTTGCTGATTGCGGTATGAAAACGATTGTGCGTTATGGTGAAAATCCTTGTAGAGACGTAAAATTTTACGTCTTTACATCCAAATTCATACCTCCATTCAGCAACGCCCTAACTTTTACTTGGGGGTAACTTTATCAATTACCTTGATTTTGCCATCGTCTCCTACTGTCCAAACATCATAAACACCGACGACATCGCCGTTAGCATCAACATCTACGTTGCCACTGGCTCCTTGATAGTTAATCTTTTTACCATCTTTAAGTAACTTCAATCCCTCGCAGACATTGGTAACTTCCGTCCCAGGCCCATCAGCCACTTCACGGATTTTGCCAGCTATACCAACACCTGTATTTTCTTTAGCAGCTTGTGCCGCCAATGTCAATAAAGCAGCCGCATCCCAAGCTTGAGGAGCGTATTCTCCTGGCGCACCACCCTTTTTATCCTTCCACAGCTTATTGAAAGCTTCTAGTGCTTTACCATCAGAACCAGGTACTGTACCGATCGCTCCGGTTAAAATAAATTTATCACCATCTTTGCCAACTTGTTCGGGAAAAGTAGGTGATTTCACTCCATCTGTCAGTAAAATTTGCACTCCCTTTGTCACACCTTGCTGATAGGCGGCTTTCAAGAACAGACTACCAGTTTCAGCATACAGTACAGCCAGGACTGCATCTGGTTTACCAGCAAAAGCAGCCGCCGCTTCTGTATCAAATGTCTGGGCTTTCGGGTCGTAGCGGACAGGTTTATCTTTATTAACTATGGTTCCACCCAATTTTTCAAAAGTTTGCACAAATGCTTTTTCAAAGCCAACGCCATAGTCGTTATTAATCACGACTGTAGAAATTCGCTTGAAACCTTTTTTATTGGCAAGTTGGGCTAATGCTAGTGCTTGGTAGGTATCGGGAGGAGCAGTACGCGCCCAAAAGCCTTTATAGTCACCTTTTTGGGCCTTTTCAGTAAAGACGGGACTAGTACTACCAGGAGAAACCAGCATAACTTTATTCGGCGTAGCAATGGAGACTGCTGCACTAGAAACGCTACTAGCAAAGGAACCAACTACACCTGCCACTTTATCTAAAGTTGCTAGTTTAGTCATACCGGCTGCGCCTGCTCTGGGGTCGGTTTGGTCGTCTACTTGTACCAAGGTAACTGGTTCGCCATTCACCCCACCACAAGCGTTGACAGTATCAACGAGTAAAGGAACAGAACCTAGCATCTGCTGTCCAACAGAAGCTAAGTCGCCTGTTGTCGGTAGCAGGGAACCAATTTTTAGCCCTTGAGCAGTGCTTGTAGTAGTTGAGTTTGCTGCTGGGGTAGCGGTACTTCCGATGTTAGCTGTTCCATTGGGGGTACTATTATCACCACAAGCCCCAACTAGGAACCCAATTGCTAGGGTAGCTATACTGAAGGTTAAGGCGGCGCTAATTTTTCTCATAAATAAATTTGACTCCTCAGATATTTAGGAGCCTAAAAGTAAGATTCAAACTAGATTTCTAAGTTAGCTGGATCTTATCAAGACTCCAAAAGATAAATCATATCATCCATCTTTAGGAGTAGAAATATTTACCAGTAGATTAGCATTATTGTATTACACAGAATATACTCTGTGTATCAAAAGCTCGAAAACGGAGAGGGAGGGATTCGAACCCTCGGTACGGAGTTGCCTGCCGTACAACAGATTAGCAATCTGCCGCTTTCGACCACTCAGCCACCTCTCCATGACTCACGAATATCAATGTTATCAGACTTGCTCTTAAGAGTCAATAGTCATTTGTCATTTGTTATTAGCCGTTGGTTATTTATAAAACACTAAGGACTAAGGACTAGGGACAAATGACTAATTTTTTAAAGGACTTGCGATCGCATCCAAGCCAGGGGCAAGGTGCGTAACTTTTTCCACTGGGGAACGTAAGCTCGTTGACTGAACACATCATAATCGTTGCGTTCAATCACCTCCAAAATTTGACCATACAGCATTGATGCTGCCCACACAGGCCAACGGGCATCGGATGCTAAATAAGTAATTCCCTGGTCGGATGTGCTATAGAATTGACGGGCCCGATCGATTTGAAAGCGCATCAATGCCCGCCAACGATCATCTACCACACCTTTGAAAAAGTCTTGCTCGGTGTAGTTGAATTTTGCCAAGTCCTCAAGGGGAATGTAGATTCGTCCCCGTTTGGCATCTTCTCCCACATCCCGCAGGATGTTGGTGAGTTGATTGGCAATTCCTAGAGCGATCGCTTCTTCTGTGGGAACATAAGGTTGTTTGTTCTGCTGCCACGGAGCGGTGTATATGGTGCTATCTACACCCATAACTGCTGTTGACATTAAGCCGACAGTGCCAGCAACGCGGTAACAGTAGAGGTATAAATCCTCAAAGGTTTCATAACGACTGCGATATAAATCCATACGCTGACCGGCAATCATATCCCGAAAGGGCTGAATGTCCATCGGAAAGCGCTGGAGGGTATCAGCTAAAGCGACATCGTAATTTTCTAATGGGTGTCCCGCAAAAATCGATTCCAGCTGCTGTTCCCATAGGTCTAGGGTTTCTGGCGTGGTAATAGCAGATGCGGGCCCATCTACCAATTCATCTGTACGGCGACACCAAGCGTAAATTGACCAAATAGATTGACGTTTTACCGGACTCATGAGCAAAGTACCCAGGTAAAAAGTCTTGGCATACTTTGCTGTGAGATGCCGACAAAGTTTGTATGACTCGTCTACAGAGACCAGCGTTTTCATGCGCGGGGGGGAATCAGGCAGTTGCAGCATTCGTTGCGGGCGGTCGGGTGAGCGTTTGCAGGTTTGAGGAATTTGCTACCGGGAGAGCCTCAGAAATTGCCTGCGCTGTCAGCTTACCAGAAAGTACGGCACCTTCCATACTGCCTAAGTAGCGTTGCATGGTATAACTTCCGGCGAGATAGAAGTTGGCAATGGGCGTAACTTGTGCGGGGCGGTACTGTTGACGACCTGGGGTCGCTTTGTAAACTGAACGCGGCGTTTTCACCACATGAGATTTCAGCAATGTTGCTGGATTGTCTCCCCCAAAGTGATCGGGGAAAAGTTTTTCCAACTCAGCAATCGTTGCAGCCACAATCTCCTCATCAGATTTGGCAATCCAATCTTTTGCCGGAGCTAGAACTAATTCCAGCATTGAGCGATTGGGGTTGGCGTATTCACGGCAGGTATTGCTCATATCAGCATAAACGCTTAGGAGGGGCGATCGCGAAAAAAGCAAGTGATCAATTTCTGTGAGTTTCCGATCAAACCACAGATGCAGGTTAATCACTGGTACTCCTTCCAAACCGTCTAGCTTTTGAAAAAACTCCATAAGCTTCCAAGGTTTAGGCAACATGACTTTCAAAGGATCAACCGACATGGCAGATACATAGGAATCTGCTGTGATAACTTCATCTTCTGCCCCATTTAAGCCTCGAATCAAGTATCCTTTTACCGTGCCATCGGCGTTGAGCAAAATCTCTTTCAAGGGGGCATTCAACCGCACTTCTCCACCGCGCTCTGTGATGTAATCTACGATCGGGCTGCATAGACGTTCTGTGGGAGAACCATCCAAAAATGCAATCTTGGAGCCATATCGTTCTTGCAGAAAGCGATTCAGTGCAGTTAACAGAATCGTTGCCGAAACTTCATCAGGATTGATAAAGGTGAGTGCTTTACATGCGGCAATAAAAACGTCACTAGTTACCCGCTCGTCAACACCTTGCCTTTTCAACCACTCTAAGAAGCTGTATTTATCCATCTCTTCAACATACTTTTGACCCCGAACCACTGCTGGAAGTAGGCCAACGGCAAACCGAATCTTCTGCTCCCAAGTCAACATGTCTTTGTTGCGAAGAATCGATGCAATCACGTTGAAAGGAGATGGAATATCTGGAACATCAAAACGTGAGAGTGTCCCAGGCTTGTCTGGTTGATTGAAAATCAACGTATGATCTTTCCACTGGAGTCTGTCTTCAATGCCCAACTCCTTGAGCAATTGGAGCATATTCGGATATGCCCCAAAGAAGGCGTGTAAACCGGTTTCGTACCAGTCGCCGTCAGAGTCTTTCCACGCCGCAACAAGACCACCCAATACGTCCCGGCTTTCCAAGACAATGGGAGTGTGACCTGCGTCTGTGAGATATTTCGCGCAGGAAAGTCCTGCTAAACCAGCACCCGCGATCGCTACTCGCATTTAACCCTAATGCCCTTCAATATTTCTTAATGGTTTTGTCGATTCTCATTATACGTTGCAATCCGTTACATTTGGCAGTTATTGTGCGATCGCTCCCCCAAAAAACTTTTGCCAAAGGGAATTTTACTTACGCGCACCTACTCAACAAAATTGCCAATCTCATTGTTGGTAATAGGTTTTGGCAAGCATTTCATCTAGATTTACATGCAGGAAATTTCGGCAAACATTTAATTTGTGTAAAAATAAAGACTAAATATATTTTATTTAAGTATTTTTGCTGTTACATCATGGTGACAATTGTAGAAACTGAAGAATAAACTCATTACCACATAAGTTACCTAAATACATTTCAGTAGAGAAGATGCTCGGAAGTCGTGCTGCATTCCATAGTCAGTTTGGGCAAATTCTATTTGTAATATTAAACGGTCTTTATGAGTAGGGGTAATTCCTTTATGAAAACAAAGCGGATCTTCCACAAATCCAAAACCAGCTTTGCCACAAATCTTTACTAAAGATTCAGACCCATAATAATCGATGATTTCTTCATCTGTCTCTCGTTTACGTAGCCAAAGATATGACAGCTTCTTCTTGTTGTGACTACCACGAACACAGATATGAGACCCGCTTTGATCATCTACATCAGTCAAATAAAAGAAAAATTTTATAAACCGATAATCGTCTATATCGTAATGAAACAATTGAGCAGCTTGGCTTTTTTGATGATACGTTGTTTCTCCTGAAAAACTCCACCACATCATATTCCCTTGATGTACTGGTTGAGCATTTAAATATCTAGCAGCTATTGCCAATAACTTTGGATCATTTTGAAGTTTTTTTATAGCAGGGCAAAGCAAAGACGTATTAAAATAACTACCGATGATAAAATGTTTTCCTGACTTGATTTTAGCTTGTTCCTTTTGATGATAAAAGAAACCCATATTTTTTTTTCGATTCCCATAGCAAACTGTTGAGTAAGCAAATTCGACTATTTCTTTAACAATCTCTTGGGGTAAATTAATTCCCAAATATAATCCTTCAGTATTGAGGGTGTTAACAACATCGTCTACATTCACATCTGTAAAACAACTATTGTTTTCATTAACAACTGATGAAGATAATTTTTTTGAGGGTTTTAACAAAAATATCATTATAGTTCGCCCAGTTTTAAATCGGGCAATTTTACGCATTACAAGCCATCTGGGATTTTTAGTCAATCCTTTATAATTTTCATAACAAATATTATAAAATTTGGAAAAAATTTTATCTAGATAGTTATTGAATAAACTTATAGACATAAGTCTCCTGAGATTTAGATGGTAGGATGCTTTCACAGAGCGACTGCAAAGGAGTACCGCAAAAGGCTTTTTGCGGAAAAACTAATGTACACTTACGTAAGTAATATCATGTAATTTGGCTCTAAATTGTGAAATAATGAATAATATTTGCCGAGAGTATATTTACTGTTTCTTTTTATAAATCAGTCTTTTTTAAAGAGTTACTGAGAGGTTCAAAGGTATTGAATATAAAGTATTGTTCAACAAGTAGGAAAGCAAACAGAAAATTCTTTACCTTCTGCCTCTTAAAAGTTCCCACTCCCCATAAGGGTGTAGAATCAGGATTTATGTCTTCATAGGTTGAACATAGGGCTATTTCATTCTCATCTAGTCCGCCTCAGAATGAATTCTGAGTCTAATAGCGAAAGTCGTCTAAAGACGACTGAGAAAAGGTTATAGTCCGTTTTAACGGACTTTAGCTAAAAGCCAAAGAACTTCAGTTCTGGGCGGTTTCTGTCTAGAACGAAATAGCCCTGGGTTGAACATGCCAGTTGTTTGCTACACAAGTATAGGTAAAGGATTATGCCAATATCGCAGGAGCTAAAACGCTTTGGACATCACCTGATTCTAGGTATTTCTGGCACGACATTAAGCGATGATGATAAACGTGCCCTCAATGAATTGAAACCGATTGGGGTAATCTTTTTCGCCAAGAACTTTTTGGATAGCACTCCATATCAAGTTTGGCTAGAAAGCTTCAAAGATTTAAACAATCAGATACGAGAATATACTGAACGTGATTCGATGTTTATGACTTTGGATCATGAAGGAGGTCGTGTGATTCGTACACCACTGCCGATTACGCGGTTTCCTCATGCGTTGTTGCTGCGATCGCACGCCCGCGAAGTAGCAAAAGCCACAGCAGTAGAACTAAAATCACTAGGAATAAATTTATCTTGGGCACCTGTAGCAGATATTTTTTCATATCCCCACAACCCCGTCATTGGATCTCGTGCCTTTGGTAACACTCCCGAAATTGCTGCAAACGATGCTCGTGAGTACTACCTTGGACTTCAAGAGTCAGAAATTTTGGGATGCGCCAAACACTTCCCCGGACATGGAGACACCAGCAAAGACTCTCACATTGAGCTACCAATACTGAATCTAACTTTAGAAGACCTGCGACTTCGAGAACTCATACCTTTCAAAGCTTTAATCGAAGTACAGATTCCTTTAATCATGACTGCCCATATTTTATTTCCTAAGATAGATGCTGATGTGCCAGCAACGCTTTCCCAGGCTATTCTCAAAACCATACTTAGAGAGGAACTTGGCTTTGAAGGAGTGGTTGTATCTGACGACTTAGATATGAAAGCCATCTCAGATATGTTTATTAAAGCTGGTACTGTAGCGCAGTCATTTCATGCAGGCTGCGACCTATTTATTGTCTCGCGTAATATTAATTCATCATCTATTGAAAGAACTTATCAGATTGCTGAAGATTTTGTTGATTCCCTTAGCAAGGGTAGCTTAGACGAATCAGTAGTGGAAGCAGCCAAAGAAAGAATCGATAAACTATTGGCAGTAACACCGCAATATCCCGTAAATTCTCTGGATAAAGACATATTATTGCAACATGCTCAACTAGCGATCGCTAGTTCCTATTCATAATGGGTGGTATAGGAGTCGAACCTATTTCTGCGGGTTAAAAGCTATCTGCACAGCCGTTATGCCAACCACCCTAGTTAATTTAAATTAAGAAATGAGCAAGTGCGATCGTATACTTACATCGCAAGCCTTGTAACACCAACATTAGATATAAATCCACCAGGGAGGTACTGCCCCTCCTATTTCTGTGTTATCAGCACAGCGCCTCGCTTTTCGGCTTCAGGTGGAAAAGAGGAAGATGGAGGAATCGTAGCTTGCTTCCCGTAGGGTACCCCTACAGTTTGCTGTACTCTGGTTTTCAAGACCAGTTGCCGTCCATTCAGCAACATCTTCCATTCAAGGGTGCCTGACGGGACTTGAACCCGCTATGACTGGTTCCACAAACCAGCGCCTCGACCACTTTGGCTTCAGACACCATTAGTGGAATCAATGGGACTTGAACCCATAACCTCCTGCTTGCAAGGCAGGCGCTCTAGCCATTTGAGCTATGACCCCATCAAACAAGTGAAAAGAGGAGAATAAAAAGTATAGGTTTTTAGGCACAGATTTGTTGGTGAACTTGCCCATTTCTTATTTAGTTTTCAAGGTTCAGAAAAATTACTTTGAACTGTTAGAAACTGTTAGGAAAACAACCGAAATTCTAGATAACAACCCTATTGTGTATTACGGATGTATTCTGTAGTTTTGCTGAGTGCAAACTCAAAACTTTTTTGGTTAATTGCCTCTACTTCCGATGGTTTATAAGTAGGAACAGCTTTGTTGACTGGGGACTTTGATTTATTCCAACACCTGTCTTTTAGTTGTATGTAGAACATGACTTTTACCCTTGAGAAGCTTTGTCTTTCGCCTCACTACATATATACTACAAAATACTACAAGAGGTGTCAAGGGGTTTCAGAAAAGTTTTTTGAAATTGTCTAGAAAAGCTTCTGCATTTATATTTGAGCTTGCTAAACCCTCTGAAAAATCATACTACAGCTTATGATTGGGTGAATCTTTAAAAGTCTGACGTGACAGACAACTCCTTGAAGCGACAACAGATAATTAGTTTTGTTGCGATCGCCTCTACGATTACAGCTTGTAGTATCACCCCACAATTGGGGTTGAACAAGCCTTTAAGTAAAATCCATATTGGACAAGTTCAAGCTCATCCAGCAAAGAGCCAAAGTAGAAAACCCTACCTTTACAGTCCCAGCTAAATTTCAGGGAAAAACAGTTTATCAGGTGCATCCCAGAAATAAGGACTATTCAATCCAAAATCCAAAAAGGTTTGTTCTCGCAGTGTCTTCAGGAGTTACCCCCAAATTTCAACGCGAGAAAAAATCTAAAATCCAAAATCCAAAATTGAGTTACCCTACTATTTCGTTTATTCGCTCATGACAGAAGCACAAGCTTGAGATTCTTGCCAGAGTTTGTGCAAAAAGAACTCAGCGTGATCGCTCATGGTGGTGAAAAACACACCTACAGCATCCTTAGAACTATCTAATAGCCAAGAACCCCGCAGGGTGACTTCCATATATTCGGCATCGCAGGCAGAAAGGGCAATAATTTCTCCGTCATCCCTTTTTACCTCAGCCTTAAGCACTTCTACTCCTGGTAAATCAACAGGAAGCAAAAAGGAAGCGGTACTGGGTTCAATGCATAAACTTTGCCCAACTCGCAGGGCTAAAATCACTCGCTGCGCTACCCATTCTTCTAGCGACAGAGTGAGACATTCCAAATAAAAACTGCTTTCAGTGTAAGTTAATTTCAGCATTCCTTATGCTCTCCTGTTATTCCAGGCTTCCTTGCATATCTATCCAAAACTGTTCGGCAAAAGAAATCGCGGGGTGGATTGGTGCTTTTGGCTTGGTACGCAGTTGCATACCAGACTCAAAGAGGGTGCGATAACCTTTACGGGAGTTACATCTCTCACAAGCTGTGACTACGTTATCCCAAGTGTGAGAACCGCCTCTTGATCGCGGCATCACATGATCTAGCGTTAGATGTTTGCCGCCACCGCAGTATTGGCAAGTGTGATGATCTCGTCGCAACACTTCCCGCCGATTCACTGGCGGAACTTTCCACATCCGCTCATTAGAACTAATTGTTAAGCGAATGTGTTGTGGCACATCAATTACCAAATTGGGTGAGTGAACTCGCCATCCGCCTTCTGTGGTAAAACCTAGCGGTTGAGCTTTGTCTGTTAGTAACAGCACAATCGCCCGCTTGATATTGATCTGACACAGTGGCAAGTAATTTTGAGAAAACACCACCACAGATTGCTCTAACACTTGCATTGCGTTCGCGCCGCCCATTGTTCGCGCAGCGGACGCACCAGAAGATATCGTCACAGCTTAACTCCTTATAAAAAAACCCCCGCTTCAAGTTTTTAGTGAAGCGGGGGTTAGAATTGACCGGAAAATTTTCTGGTCTTATATCGGTACAGTATTCCTTTGTCTGTACTCCCCCGTTTCTTCATCTAGTTCTGGTTTTGCAATCAGCGCACTAATGCTGAGATGTCTAAAATCATAATTACCCTCTGTGATTTGCCCATGATTTCGGCTACCATCGCCCATAAATAAATACTCCACTCCCATAGCAGCCGATTCCCAATTGGTTCGGCAATTGGTGGCACACAAAATTGAAGTAGAGATGGGGTAAATGGATTTCACAGAAAATTTCACCTATTGAATATCGCTTTAAACATACTACACTTGTATTACTATCTTGTCTATACCTTTAAGGAGAAATAGTGATGCATACGATCGCTCGCACCCCAACCACCGATATGGAAGTTACCAGCATCCGCCTAGAGCGGGAACTGAAAGATAAGCTCAAAGAAATAGCTGGCAATCAGGGATATCAAGCTTTGATCCGAGATATCCTTTGGAATTATGTCCAGCAAAAATCAGGTGAATGGAAGCCTCGATTTTCCCGAACCGATATTCGAGCTAGCATCGCTGCCACAGCTGAGCAAGAAGAACGCTGTGTACTCACAGGTCAACTAATTCAACCCCAAGAACCAATGTTGTTAGGTCTGACCAGAAATGGCGATATGGTTCCTCTGAGTGTCGAGAGTTTGGCTGGATAGTTTTATATTCAGACAATGCAGCTCAGTTATTTTTACTAAATAATTGGGCTGCATTGAGAATTTAGTTTTATTTATTCTAACAAATAAAAACAAAATTTTACAAAGTATTTAAAATAGATCCAGTATTTTTACGGTTATAGCTGGGGGATTTTCCCTGAGATTCCAGAGAAATTACGGTTTATGTATACTTACAGACAGGATATTCTAAGTCAAAGTTAGTTAATTATCTCAATATAAATAAGATAAACCAGCCAAAAATAATCAGGTTGGGACATTTTAGAATATCCTAAGTATCTCACTACCTATGTAGCAATTTGCTTAATATAACGGAAACTTGGTCATCTCCCATAGAAAAGGGCTATAACAGGTGAGAGAAAGTATTCATACAAAAATTGTCAATTATCACGGTGGAGCAACACAACTAACGGTGAAGAATATGCCAACCAGTTGGGTGCAAAAACAATGGAGTTATTATCTGAGGGCGTGCCAAGAATGAAAAAGCCTTTATCGTCGCCGCCACATTATGTAGATGACATAGATCGACTACAACCTTACCAAGTCAAGCTGATGCAGCATCAGGAAGAACCTGCCCACAAGTTGGTAGAAAAGATTAACCAAATCATTGCCAATAGCTCCACTACGGACTTGATGCTGCAAGATATTGCCAAATTGCTAGGAGTTGTCTTTCAAGTAGATTGTTGCTGCTTGGTTTCAGTAACGGGTGAGGCATCCGACGAAGCGACTACTAGTAATTGGTGTGCTGATGAGTATCTAGCGTTACCACACCCAGAAGAGATATTTTCGATGGAACAGTTGCTTATGCACTCGCCAGTGCTGCAATGTGCTGCTGAACCATTGACTATTGAAGATATTTCCATCATTCAGAACAGTCTGGTAATTGGGTGTCAATATTTGCCACTACCGATAAAAGCAGTTTTGGCAATTCCTACCCGGTTTGGTGGCAATAATAATGGCGCGATTAGTCTGATAAAATTCCAACCCTATGATTGGAGTGAATCAGAAAAACAACTGCTAAAACAGGTGGAATCGTCTTGCGCGATCGCTTTTTCTCGTGTAGCACAAGCCCAGCTAATTGCTCATCAACAACAGTATCTGCAAAAGAGCAATCAGTATCAAAGCTTGATCAAGCAACTAACACTACTGAGCCGTAGCAACTTGGAGCTTAATCAAATGCTCCAGTTAGTTATCGCCTCTACTGCCGAATCTCTACAAGCAGATCGAGGTTTGCTCATATTACTAAAATATACAGACCCACTATTTAGGACTCAAGCTAAAAAACAAATTCCGAAAGCGAAAGCTAGAGTGGTTGGTGAATGGGCTAAGGAAACACAAATTTCTCGTACTACTAAACCAGATACCTTAGAAGATCAGTCTTTCTTGCTTTCAGAGTGTGGTTTATGCCAGCGTGCCTTCATAGATTCTGCCAAACCAGTAATCTTCGATGATTACACACAGCAAAATGATACTTCGTCAGTTGCTCCATTATTTGCAATAGAGCAATTGCCTGCGGTCTTATTAGTGCCATTAGAGAGTCAAGGTAAAATCTTAGGATTCTTGGTGCTACAGCAAGCTGTGACTCGCAGTTGGCAGGCAGCAGAATTAAATCTTGTGGAACTGGTTTGTGCTCAAGTAAGTAACGCCATAATTCAGTCACAGACATTGCGCCAAGTGCAAACTTTGGTAGATGAGCGGACGGCGAAATTACAGAGTAGTCTGGAACTCCAGGCAAAGTTGCATGAAAGAACCCGGCAGTATGTTGAGCAACTGCGGAAACTCAATGAACTCAAAGATGAATTTATGAGTAACATGAGCGATCGCTTGCGCTATCCTTTGACAAACATGCTCATGTCAATTCGGAACTTACGTTTGCCAGGAATCGCGCCAGAGCGTCAGGTTCGATACATGGATATCCTAGAGCAGGAATGTACAAAAGAAATTAACTTGATTAATGACTTGTTGACACTCCAGAAACTAGAGTCGCCTCACGAAGCCCCGCAATTAGAATCTATAGATTTAAATACTAAAATCCAAAATATAGCAGCATCTTTCGAGAAAAAACTCGCAGAGAAAGGATTAAAGATTTCTGTAGATTTACCAGAAGAATCACTAAAACTGCAAACTGAACTGGAGAGTTTTGACCGCATTCTACAAGAATTGTTAACAAATGCCTGTAAATACTCAGAGCATGATACAATCGTCCACCTCAAAGCCTCTCACCAAGTTGATCAACAAATTGATCAAGTTATCATGAAGGTGACGAATACAGGACGTGCCATCTCTCAAGAAGAGGCGACTTATATCTTTGACAAGTTCCGTCGCGGAAAAGGGCGCTGGACTCCAGGGACTGGCTTGGGACTTGCTTTAGTCAAGTCTTTAGTACAGCATTTGAATGGAGCGATCGCAGTTGAAAGTCTGCCAATTTCGGATTCTGAACAGAGCGAAATTTGCTTCACCCTGACTCTGCCCCAATTTTCTGACGAAAGCAAACCATAATTCTGAAAGTGACTAAAAAACAGAACACAACAGAGAACCTTGATTCCCAGTCTCTTAGTGATGACATCAACCTCGAAGGGGATTTGACTATTGATGCAGTCGTGGCAGCTAAGGTAGAAGTTCAAATTGAGAAAATAGCACAGCGACAACGACAAATCACCGCCAAAGTCCAAATTCCCCAACCAGTGGAACAAATCTGGAAGGTTCTGACAGATTATGAAGCCTTACCTGACTTTCTCCCTAACCTCGCTAAAAGTCGTCTAATCGAGCATCCCAATGGTGGAATTAGACTGGAGCAAGTAGGCTCCCAGCGCTTACTGAATTTCAACTTTAGTGCGCGGGTAGTTCTAGATTTGGAAGAATACTTCCCCAAGGAAATTAACTTCCGCATGGTGGAGGGAGATTTTAAAGGCTTTTCTGGTAGCTGGTGCTTAGAGCCTTATTCTCTTGGTGAGTATGTAGGAACAAATCTTTGCTACACAATTCAAGTTTGGCCTAAACTGACTATGCCAGTGGGAATCATTGAAAACCGTCTGAGTAAAGATTTGCGGTCAAATCTTCTGGCTATTCACCAACGTGTAGAAGAGTTAGCCAAGCATTGAAGCTTATCTCTAGTCAAATTATCATCCAGGTAAAAGCCTGGATGATAGTTTAATTTGGTAGATTTCCAGCAAAAAATACTTTTGATCTTTGATTGTTTTTAAGTACCCCCAGGGGAATTCGAATCCCCGTTACCTCCGTGAAAGGGAGGTGTCCTAGGCCTCTAGACGATGGGGGCATGGGACTCAGACCTTTTATAAGTTAACCAATTTCCTGGCCTTTGTCAACAGCTTTTGCCAAAAAAAGTTTGTGGCGGCTAAACTGGGTGGAGGCAAAAGCTTGAAGAGGATACAAAGACATGGAGACAGCAAAAGAATTCTGTAGATACTTTTGCGGCAAGCCGCAGGGTTCATCAGCGTCCGGCGCTGGGGATTTAAGGGACTTCCAAGTAATAAAATATCCCAATATTTCTTGTAGGATGGGCCTCCCGCCCGTCCTGTGAACTGGGCGCTCATGTTGTCCACCCCACAACATCGAATAATTTATTTGTTGGAGTTCGCTTAAAGGGACGTGCAGATAGAAACAGGACTTACGCAAAATAATGGAAAAACGAACCGCAAAGGCGCAAAGGAGAGGCAGCGCGGTCTTGGGGGTTTCCCCCATGAGCGACTGCTGTCACAAAGGAATGAGAGTTTCAGAGAGTTATTGCGTAAGTCCTAAGAAAAAACGCTAACTTCTACAATGGACAAAGGGTATGATGTTGTACCGTGCAAAGTTAATGTCTACGGTTTTTTATAAGAGATTTTGAAATAAATCGCTCAAAATCTACAACATGGAAGCATCTTTTGAAATTACCCTACAGATGGCGATCGCCGTCCTTGCAGGCATTAGCGCCCAAGTGCTGGCTGCATACTTTCGGATACCCAGCATCGTTTTGTTATTGCTGTTGGGCATCCTCTTTGGCTCTGATGGCATCGGGCTGTTGCATCCCCATTTACTCGGCAGTGGATTGGAAGTTATTGTCGCCCTAGCAACGGCAATCATTTTGTTTGAAGGCGGACTTAACTTGGATCTGCGTGAGTTAGGTAGAGTTTCTGTCAGCTTACAATTGCTCGTCACTCTAGGAACGCTGATCACATTGCTTGGTGGGAGTATGGCTGCTCACTGGCTGGGTGAATTCCCCTGGAAGATAGCTTTTCTCTATGCTTCCATCGTTGTGGTTACGGGCCCAACCGTCGTTGGGCCTTTGCTCAAACAAATCAATGTAGATCGGCAAGTAGCAACACTCTTGGAAGGAGAAGGGGTTTTAATTGACCCTGTAGGGGCTATCCTCGCCTTCGTCGTCCTTGACACGATTTTAAATGGCGATGCTGACCCCATTAATGCGATCGTCGGTTTGTTGATGCGCCTGGGTGTTGGTGCGGCAATTGGTGGTGCTGGCGGTTATCTGATGAGTTTGATTTTCAAACGCGCCAGTTTTCTGTCATTCGAGCTAAAAAACTTAGTGGTATTGGCGATACTTTGGAGCCTGTTTACCTTATCGCAAATGATCCGCAGTGAATCGGGAGTAATGACAACAGTAGTTGCAGGGGCAGTCTTTGCTAACTCCTCAGTCCCAGAAGAACGCCTGTTAAGAAGTTTTAAGGGTCAACTGACAATTCTCAGCGTCTCGGTGCTGTTCATCTTATTAGCTGCTGATTTATCTATTGCCAGTGTGTTTGCTTTGGGTTGGGGTAGTTTATTCACTGTTTTAGTATTAATGTTTGTCGTTCGCCCAATTAATATCCTTTTATGTACCTGGAATAGTGACTTAAACTGGCGACAAAAAGTATTTTTAAGCTGGGTTGCTCCTAGAGGAATTGTTGCTGCCTCCGTCGCTTCTTTTTTTGCGATTTCGCTGACACAGCGCGGCATTAACGGCGGTGATTCCATCAAAGCTTTAGTTTTCCTCACAATTATCATGACTGTTGTCTGCCAAGGGCTAACAGCTGGCTGGGTTGCTAAATGGTTGCAAATCACTTCCAAAGACGTAACTGGGGCAGTGATTGTAGGTTGTAATCCGTTAAGTCTTTTGATTGCCCGCTTCTTTCAAGAACGGGGAGAAAACGTAGTCATGATTGATACTGACCCCGAATGTCTTGTGCAAGCTGAGGCGCAAAATCTGCGGGTGATTGCTAGCAGTGCGCTAGATGCTGCTGTTTTGGAAGAGGCGGGACTTGGCTCTATAGGTACGTTTTTGGCTATGACTAGTAATGGTGAGGTAAATTTTGTTTTGGCTCAACGAGCAGCTGAGGAGTTTAGTCCGCCGCGCGTTTTAGCTGTTTTCCCCCGCGATCCGCAAGCGAATATTTCGGCTAGTAATAAAGTTGAGCAAGCTTTTATCCCAGACTTAGGGATTAAAACTTGGAATGAATATTTGAATGATGGGCGTGTCAAGCTAGGGACAACTACGCTAGATGAGTTGGAGTTTTCTACTCAATGCGATCGCATCCAAGAAAAGATTCGGACTGGGGTGTTGATACCGCTATTGATAGAACGAGAAGAACGTTTACAGGTAATGTCAGCTAATCAAGAGTGGGAAATTAGCGATCGCATTATTTACCTGTTGCATGACCCCAGACCTAGCCTTTTAAAACGTTTATCTGGTGCTACCCAATCCACTCCCCTCTCTCTAGAAAAGTTACCAGAGGTTGAAGACCTATCCCTTGTCCAATTGTCGGCTAGTGAGGCTCCTGGGGGATGAGGCAAGGGAAGTAGGGGAAGAAAGAATTCCTAACTTTTTATTAGCTTTGGGAAGGAATAAATTCGCCTTCTGGCGGTTGTTGCGAATTATCAATTTCTGGTCTTGGCGTTTCTTGATATATTTCCCATTCTTGCCACAGTAAAGCAGATAAATGCACTATGGCAAGAATTAGGGTTGCCACCGAAATCAGATAACTGTGAATTGTGTAAAGGTGTTCGACGGTAACTGTGTTAATGGCTCCACCACCAGTTAGGATCTCGCGGAGTTGTCCACCAATAAAAGGAATAGCTTCGATGGTTCCTAGCTCAATGCTAAAACGCCAGTATCCTTCCTGAGTCCAATCTAGGATCATCGCTGTCCAATTCAGCCCGATGGCACTTAAGGTTAACAAAATTCCGCTAATCCAAGCAGCCAGCCAACTCTTGCGAAATTGCCGACCTAAAAACATCACTACAATTTGAATCAGAGCGATCGCAATTACCGCGTTACCAGCAATATCATGCGCTCTCCAAAACAACCACCCGTATGGCAGTTGTGTATTAATCATCTTCAATGAGTTATAAGCTCCGCCTGCTGTCGGTTCATAATAAAAAGAAAGCATTACTCCGGTAGAGATATAAATTAAGCACAAAGTCAGAATCACTACCGATATTATCGTCGCTACTCGTCGCAAAATCTTATCGAACTGGGTGCTTTGCATAGCTCACCCCTCCTGTTCTTAACTTAAATATTTATTACTATTACAATTTTAGCTAAGAAATATTAATAAATGTTGCATTACTCAAATAAAAATATAGACTTCCCCATTGCGGTACTAGCCCGCCTCAGACTTAAGTCTGAGGCTAATAGCTCAAGTCCACTTAAGTGAACTGAAATTGTTTACTAGTCGTTTTTAGACGATAGCCTAGCAATGAATTAAGCTGTCGCGCCTTTAATTTGCACTAATATTTTTTCAAAATAATTGTGGGGTGGGCATCCTGCCCGCCCTGATAATGCAAGTTGTATACATAACAGCTTACTAAGCGATTGTTGGGACTAGCGCCAGATTATCAGTTAAATCAAATATTGCACCCAAGCTTTTAAGGGTTCTGCTGAACCATACCAAATCCCAAGACTTCTCGGAGAATGCCTCACACCTTCAATCACCAGATTTTCTGCCCCTTCTAGGTGAGCAGCTTCAATGGGTGTGATTCCATCTCCCCAAGTGTCGCCCTTACCACAGGTTAATTGGTAACTACTGTAAGCTAACCAACTACCGCGTCGCCTTTGTCCAAAGATAGTTTTGCCAGCCACACAAACGTAACGAACGTTTTTGTAAAAAGCTCCTGGGTAGTTATTGGTGACAAAATCTAAATTGGAGCGCGTCCAGCGTTCTTGACTAATATGAGGTGTACCCAAGGTGATGAGAGTAGCAATCAGGGGATGCCCTTCCCAGAGAGATGGTTTGACATTACCGCGTCCTAAATAAGGCTTTTCTCCCATGTAGATGCGGGATATCCAACCTCCGGCTGAGTGAGCAATCAAGTTAATTTGAGTAGCATTATATTGCTCTAATATATGCTTGATTGTAAGATCAAGTTGTTGCAGAATTGGCGTTACAGGTCTTCCTCCAATAGTGGGTAGCCAGTCACGCCGTCGCAGTGGTACTGTAACGGTGGGAAAATCTAACTGTTGTAGGGATTGTTCTAGTTGGCGGTAAGCGATCGCGCTTTCTAGATATCCAGGTACAATAACTGTCGGTAACGGCATTTTAAATTTTGGATGGAATGATTGATAAAGAGTTGAACTTTTTTGACGAAGAAGAAGTCAAAAGTTAGAATTGCGATCACATGACTGACTCCTTTGATAAAAACCAAAATAGTTTTGCTGGGGTTTAAGGCTAGAATTTCAATAAAATTGTACAATTTGCAACAGATTTAGGGACTGCTGATGTGGTAGTATTTTCACATAGGGACTAGTCTTGGATAAGTGAGTGTGCCATCTGTTACAGAAGCTTAGTTGAATGCAAAACAGTAGAAAAAACAAGGTAACTTCAAGAGATATTGTTATCTACTCCAACTTGTGCTTTCAGTTAAACTTTATAAATATCCGAGATATTAATTTTAATTGTGTGCGTCATAACAATAAGAAAAGAAATCAAAAGTAGTAATTTTTAAAAAATCTCTTTAGCAAGCTCAAATTGGAACACATGATACAGCGTCATTGATCAATTAAAAACTTGAATAAATGGCAGTTTTGGCGTTTTTATTGCCAGGATAGGAAGTTATTATTTTCTTAGTAGGATGCATATCTTGCAAGATGGTCAAAAAGAGAAAATCGCTAGTCAACTGCAACTGAGTAGAGTGAACGATAACAGCTATGTCTTACGTCTCCCTGTTTAAAAATATACCAGAACTCTTAAGCCAGCCAATTGGGATAGCAGCTATAGCTTCTCTTGGCATCCACGGTGCGATCGCGATGATTGTGCCATTGATGCCTATGGATTCTAACAAACCCAAAGATACAGCATCATCAAAAACCGTCGGACTTTTAGAATTGAGCCAAGCGGATCAAAGCCGTTTGCCGCAAAGCACACCCCAAGTTGGTTTACAACAACTTCCTCCAATAGCGCCACTTTCTACTCCCAACTTTAGCGCCCAAACTCTATTGCCCCCAGTGGCACCAGCGCCATCCAGTCAGCTAGTACTGCCTCCGCTACCCGCATCATCGAGTAACTATCGGGTTTCCTCTTTGCCTACAAGGCAGTCTTTACGGATGATTCCTAGTAGTAATTTGGGATTTGACGCTTCTAAATTTGATAGTTCTAAATTCAATACCAGCCCTAAATTCTCTAGCTCGGCTCCTCGTGTAAATGTCAGTGACACCAAATACGAGGCACCTCAGCCTCTGGCTGTAAATAGATTACCAGAATTGCGATCGCAGACAAGACCTGATGATATTGTGCAAAAACCGTTGGCTGGAAATAGATTGCCACAATTGCAGTCACAGCAAATACCTGATGATATTCTGCGGAATGCCCAATCTCCAAACTTATCTGACACTAGCCCCATTGCAACAGCACAGGGAAATACGGCTTCACAAATGACGCAATCGGGTAATAATGCGTCTAGAATTGCTCAAAACCCGCTGATAAATTCTCTAAAACAAGCTCCAATGGCTGGGGATAGCTTAACCCTAATTAGGGGAACCACGTCACAGGCATCCGATTTATCTGCCAAAGGAACTCAACTGGCGATTGCACAGCTAGACTCTTACGCAAACCTGAGAAAAGAAGTCCAGCAACAATACCCCAACGCTCAACAAAAACCTGTCATCCGTCAAACATTACCCACGCAGAAGCCGAATCTTGAAGGTGCTGTTTTGGGTGTATTAGTGGTAGATCCTGATGGTAAGGTCTTAGATATAAAGTTTCAAGACAAGTTAGTTTCCCCGGAATTGAAATCAGAAGCAAGGGAATACTTCAACAAGCAATCCCCCAAGGGAGATAAACGGATCAGTTCCTATCCATTTAACCTAAGTTTCCAAAACAACACTAGCAACACCACTGGAACTACTCAATTATCTGCACCGGGAATCAATAACAATCAGCTTACCCCGAAACCATTTCCTGAACTGCGAATCAGAAATAATCAGCCCACGCCTTCATCGACAGGTAGTGTTAAACCATTAGCTGCACCAGGAGTCAATGGCAATCAGCCTGAGTTCTCACCTACATCTGCTCCCAAACCATTATCTGAACTGCGAATCAGAAATAACCAGCCTGCATCCTTACCGACAGGTACTCCTAAACCATTATCTGCAACGGGAGTCAATAGCAATCAACCTACGCCTTCACCAGCAGTTACTTCTAAACCATTCCCGGAACTGCAAATCAGAAATAACCAGCTTACGCCTTCATCGGCGGCTACTACTTCCGAACCGTTAGTACTGCCAAGAGTCACTAAGAGTCAGCCTACAGCCTCTGCTGAATCGGATGGAAAATTAGTAGAACAGTTGCGCGAAGTGAAGGAAAACAGACAAAAGTCTAATCCAGAAAAATAATAAACCTCATTTAAGGGAAATCCAAGAAAAATCAGTCCAGGCGAGAAAGCGTCGCCTGGACTGATTTTTTATAGCAAGTGCCTAAACTGTTGCTTTTTTACCCAGATAAATCTTTCAGCTACTTTACCAGCCTTGTTCTGCATTCTGAAAAACGTAAGCAGCTACCTCTAGAATCTCCTCAGAACTTAACTTGCCTTTAAAGGCAGGCATGGCATTTTTACCATTTTGCACTTGGTGGATAATCGCCTTGATTGAGTCGCTATCATAATTTTCTAAGTACTTTGACAATGCTTCCTTTTTCAAGGTTTTCTGGCTAATAAGAATATTACCCCCACCTATATGGCAAGAAGCGCAGTTAGCCTCGAAAATTTTAGCACCGTTGGATATTTCGGCAGCTAGTGCTGGACTAATGAATGTTAATTTGAATAGAGCGATCGCCAACAGTAAAATTAATAAAAGTATTTTCAACAGAATTTCCTCGCAACAAGCCTCCAGCAAGAGTATAAACGCGATTAATGCCTGATTAAGTCAAGTTTGATCAAAATTGGCGGTAACAAGTTTACCCCTCTATTGCCACAGGTTACTTAGCGTCTTAGGGGAGGATGGACTCGTTACCGCCATTTATCCATTGTATGCGTCACTCTAGGAGTGTGATGTGTTGCTATGGGCTAATTTCAAAGAAGGAAGCCCAGAAAACCATTTTGTATCAATGAGAATGTTTCTAGCCTTATTCAACAGTGATTGTACCAACCATGCCAGCACCACGGTGGGGTTCACAGTAGAAGGTGTAGTCACCAGCAGGTGCGTCTGCGGGGAAGGTGGTTGCTTCCTTTTGACCAGCACTCATGAGCAAATTCTTATGAGACAGGGATTTTGCTAAAACGGCATCCTTGGCGGGGTTTTTGGCAGCATCAAACACAACATTATGGGGAGGAACTTTATTGTTGACCCATTCAACTGTGTCACCTGGTTTAATTGTCAACTTTTTCGGTTCAAATGCCAGCATTCCTTTATCGCTACCCAATTTCACCTTGTAGGTTTCAGCCGAAGCACTGGGAGTAAAAACAGCGAAGCTGCTAACAACTAAAAGGATTGTCAACACAGCTAAACTAAAGCGTCGCCAGCTTGCCGAAATTAATTTCATGGCTCTCTCCTAACAAACAATTTTTTTCCTTTCTCATTTTAAATAAAATCAACGCCAAAGTATGACAATCTGTCATAGATACAATTTTTTTTAATAATAAGGAGCAATTTATTGCAAAAAGTTGTGCAATCAGTAATAAATACTAGACTGCTATAGCCCAAAAAGCCTGTAAATAAAGGTAAACGGGAAAATAAGAGATGATCAACCAAGAATATTTTGTGCTGCTGCGAGAACGAAAGCAGCTAAACTTTGGTGAAAACTGGGAATGGGGAATGGGGAATGGGGAATGGGGAATGAATTCTGCCCTATGCCCTATGCCCTATGCCCCAACGACTCAGTACTAATTCCAGGATTTAGTAATAGATTTTTCCGCCTCCCCACTTAGTGCCAACGATTTTGGGTTGTAAGAGAATATGACCGGCGATCGCCTCCAAGTCTTCATCTGTCAGATTTCGCATTGCTGTGAAAATATCTGCACTTTTGATACTGGGGTGGATTTCGGAAATCTCTTCTTCCCCGTCATAAGTCGTGGGATTTTTCAGATAATCCACCAAGCCTTCAATGTTATTACGGTTGGGTGTTGCCAGTGCCAGGTCTTCTGGAGTAAGTCCAACGTTCTGGTTTGTCTTGGTAACTCCCCCAGCATGACATTGGGCGCAAGCGTAATTAAATAAGCGTTTGCCTTCTTTGACTTGTTTAAGGCTGAGTACGGTGACCTCACCCTGAGTATTTAATGGCACCGTCAGGGTAGCTTTGTCCAGTTCTACTGCTGTCGCGCTACCAACAAGCAACTGAAACGAGAGTAAAACAGTAACCACAACAACGCCAATTAGTCTTCTAAACATGTTTCCCCTTAAAAATTTTAACGCTCGACACAGCATAAGAAAGCGATTCTCAATCTCCAAGCTGCTAATTGCTAATGACTCATTGTTTTTTGTTATTAGCTATCAATGATTAGCCAAAGCCCGATATAACCCTTCAGGTGACGTCGCGATCATCGCCCATCGAGTCGCTAGTACCTTTTGGGCGTATTTCAGACGATATTTGGGAAATAATTGCCTTTGCATCTTCTAACGCCAAACGAGTTTTTTGGTGTTTGTAAGCAATTCCCAGTTGGTTGCACAGAGAAAACACTTCTTCTACAGGAATGCTGTAGTCGGCTGCTATCTCTGCGATCGATAGGTCTGCAAAACCCATAATGCTTGTTAACTGATAGATAGAGATTGAGTCGCTGTAATACCAATATCACGTTAGGAGTGCAATTTGTTGCCCAAAATACTGTTTGGGAATCGAGAGGGGGAGTAGGGGGAGTAAGGGGAGCAGGGGGAGAACTTTTAACTCTTGATTAATTACATTTAAGAAAATTAACGAAAAACTGCCGCATCATGAAGATGAAAGTGGCATTAACCATGCTATGGACAATCATCCCTTGGTCAAATCCTTTCGCCTCCGAAAAGTCGCCTGTGAATTAAAGTGATGGCAACGATCGCTGCTGCTAAAAAAAATGCGATCGCATCTGGATATTGAGCTATCTGCCAGAGTGTAGCGTAGTTAACTACCGCCAATAATGATGATCGCGATCGCCAATCCCAAAAAATTAAATGAGAAGGAGTCAGAATACCCCAGCAGTTAAGTCAGGGGTTTCAAGCAAGGAAAATTTTTCTTTATCTCCACGATAGCGTAGCGGTAGCGAATCCTTGAGCGTCTTAAAATCGCTTGCTCTAAACCACGATTCATCCACTATGAGGTTCAGAATTATTCTGAATTCTGGCGACTGACGCATGTATTCTTCTTTGATAATCTTTTTTTAATCACAGACAGATAACAGTCTTTCCTCTTACTTATTGTGTTATTAAAGAGTGATATTTTACTTATTTGAAATTTTGGTTGAAAATTGCAAGCTAAAATAACAAAAACTTATCAAGAATGCTAATGGAAGCATACTGAGTTCCTCTACAACCGGATTTATGTCAGCATGTTTTACTCATAAACATACATTATGGATTTTGTTCAGATTGAAACAACTGCGCCACTGACTCTGGAAATTACCCAGATTGCCTCACCACCCATAGCACTTTCTCTAACCTCTCGAATTCCCAAGGATGCGATTCGCACTAGTTTAAAAGCCTCCACTACAGATTCTGTCTTAGCAGCGGTTTACTCACTTGGAACTGGCGGGATTTTACTCAGCAATTTCTTGGTGGAATTGGGTGCTAGTCCAGTGGTATTTGGGATGCTGTGCTCTATCCCCATGTTGGTCAATCTTATTCAACCGTTGGGTGCTTACTTGTCTGAACGTACCACCAGCCGCTTTCAATATTCTCTTCGGACACACGGAATTGGTCGGCTGCTATGGCTAGTTCTAGTAATCGGTATTGTAGGCGTAAGCTTGGGCGTGATTAATACTCACCAGTTAGTGATATTGACACTCTTGATTGTTCTATTCAGCAATCTTTTGGGAGGACTAGGAGCGGCATCGTGGCTAAGTTGGGTAGCAATGATAGTTCCCCGGCAATTGCGAGGCAGGTATTTTGGGATACGCAATAGTGCTGCTAGCCTCACCAATTTAGTTTGCGTACCAATAGCCGGTCTAGTTGTATCACATTGGTTTGGTGGAAGTATTCAAGGCTATGGGGTGATTCTGCTGGTAAGTATAGTGTTTGGGATTGTGGGATTGGGATGTCAATATTTTCAGGTGGATATGAATCCGCAATCGCAAAACACTTACTATGGCAAGTTACCTCAAACAAATGAAATTCAACAAGAGGCAAGGGAGCAGGAAGCAGGGAGTAAGGGGGATAGTTCAGATGAGGATTCAACATTTCGGCTACGCAGTTCGATTGCGGTTCCATCGAGCGGAGCCGAGATGCTCACCGTAAACTCAGTGACCACCTCACCTGTTGCGCCAGGTTCCGGTATCTGGAAAAACTCTAACTTTTTGAGATTTTTGCTGTATTTCAGCTTCTGGGCGCTTGCTGTTAACCTCAGTAGTCCTTTTTTTAACCTCTATATGCTCGACACGCTCGATTTAGACGTGAGCTATGTGACTATCTACAATAGTCTACAAGCGGCGGCGACTTTGCTGATGCTCATCGTGTGGGGCAAATTAGCAGACAAGGTAGGCAATCGTCCCATCCTTATCTGTATTGGGATTTTGGTTGCAGCCACACCACTGCTTTGGCTGGGGATTGGTGCTAATCGCCTTGACATCTGGTTGTGGTTACCCCTGTTACACATCTTGGCTGGAGGTACTTGGGCGGCGATTGACTTGTGTAACAATAATATACAATTGGCGATCGCACCAACTAAAAATCAGTCTATCTATTTTGCGACAGCAGCTGCCGTTGCTGGAGCGAGTGGTGCTTTAGGCACGACTATAGGCAGCTTTATCGTCCAATTTGCTCAGTTTGGAGGCTTACTGGGGTTATTCGCCCTCTCTAGTCTATTTCGACTAACAGCGCTTATCCCACTACTTTTTGTCAAAGAGCCGCAGAGAGCATGAGGAGGATAGGGGGATGAGCTAGTATTTTCTCCCCCTGCTCCCTCTGCTCTATTCTGCGGCGGTAGAAGTTAAAGACATTGTTTCCCACAACACCATCTGAGGTGTTGTTAATACAGGCTGGTGTAGGGCAATCAGCTGGGCTAGGGTGTTCTTTAATTGGGTACGGGGTACGATATCATCAACAAAACCGTGCAGCAGTAAATCTTCAGCAGTCTGGAAATTCTCGGGTAGTTTTTCCCGCAGGGTTTGCTCAATCACTCGCCGACCGGCAAAACCAATGGTTGCTTTGGGTTCTGCCAAAATGATATCGCCCAACATCGCAAAGCTAGCGGTAACGCCACCTGTTGTGGGATTGGTCAAAACAGGAATATATAATAATCGCGCATCTTTATGGCGCTGTAGGGCTGCGGAGATTTTCGCCATCTGCATCAGAGAGAGCATTCCTTCTTGCATTCTCGCGCCACCGGAGGTGCAGACGATAACCACTGGATACCGCCGTTGAGTGGCTTGCTCAATCATGCGGGTAAGCCTTTCACCCACGACTGAACCCATGCTACCACCCATGAAGCGGAAGTCCATAACCCCAAGGGCAATGGGCAAACCATTAATTTGACCTAAACCAGTTCTAACTGCGTCTATTAAGCCAATTTTATCTTGGGTTTCCCGCAAGCGATCGCTGTAGGGTTTGCGATCGCGAAATTCTAGCGGATCGCTTGGACGCAAATGCTCGTCTAGTGGTTTCCAGGTATTGTGATCTATCAATTGACGGATGCGCTCATCGCTGTCTACCCGATTGTGATGACCACATTCGGTACAAACCATCTGGTTGGCTTTCAGGTCTTTTGTATATGCCAACACACTGCACTTAGAGCATTTATGCCACAGCCCATCAGCAATTTCACGTTCTTGGCGTTCGAGGCTGGTAGATCCTGACTTCCGTCGATTTGCAAACCAATCAAATAGAGACTTTAAACCGCGTGATTCTTCGTTGTTAGCCATTTTTTATTTTATTTTAAGTGGGTATGAGGTCGAAAACATGTCAAGCCGTATCGGGTTGTCCTTAGCCTTTCGTCATTTGTCTTTATGGGGTTGCATATTTGCGGGATGATTTTACTATTTTTGTGAGATGGGCAACATGAGCGTCCCTTGTATTTCCGGGCGGGCAGGATGCCTACCCCACAAGAATCATCCCTTAATTCAGCAACGCCGTCTTTATTAATGACCCTTCTCTTTCAGAGACGCTAAAGCGAACGGGTGATGCTCCTATGTCGCTAACGCCAGTTGCTCATGGGAGAAGACCGTACTGGCTCACTAATAGCTACATCGTCAAACTACGCTTTTAAGCAATTCAGACCTTAATTTTCATCTTTGGTTGCCAGCTTAACGAAAATACTTATGCCAATACAAGTCTCTTGCTCTTTTTTCAGCAGACTTAATTATATGGACATACTGACAAAGCCATGAGAATACCAACCTCCAAATAAGATGCTTTTCCCCTCCTACTCAAATAAATGATTTGTATTGCTAGGTTATGAGCAATCAGCATCTGTTGCACTAGTTGTGCTTGCCAACGGTTAATTGTCGTTAACGGATTACGGAAGTCCCCACCTTCAATGTATTCATAAGGTGGGGATTGTGAGCGGCTGATGACGATTGCATCCAGGATATATAAGGAATCACCAATTTCTCAAATATTATAGTTAGTGTCTTGACCATCAATGCCACAAGCAAAAACCAAGCTTATAGGTATATATTGCAAGAAAACCCTTCCCTAGGGAAGGCTAGGCGTAGCTTGCTTCTCCGTTCGCGCAGCGTCCCGTAGGGAAGGAGTGGGGCAGAGCTACGGGTAAAAGATTTGAGTCTTGGGAACCAGGACTTCTTCCCTTGGAGGGATGCAAACCAATAGAACTACGGACTTATCTTGGGTATTCCCGATGAATTGGGAGAGCTATATCCGTCTAGATGGCGGGGTAGTTAACGGGGGTAATACAAGTCACAAGCTGAATATATCAAATTCTCAAGGGTAGATGGGGTAATGCTGGTTACAGTCACGAATTATAAATATTTATTATGAATGGGCATTGGACATTGAGAAGAGGCAGAGGGGCACTTCGCAGGGAACAGAGGAGAAAGAGATAATTTTTTATTCTCCCCCTGCCCCCTGCCTCTTCCCCACTCCAGTTCAAGACGCTGGAAAAAATAACCGGAGGTAGCTAGATAAAATGGCTTCGCCGCTAAATAGAGTAATCACAGATCCTAAAGCCAGAAAAGGGCCAAAAGGCATCTTTTGTCCTAACCTTGGTAGTGATGTTTTTTGACTCGCGGCTTTACCTCTACGCATAATGATACTGCTACCAATTAACGCTCCTAGCACACAAGCAATAAAACTAGCCAAGAGCAAATATTTCCAGCCTAACCAGGCTCCCATCATGGCTGCTAACTTGGCATCACCTGCACCCATTGCAGCTTTACCAAAGGCAATTGAACCCAATAGGGCGATCGCATCAAATAACCATAAGCCTAATACTGCGCTGGCGATCGCCATCATCAGGTGATTTACCAATGCCACGAAACTAGCCTCTGGTAGAAAACCAACCACCATTTGAAACAAAATCCCCACCACCAAACCCGACTGAGTAAGTGGATTGGGTAAAGTCATTGTATCTAGATCGATAAGCGATAGCGCCAATAACCAACTACAAAAAGCCCAATAGCCTATTGTTAAAGTCGAAACTTGGAATACCAAAAAAACTAGTAAAAAAATTATGCCCGTTACCCCTTCTACCACAGGATAACGGACAGCAATTTTGCTTTTGCAATATCGACACCGCCCTCTTAACGAAATCCAACCAAAGACTGGTACATTGTCGTAAGCTTTTAGCTGGTTTAAGCAGTGGGGACAACGAGAGGGCGGCCAAAGAACTGACAACCCAGCAGGTAGCCGATAAACAATAACGTTGATAAAACTGCCAATAGATGCACCTAAAGCAAAGACCATTACACTCGCCGGAATGGCGAACAAAATGTCCATACAATCCATTTGTCCTTTGTCATTTGTCCTATGTCATTTGTCGTTTATCTTTTGTCCTTTGTCCATATAGTTATTTGTCCTTTGTCATTTGTCCTTTGCAAATAACTAATGACCAATGACCAATGACCAATGACTAATGACCAATGACCAATGACCAATGACTAATGACCAATGACTAATACATGTGCGATTCTATTTGATTCAACGGCACAAAACATTCTTGAGGTAAAAGAACTGGTTGGTTAGTGAAAATAACCTTACCTCGATGAGTCACACGATTAATTGCTACACCGGAAGGTTGCCCAGCTATTTCGGGATGTACTTCACAGTGAATATAATATATCTGCCCGGCGGCTCTGATTAGGGCGGGATCAATCAAAGGCGATTGGTTCTTTGGGGCGGAAAAATTTACTTGACCTTGTCGTAATGCGTACACTATCGACTGTTATTTGATTGCTAGATTTCCCTTTAGTCTACCCGAAACTTATAGCAAAGGTTGCCAAATTGCCTAAGTGGCATTATTTAATTATTTTCCTTCAAGAGCTAAAATCAGTGCATCGCCCATAGCGCGGCAACCTAAAAGGTTTTTTCCTGGAGAAATTATATCCCCGGTGCGATCACCTTGTTCTAAAACTTGTAATACGGCTTGTTCAATGTGATCTGCCGCTTTTGGTTGGTCTAAACCGTAGCGCAACATCATCGCCACACTCAAAACCTGTGCCAGAGGGTTAGCTTTATCAAGTCCGGCAATATCTGGGGCGGAACCGTGGACTGGTTCAAATACACCAGGCCCAGAAGCACCCAAACTAGCTGAGGGTAACATCCCAATACTACCCGTGAGCATGGCAGCAGCATCAGAGAGAATATCACCAAACAAATTGCCTGTGACGATAGTATCGAACTGCTTAGGAGCGCGTACTAACTGCATAGCAGCATTATCTACATATAAATGAGAGAGTTCAATATCTGGATATTCTCCAGAAAGTTGGGTGATGCGATCGCGCCATAACTGAGATACTTCTAATACGTTCGCCTTATCTACTGAACAAAGTTTTCCGCCACGTTTGCGGGCTGCTTCAAAGGCTACTCGCCCAATGCGCTCAATTTCTGATTCGGTGTAAACCATTGTATTGACACCGCGTTTTTCACCGGTTTCTGTAGCAAAAATCCCTTTAGGTTTACCGAAGTAAATCCCACCAGTGAGTTCGCGTACCACCATAATATCCACGCCTTCGACAACTTCGCGTTTCAAAGTCGAGGCATCGATTAGCTGGGGCAAAATTTTCGCTGGGCGCAAATTAGCAAATAATCCCAAACCTGCACGTAGCCCTAACAAACCTGCTTCTGGGCGTAAATTGGATGGCAGAGAATCCCACTTATAACCACCAATAGCAGCGAGTAAGACAGCATCACTGTTACGGCAGGTATCTAGAGTAGCAGATGGTAAGGGTTCCCCTGTGGCATCAATTGCTGAACCACCAATGAGGGCTTCTTGGAATTCAAACTTCAGATCAAATTGCTTTCCTACGACTTTCAGCACATCTACCGCCACTGCCATAATTTCAGGGCCAATGCCATCGCCGGGGAGTAGAGTAATGCGGTAGTTCTGGGTCATAGCTGATTATTACTAGGTAAATGCTTACAGATCAAATATCATACCTAGCAAATGGTAGCGATTGGTTAAACTTGATAATCTAGATAATGGCTACAAATGCTGCCTTGCTTTATGATCTGTTCCAAACCTTGATGAAGGCAATCACTGAATGTCCACAAGCATTCATCATTACCCCATTTACCGTACCACCAACCGCAGACCTTATAAAAGGCAATACAGTTCAGTTAAGGCTAAAACTCTTTGCCTAAAGTCAATTTTTTTAACGAACCGCCAAGGACGCAAAGAGAAGAAAGAAATGCTTAAGTGAACCGTATTGCTTGCCCAATTGCCATCGCTCGGTATTGAACCGGAAGTATAGGTTTTAGCTTTAAGGTGCGATCGCTCTGAAGTTACCGGAGGCGATCGCGCCTATTTTGGATTTCGCTGGGGAAGGTAAACAAGTAATACACTAGTTACGTAGAGGCGCGAAATTTTGTGTCTCTGTCATTTGGCGAGATAGTAGGATTGAAGTACGCCAGTTAAAAAGCCCCATTTGCTGATGTAGTAACACCAAGCATCACTAATAACTGAGTGAACAAACAAGTGTTGATACTAAGGAGTAAGGGCTGTGACAGATTTGAGTAACTACAACGCAGAATTAGCTGATGAAGAAGACAATGATGAAGAACAAGAAGAAAAAGTTACATTTCAGTATGACCCTGAGAAAATAAATATTGTTACAAGGGAGCCAACTATTGAGCAATTACTCAGAAGAATTAACGAAGATGCGCTTGATTTAGCACCTGAATTTCAACGACAAGCAAATATATGGACTCTAGAAGCAAAAGGTAAATTAATTGAATCTATTCTAATTAGAATTCCATTGCCTGCTTTTTATATTGATGCTACAAATGAAGATGAATGGGTAGTTGTAGATGGCTTACAAAGATTGTCTGCACTCAAGCATTTTGTTATTGATAAAAGCCTTAAACTAGTTGGATTAGAATACCTGAAAGAGCTTAATAATAAAGTTTATGACGAATTAGAGCGCAGATATCAACGTCGGATATTAGAAACTCAAGTTACAGTATATTTAATTGAAAAAGGCACACCTTTGGAAGTTAAGTATAATATCTTCAAACGTATCAATACAGGAGGTGTACGTCTTTCAAATCAGGAACTGCGACATGCTTTAAATCCTGGGCAAGCTACAAAACTTTTGGCTAATCTAGCTTCTTTACCAGAGTTCAAACGTGTTGTTAATCTTAGCCCAGACAAAAAAAAGAGAATGGATGATAGAGAGTTTGTACTAGGATTTATTGCTTTTTATTTGATTTCTTATAAAGAGTATCAAGATGAAACTAGAGATTCTTTTTTAAGTAAAGCTTTATCGAAGATAAATAGTCTTTGTCAGGAAGAAATACAAAGCTTAGAAGAAATGTTTAAAAAAGCCATGAGTGCAGCATTTGATATTTTTAATAATAATGCTTTTCGCAAAATTTCTAAGAAAAATAAAAGAAAATTCCCACTCAATAAATCCTTGTTTGAAGTTTGGTCTGTAAATCTTGCAAAGCTCGATACTCAAAATATTGAAATATTAAAAGAGAGAAAAAAACAACTAATAGATACTTTTGTTAAATATGTGGACAACGATACAGAATTTCTAGTATCAATATCTCAAGCAGCAAACAAAATAGAGCATAGATTTGAAACAGTTGAAAAAATTATCCAAGAAGTATTATTATGATTAATTCTCTAAGATTGACCAATTACAAAGCGTTTGAAAATCAGTTAATTGAATTTAAGCCACTAACTTTACTTTCTGGTCTAAATAGTACGGGAAAATCTTCTGTACTACAATCGCTACTTTTGCTGCGCCAATCTTATCAACAAGAATTATTGCCAAATGTTGGTTTAGCATTGAATGGTGAATTAGTACGTATTGGTACTGCTAAAGATGCATTTTGTGAAAGAGCCAAAGAAGATTATCTTGGTTTCGACATTATTTGGAATGATGGAAAAAAAGGAATTTGGCGTTTTAGCTATGACCTCATTAAGACAGGTGCAGATGTTTTAAATAATTTAGATTCTAAATTACCAATTGAGAATGTCTATAAATTAAGTCCTTTCAATAGAAGATTTCACTATTTACAGGCTGAACGTCTCGGGCCACGAACATCTTATGATATGTCAGATTATCAAGCAAGGCGACTAGGACAGTTAGGTAGTAAGGGTGAATATACTGCACATTTTTTAGCAATTAATCAAGATAAAGATGTTCTTCAAACTAAACTAAGACATCCGATGGCAAAATCTAACACTCTTAGTAGCCAGGTTGAAGGATGGATAAGAGAAGTTAGTCCTGGTACAAGGATTAAAATTAACTCTAATTCAGATATAGGTTTGATAAGTTTACAATATTTTTATGGGGATAGTAACCCCTATCGTACTACTAATGTCGGATTTGGAATTAGTTACACATTACCGATTATCGTAGCAGTTTTATCATCTTCTCCGGGTACACTAATTATAATTGAAAATCCAGAGGCACATCTACATCCTAAAGGGCAAGTCAAGATGGGTGAATTATTATCGCTTGCAGCTAGTTGTGGAATTCAAATACTAATAGAAACTCATAGTGATCATGTGCTAAATGGTATTCGTCTTGCTGTTCATGGGGGAAAAATTAAGCCCTATGATGTTCAGTTACATTATTTTCAGCGAAAAGAAAAAGAAGGGCAAACTGTTACTGAAGTAGTATCTCCACATATTGATCGGAATGGCAGAATTGATAAATGGCCTGATGGTTTTTTCGATGAATGGGAAAAAAGTTTAGATGTTTTACTTGAGCCTGCGGGAGAGTAAAAGGTGGATTTTGACTTAATATTAAATGAGTTATCTCTGCGAAATCCGGCTCCGAATGAACAAGTAGCACAGCAAAGAATGTCGGAGTTAATTAAGACAATACAAGCAGTCAAAGCTCAACAAGTAAAGGTAAGTCTTCGCACAAAAGAGAATTTTCATACAACAATACTTGCACCTAACTATCCTCTTCGCCGCTGGCTTAATGATAATGACGCGGATCAAGTTGAACGACTTTTTATCAAAACTCTTGTAACTAAAGCACCTTTCTCAACTGATATTGCAAATTCAGAGATCCAAGATATTGAAAATAATACTAGCTTATCTGAATTTTTTCATCAAGGAGAAATGGCTATTGGGCTTGGTATTGCTTATGTACTTAATACGATCACAATTAATACGATTGCAATCAGCTTGCTCTCTCAGGAATGCTGGGATTGTAACCATGTAAAACTTGAATTTCGATGCTTGGATGAGTATGGAGAGATAATCAGCGAAATTGTAGAAATCATCCATGCTAGCCGTAGCAGCCATGTACAAGAACACGCTAGTCTGATTCAACAACACCAAGAGCGCATTTATCAAAATGTTAGCGATGGGTTAGAAGTTTGGAATCGCAGAGAGGAATTATTTCCTAACCTAGAATTCTGCGATGTTGTTAGAAAGCAGTTAGAAGATATCCGTACTGGACAGTTGGAATTACAGCCTGTTGTAAGCATATTATTTGAGCTTCACAAATGCTGTAAAGACTGGAATAATGGCTATTTCAATCTCGACGGGTATCCTGTTGAAGAATCGGGGGAAAGTAAACCAACGCTTGATAAATATTTTAAAGAAAGAACTTTTCGTTGTCCTGATGGTAAAGATCGCTTATTTGAACGACACGTTAAATTGAGGTTCTGTAACTGGCGAATCTATTTTTTAGCAGAACAACCAGGAATAGTGATTATTGGCTATATTGGTCGCCATCTTTCTACAGTAAAGTATAGAACTTAATAGAAATATTGCGATCGCCCTTCTCCCTTCTTCCACTGCTAAACTAAAAAACAACCCTTACATTCTGCAAAGGTAGTCTTATGACCTCTGCAACCGATCCATCCACCGCCCTCACCCCATTCCCAGACCATAGGCAGCTTCCTGAGTCTGACGGTACATTCGTGAAAAACTTTCAGGAACATCCCCAAAGCATTCTATTAACAGACTCGATTAAACCGATATTACAAAAACGTCATCCCGATGGGCAATACTGTATTGGTCAAGATAGCGGTATCTATTGGCGGATAACTGACCCCCCAGAAAAAGGCGCAGAAGCACCAGACTGGTTTTATGTAGGGAATGTACCACCTACTTTGAATGGACAAACGCGCAGGTCTTATGTACTCTGGCGAGAGTTTATTGCTCCATTGATTGCATTAGAATTTGTCTCTGGCGATGGTAGTGAGGAGCGAGACAAAACTCCTTGGAAGGGGAAATTTTGGATTTATGAGCAAGTGATTCGTCCTCCCTTCTACGGCATTTATGAAGTGAATAAAGTTAGCGTAGAAGTTTATGAATTAATTGGTGGACAATATCAGTTATTAACAGCGAATGAACGCGGACATTATCCCATAAATCCTTTAGGGGTTGAGTTAGGGATTTGGCAGGGACAATATCAGAATATGCAATTACCTTGGCTGCGTTGGTGGGATTTACAAGGTAATTTGTTGTTGACGGGCGAAGAAAGAGCCGAGCAAGAACGCCAAAGAGCCGATCGCTTAACTGCTCAATTGCGATCGCTAGGTATCGAACCAGAGGTCTAATCTTTACCTATTTATTCACATCTAGCAACCGCGAAGTTTCTAACCGACTCATCCACTTCTCTAAATAAACTCGATTACCTTTTTCCTCATTTGGATCTTTAGTATCCAAAGGATAAGGCATCAGTCCTAAAATCGTTGCTGTCGTTACGCAAAACATCGATTTTTGGAAACTCATGCAAATTTGTACCCGCAAATCATCTTCACCACGAAGACTGCGACGATAAATTTCGTGCAAATACTCTGGAAGATAATGACGCATATCCTGCATCAATAAGGTGGGAGGAATACCCGCGCCGCCAATAGGTAAAGGATCGGCATATAATGCGCCATATTGAAATCGAGTTTGATCTGGGGGAATTTGATATCCTTGGGCGTTGTATGAAACTGTACCGTGAAAAGGAGTTCCCCGAAAAAATACTGCTTCTACATAAGGTATTGCTGTATCTGCTAAGAAGGTCAAGCCAACGCTTTTGGGAATGATTTCATAGACCTCACCTCGAATTTTGACGGCGTAGGTAATTGGGTTTGATGCATTTGCTACTAACCCTGCTTTAATATGTTCTACAACTTGGGGAATCGATCTAATTTCGCCTTCGTCGTAGAGGTCTGATAAGTTGAGGAACATATCAGCCATGACTCGCCAGAATTGGCCTAAACCAGTGTAGTAAGCAGAGACGCGCAAGTTCTCTGTTAAGAAATCTGGAAACAGTTGGTTAATACCCAGAATTAAGGGATTATTTTTAAATTTTGCGTTGATAACAGCTTGCGCTCTTTGTTGAAATTCTTCTGTATCTAAATAGGTATCTAGTCCGCCGCCACCGTGCCACATCATGGCTTTCATGCAATATTCGGCATATTCAAAATTAATTCGATTATGCCACCAGTGACGAAGTAATTTTTGAAAAGAAACTTCTCCGTTAAAGTATTTAAAAAATGGGAAAAATATTAAAAACTGATGCTCGGCAATATAATTAAGATTTTTTGAATAAGCATCTAAAACTACGCCATAACTTTTAAGAATACCAACAACTTCCAGCACATTTTCTGGATTATCAGGGAGTAATGCCTCTCCTTTTTGCAAACGTTCAATATACTCAGCTAAGGGATTGTGAACCGCTTTCTTTTTAATAGTTACCATTGCTATAGTAGTCCGCTTTGATTTTTTAAATTATTTGTGTAGGTAGGGAGTAGGGAGTAGGGAGTAGGGAGTAGGGAGTAGGGAGTAGGGAAGAAGCCTTTTCAAAGTGCACTGATTTTTGAAAAAAATCAAATACGAGTCGTATATCTCTCCAAAAAGAACAAGAATTAGGGCATTGGGCATTGGGCATTCAAAAGAGGCTCTAGGGGCGGGGTGCTGCTGCTTGCTCAGGGGAAAACTTTTCTCCCTTGCTTCTTCCCCATTCCCTACTCCCCATTCCCCACTTTATCCAAAGACACTGCTACTACTACGTTTTGGCTATTCACCATTGCTGTAATTGTTGGTTCAGTCCAGCGTGCTAACCAACCAGGCTGAATACCGAAAATCACAATCAGCACAGCTAAAATTGCAGCTGGGGCGCGATCGCTCCAATACACCCGTGGTAAGTTGGTAACTTGTGCAGACAAGCGTCCAAAAAAGGCGCGGTTGAGAAGTATTAGGAAGTAAACCGCAGTTAACCCTGTACCAAGCATTGATAGCAGCGTTTGCACTGGAAAAACTGGAAAACTCCCCCGAAAAACGATGAATTCGGAAATAAACCCCAGCATTCCCGGTATACCAGCGCTAGCCATAACTCCGACAATCATTAAGCTACCAATTACTGGCATACCCCGTTCTGGGTTTAGCAATCCTTGGATGACTTCTAAATCCCGGCTTCCGGCTTTTTTATACACAACGCCTACCAGCAAAAACAGCATGGCGGAAATCAAGCCGTGGCTAATCATCTCCATCACAGCACCCAACACACTTAATGGTGTGGAAGCTGCCGCCGCCAAAAGTACGTAGCCCATGTGTCCAATGGAACTGTAAGCCACCATTTTTTTCATATCGGTTTGAGCGATCGCGCAGGATGCACCATACAGTACACTTACTACTGCCCAAGTTGCTAACCAAGGAGCCACATAAGCCCAAGCTTCTGGTAACAAGTTCATGCCAAACCGCAGTAAGCCATAAGTTCCCAACTTCAACAACACTCCAGCCAACAGCACAGAAATTGGTGTGGAAGCTTCAACGTGAGCGTCTGGCAACCAAGTATGGAAGGGAACCAGAGGAATTTTAATCCCGAAACCTACCAAAATTCCCCCTAGCAATAAAAGCTGTGTCGCTAGAGGTAGAGTCGTAGGATTCAAGGTTGCTAGTGCAAAGCTAGAGGAACCACTCAGCCAAACCATGCCGAGAAAACTTGCTAAAATCAAGATTCCCGAAACGGCAGTATAAATGAGAAATTTTGTTGCAGCATAACCCCGCTTTTCCCCACCCCAAATGGCTATCAACAGATATAGCGGGATTAGTTCCAATTCGTAAAACAAGAAAAATAGTAGTAAATCCTGTGCCAGAAAAGCTCCAGTGACCCCAGCGCTTAATAATAGTATTAAAGAGTAATAAAATTTAGGACGCTGTAGGGATTCATCGCTGCTGTAAATGGCAATGCAAGTTAACACTCCGTTCAAAACCAGCAGTGGCAAAGATAAACCATCTATTCCCAGGTTATAGTTCAAGCCTAAAACATCTATCCAAGGCAGAGACTCGGCAAACTGTTGAGTTATTTCTCCTGGATGGAACTGAATTGCTAGTATGATTGTCCACAAGAAAGCAATACTGGCAAAGACCAAAGCCACCCCACGGGCGAATTTCCCACTGATGCCAGAGGGCGAGAAACCAATTAAAGCTGCGCCGATTAACGGCACTAGAATTAAAACACTAAGCATAGACGGAATTCAGGTTAGGGGAGTAGGGGAAGCAGGGGAGCAGGGGGAGAATAAAAACCTGTACAGACGCGATTAATCGCGTCTCTACTCAATACTCTTGTACAGACGCGATTTAATCGCGTCTCCTAACTCACTTAAAAAGGTAATTTATCTAGTAAACCAGATGACCAGCTGATGAATAAACCCAGGACGCTAACGACGGCTAAGATGGTTAACATATAGCCCTGAGATTGCCCAGAAATGCTATACTTTAAAGTTTGTCCACCGAGAATAGTCGCAAATCCAACCAAGTTTACTAGACCATCGACTAAATAGCGATCGCTCCAAGCAGAGATTTTAGATAGCAGTGCGACTGCACCCACTACCGTTACCCGATAAACTCGGTCAATATAAAAATCATAACCTAACAAGTCCTGCACAAATCTCCACGCCAAGATTCTCGATCTTGACCAAGCTTTGTGTAGATGAACTGTAGACCCTACACCTACCCCCACGACGGTAGAAATAAACAACGCTAACGCTACAGACCAATTAATACTTTCCCAATCTGGTAGCAAGTACCATTGCTGTAGCATCAGAGGTACAAGCAGAGTCAAAACTGTGAGAATCACCATTGGTAAGGCCATCTGCCAACCAACTTCTGGGGTACGACGGGTCTTTTGTTGCGGTTTACCCCAAAATACTAATCTGAATACTCTGGTCAAGTTTAATGCTGTTAAGCCATTAACCAATAATAAAACCCCAATTACCCAAGGGCTAATATTCACAAAACCGTCAGCCCATGCTAACATAGCCCAAAAGCTTCCCAATGGTAGGAGTGTTACCATCCCGGCTGCACCGACGATAAAAGCAGTAGTTGTGGCTGGCATCCTTGACCACAGACCGCCCATTTCTGTTAAGTCTTGGCTTTGGGTAGTCAAAATTACTGAACCGGAACTCATGAATAATAATGCTTTAGCGATCGCATGAGTTAACAGCAACATCAAGGCCACTCCCCCTTGCTGTAACCCCACTGCCAAAAACACTAAGCCCATGTATGCACTGGTGGAATGAGATAGCGATCGCTTAATGTCAATTTGAGCTATAGATACTAATGTCGCCCCAATTGCCGTTACCGTTCCCATTACTACTAATACATTCAACGCAACTGGCGACAGCGCTAACAATGGTTGTAGTTTATACAGTAAATAAGCACCACCAGCTACGACTAGTGAGTTTCTCATTACCGAGGCGGGGTTGGGCCCTTCCATTGCCTCATCCAACCAAAGATGCAGGGGAAATTGAGCGCATTTCCCAGCAGGCCCAGCAATTAAAGCCAACCCCAGTAATGTTGATGTCATTGGGCTTAAATTAGCTGTTTGCGCCCACTCATATAAATCTGAAAAGTTCAAACTCCCGGCTAAGGTGGAAAGTGTCACCACAGCCATCAGCAGCAACAAGTCTCCCACCCGTTTGGTTAAAAACGCATCCCGCGCTGCTGTCACTACTAGCGGTTGAGCATACCAGAATCCCACCAGCAAGTAAGTCGAAAGCGTCAGCACTTCCAAAAGCCCATAGCTGAAAAACAAAGAATCACTGATTGCTAAAGCACTCAGGGCTGCTTCAAAAAATCCCAGCAGCGAAAAAAAACGCGCCAACGACCAGTCTTTTTCCATGTAACCCAGAGCGTAAACTTGTGCAAGTAAGCTTAACCCTGTAATTAAAACTGTTGCCCCAATACTCACTGTTGAGAGTTCCAAGGCAAAAGATAAGTCTAAATCAGCAGCTTTAAACCACGGCACCAGTAACTTTTCTGGTTCTCTATCCCAGATAATGTTAAATACAAACAGACTATGGGTAAAAGCCAAAACCGTCGTCAACAAGTTTATGTATGCCGCAGGTCTTGGCCCCGTTCGCTGAATTATTCCTATTCCCCACGGCAACGTCAAAATTGCGCCTAATAAGCTATATAAAGGCACAAACCAACTTGTTGAAAATAGAAACTGCTCCATTTAAATTCACCTTGACGACTCAGCCTTAATTTTAAAAAAGCTTTTATACAATTATTTATTTTACAAAATTAGTTTTTTAGAAATATCAATACTTTTTACTCTTGTTTCAACTAAATTATTATAAGTATTTTTACTTTTATTTACCCTATTAAACTTTGATAAAATATAACTTTACATAGGTTAAAGCAAGTAAATGCTTTAACCTCACCTTTGTTTTTACATTTTTATTTCTACTTTGAACAAACTACTTTATAGGATATATTTGGAAAAATTATATATTTTTCATTTAGTCCTTGTATATATAGCAAAAGTTGGCAGAACCTAGACACAGCATAATATACAGCAGCTTGTCCTCCCTCCCCAGATAAAATTATCCTTGGTTATCAATGTCGTTTTGTAAATGTGATAAAGAAATTATAAAGCATAAGTGGCTCCTCTAGGAATCAGTGAACTTTAATTGCTCAAGAGGACAGATAAATTTTTGTTAAGTTTTTTAAAACTTTCTTATCATAAACTATTATAGTAATTTATATTGCCAGAAAGGCCAACCTTTCCTATGCTTAATTTGGAAGTGTTTTCTTAGCTATTAAGATCAAGCTCTCCCCGTCAAAAATTTTAAGCGACAGTACAGATTGGATTAATATTGTAGGAGTTCTGCGATGCCAATTGCAGTTGGGATGATTGAAACGAAAGGCTTTCCAGCAGTAGTGGAAGCTGCTGATGCGATGGTGAAAGCCGCCCGTGTGACTTTAGTAGGGTATGAAAAAATTGGTAGCGCTCGCGTCACCGTGATAGTTAGGGGAGATGTATCGGAAGTTCAAGCTTCTGTAGCAGCTGGGGTTGAAGCGGCGAAAAGAGTTTTTGGTGGTGAAGTGTTATCCACTCACATCATTGCTCGTCCTCACGAGAACCTGGAATACGTCTTGCCGATTCGTTACACAGAAGCTGTGGAACAGTTCCGTACCTAAAAGCTGTTTAAACAAAGTAATTAACGCTCAAAACCTTTTTGAGCATCACTTTTGTCCAAAGCTAAAAACAATAAAAAAGGGATTAAAACTAATGTCAATTGCAGTGGGAATGGTTGAAACGCTAGGCTTTCCAGCAGTAGTAGAAGCTGCTGATGCAATGGTGAAAGCTGCCCGTGTTACTCTAGTAGGCTATGAAAAAATCGGCAGTGGTCGGGTGACAGTGATTGTCCGGGGTGACGTTTCCGAAGTGCAAGCTTCCGTGGGCGCAGGTGTTGAATCAGTGAAGCGAGTCAACGGCGGACAAGTGTTATCTACTCATATCATTGCTCGTCCTCACGAAAACTTGGAATACGTCCTACCAATTCGGTATACCGAAGATGTAGAGCAGTTCCGGGAAAATGTGAATGCAATACGCCCTTTCGGTAGAAGACCGTAATTTGTAATGCAAGTCGCCAAAGTTCGCGGCACAGTAGTTAGCACCCAAAAAGATCCAAGTCTTCGAGGTGTGAAACTACTGTTGTTACAATTAGTGGATGAAGACGGAAACATCCTGCCACAATATGAGGTAGCAGCAGATACTGTGGGAGCAGGAGTCGATGAGTGGGTACTTGTCAGTCGTGGCAGTGCCGCTCGTCAAGTTATTGGCAATGAACAGCGACCATTAGATGCAGTGGTAGTAGCGATTATAGATACTATTCACGTTGAAGATCGCCTCATTTACAGCAAAAAAGATCAATATCGATAAGTCATTAGTCATTAGTCATTAGTTATTAGCTCTCGACAAAAAGCAAATGACAAAGGACAAATGACAAATGACCAAGGACAAATGACAATAGAGGAGGAATCTCGAAATGGCAGTCCGCAGCACGGCGGCACCTCCAACCCCGTGGTCGAGGAATTTAGCTGAAGCGCAAATCCATGAAACAGCCTTTGTGCATCCGTTCTCCAATCTGATTGGAGATGTACATATAGGTGCAAATGTAATCGTTGCTCCGGGGACTACGATTAGAGCGGATGAAGGCACACCTTTTTATATTGGTGAAAATACTAATATTCAAGATGGTGTTGTGATTCATGGCTTGGAGCAAGGTCGAGTAATTGGCGATGATCAAAATAAATACTCGGTGTGGGTAGGTAAAAACACTTGCATTACCCACATGGCTCTAATTCACGGCCCAGCTTATGTAGGGGATAATTCCTTCATTGGCTTTCGCTCTACGGTGTTTAATGCCAGGGTGGGTGCAGGTTGCATCGTGATGATGCACGCTTTGATTCAAGACGTAGAAATTCCCGCAGGTAAGTATGTACCTTCGGGAGCGATCATTACCAATCAGCAGCAAGCTGACCGCTTGCCAGATGTGCAAGATCAGGATAAAGACTTTGCTCATCATGTGGTTGGGATTAATCAGGCGCTGCGAGCTGGTTATCTTTGTGCTGCGGATAGCAAATGTATTGCACCAATTCGGGATGAGAACACTAAATCTTATAAGGGTAATGGTGTTACTGTTTTAGAGCTAGAAAGGAGTAGTGAAGTGGCGAGCAATAGCTTGGGTGCAGAAACAATAGAGCAGGTGCGCTATCTATTGGAACAAGGGTATAAGATTGGTACAGAACACGTAGACCAGAGACGGTTCCGCACGGGTTCTTGGACTAGTTGCCAACCAATTGAGCCGAGATCCATTGGTGAAGCGATCGCAGCATTAGAAAGCTGTGTAAGTGACCATAGCGGCGAGTATGTCCGCCTGTTTGGTATTGACAAAGATAGACGACGTGTGTTAGAAAGCATTATCCAACGCCCGGATGGTGATTTTAAACCAGCTACCAATTTTAAGGCTCCGGCTAGTAGTCATAGCAATGGCAGCTACAGCAGTAATGGTAATGGTAACGGCTCTAGCAGTGGCAAAGTCAATGGCGAAACTGTAGAGCAAATCCGCCAACTTTTGGCAGGTGGTTACAAAATTGGTATGGAACACGTAGACGAGCGCCGTTTCCGCACTGGTTCCTGGACTAGCTGCAAGCCAATCGAAGCAACTTCCATAAATCAAGTAATTTCCGGCTTAGAAGAATGTATAGAAAGCCATCAAGGCGAGTATGTGCGTTTAATCGGCATTGATACCAAAGCCAAACGGCGGGTATTAGAAACAATTATCCAACGTCCAAATGGTCAAGTAGCCTCCTCTGGCAGTCAGAAATCATTTACTAGCAGTGGAACTTCTGGTACTGCTACGGCAACAGCTAGCAGCAACCGTTTGAGTACAGAAGTGGTAGACCAACTCCGGCAATTATTGGCTGGTGGGTATAAGATTAGCCTTGAACACGTAGACGAACGACGGTTCCGTACAGGTTCTTGGACTAGTACCGGTCAAATTCAAGCCTCCTCAGAAAGAGAAGCGATCGCAGCCGTAGAAGGACACCTTGGCGAATATCAAGGGGAATATGTACGCTTAATTGGTATTGACCCCAAAGCCAAACGGCGGGTATTAGAAACAATTATCCAACGTCCAAATGGTCAAGTAGCCTCCTCTGGCAGTCAGAAATCATTTACTAGCAATGCACCCTCTGCTACTGCAACAGCAACAGCAACAGCTACCAGTACCCGCTTGAGTACTGAAGTTGTAGACCAACTCCGACAATTATTAGCTGGCGGCTCTAAAATTAGCCTTGAACACGTAGACCAACGGCGGTTCCGGACTGGTTCCTGGACTAGTACTGGTCAAATTCAAGCCTCCTCAGAAAGAGAAGCGATCGCAGCCGTAGAAGGACACCTTGGCGAATACCAAGGGGAATATGTGCGCCTAATTGGTATTGACCCCAAAGCCAAGCGTCGGGTATTAGAAACGATTATTCAAAGACCATAGTAGGGAGTGGGGAATGGAGAATCGGGAATGGGGTATTGGTAGATTAATCAATAAATAATTCTTCTTCCCCTGCTCCCCCTGCCCCCCCTGCTCCCCCTGCCCCCCTGCCTCCTCATCCCCATTCCCCACTCCGGCTTCCGAGGTTAAAATTTCCATGTCTGTGCTGTCACTGCGCCTCAGCAATAACTTTGATTCTTACATTAGTGGTGAGGTGACTATTCATCCAAGCGCAGTACTTGCACCTGGGGTGATCCTGCAAGCGGCTGTAAACAGCAAGATCATCATTGGGCCAGGGGTCTGTATTGGCATGGGAGCAATTCTCCAAGTCCATGAAGGAACCCTAGAGGTAGAAGCAGGCGCAAACTTGGGATCTGGTTTTTTGATGGTTGGCAAAGGCAAAATTGGAGCAAATGCTTGCATTGGTTCGGCAACAACAGTTTTTAACTATTCAGTTGAACCTGGACAAGTAATTGCACCTGGTTCAATATTAGGAGACACCAGTCGGCAAATTGCCCAAACAGCCCAAACAAAGGAACCAGAACCATCCACCAATAACCCAGCTTCTACAAGTGCAGCACCGCAGAAGGAAGAAGAAAATGGCTCAGGGGGAGTTAAAGAAAAAGAAATTTCCTCAACTAAATTCTCAGCTTCGGCTTTTGTAGATTTCAAACAAAATAAGTCGATTTCTTACTTTAAATCTCCCGCCACTCCAGAAAACCAGTCTCCTCCCGTAGAGGAACCCGCCAATGATGTTGAATCCACGTTGCAACAAGCCGCCCAAGAGTCTACAGAACATGACTCACACCCCAATCAGCTAACTACAGAATCCCCTAACGGTTTCGGGACTCAAATTTATGGGCAAGGGAGCATACACAGACTGTTGACTACATTGTTTCCCCATAGACAATCCTTGAGCGACCCAAACTCTGACGTTTAGTCTGAGTAAGTGTTAATTGTAAGTTGTCAGCTTTGTGATTATCTGGGAAAGTTCATAATGGAAACATCTAATCAACGGTCTATGAATACCATGCATGGAGCCAGTAGTCAAGAAACCTTCCAGGACACTGCTTTAGGTTTAGTTTCTACCCGCAGCTTTCCAGCAATAGTTGGGACTGCGGATATGATGCTAAAGTCAGCAGGAGTTCATCTAGTTGGGTATGAAAAAATAGGTGGTGGATATTGTACTGCGATAGTGCGGGGTGGAATTGCTGACGTGCGTCTTGCCGTAGAATCTGGTGTCCAAACGGCTGAACAGTTTGGTCAGTTGGTTTCTAGCTTGGTGATTCCCCGACCTTATCCCAACTTAGATATAGTACTTCCCATCACAACCCGTTTTACTAAATTGATGGAAGAGGGGAATTACAGTCGTCTGAGTAACCAAGCAATTGGTTTAGTAGAAACGCGAGGATTTCCAGCGATGGTAGGAGCGTGTGATGCCATGCTTAAAGCTGCTGATGTTCATTTAGCAGCTTATGAAAAAATTGGTGGGGGTTTGTGTACAGCCATTATTCGAGGTTCCGTAGCAAATGTAGCGGTAGCAGTGGAAGCGGGAATGTTTGAGGCAGAACGCATTGGGGAATTAAATGCAGTAATGGTAATTCCCCGACCGCTAGATGAAATGGAGCTAACCTTGCCATTAGCAAGATGCTGGATAGAAGAACGCGAACCGTTAAACTTACCAGTGAATATTAAAGAACAAGTTGCCGAAATTGAGGTACTAAGATTACCAGATTTAACCAAGCTACCGACAAAAATTGCAGAAGAATTATGGAATGATGAATCATGATAGATGAATTTGGGAAAATCATCATTCATCGGAAAGTGGAAGGAATCTTACGCTTTTCTTGTTGTTCTGATCATAGCTTCTGGAATCCATAAATAAAATACCTTTATTATAATAGAAGTAATAGAGTTTTATATATTATGAGTTTTATATAATATTATATAGGACTCATATTTGATTTTTGAACAAAACTCAGTATACCTTTATTCCTTCTTCCCAGTCCCCAGTTCCCAATCCCAAGTCCCTTACCTCTATGAGTGATTCAGAAATCAAATCGGATTGCTATAGATAAAACTCATAACTTTCTATGAGCATTGCTATAGGATTTGCAACTGTTCAGTAATACTAGTTTTAACGTGAGTTTGATGAACCTCTCCCGGACAGCCTCCCTCTGGGAAACGGAAAGGGAGGAGCAACGAAATAATTCAGCTTTTTGCTTCCCTCTGTGCGTCGGAGAGGGGCTGGGGGAGAGGTCAAATAAGGCTTGTCTAACTCACGTTAGTTTTATATTGATGAATAGCTATTTACAGGAGAACCACCTTTGAAGCAAGCGACGCTGCACCAGTTAAAGGTATTCGAGGCGGCGGCACGGCACAGTAGCTTTACTCGCGCTGCTGAAGAATTGTTTCTCACTCAACCTACCGTTTCGATGCAGATTAAGCAACTCACAAAATCGGTAGGGTTGCCATTATTTGAGCAAGTGGGAAAGCGGTTGTATCTCACCGAAGCAGGACGAGAATTATTTGCTACTTGTCGGCAGATTTTTGAAAATATAGCCCAGTATGAAATGAAGGTAGCAGATTTAAAAGGGCTAAAACAAGGACAATTACGTTTGGCAGTGATTACAACAGCAAAATATTTTATTCCACGTTTGTTAGGGCCGTTTTGCGAACTTTATCCAGGGATTGATATTTCTCTGCAAGTAACAAATCACGAACAAATCTTGGAACGGATGAGTAATAATCTGGACGACTTATATATTATGAGCCAAGTTCCAGACAATATGGATGTGACTTGTGAACCATTTTTAGAAAATCCTTTGATAGTCTTTGCACCAGTTAATCATCCGTTATCCAAGGAAAAAAATATTCCGATCCAACGCCTGTCTAACGAACCTTTTATTATGCGAGAACCAGGTTCAGGAACTCGTCGCGCCGTCCAAAGTCTATTTGAAGAACAAGGGGTTACAGTAAAAGTCAAGCTGGAATTGGGAAGTAACGAAGCAATTAAACAAGCGATCGCAGGTGGTTTAGGAATTTCTGTTTTATCTCGTCATACCTTACTATTAGACGCTTCAGAGTTTAGCATTTTAGATGTACAACATTTTCCCATTCACCGAAATTGGTACATGGTTTACCCTTCTGGCAAGCAGCTATCAATCGTCGCTCGTGCCTATTATGAGTATCTCTTGGATGCGGCAAAGAATTTTGTAGAGCAAAACGCTGATACTACTTCTAGTACGCTTGAACCAACTCACGGGTAAATAATTCGTAATTCGTAATTACAAATTACGAATTACCTAAAGGGGTTGACGGCTAGACCGGGAAGCATTGACAATTAACCAGCAGAACCATTAGAAATGGGGGAAAACTGGCAGTGGTTAACCCGGAAATACCGTCTTGGCGCAAAACAGTACAAAGCGAGATTGTAGCTGTTACCGTATATACTGACAGAGCATTGGTTACACGGCGGGGTGTAGTTGATTTAACAGGAATTGAACAGGAATTAGTAATTAGCCCAGTGCCAGAGATGGAAACTGAGTCTATCAGGGTGAGTGGTACTGGTACGGTAGGGGTGCGTTTGCTTGGAGTAAGTAGCGATCGCATCTACACCACTGAACCTGTAGCGGAGCTTGCACATTTAACAAGGCAAATTCAGCAGTTAGAAGCAGAAAAACGCCACCTGCAAGCTCAAGTGGATGCTTTAGCATTGCAGTCTAGTTTTATCGCCGGATTGCGTGAAAAAACAGAGGAGCCCTTTGCACAGAGTTTGTCTCGGAAAAATCTTAGCCTTAGCGAAACTTTAGATTTTTTGAACTTTCTCGGAAGCCAGTATAGTGAGTATGCGATCGCATCTGGAGAGTGCAAAACTCAACAGCAGGAATTAGACAAACAACTGCAAGCACTCCACACCTCATTACAAATAATCCAAACACCTCATCCTAAAGAGAGTTTTAGCTTAGTTGTAGGAGTTGAAGTTGCAGGTGAAGGCGAGTTTGAGCTAGAAATATCATATTTGGTGAATCGCGCCAGTTGGACTCCGTTATATGACTTGCGCTTTAGCACCACCAGCGATATTGTCCATTTGAGCTACCTTGCAGAAATCACTCAAAGCATCGGCGAAGATTGGATTGGTGCAAATCTCACCCTTTCTACCGCTAAACCAGGATTAGGTACACTCCCACCCAAACTTGAACCCTGGTATATTGATGCACCACGTCCACAAATGTTACGACAACGACAATTGCCTGCCCAGCGACCACTGTTACCTCCCATACCAGAACAAGCTCCTCCTGCTGCCAAAACAGATTGGCAAGAAGAAGACGAAGTTGGAGATGATAATTTCATTCCAGCAGAAACCGTTACAGCAGAAGTATCTAAACAAGGGAATGTAGTTACCTTTAAATTGACTGGTGGCAGTAACATTCCCAGTGATGGCGCACCTCATAAAACTACAATTTTCAATGATAATTATCCTTGTAGCTTCGATTATGTGGCAATGCCACGCTTAGTAAGCTTCGCTTATCTGCAAGCTAATGTCAAAAATAATCCCAACGGTGCAACTTTGTTACCAGGTAAAGCGAATATTTTCCGCGACAATGTTTTTATTGGGACAACTCAGTTAGAAAATATTGCACCAGGGCAAGAGTTCAAACTGAACTTAGGCATTGATGAAGGTTTTAAAATTGAGCGCGATTTAGTTGAACGTCTGGTAGACAAAAGATTGATTAGCAACCAGCGCCGGATTAGTTATAGTTATCGATTGTTCATTACTAACTTATTAGACAAAGAAGTAAATCTAAAACTAACTGAACAATTACCAGTTAGTCGCAATGAGCAAATTAAAGTGCGTCTGAGCCGCAGCAATCCGCAAATTCAACTTGGTGAAATGGGGATTTTAGAATGGCAGTTAACTCTTTCACCCCAGGAGCGACGAGAGGTGTATTACCAGTTCATTATTGAACATCCGCCTGAGTTAATGGTTGTTGGGTTAGATATTTAGATGATAAATAGGTTAAATCGGGGAGATGGCTAAATGCGATATCAGTCAGGCATTACTGGATTTTGAGCCTCATATTGTACATTTATTCTGGTCGAGCATCTCACTTTTTAAGGTGGATCAAACAGACAATAATCCATTGTGGTAGGAACAGCGATGAGCAAGGACTTGAGGCACATTTTCTTGTTTCCATTGTGCCCCGGAAATCTCTGTTCTACGGTTAACCTGTTTAACGGCAGATTCAATCGAACCAGAAGCAATCGAACAAATTTGTTCAGCTTGCTGATATTCGCAGGGCTATTTCATTCTCATCTAGTCCGCCTCAGAATGAATTCTGAGTCTAATAGCGAAAGTCGTCTAAAGACGACTGAGAAAAGGTTATAGTCCGTTTTAACAGACTTTAGCTATTAGCCCGGAACTTCAGTTCTGGGCGGTTTCTGTCTAGAACGAAATAGCCCTGCTGATATTCGTGCTTAATAATGCGCGGGCGATGCTTATTGAGATAACGGGAAAAGTTTTGTATTTGTTTACCCTTACAATCAGTAAATAGGGCTTTGGTTGCCTGAACATGTTATTGAAGACTTTGCTTATATTCTGGGGTTGTCAATAGGTAAATAGACTCGTCTTACTCATCCTGACTGATTTTTGCCCTCTTTGCAAAAACTGGGATGCTCCCCAAAAACATTGGATACAATTTATCAAAAACACTTTGTTACAAACTAATTATATTTTTGATAATAATTATGAGTTTTATATGAAAGTTTATATGAGCTTTTATATGAGGTTTTGAACTAACTTAAATCAAAAATAATGGCATAATAATTAGGAAGACATTAAACGAACGCCCTTATTTTTATTACCTTGGTAGATTATCCGCATTTCATTACTGCATAGGTTTTGAAGATTTGTAGGTTGAGTTGAACTTTAGTGAAACCCAACAAAGCCCTGGAAATGTTGGGCTTCGTTCCTCAACCCAACCTACACATTTTTATTTTTTAGCCTTAAACGAGCAGTATTGATCCGCATTTGATTCTTTTAAGATAATTTGTTTTTATGTTGCCTACTTACTTTTACGTTAATAGGTATATAGCCAAAACAACATGTCCAATATCGAATAATAAGGTAATAAAAAAAAGAAATAAAGAGTAATACTTAATCCTGATGCAGTTTCAACGAATTAGGTTTTAAAATTTATGAGGATTCAAACTGATTCTCGTGTTTAAAAAATTAACGATAAACTCGGAGCAAAAGGAAACTATTGTCGAGTATATAGAGTATGCAGGTTTTGAGAGGCAGGGAATCGCCACTCTCAAACAGGCTTCCGAGGAGGGCAATCTTACTATGACAACAAATGTAGAACAACTGGCTTTAGATTGGCGAAAGCGCTTGGCTGCGGAATTTCCAGACCAAAATGAAGCTGCTAGGCAAAGTATTATTCTCTGGTTATTGGGATCTGACTTAAAAGGGTTTGATCTGTTGAACCCCAAGGAAATCGATATCGCCAAACAAGCGAAGGAATATCGCTGGAGAATTTTACGTCAACGCTATTTAGGACAAGGGCGAGAACGTGCTTATCAAAACTTGATAACGCGATTGGGGAGTTTAGTAACATTACGGAATAAAATTCAGACTTGGGTTGCCCTCAGCCGCGATCGCCAGCGTAGTGTCATGGATGTATTGCAAGAAGTACTCCAAGAATTGCTGCAAACTGATGCCTACATGCAACAACAAATGGCTGATATTGCCAAATATACAACTGATAAACGATTAAGGGATGCTCTGCTATTTGCCAGTGTAGAAGAATATTGTCTGCGACCAGTACGCAATCAACCCCTATTAGCTTATCGGTTTGTGAATTATTTACGTCGCACTCAGCGCGGTGGCTTAACCCAAGTGCCAGGTCGTGACTTGATTAGACTGGTGTCAGAAGAAGTTCTCACAGAGGACAGTGACAATCGAGTTAACTTAGTCGATTGTCAGGCGATCGCAGAATATATTGAAGCACAACAGCTAGAAGAACAAGTTGCCCTGCGTCAGTCAGTACAAAAAGAATTTGAAAATTATTTACAAGAAAATGTAGGAACAGACGCACTACAGTGGCTACAACTATATTTACAAGGTAAATCCCAGCAAGAGATCGCCCACAAATTAAATAAGGAGACTAAAGAAGTATACCGTCTGCGAGAAAAAATTAGTTACCACGCTGTGCGTGTTTTTGCCCTCAAAGATAAACCAGAGCTAGTAGATAATTGGCTCTCAATTTCCTTGCAAGAACATAACTTGGGTTTAAGCCAAAACCAATGGCAGCAACTTGATGAAAAATTGACTCCTCTGGGGCAGCAGATTCTAGATTTGCGGAGAGCAGGTAACTCAATAGAAGCAATAGGCCAACAGTTAAAACTCAAAACCCATCAAGTGTTAGGCGAATGGACAAAAATCTATCTTGCAGCCCAAGCTTTAAGAACCCAGGAGTAAGCTGATGTCTTGCTTGAGCCTGTTAACGCCAATGCTATGGATCTTCAGGAAAAACCCATTTTGGCGGTTCCGTCATTTTTTTCCGCAGGCGTTCTTGTGCCAACTCCAACATTTTGTCTAAGGGAGTCTCTTCAATAAATTTTGCAGCTGCGTCTCTAAACTCAAGATTGGGGCATTTATCCCCTAAAACACACCCGTTAACACAAGCTACAGCGCAGTTAATTTTTTGCTCCACAGTAAATTCCTCTCTCTAAAAGTTATGAGCAGAGACGCGATTAATCGCGTCTGTACAGGAGTTATAATTTTCATTCCTAACTCTTTACTATCAGGCATTACCCTCCAGGGAAAAGGGAAAAGGTTAAAGGGGAAAGGGGTGGACAGGTCGCGCCACTTGCCGGCGAGGCTTTTACCTTTCCCCCTTCCCCTTCTTTGTAAATTTTACCTTGGCGGTTGCCATCCTATTAGTCTAAATACTTACCATTTAGAAAGTTATGAGTTATGAGTTATGATTTTGAATCTTAAGTACAAACGCGATTAATCGCGTCTCTCCTCACTCTTATGAAGGGCGCTCATGTCAGAAGTTTTTGCTACTACTGGAACTATCGCTGCGATCGCCACTGCTGTTGTCCCCCAACAGGGTAGTGTTGGGATTGTGCGGGTATCCGGTTCCCAAGCAATGGCTCTAGCTCAAACTTTTTTTCACGCACCAGGGCGACAAGTTTGGGAAAGTCACCAGATTCTCTACGGTTACATTCGCCATCCCCAGACGCAACAACTGGTAGATGAAGCTCTGTTGCTAATTATGAAAGCACCCCGTTCTTATACCCGTGAAGATGTGGTGGAATTCCATTGCCACGGGGGAATTATGGCAGTGCAACAGGTATTACAACTCTGTTTGGAAAACGGTGCAAGACTAGCCCAACCTGGAGAATTTACTCTTCGCGCCTTTTTGAATGGACGATTGGATCTAACTCAAGCCGAAGCTATTGCTGATTTAGTGGGAGCGCGATCGCCTCAAGCTGCTCAAACTGCCTTAGCTGGTTTGCAAGGAAAATTAGCTCATCCGATCCGGCAGTTACGCGCCAACTGCTTAGATATTTTGGCAGAAATCGAAGCTCGAATTGATTTTGAGGAAGACCTTCCTCCGTTGGATGATAAAGTCATAATATCAGAAATCGAGAAAATTGCCGCAGAAATAATTAGGTTATTGGCAACCAAAGACAAAGGTGAGTTGCTACGCACAGGTTTAAAAGTGGCAATTGTGGGGCGGCCAAATGTGGGTAAGTCGAGCTTATTGAACGCTTGGAGCCAGAGCGATCGCGCCATTGTGACTGACTTACCCGGTACAACCCGCGATGTTGTCGAATCGCAGTTAGTTGTTGGGGGAATTCCTGTACAAGTGCTAGATACTGCGGGGATTCGGGAAACAACAGACCAAGTGGAAAAAATTGGCGTAGAGCGATCGCGTCGTGCTGCCAATGCAGCTGATTTAGTCTTGCTTACCATCGACGCTTCAGCAGGTTGGACGGAAGGCGATCAAGAAATTTATGAACAAGTGCAACACCGTCCATTAATTCTAGTTATTAACAAAATTGATTTAGTAGAAGAAGGCGAAAGTAAAAATATTCAATCAAAAATCCCAAATATAAAATCTCGAATTGTCACAGCAGCAGCCCAAAATCAAGGCATTGATCCTTTAGAAACAGCAATTTTAGAAATAGTTAAAACTGGAGAATTGCAAGCTGCTGATATGGATTTAGCTATTAATCAAAGACAAGCAGCAGCCTTAACTCAAGCTAAAATTTCCTTAGAACAAGTACAAGCAACAATTGCCCAGCAACTACCTCTTGATTTCTGGACAATTGACTTACGCGGTGCAATCCAGGCACTAGGAGAAATTACTGGTGAAGAAGTTACAGAATCAGTTTTAGATAAGATTTTTAGCAAATTTTGTATTGGTAAATGAAGGGTAAATTGCCAGAATCTCACCTTTCTACAAGGGTTTCACGTTAAGTTGACACCCATGAGCAATGCTGTAGGGGCACAGCATGGTCTATTTACCATCGCCGGATAATTAAGAAAAGCCTAAAGTAGCCTATTTTAGGTACTGCACATCACGATGCATTTGTATAGTGCGTAAGTCCTAATAATGTAAAATATAAATTGGGTAGCCTACACTGACCTGACGGTACAGTGTAGGTAGTTTGCATCATGTCAGGTTAGCTAAAACAAATCCAAATCTGTCACAGCCCCAATACTGCTAGAAGATACCAATTTGGCATATTTCGCCAACACGCCTTTAGTGTAACGTGGAGCGGGGGGCTGCCAATTGGCACGACGACGAGCCAATTCTGACTCAGATATATTCAATTGCAAGAGGCGTGCAGGTGCATCAATGGTAATACTATCGCCTTCTTCTACAAGCGCGATCGCACCACCCACTGCTGCTTCTGGAGCAACATGACCAACTACCATGCCGTAAGTCCCGCCAGAAAAGCGCCCATCGGTAATTAATCCCACCGCATCACCCAAACCAGCACCAATAATTGCTGAGGTGGGAGCCAACATTTCTCGCATTCCAGGGCCACCCTTGGGCCCTTCATAGCGGATAACCAAAATATCACCAGCTTGAATTTTACCCGCCAAAATTGCATCTAAAGAGGCTTCTTCTGATTCAAACACCCGTGCGGGGCCGGTAATTACTGGTTTTTTAACACCAGTAATTTTAGCTACAGCCCCTTCTGTTGCTAAATTACCTCTGAGGATGGCTAAGTGTCCTTGAGGATACATCGGGTTATTCCAAGTCCGAATCACATCTTGATTGACGGATGGTTCTTCTGGTATATCTGCCAATATCTCTGCGATCGTTTGACCCGTGATGGTGAGGCTATCACCATGTAATAAGTCATGCACAAGTAGCATTTTCATTACTTGCGGAATGCCACCAGCTTTGTGCAAATCTGTAGCTACATATTTACCGCTTGGTTTTAAATCACACAAAACAGGAACACGGGCACGGATGGTTTCAAAGTCATCCAGAGTTAACTCTACATCAGCAGCGCGGGCGATCGCTAAAAAATGCAAGACTGCATTAGTCGAACCACCCACCGCCATAATCACAGAGATAGCATTCTCTATAGATTTGCGGGTGATAATTTGGCGGGGTAAGATTTGTTTCCGAATGGCTTCGACTAACGCATAAGCCGATTTTTCGGTACTGTCGGCTTTTTCGGCATCTTCAGCTGCCATTGTCGAAGAATAGGGCAAACTCATTCCCAGGGCTTCAAATGCTGAAGACATGGTGTTAGCCGTGAACATTCCCCCGCAGGAACCAGCACCAGGACAAGCGCGACTTTCGACTTCTAATAATTCTTTTTCGTCAATTTTTCCAGCACTGTATTGACCAACAGCTTCAAAAGAACTGACTACGGTTAAATCGCGCCCGTTGTAGTGACCGGGTTTTATTGTGCCACCGTAAACGAATATTGCAGGGATATTCATCCGGGCGATCGCCAGCATTGCCCCTGGCATATTTTTATCACAACCGCCAATTGCTAGCACACCATCCATACTTTGTCCAGTACAGGCGGTTTCAATGGAATCGGCAATGACTTCCCGCGATACTAGGGAATATTTCATCCCTTCAGTTCCCATCGAAATCCCATCGCTGATGGTTATTGTGCCAAACATTTGTGGCATCGCCCCGGCGGTTTTAATCCCAGCCTCTGCTCTTAGCGCCAGTTGATTTATCCCCATATTGCAGGGAGTGATTGTACTGTAGCCATTGGCAATACCTACAATAGCTTTATTGAAATCTTCATCTTTAAAACCAACTGCCCGCAGCATAGCTCGATTAGGCGATCGCTGCACCCCTTGCGTCACAATTTGGCTTCTTAAATTCTCCGGCATTTTTTTCTTCCCTGACATCATCGCAACAGTTGCGATTGTATTACCTGATTTTCTCATGTATACGTGGCGCGATCGAGCATTGGTAATTCTCTATTTCTCAAATGTGCTTGTGTTGCTATAGGACTCATATTTGATTTTTGAACAAAACTCAGTACACCTTTATTCCTTCTTCCCAGTAAAGAGTCCCTTACCTCTACGAGTGATTCAGAAATCAAATCGGATTGCTATATAGCGTTTCATAATAAGAGTGAGGTTAAGCAGTACCTTACCCCGATAAAGCTGTGCTTCATCTCCCCTGTCCTTAGCAACTACGGTGTACACACAAGTCTTGCCCCAACCATATCTTTATTAATAAATCTCGCACTACGTTTCTATCCCGCCTCGGAATGAATTCCGAGTCTCATAGCTGAAGAACTTTAGTTCTGGGCGGGATGTCGCTAAGTGTGACAGTTTAAATATGACAAAAATGTGTGTGGGTAAAAGAGTTGAAACGTATGTGGACAGCACTTGTGTGTACACCGTAGGTACTTAGCAAGGAGAGCAGGGTGGTTTCATACTAAAAAAGAAAAATACATAAGTCTTGATTTCTCATGTATAACCATAGATAATGCTCATACCTGTCAACTTAAGCTAAAATGCATGTCCCACAGGCGTTTTACCCCCCTTAATCCCCCCGATGCATTGGGGGGAAAAAGAAATCCAGTTCCCTCCCCAATGCATCGGGGAGGGTTAGGGTGGGGTGACGCGGTGAGTGATGGAAAGCTAGAGAACTGAATATCACGTTTCGACAAAGGTTTCACGTTAAGTTGACACGCATGAGCATTGCTGTGTCCCTACAGCAAGCCCTATGTACGTAGTTTACCGCCGTAGGCATCGCAGGATAATTAAGAAAAGCCTAAAATAACGTATTTTAGGTAATGCACATCACAATGCATTTGTAATGTAAGGAGATGCGTTGGCATTGTCAGCTTGCCAATAAATTAAAAGCCTTGTTGATCAGTGCGATCGCTACATCCTTTGCATTACAATTTGGCTGTTCAAGTTCTCTGACATCATCGCAAGTGTTGCGATTGTATTACCTAATTTTCTCATGCATAGGCGGCACAATAAAACCTTAACAAGCCTTGATAATTCTTTATTTCTCAAAAGTGCTTGTGTTACGTCTTGCATAAATAAAAAAACACCCCACTCCTAAAAGCGATCGCTTAGGAGTAGGGTGTTAGCTACTTTTGCAAAAGGTCTTTTGAAACAATTCGTAATTCCTAATGACGCTCTTTAGGAAACGCTAAAAGCGTAGCTTGCTTCACCGTAGGGTTACGCGGACTCGCTAACGTAATTAAGTTTTGTAATGGGGATTTAAACCCCGCCACAAAACTTGTGGCTTGTTAGTTGTCGGGAACTTAAACCTACCGAGTTGGTTATAATTAAAGGATAATGTCGTTTGCCACTAATGAAGGTGCTTGTGTCAGCCCAATCTCAAACTCAGCTGACAGATCCCTATCAGTGTTAGCTTGAAGAATACCTCCTGAATAACGAACCTGACTAGCTGCGGTAAATGCGCCAGATCCAATGAAAGTAAAGGCTTGATTGCCCCCTACAGTGGAGTTAGCATCAATGGTAGATAGATCGATTTGATCACCTGCAAAGATACCATTTCCAACGAAGTCAGTGATAACATCCCGTGACAAACCAGCAGGACTATCTGAAACTGAGTTGAAATCGAAAATATCGTTACCAGCACCGCCAGCGAGAGAATCAGTCCCAGCGCCGCCAGTGAGGATATCGCTGCCAGCATTGCCGTTGAAGACATCGCTGCCAGCATTGCCGTTGAGGATATCGTTGCCAGCATTGCCGTTGAGGACATCGTTGCCAGCATTGCCGTTGAGGGTGTCGCTGCCAGCATCCCCATTTAGAATATCGCTGCCAGCATTGCCGTTAAGGATATCGCTGCCACCGCGCCCATTTAAAATATCGTTGCCAGCATTACCGTTGAGGGTGTCGCTGCCAGCACCCCCATTTAAGGCAGGGCGGAAGATAAGAGGCGAACCGTTGACGGTATTGTTGTCATTGAAAATGGTACCGTTGATAATTGCCATGAGTTAATTTCTCCTGAATTTAGAGGGTAAAAAAATAACCGCGTCACTTCCCCATCAGAAAACGGTGTTGCTGATTAGGAGTATGAATTTGGTTTCCTCCACAGGCGCAAGGAAACAGTTTCAAACATTTAATTTTTGAATTTCACACTTTTATCCAGCAACGCCGCGAAAACAGGGCGAAGAAATAACGAGTGGGAAGATATAACTGAACGACACCTAATTAGAACAGGTGTTTGCTGTTAAGCCTGAGATTTGAGAAGCTTAAAAAAGCACTGGATGTATTGATGATGTTGGCATCCAAATTGTGCCAAGAGTGATGTTTGATGTTATATTCTTGTACCTGATGTCTTAATTGATTACAGTAGTAGGCTGCTAAAAAACACGCAGATTTCCTCCTACAGAATTGCATAGGTTTTAGAACGTTTTGATTCTATTCAGAATCACAAGACTATGATATTACCCTCAAGGCTAATTTTTTCTATCTATAAGAAAGAGTAATTAATATTATTTTATTTATCTCGCCAGAGCAAAATCTGAAACCTTTGCTTAGATAGGGTTAGTTTTACATATTGAGATTTGTTAGGTTATTTCTGTAGTTATGAATAAGGAAGTAATTGCCAATACGTTAAAAGCCTTCTTTATCAGTGCGTAGGCGAAGCCCGCCGTAGGCATCGCTGCATTGTTGTGTTAAAATTTAGCTTCTCAAATTCTGCGGCATTTTTTTACTGCCGTGGCATCATCGCCACTGTTGCGATTCTATTATTTGATTTTCTCATGCATAGGCGGTGCGATCGAACCTTAGCAAGCATTAGACATCTCCCAAAAAAATTGTTTTGACGTAGCAGTGCTACGTCTCTACAAGGGTTTTGGGTAACGCATATTTAATTTCTGGAGATGTCTATTGGTAATTCTCTATTTATCAAATGTGCTTCTGTTACTAATTAAAGAGATTAGCAATCTTAATCTTAAGTGTGAAGCCAATATGAGCTAATTTTTTGGTAAAACTATTTTTTTAGTATTTAACTGCGCTTGATTTCTACAGAAATACCATCCTTCGCAAGTTCAAGAGGAATGCATTTTGTCAATTCGCCTAAATATAGAAATTCATTTGCATAATAACTATAAAAGGAAGAGGTAAGTTAAGCTTACCTCTTCCCGTTACTGTTAAATGATTAGAATTCTGCCTCGTGCCTTATTTTCAAGGCAGTTAAATTAAAGGATAATGTCGATTGCCACTAATTGTGGTGCTCCTACAAGCTGAATCTCAAATTCAGCCGATATATCCCCATCATTGCTAGCTTGGAGAATACCTCCTGAATAACGAATCTGACCGGCTGCGGTGAATGCCCTAGCTCCAATGAAAGTGAAGGCTTGGTTGCCGCCTATAGTGGAGTTAGCGTCGATGTTAGATAGATCGATTATGTCACCTGGCAAGTTACCGTTTCCAAAAAAGTCATTGATAACATCCCGTGAAGGGCCAGCAGGACTATCTGAAATTGAGTTGAACTGGAAAGCATCGTTACCTGATCCTCCAATGAGAGCATCATTGCCACTACCGCCAACGAGGCGATCATTGCCATTACCGCCAACGAGGCGATCGTTGCCAGTACCACCGCCAAGGACATCGTTGCCATCGCCACCGCCAATGACATCGTTGCCATTACCGCCAATGAGGCTATCGTTGCCACTCTCACCGAGCTGGGTATCGTTGCCATCACCACCGACAAGGGTATCGTTGCCATTACCACCAATGAGGCGATCGTTGTCACCACCACCGGTAATCACATCGTTGCCAGTACCGCCAATGATACTATCTCTACCACCACCACCAGTAATCACATCGTTGCCAGCACCACCGATAAGGGTATTGTTGCCACCACCACCGGTAATCACATCGCTGCCATCACCGCCATCAATGCGATCGCTGCCAGTGCCACCGAGAAGGACATCACTGCCATTAGTGCCGTTAATGACTCTGTTACCACTACCGCCGGTTTGGATAGAGTTGTTAGGAAGATTGACGATAAGGTTGCTAACGTCGGGAATAAGGCTAGAGAGATCGGGAATGACTGCCATATAATTAGCTTCTCCTGAGTTTAGAGGGTAAATAATTACCTCGTTACTTCACCATCAGAAAACGGTGTTACTGATTAAGAGTATGAATTTCCTTTACCCCAAAGGCGCAAAGAAAACAGTTTCAAACATTGAATTTTTGAATTTCACACTTTTATTCAGCAATGCCGACAAAAGAAGGTGGACAAATAACGAGTGGTAAGAGATAACTGAAATACACCTGATTGGAACAGGTCTTTCTGTTGAGTCCAAAGGTTTTATAAGCACTGCATATATTTATGACTTTGGCATCAAAATCGTGCCAATAGTCATTTTTATATCCTTGTGCTTTACGTATTCATTGGTTATAGTACTAGGCTGCTAGGAAACAAGCAGATTTTCTAGTACTAATTGCATAGGTCTTACGATGTTTTACTGTATTACACAATCACAAGATTATGATATTACCCTCAAGGGTACTTTTTTCTATCTATAAGAAATAATAATTAATCCTCTTTTATTTGTTTCGCCACAAAAAGCCCTGAAACCTTTACTCAGATTGGGTTTTGTAATTTATATTGAAATAATAAAGTCATGATACTGCCTTGGGTGTAGTTTGTTTTATTTATAAAAAAAAGTGGCATTAATTACCACTTTTTTTATAAATTTCTGATGAATTTTAACGAGGTAGAGGTAAACCTGTAACTGCTACTGCTCCAGCGATCGCACTGGCTGCAAGAGAAGTTAATGCTGTCCCAAATAACCACCACGCAGCATTTGCAACGGTTTTTTTGGTTTCTTGGGCTTGCTTTTTAGTTTGCTCTTGAATCGCTTTTAGGCGTTTTTTTGTTTCTTGTTGAATGCGTTCGGCTCGTTGTAGTACGCCATCCCGCGCCGCTTCTATTTGATCGATGATTCTATTAGCATCCTGTTGAGAAATATCTTCACGAGAACTTAATACAGCAATTAAAGTCTCACGATCAAATTGACTGAGCCGATCGCGCAATGCTTCAAATCCAGCTTGCGGATCGTCGAACACTTTAGCAAAGTCTTGCTTAATTCCTTCATAGTTGAGTTCGGAACGATCAAGCGAGTTGAGATAGTTGCGAACTTTGGCAAAAACTCCATCAAGCACTGATTGCACCCTTTGCTGGATCTGCTGGAATTGTTCAACAATAGAGGCGCGAACCGACTCAATTTGATCCACAATCCGGTTTGCTTCCTCTTCTGAGATATCTTCCCGTTGGGATAACAGCGCCACAATTGTGGTACGGTCAAATTTAGAGGCGCGATCGCTTAAACTCCCAATTCCAGCGCGGGGAGAAGACAGCAGCAATTGCAAATCGCGTTTAATTGCTTCTGGGTTGAGTTCTTCTTTGTTAGTGTTACGTAGGTAATTTTCGAGATTGGCTTCAAAATCTAAAGCTTGTTGAGCAGTACGTTTGGCTAAACGTCGTGGCGCTCTCACAATATTAGCGATGGCATCTTGTGCCTGATCAATGATCTGATTAACTTGCTCTTGGCTCAAGTCTCCGCGTTGACTCACGAGTTTAACCAAGGTTTCTCGATCGACATGAGATAAGCGATCGCGCAGTGCTAAGGCTCCTGCTTTGGGATCATCGAGTAATTTTTCCAGATCACTCCTGATACCTTCGGGATCAAGTTCTTCTAAGTTAGTATTGCGGAGATATTCAGCGATCGCTTTTGTGGTTTTTTCGTACTGTTCTTTCGCTTGCTGCGGTACTTGCAAAATATTATCTCGGACTGCTTCAATCTGATCGAGAGTTTGGTTTATCTGTTCTTCGCTCAAATCTTGACGCTGACTGAGCAATTGTACTAGTGTATCCCGGTCAAATTGCGATAAGCGCGATCGTAAAAGGCTAATTCCAGCTTGGGGATCGTCTAGTAAAATTCTAAACTCACGTTTGATACTTTCGGGATTTAGTTCGTCCTTGTTAGTATTCCGCAAATAATCTTCAACTCTTTGGCGCAGTTCATCGGCTTTGGCTTTTGTTTGTTCTTGCAGTTCTCTTGCACCATTTAATAAATTATCGCGGTTGCTTTCGAGTTGACTAACAATATTATTAGCTTCCTCTTCGCTGATATCTTGACGCTGTTGGAGCAATTGTACATAAGTATCGCGGTCGAATTGCCCGAAGCGATTACTTAAATCTTCAAACCCAGCTTCTGGATCTTCCACCAACTTCTTAAAGTCGCGTTCAATACCTTCAGGGTTGAGTTCTTCTTTCCCCGTTGAACGCAGATAATCTTCAATGCGGGTGCGGAAATCTTGCCCTTGTTCTCGCCCTTGAGCCTGTTTTACAGTTTCTAAAACTTCCGAGCGATCGCTTTCCATTTGTTCGGAAATTTCTTTCACCCTAGCTTCACTGATATCACCTCGCTGCTTCAGCAAGTTGGCAAAATATTCCAGATTGATTTCTTCCAACTCCCGTCTTACAGTTGTCGGATCTGCATTAACGTCATAGATGACTTCTTTAAATTCATCTTTTAGGGTAATGCGGTTAAAATGCCAAGGAAAAGAATTCAATATGTAGTCTTCTACATCTGCCTTAATTGTGTTTTCGGGTGATATTGGCAACCTTGCAGATACTTGTTCAGTTGCTTGCTCTCTAAGCTTTTGTAATTGTTCCGTGATTTGATTGACATCGACATCTTGAACTTTTTCTTTCAGTTTTTGCAACTGATTAGTAATTTTGTTCACATCGATATTAGAGAGGTTGACCCGCTCCAGAACTGCTGGTGCAGCCGCACTCAAGCCATATCGAATAGCTTGCTTGATTACACCATTGCCATTTCCACCTCCGACTGTAACCAGTTGTTGAAGGCGTTCACCTAATTGCTCTGAATTTAATTCTTCAGGTGTTGCAGACTTAAGTAAATTAATTACTTGCTCTGTGGGATTTTTGCGATTCAAAGCTTGTTGCCAAGCACCTTGAAATTGGTCGGCAATGCGATTGATATCTTCTTGAGATAAATCCGTGCGACTGCTAATTAAATCAACAAATGTTTGACGATTGATATTTTGCAATAAGTCGCTGTTTGCAACAGATTGCAAATCTGTATCTTTAAGAAGCTGGTCAAATTGCTGACGAATTTCTGTGATATCCAGCTTTGGTAATTGCAGAGAACCTAAAGAACTTTGGAGTGTATTTCTAATCTCTTCAGGATTAAAACCTGAAGTTAATTCCCGTCTGACTGCGGCTGTAATATCTTCAGCAGTAGAAATTAACTGTTGTTTCGCAGCATTAGCACCGATGCCAGCAGTTGCTGTACCCATCAGAGTTTGAAAACCAGAAGTGACAGTACTAGCAATAGAACCAATAAAAGAACCTACTGCTGATGAACCGAACCAAATTACTAGTGAGAAATAGGTAGCCCAAATGACTACACCGATAATTGCACCTAGAGATTCACTTTCGATTAAGCTAAGTTTTACCGCCAGAAAACAAGCAATAAATAATGCAATACTAACGGTTAGTAACGCCCAAGCACCAATTTTGGTCTGAACTGAACGAATTTTACTACCCAAACTTTCTGAATCATCATCAGAATCTGAGTCAATTTCCCAAGATGAAATTCCGACAGCGACTGAAAAGTTTGTCAATAATAATTGAAAGGCAAATGCCATTAAAACTCCAGCCAGCAATGCTACCAAGAATTTAGGGCCAGAAAAAAGAACTGATGCTTCTTCTGGAGTTAGTGCTTCCTGAGCTATTATTGGCGCTAATCCAAAAGATAGGCAGTTCGATGCCCAAATAGTTAAAACACCTTGAAACATAGTATTTTCTCACTTGCAGTCAATTAAATAACCATTAATAAAACGGCTTACTCTTCAATGTACTGTCCAGTTATAGAAATTGACACTTTCTTAGGTAAGAAGCTTGCTTGCCAAAAGTCGTATCTTGCAAAAAACAGATGTTTTTATTAATTTTTACCTAAAGAAAATAATGTAAATTTTGGTAATTTTATGTTAATTTATTTGATAAAATCCAATCCGCTTGGTATTAGTAAAATTTTGCTCTAAAATTTAAACTGAGAGGATGTTTGAAAAGTATTTATCTGTAACTTTAGGCACTTTTGATCCCCCCTAACCCCCCTTAAAAAGGGGGAAGAGTCAAAGTCCCCCAATTCATCGGGGAGCCAGTGCGGTCTTGGGGGTTTCCCCCATGAGCAACTGGCGTGGATTTAGGGGGATCTAAAACTTTTGATACCGACAAGAGGACTTTTGAAACATCCACTGACACATAGCTAGATTTTTTATTAAAAATTACATTTAATAGATAAGCTTGTAACAAAAGTTTAGCTGATTTTAAAACTAATATTTTAGAGATTGTTTTTATAAATTAAATATAAATAATCAACTAATTTTCATGAAGCATAATTTATTTGATTATTAAAAATTTTCGCTATCTTTAGATAAAACTACGTATGTCTAATGATAGAGATAAAATTTCTTCCAAGCGATTGATGAAATGTAAATATAAACATGTATTAATAAGATCATTAGGAGCTATAAATTTAGTGAATAATTTATTTTTGCTGAGGAGAAAGAATAATGGTTGTAGGTGTACATAAACGTGGTGTAGGTGTATTTTCTCATCGTCGAGATGTTGAACATGCCCTACATGAATTAAAAAAAGTTGGTTTTGACATGAACAGAGTCTCTGTCATCACGCAGGATGGAGACAGAGATGATATTGCTGGGGCTGAAGTACGCGATCGCGTCGGTGATAAATCTGACGATGGCGCTAGAGTCGGAGCAGCTACAGGCGGTGCTTTGGGCGGATTGACTGGCTTATTAGTCGGTCTTGGTACTTTGGCAATTCCTGGAATCGGACCAATTATGCTGGCTGGAGCCGCAGCAACAACCTTAGCTACTACTCTCGCTGGCGCTGGTATTGGTGCAGTAGCTGGTAGTTTGCTTGGTGCATTAGTTGGTTTAGGAATTCCCGAAGAACGAGCCAGAGTTTACGACGAACGCGTGAGACGGGGACATTATTTAGTCATCATAGATGGCACAGATACAGAAATCGCCAGAGCAGAAGCAATTTTACATCAGGGTGGTGTGGAAGAGTTTGGCATTTATGACAACCCAGATGCTATAAATAGAAATGCTGATTATGTAGCTCCAACATCTAATGTGGCTCATAGTGGTGTTGCCAAACGCGCGATTGGAGTCTTTTCTCATCGTCGAGATGCAGAAGCAGCAATTACAGAATTACGAGATGCAGGTTTTCCCTTAAGTAGAGTCTCCATCATAGCCAAGGATACAAACGGTCATGGGATCGCTGGTGTAGATGTAGATAAAAATGTCGGCACAGGTAATAAAGCAGACGAAGGTGTAAAAGCTGGAGCAGCTACAGGGGGAGTTGTAGGCGGCTTGACTGGCTTATTAGTTGGTCTTGGAACTTTAGCAATTCCTGGAATCGGGACTGTGATTGCAGGTGGTGCAGCAGCGACAGCTATAGCATCAACATTGGCTGGGGGTGCAATTGGTGCAGCAGCTGGCGGTATTGTTGGCGGACTCGTTGGCTTGGGAATTCCTGAAGACAGGGCGCGAGTTTATAGCGATCGCTTCCAAAAAGGCGACTACTTAGTAATTATCGATGGTACCGAAGCTGAAATCCGCCAAGCTGAAGCAATTCTCAGACGTAGAGGTATTGAAGAATTTGCTATCTATGATGGCACTGATTTCGGTGAACATCGCCCAGGTTTAGACCGCGTAACGCATCACGACACAGCAGTTGTGAATAGCGATCGCACCAATTATTCAACAGACCTTCATGGAGACGATCCTGCTGTAGTCATTATTGACCGTCGTGATGAAACACTCTAACCCCAGGTAGTTGTCATTCACACTAATTTACTCTATTTTAAAGGAGCAAAAACATAAAAAGTTTGCTCCTCATTTAAGAAACTTGCTCCTTACTTCTGCCGTGAATATCCACAAACTCGACAAGTTTCACTTTCCGATTCAGAATTAAACCTATGCAAAAGCTAACCCCCTTCTTAATTAGTTCACTTTTAATCTTTGGTGTTGCTGCTTGTGATAACGCTTCTAAAACAAGTGAATCTGCACCCAGTAATCCTAACGAAGCTCCACAATCACCGACTGTACAAACAACACAAGCTTCTCAACAAGACGCTCAAAGTGATGTTCGCAGAAGACAACTTAATTCTGATATCCGTGCCCGTGAAGAGCGCAATAATGTCACTGGAGGCGATACAGACAGAGCTTCAGGTGACCTAGCAAGTCAAGTTCGCTCTAAGTTGGAGGCAAACATACCTAAAGGCCAACTAACAGTTAATGCCACAGACGATGGAACTGTTACTGTTGGAGGAACTGTAAACAATGAGCAAGAGTTGGCTAAGATTGAACCTTTATCTAAACAAATTAAAGGTGTCAAAACTGTAGTTGTTAAAGCAACTGTTACTCCACCAAAAAGCTAAAGCAGCTAACAAGAAATTCAACTGAGTAGGTGGCAAAAATAAATTGAGATGCTCCTGCTCCATCTTAGTGGTCAGTTCTACTTATTACTGACTACTAAAAATTGACAACTGACGATCTTCATAATTATATTTATTGATGCTCAGTTCAGTTATACAAGCTCTTTGTACTTACGGAAAATATAAATTATGGAAACCGCCGAACAACAGCAACGTGAATCCATCAATGCTTCCTTATCACAAGGCACGCTAGCACTTGAAGGTACAGATACTACAAACTTGCCAAAGTTACCACCAGCCCGTGAACCGGAATCTCAATGGCAGCAAATTAGCAGACAAGTTTCTCAATATTTGGAGCAATTGCCCGAATATGTAGGTAGCTTTTTTAGTAACTATAAGCAGCCTCTAACAACAGTTGGTTTGATTTTAGCGGCGATTGTTACAGCCAAGATAGTACTAGCAGTACTGGATGCAATCAATGATATTCCATTACTATCACCACTCTTTGAGTTAGTTGGAATCAGTTATGCCACTTGGTTTATTTCCCGTTATCTACTGAAGGCTTCAACTCGGCAAGAATTAGCCGATGAAATTCAATCACTGAAAAACCAGTTTGTGGGCGAATAAATTTATCAACTATTAAAATACTACAATGTTGTATAATTTTGTCCGCCTTTAACAATTTGCTGAAGCCTTAGTAGACCCTACTCAGTGCTGAGTGGTGAGTAAGTCTGACAATTCAGGTTATGTTGAAAAGCCAACGATTGACCTAACCCCCTTCCCGCATCGGGAAGGGGGAAAATTCAAAGTATCTCTCCTTAAAGGATGAGAGAAATAGAAGTGAGGTTTTCTAGATACCGATGAATTGTCAGGCCCATTGTGGGCGGTCTTTTAACTCAGTACTCTTCATTAATCTGTATCGTTCGCTAATTACATATATACAATCTAAATGTTCACATTCCCGACTTCTTAGACAAGTCGGGAATTTTGTAACTATCCTATTTCGGATACAAAACGCAGTAGGGACACAATAATATTCATTGCTGTCATTGTCAACTTCAGCTACAACGCTTGTTTGACGCGATGAACGGAAATTACATGTATTGAGCCGGACTTCAGATAAGTCTTTTGGATACATCAAAAGATAGAGAGCATAACATTATATTTAATTTTAAATCACTTCTAAAGATAGTAGAACAAAGATGAAAAACAACCTAATCTAGGCTTTGAGGTTATTTAATAGATTCTTTAACGAGGACATAAATTATGGCTAATAATGAAGCAGTTAAGAGAGATATAGATTCATCTGATAGAGCTGAAGTAGATACATACGATCGCGGTATTATCCCAGCTGAAACAGCTGCTCGAATGGAAAGAGAAGGAAATACGTACAAAACACTCCCTACAGAAGAAAGGGAGGCAGATGCAGCTACCAATGACCAAACCGATCCAGACAGCATACGCACTACTGACGGATACACCGTGGACAATGAAGGTTTGTTGAACAACTATGCAGTTGAACCGGAAATGTACTACGAAGAACCGGGTGATGCACGCAAACAAGCAGCAGAAGAAAAGGCAGCACGTATTGAAGAACTCGGAGAAGTTAATCAGGACGAGGAAGGCAAGTTGACCGAAAATAGTGACACACGCGGTAGGGGCCCAGGAATAATTTAATTATAATCATCCCTTTTTGCTGGGTGGAATTATAGCGGTTCCCATTCAGATGCGGTACAACATTGTATTGCAAGGTGTAAGGGCACGGCAGTGCCCATTGGTGTCAACTTAACGTGAAACCCTTGTCAAAACGTGATATTCAATTATTTGGCTTCTCATCACGATCCGCGTTACCCCACCCTAACCCTCCCCGATATATTGGGGAGGGAACTGGATTTTCTTGTTTCCCCCCAATATATCGGGGGGATTAAGGGGGGTAAAACGCCTGTGGGATAGGCGTTTGGGCTTAAGTTGACACCTATGGGCAGTGCCGTACCCCTACGGGTGTACCTCACGTAAACGAAAACCCCCATACACCTAAGAAGGTTAAATAAATACAAGTAGAGACGCAATAATCGCGTCTCTACTTATATTTATGGTTTGTAGTAAGCACAAAGCGTGCTTGAATATTTGAGGACTTTAGTCCTCACTACAAACATATTTACCCCGCAAAATTAATGCGATAAACTACTAGATAATCAACGGCTCAAGTTCACGATCGCGCCATTGTCGCTGATACCATTCGGAAACCAAGGGACGGACAATAAATTTAGGATGACCTTCGCCTTTAACGTCAATGCGTAAACCTGAGTAAGGTCGCCGCTTCTGAGAACCTTGACCGTTGCGACCAATGAAGAGATGCGATCGCGCCACTAATCTATTTTCATTTCCAAAAGTCTCCATCAAATCTGCTCCCTCAATCCGTTGGCGTCGCAAACTAAAGCCGCTACCGCCACAAACAATCCAATGGATATGAGAATCAGCGTGTCCTGTATCCATTGTTTCCAGGTGTTCCAAGCAGTGCGCGTGACCGTTTAATACCAAATCAACCAAAGGACGCCCTTGTGTTAGGGAACCTATTTCTTTAGCTACCGCATCTAACACACCACGGAGGCGATCGCGAATTATCAAAGTTTGTGCTTGTTGCCACTTTGTCGCTTCAGTTACATAAGGTGGATGATGGAAATAAATCACCCTTCCCCGAACTTCAGAGTTATTCCAAGATTCAATTAATTTTTGCTTAAGCCAGTCTAATTGTTCAGTGTCAGTCAGCGTTGTTTTATCAGCAGCTAATTGCTTGTCGATATCAACAATAATTTCTTCAATTTGTGACAGCTTGGCGTGGTAGTCGTCTAATTGGTCGGCTTCAATGGGGTTCTCTGGACGAAGCTTGGCTGAGGTTTCAATGATTTGCTGCTTTTCTTGCTCTAAATCTTCACGACGTTTTTCTAAGAATCTGCGATCGGCATCGCCTTGTTTTGTTTTAGGTAGAGGCGGTGGATCGTTAAATGTATTTGAATCCAAGGCAAAGAAATCAATACCGCCATAGCGAAAAGTGTAGTAGCGATTGGGAAGCCGGGTAAAATGCCCAGGTTCATAGCTCAGACAATCACCTGTATCTGTCTTTGCAGTGTAGTACTTATCTAAGTGGCTGCCTAACTCTCCTGGAAGCTGAAACGCCTGAAGATAGTCCAGAAATGCTCGTGCGTAGGCTTCACCCGTTCCTGAACCATGCAAGCCTACATCCAAGTCTAAGCGCGATCGCAATAGGCGGCGAATGGGTAATGTTGTCAGAGAGGCCAAACTCAATAGAATCGGCAAGTTATAGTAATCGTGATTACCCGGTACAGGTAAAATGGGCAGCTTAAAAATCATCTGATCATAAGCAATCTTTTGGGGATGCTCTCCCCCCAAGAGAAATTCTTGGTAAGGCTGGATGAAATTCTGCTGATAGTATTCACTCGACCCCACTAAATAGATTACATCCCCGGTATGTAGCATAAAACGGGATTCGCTGTGATGGGGCAACATAAGTTCAGCCACCTTTCGCTGAGGATTGTGCCCCCGGTGCTTGCCGGAACCACTATCACCTACAACTAAAAATGAGAACTCAGAATTGTCTGTTTGGCCATCCTCCAACACCAGCCGAGTTTGGTCGATGTTCCGTTCCACAATTAACGGATCTTGCCACCGTACCCGTTGATTCATTTTACGAATTTTGTTAGCGATCGCTGGATCAGATACAAGTTTCAATGCAACCTACTCCTGAGTTTTCAATTGAAGGGGAGCAGGGTGGCAGGGGAAAAATAACCAATGCCCAATGCCCCATGCCCAATTCCCAATGCCCTCACTCCTCTATTGTGTCTTTCATCTCAATAGTCAGATTAGGGAGTCCCTCTAGTTTTTCGGTAGGCTCAACTTCTTCTACTAATGGCACAAAAATGTTCAAACCTGCTGGTACACACTTAATTTCTACTGGTGTTGTGCCCAATATTTCACCATCTAAAACAACCTTTTGTGGTGGGTTAGTTGTAATTTTAAATTGTTTGGCTCGCAGGAAACCAATATCATTGCGATCTACAGCGTTACCTGTAGAAGCAGTTTGGAATAGATGAAATGTAGCTGCGATCGCTCCTGCTTTGTTAACTGGAGCTACAATCGTTAAATCTAGTAACCCATCATCATAAATCAGACCTGCTGGGCCTTGAGCCAAAACTGAGGTAGGAGGCGCGGCATTTGCTACTGTAACTGCACAGGCACTAGTCTTAATTATCCTGTCTTCTGTTTCAATTTCAACATCAAAGTTTTTTAAGTTTCTCAGTTGCTGAATTCCAGCGAAAACGTAGGCCATCATCCCAAAGCGATTCTTAGCGTCTCTGTCTGCCAATTCTACAGTTTCAGCTTCAAAGCCAATACCTGCCAAAAGTACCATTGGCCGATCGTTGCAATAGGCTACGTCTACATGGCGGGTTCCTCCCTGCAAAATTGTCTCACATGCACCTGCGATCGTGTCAGGAATTCCTAAAGCTGTGGCAAAAGCGTTTGCTGTTCCTCTAGAAATGATGCCAAATGCAATATCAGTACCCACTACAGCCGCCGCCGCCGCCGAGAGAGTGCCATCTCCCCCCGAAGCAATGATTGCATCTACTCCCCTCGCTACTGCTGCATAAGCCAGTTCGTCAGCGTCGATTTCTTTAGTTGTGAGATAAATATCTAGGTCAATTTCTGGCTCTAATATTGCCCGAATTTCTGCCAATTCTATATCTGGGTCACCCTGACCGGCAACTGGATTGAAAATGAGGCAGGCGGTACGATTCATAAAATATAAAGGCTAAACTTAGATCACTAAAATACCAAATTATTTCTAGCATTCTCGTGAAATTTCCGCTTCCTTCTGGGGGCTGGTTTACATTGTGTAAGAATTTTAGAAGTCTTCTGCCTCAGAAGATACCAATGCTGACGCGTATTTAAGTATCTTTTGTCTTTATTGAAACAATAAAAATTTTGCCATGCGTCAATTATTACTAGTTTTAGCAAGTATGCTAACTCTCAGCAGTTTAAATACTGCCACCGTGACAATAGCAGGCACAACGCCTGATTTACGGGAAATACGCTTAGTTCAAAGGATCAACTGCAATAATGCTCAAACTCAAACAGCAATTAATGAATGCGCCAAGTTATCTTATCAAAGGGCAGATAAAAAACTGAATCGAGCCTATCAACAATTGCTCCCTACCTTAGAAACGTCTAGGAAACAGAAATTGATTGCTGCACAACAAGCATGGCTCAAGTTTCGAGATACCAATTGTGAGTTTGAGAGAAGCAGATATGAGGGAGGAAGTATTGCCCCTAGCATTTATTCTGGTTGTCTAGAAAATATTACAAAACTACGTACCCAAGAATTACAGGAATATCTCAAATCTGACCCTTAATATAGTTGAATAAAACTGTAATGCGAGAGTCATTATTCATTAGTATAAGATAAACAAAAACCACGACTGAAACTGAAGTTGCTCACTCTGCTTTCATCTTTAACCAGCCAAATAGCTGTTCTACTGTCAATTTTAAATCAACACCATCTAGAACAAGCAAGCTATCTCCTTTATCACAAAATTCTGGTTGTTGATGTGGTTGAAAAACCATAACTGAACGGTCATCGGGATCAATCAACCATCCCAACTGACAACCATATTTTAAGCAGTGCAAGATATTGCTGGTAACTCGATTGGAACTCTGATCTGGAGAGAGAATTTCAATTGTCCAGTTCGGAGCAATTAGCACATCATCTACAGGTTCTCCGTTATCATCAAACTCAATTTTTTGCCAACGGATAACCGCCACATCTGGAACAATTGACCGACCACCAAAAGTACAACGCAACTCTGGAAAAGCATAAGCGATTTGCCTCTTTTCTGTGACTTCATTAATTCCATTAATCAACTTAGCCTGAAGTCGGGAGTGGCGGGTTTTCGGCATTGGTTTTAGGATAATCTCACCATCAATATAAAGGCTTGCAGGCTTTGTTTCTGGTAACTTCAAAAACTCCTCTAGGGTTAGAGATGCAGATTTTGCAACACTCATAACTTCTGCTACTCCGAAAGTCCTAACATCCAGTTTATAGCAGTTTTAAATCGATGCACCGTGTATTTTTATTGTCTTCGAGTAATAAATATAGTGACTCGTACCGTAATAATGCTGTACTCAATAAAATTGTTTGAGATTCCTGTAACAACCTTTAGGTAAAGAATTGTAATCCAAAATCCAAAATCCAAAATCCAAAATTGGTATGAGTCCCTGACTACGGTAGTCTAGATGAAAGTGAATTTATCGCCGTTTGATATATTGTTTTATGACTTCAGTTGTTTCTAGTCCTCCACGCACTATTCGGATTGGTTCACGCAAAAGCCAACTTGCTCTGGTTCAAACCTACTGGGTACAAGAGCAACTCCAGAAAGCCTTTCCCGATCTCACTTTTGAAGTCCACACCATGTCTACCCAAGGCGATAAAATCTTGGATGTAGCATTAGCTAAGATTGGCGATAAAGGACTTTTTACTAAAGAACTTGAACTTGGAATGCTCAATCAAGAGATTGACTTTGCCGTTCATTCTCTCAAGGATCTGCCGACTCACTTACCTGAAGGGTTAACGCTGGCAGCAATTACTGAACGGGAAAACCCAGCAGATGCATTAGTGGTGCATGAAAAGCACAAAGATAAACAAATTGATACATTGCCAGAAGGTGCAGTAATTGGTACATCTTCGCTGCGGCGGTTAGCACAGTTACGCCATCACTTCCCCCACTTTACCTTTAAGGATGTCCGGGGAAACTTGATTACAAGGTTGGCAAAACTGGATGCAGGCGAATACGATGCTTTGATTTTGGCCGCAGCAGGGTTAGAGAGATTGGGAATGGGCGATCGCGTTCATCAAATTATCCCCAAAGAAATCTCTCTCCACGCCGTGGGACAAGGAGCCTTGGGTATAGAATGCCGTGCTGATGATAGTGAAGTGCTATCTCTACTCAAAGCGATCGAACATCCCGAAACACGCGATCGCTGTCTCGCTGAACGATCTTTTTTACGCTCTCTAGAGGGCGGTTGTCAAGTACCTATTGGTGTAAATACAGAAATATCTGGTGAGAATTTGACCTTAACAGGGATAGTCGCCAGTGTAGATGGTCAAAAGTTCGTAAAAGATACCGTCACTGGGATTGCCAATAATGCTGAAGCACTAGGCATAGAACTAGCCCAAGTGTTGCGGCAACAGGGAGCGCAAGAAATTTTATCAGAAATTTTTGCGGTGATTCAACGCGGTTCCTAAGCAATTGGGCAAGCCGATGTGATTAGATAAGAATTGATCGCCGTTTTACCAAAGACGCGATAAATCGCATTGGTTGCGATCGGAAAGTTAATTTGACAAATATAGACAGAATCGGGGAAGCAAAAATTACCATGCGGATTCTATTTGTTGCAGCAGAGGCAGCACCCATTGCCAAAGTAGGAGGAATGGGTGATGTTGTCGGGGCATTACCCAAATTTCTGAGAGAAATGGGGCATGATGTGCGGATATTCTTGCCTTACTATGGCTTCCTGCCAGACAAAATGGAAATTCCTAAAGAACCCATCTGGCGCGGATCTGCCATGTTCCAGGAATTTGCTGTTTATGAAAGCGTTCTGCCTGGTACTGATGTTCCCTTGTACTTATTTGGACATCCTGCCTTCCTACCCCGCCACATTTATTCTGGAGAAGGTGAAGATTGGCGGTTTACCTTGTTTTCTAATGGTGCAGCCGAGTTTGCCTGGAATTACTGGAAACCGGAAATTATGCACTGTCACGATTGGCATACGGGGATGATTCCCGTGTGGATGCACCAAGATCCTGATATCACCACAGTCTTTACCATTCATAATCTGGCTTATCAAGGGCCGTGGCGTTGGTATTTAGAAAAAATTACTTGGTGTCCTTGGTATATGCAAGGACACAACGTAATGGCGGCGGCGGTGCAATTTGCCAATCAGGTAAATACAGTTTCGCCCACCTATGCCGAGCAAATTAAGACACCTACTTACGGTGAAACATTAGAAGGTTTGCTGTCCTTTATTAGCGGTAAATTATCTGGCATTATCAACGGGATTGATACTGAAGTTTATAACCCAGAAAATGACAAATACATTGCTCAAACCTTTACTGCTGATACTTTAGAGAAACGCAAAGCCAACAAAATTGCTTTGCAAGAAGAAGTAGGATTAGAAGTCAATTCCAAAGCCTTTTTAATTGGGATTGTGACCCGATTAGTAGAACAAAAAGGCATTGATTTGATATTGCAAATCCTCGATCGCTTCCTTTCTTATACAGATGCACAGTTTGTGCTGTTAGGGACAGGCGATCGCTACTATGAAACTCAGATGTGGCAATTAGCATCTCGCTTTCCCGGACGCATGGCAACTTACTTACTGTATAACGATGCCCTGTCTCGCCGCATCTACGCTGGTACTGATGCTTTCTTAATGCCTAGTCGTTTTGAACCATGCGGTATCAGCCAAATGATGTCTTTACGCTATGGTTCTGTGCCCATTGTCCGCCGCACAGGTGGATTAGTTGATACCGTAACCCATCACGACCCCGAAAATGCAGCAGGCACCGGTTATTGCTTTGACCGCTATGAAGCGCTAGACCTTTTCACCTGTATGATCCGGGCTTGGGAAGGCTTCCGTTTTAAACCACAATGGCAAGAACTACAAAAGCGGGGCATGAGTGAAGATTTTAGTTGGTATCAATCTGCCAAAGAGTACGTGAAGTTGTACAGGTCAATTTACGGTTTGCCAGAAGAAGAGGAGACACCACAACCAGAATTAGTTTTAAACGAAGCGATCGCTAATAGCAAGTCATAAACTTCTGTAGGGGCGTACAAATGTATTATACCTGTCAACTTAACTTAAAAGTCATGTCCCACAAGTAACTGAAGTTCCTTGCTAATAGCAAAAGTCATGTCTTAATGACTAAAATATACCCAAAAATTTTTAGTCTACTTCAGTAAACTTTAGCCATTAGTCTTGAACTAAAGTTCAAGGTGGGCGAACTAAACCAACAGTTAGGCTATTCCTAGCTTAAGTTGACAGATATAGGACTAATATTTGATTTCTGAAAAAGCTCCGTACAGATCGAAAAGCCTAATTCCCTACTCCCTACTCCCCACTCCCCGCCCACATAGATAATTTCAAAAATCAAATAGGATTCCTATATATGCACCTAAGTAAGTAGGCGAGAATAAATCAAAGTAGATTAAGTAATGTAAAAAATCTTGAGATGAGTTCATAGAGAGCGGCTTCAGCCCTCTCTACGAGACGCTACGCGAACAAATTAGGACTAAAGTCCTTACTACAAACCTTGAATTATTCACGCCGCTCTACTTAATTTTTAAGGCTCATGATAGCATTATTCAGATTAGCCTGATATCTGAAGATGTTAATCATGAGTTTTTTTGTTTCTGAAACAATTTTTTCTTCGTAAGCATCTAATATTCCTTTTTTACTGTCACCAGATAAAAATCTGAAACCTTTATTGTGGTTAGTTATTTTAAATACATCGGTAGCTTGAATCCAAGCAAGTTCAACCCAAGCAACAAATATATATTTTATTTTTCAGATTAATCAAAGAGCGCTAATTGCATTATCTAGGAGATTCCTGAGCCTTGCTTAAAGAATCTCATCTTTCTTATTTGAGTTTGATGAAGATGGTATAAACTTAAAAAAAAAATTGTAAAGTTGTAATTATTGATATATATAATCGTATATTATTTGTTGTATTGACCTACCAATTATCCTCTTTATATTCTACCTTGTTTGAAAGCTTTAACTAGGAAAATATTGATTGCTGTATATAACACAGTTAATAACTCTATAAAATGAATTAGCCTTTGCTTTTTGTCGATGTGTTGTCTCTCTTTATAATTTTTGAGTTGTACAGTTCACCATTATATTTGATAAATAAGACATTTAAAAATCTGAATTGATTATCCTCTGTTGTGACAATTTACTCTTTTTTGTATAACCAAAATGCAAGTAGAAAAAACTCAGACACAGCCTATTTATAATATTCCTTCAATCAGGAATTATCGATGGTCAACTCATCTTGATTTATTAAGAGGTTTAGCTTCTTTATTAGTTTTTTTGGGTCACATGAGACTTTTATTATTTATAGAATATTCAGAAATTAGTAATCCTAATTTTTTGATAAAAAGGTTAAATTCATTAACAGTATTGGGTCATCAATCTGTAATGATTTTTTTTGTTCTAAGTGGATTTTTTATTTCAGCTACTGTAATAAGGAGAATTCAGCAAAAGCAATGGTCTTGGGTTAATTATTTAGTAGATCGTTTAACACGCTTATATATAGTATTAATTCCTGCTTTATTACTGTCTTCTTTTTGGGATTTTTTGGGTATAAAAATATTTGGTACTGGACAAGACAGCTTTTACGGAGAAAAGTTTCACAACGGTCATTTAGCCACTTATAAAATTTTGGAAAATTTCACATTTCAAAATGCTTTGGGAACTATAGCTTTTGTGCAAACAATTTTTGTAGATTTATTCGGCTCAAATAAAGCAGTTTGGAGTTTAGCGTATGAATTTTGGTACTATATACTTTTTCCTTCAATCATCCTATTCTTTTGTGTTAAATCCTTAAAAGCGCGTGTTATCTATGCTTTTTTGGCTTCAGGCATATTATTAATGGTTGGTTCGGAAATTAGAATTTATTTTCTGGTTTGGTTGATGGGAGCGTTAGTTAGTATATGTCATCCTTCTAAATATCTTAAGAACAAGAATATCCTAAATTCACTGATTATTTTGTCTATACTAATGCTGTGCATTGCCTTGATAAGTGAACGTTTTATATCTAGCCCAAAAATAGCAGATTTCTTAATAGGAATTTCTACTGCTGGTATGATATATCTTTTAGTTAATAGTCGTAGTCAAATAACACAAGAGGGAGCATACGAAAAATTTTCTAAAGGTTTAGCAGGATGTTCATACACTCTTTATCTTGTTCACATGCCGATACTGTGCTTTATTAGAGCATGTGTAATTGGCGATCGCCCTTGGGAGCCAGATATTTTGCACTCATTATTGACACTTATTATAGTTGTACTTGTATTTTTATATGCGGTTGTAATCGCACATTTTACTGAGGCAAAAACAGACAACTTTAGAAAACTAATCATGTCTTGGATAAATAATAGACGTTTAAATCAAGCTTAACTGGATTAATCCTAATTCCTGTAGAGATGCGATAATTTCACCACTGGGGAGGCCAGCATCTAAAAGCACAGGTAATCATCGCAAGCGAAACACCAGAGATACAGGACAACGGGCATTTTCTGGAATTGCTTTGTAGTAGCGTGAATGAATCACGTCTTGAAGCTGTCCACTAATCGCTGTAATGTTTAGAATGTTTATATACCAAAAACTGGCGTTGCTGATTGCCGTACGAAAACGATTGTGCGTTACGGTGAAAATCCTTGTAGAGACGTAAAATTTTACGTCTCTACATCCAAATTCATACCTCCATTCAGCAACGCCCAAAAACTTAAAACAAAAACTCGTAAAACATCATCCGCAGGGGTAATAAATAGGAGTCAGAAGATTGATAGACGCAATGGACTTTTTTCAGCTAAGTGCTGGTAAGTGGCGATCGCAACGTGCAACTCATCACCTGCCCTTTAAGCGCTCAGAAACAGGAGAATCAGATATACAGGTAGAAACTCTGGATGCAAATCATCCAGAAATCATTGAACTGTGCCAGTATCATCAGATTGACCCCAGCCTGTCAGTAGGTGGATCGCGGGTACGTTGGCTGGGTACAATGGCTTGGGATAGAGAAAATGATGAGAACCATCAAGGGAAAACCATATTTGCGATCGTCCCCGATGGCGATAACCCCAGAGGTGGTAAATTACTCCGTGAAAGAGGCTACGCTGAAATTATGCCTGTAGTGGGTCTTTTTCACATGGATGATGAAGATGGGCTAGTGTTGACAACTGAATACGAAACAATGAGTTCCATTGAGAGATTCTGGTTTACCAGCCCAAATATGCGACTGCGAACCAGTACAGTGAAACGGTTTGGCGGCTTTAGCACTGCATCATTTTGTACCGAAACTCGCATTGAAACTTCTGTTGAGGTTTCCAGTACAGAAGAAGTAACACAAGAACAAAAACCCGATGTTCTGGAAAAAGCAAAGTTTTATTCAGTTTTGGGCTGGTGAATGATTCTTAAGCAAACCGATGCTTTTACTCGTGGCCGAGATTATCTGCATCGGGTACGGGGGTTTGCCCTAGAACCGGGTATGGTGGATGTGTTCGATAATGTGCGCGATCGCATCCCCATTTGTACTTGGATCGGCAATAATATTAACACCGTTAACGCTCAGATAAAAACTTATCTAGACCTTTGTCATGAGTGCTTTCATCCTCAAGAGCGTCGCCACATCCAAATTTTTGCAGTCCCCATAGCTCAATCCTTCGGCATCGACGGGCTATGCAACATTCTCACAAACCCAATCACTATTCTGGTAGATGTTGGTCGAGTTGCACCTAAAGACTGGTTTGGTGTAGTCATCCATGAATACGCCCACGCCCATCTAGGAGACTTTGGTCATAATCAGCAGTTTGCTAGCATCCTATCTCATTTGTGTTTAGGACTAGGATTAGAACCTCCCTATTGGAAGGCAGGGATGGAAGCAACTTTGCGTAGCTGGCCTTACTGTAAGTCAACCATAGATCCCCTGGAATTTTGGATAGGTCAAGGGAGTAGGGAGTAGGGAGTAGGGAGTAGGGAGTAGGGGAGACAAGGGGACAAGAGGTGAGAACTTGCAACAAGTCTTTCCCCTTGTCTTTAATTCCCCATTCCCCATTCCCCATTCCCCATTCCCCACTCCCCACTCCCCATTCCCCATTAATTTCTTTTGCTACATGTTAAAAAATATTGCTTTATTTCAAAAAGGTGAAACTGAATCTTCTAATCTGAAGTATGTGAATAAAGTTTTTTAGGTAGTTATTAGGCTGAAAGCTGCACTCCCTTTATAGATTAGCTATGGGTTGAATCCAACAAGCTAATCCTTGTTTTTTGGAATAGTTACATTCCCCTTAGTTAAGTTTCGTAAAATTTTATCAGAATCTGAAGTTCTGATACAACTACTCCCTTAATATGTGATCTAAAGTTGTTAACTTTAATTAAGAAATATGGAGGCTTTAGAGTGGCAATTCCTCTGTTAACATACGACCCTTCAAGTCAAAACCAGCGTGTAGCTGCATACGAAGTACCGGGTGATGAACAGCCCAGGATTTTTACTACAGACAATTTGCTTTCTCCGTCAGATTTAGATGTTCTGATCGAAGCAGCATATCGTCAAATTTTCTTTCATGCCTTTGCTGCCGATCGCGAAACATTTTTAGAGTCGCAACTCCGTAATGGACAGATTACAGTGCGGGACTTTATTCGTGGGTTGGTGCTTTCTAATACCTTTAAGAAAAGCTTCTACGACCTCAACAATAATTATCGCTTTGTTGAGCAAGTAATCCAGCGCGTTCTAGGACGCGACCCATACAGTGAGCGGGAAAAAATTGCCTGGTCAATTGTAGTCGCTACTAAGGGTATTAGAGGGTTTATTGATGAAGTTCTCAACACTGAAGAGTACCTGAGCAATTTTGGAGACTCCACAGTGCCTTATCAGCGCCGTCGGATACTGCCATCTCAATCTGCGGGTGAGTTGCCATTCAACATCAAATCTCCGCGATACGAAGCTTACCACCGTGCCAAACTGGGTTTCCCCCAAATCATTTGGCAGGTCGAAGTACGCAGATTCCTCCCACAAGAGCGAAAGCCCAAGGCAGGCGATCCAGCTCTATTCTTGTCTATGGCACAAAGTGTCAATGCGACTGGCAATACTCCACAAAGGATCTCGTCATTCAACATCGATATCGAAAAGTCTGTACCTTATCGCCAGTTGGCTGGAATTAAGTAACGATTTTTGTTCGACGGCTGTCTAGTACATCCATTTAATCATTTTATAGCGTGCATAAGTCTTGGGTTATGTAGGAGTTTCATTTAGGTAGAACTAGTGGAACAGACTCTATCCCATGTCTGATGCACGCTAGTTGTTAAGGGGGATTGGGAATTGGGAATTGAGGATTTTGAGCCAATACGCTTGGCTTTGTGGAAAATTGTAGGTTGGGTTAAGCAAAGCGCAACCCAACAAAGTCCCGAAATGTTGGGTACACTGCAATAGGATATTTTTTAGTTGGAAGTCCCGAAATGGCTCTGTTTTCAGATGCGGGATGAGCTTAAAGTGTAGTTCGTCTTTTTAGCATCTCTAAAAGTTTTGTAAAGTGGCTGGGAGGGTTTGCTGTCACCTCAATCAACTCTCCAGATATGGGATGCTGCAATTTTAGTCGCCAAGCGTGCAGTGCTTGACCGGGCAAATTTACCCCCACTGAATGACCAGAACTATAAACTGGGTCGCCAACAATGGGATGACCCATTTTGGCGCTGTGGACGCGAATTTGATGGGTGCGTCCAGTTTCTAGTTGGAAGTGGATTAAGGTGAAGTTACCGAGGCGTTCTAATACTTGCCAATGAGTAACGGCGACTCGTCCGCCTTGTTCGACAGGCATAATAGCCATTTTTTTGCGGTCTTGCGGATGGCGACCAATAGGCAAGTCAATTATGCCGCTTTCAACTTTTGGCGCACCGTAAACCACGCCCAAGTATTCTCTCCGTGCGGTTTTAGCTTTGAGTTGTGCTTGTAAGTGATGATGGGCAACTTCTGTTTTAGCGATCGCTATCGCCCCCGTTGTATCCTTATCCAATCGATGGACGATACCCGGACGTTGGACTCCGCCAATTCCTGGTAAATTGGGACAATGAGCCAACAGCGCATTTACCAAAGTGCCATCTGGATGACCGGGTGCAGGATGGACAACTAAGCCTGCGGGTTTGTTGAGAATGAGTAGCTGGTCGTCTTCGTAGAGAATATCTAAGGGGATATCTTCTGCAAGGAGTTCTAAAGGTTGCGCTTCTGGTATTTCCAGAGTGATGCGATCGCCTAACTTGACATTGATCTTTTTAGATATGCAAACTTTATCATTAAGTTGGACATTACCCTGTTCGATTAACTGTTGAATGCGGGAACGGGATAAGTCTGGTAATTCTTGGGAAAGGTAACGGTCAAGGCGATCGTTGCCTTTAGTGTTGAGGCAGTGTATCGTATCCTTGAAGGGAAGTAAGTTAGACGCTGCATCCTCTAGTGGAGTTGACAAGCGTTCGCCCTTGGCGTTGGCGGAGCGATCGCTATTTTCTTGGATTTGTAAATTAAATTCGGTCACAATTGCTCTGGATTATTAATTCCCCGTTCTTTAAGTAAAGCGCGGAATGCTTTAAAAGGGCGGTTATAAATCGCGTCTACTCAGGCAAAACCTTGATTTTACCTTATTCCACAGAGGCGGACGAGAGTTTACGTATCCGCGAATTCTATTGCCTTATACCATTTCTCTGTGAGGCTGCGCCAAATTTTCTTTCTTTCTTTGTGTCCTTTGCGCCCTTTGCGGTTCGTTTTTCTTTCTTAATACTTCAGTTCTAATATGGTTTAGCGCATCTTCAAACAGAATTGATAAGCTGTTCCACAAATAAAATTGCATAATTACGGCGCTCATGTTGCCCACCCCACAGGAGTTATATAAATTTTAGATATGCAAACTAGATGTGGTTTAGCTTATTAGCTGTCTTGTATTTGTTCTCTTACCGATTGTCGAAACGCTCTAAGTGCTGAACTCATTCCTGTGGTTCGCGCTATTTCTACAAATCGGGGAATGAGTTCCGTGATAGAAAAAGTGGGAAATGTGGGGCTAATGAGAGACTTCACATATTGCTCACGTTGCAACAAGCTAATTTCTAGGTTTTTGCTTTCATATCGCCAAATTTCAGGTACTTTCAACGCCTGATATGCATTAATTTGGGTTTTAGAGGTGACATCAATTTCAATTGCCAAATCAGGAGGAGGGTCAACAGTTAGGTCGATCCTATCTTTCCCAATCATTAGCTTATAGTTTTGAATATAAAAACAATCATCAGGTTCAATACCTGCACTTATATCTTTTCGCTTAAAGGTAGTTGAACCTAAGGACTCCCAATTGAGATCGAGTTCATCTAGCAAGGCTTTCACTAAATCTCCGATGATTACCTTACATCGTTCATGTTCTGGTAATGGAGCCATAATTTCTAACGTTCCTTGGCTATATGCTACTCGACTCCTGCGATGTTCTCCTAACTCATTGAGAATTGCTTCAAATACTTGCCAACTAACATCTTCCAGGATTATTCTTTGTCCTGGTGGAACTCGAATTTGTTTGAGTTGAAGAGTAACCATAGAATGTTAGTTGTTAAATAATTTCATTTTTACTCAAATTTGACATCCGCGAAAAGGGGATCTTCTCAAATTCGATGTAACAAACGCCCTAGCTAAAAAGCGATCGCTTAAATTCTCTCCATCTCTCCTCTGTGTTCTCTGCGCCTCTGTGGTTGATTATTCTAAATTTATAACTTCTTGTGGCAACTCAAATAAACCATCTTCCCCAGCTTCAAAATCAATCACCTGGTACACAGCATCAATATTTAATTACCCATAAACTTGCTTATTTTCAAAAGCTAGAGCTAGATCAGCTTATGATATTTTATCATTTGTTAACGTTGGTCAATTTTTGGGAATTATAATAACGAACCTCTCAAAAGGGTTAAAGAGGTTTAGATATACAACCAGAGTGCAACCATGAATAAATTTAAATACTTATCTATTGCAGCATTGTTACTGATCAATTCTGCCTGTACACTGTCGCCAGAAGCCAAGTTAGAGCCTTCGTCATCTCAAGCAAATGCCGCCGATACTACTAACATTGAACCAGTTTCAAAAGCAGTCAACGGCAAAGTTAATCGCAAAGGTTGGGAAGTTAGCGTCACAGGTGTTAAATATGCAGGACAGAAAATTCAAGGAAATTACAGGACATACGAAGCAGCTGAAGTTTGGACAGTGGTTTCTGTAACCGTTAAAAACACAAGTAGCAAAAGACAACGAGAGGATGATGCATGGTTCCTTATTACATTCTCAGAATTAGTTGACTCAAAAGGCAACAAATACGATTCTAAAGACAGCGAGATAAAATATGATACTGATTTATTAAGTAAACCCTTCTCTTCAGGTGAAGCTCGTTCTGTAGATTTTCTGTTTGACACACCTAAAGGAATCAAGGCTGATAAATTTATAATTAAGGATAAAGATTTTAAATCTATCCCTTTAAAACTTTAACTTCCAGTAGCACTATTTAATTTTGTTATCTTTTATATCTCATGCAAAGGCGCAAAATTTTTCTTTGCACCTTTGCGTGAGATAATCTTTTTATAAATTAGGCGGAATACAAACATCCGGCGCACATAACCCAATAAACTCTAGCGTTGTCACCTCAAAGGTATCCAAATCTACGCGACGAATAGCATGGTTATTAGTATCAGCAATATATAAATGTGAACTCAAAACACTCAATCCCGAAGGTTCAAAAAACCGAGTGTTCTTACCCTGGCCATTTTGTAAGCCACTAGTACCATCTCCTAAAACTGTTTGACAATTTCCTGTACTGGGATTCACTAATTTAATTTTGTGATTATAAGTATCTGCTACCCACAGAAAATTTTGAGCATATTCCACTCCTAAACAGTGCTGCAAATGCACATCTTCACCTTGTCCATCTACATCACCAAAACCAAACAAACCCCCGCTACCGCAAACGGTTCGCACTTGATACGGTTCTACAATTCCAACACCACGAATTGAACTAACTTCACTGTCAGCAATATATAATTCATTCCCATCTGTGCTAATACCGCTAGGTTGAGCAAAGGCTGATTCAGTAAGTGAACCATCAATGCAAGCTTCTGCACCAATACCAGCATAAGTTTTGATAATGCCAGTTTCTAAATCCATTTCCCAAATTTGATGAAGCCCAGCCATTGCAATAAACAAGGTATTTCCCACTTTGACTAAATCCCAAGGAGAATTTAGCGCAGTTTCTAAACCAGCACCACCATGAGGATGGATATTGCGGCTTTGTTCACCTGTTCCTGCGATCGCTTCCACCACTTGACGCTTGAAATCTACTCGCCGCAGTGTATGATTTTCTGTATCAGCAACATAAAGAATTTCATTTTCGGCATCATAAGCCATTCCCTGTGGTGCAAAAAATTGCGCTTCGTTAAAAGCACCATCAGTTAAGCCAGATTTTCCAGTACCAATCAAGTGCATAATTTCCCCATCAAAGCTACTCATAATCAGGCGATGATGTCCAGAGTCAGCGATGAATAAACCCGTTGGAGTAGCTAAAACTTTACCAGGAAAAGCTAAGGGTGTGATTAATGGTTGGCGCTGTTTTTCTAAAGTCAAGCTAAGTTCTTGAAAATTAATTGTGCCTTTGTCTTGGTGTTGGTGAATTAACTTTTGAATCAACTCGTCTAAAGTGTCACGATTTCCTTCACCAGAAATCTGACCAATCACGTAACCTTCTGGATCAATAATTATTAACGTAGGCCAAGCACGTACAGTATACTCTTCCCAAATCCGAAAACCATTGTCAACTACAACTGGGTGTTCAATGTCGTAGCGCAGGATAGCTTGACGAATGTTTTCTGTTTCTTTTTCGTTATCAAATTTGGCAGAGTGAACGCCGATAACGGTAAGGCTATCTTTATATTTTTGTTCTAAATATTTCAGGTTTGGCAAAATATGCAGACAATTAATGCAACAGTATGTCCAAAAGTCTAAAATTACGACTCTACCCTTGAGTTGTTTAAGAGATAAAGGTTTATCGGTGTTAAGCCAAAAGTAATTTTGCGGTAATTCTGGCGCTCTGACACGGGGAATCATAAAGTATACTTTGCTCTTAGAGGATGTTTAAGGAACTCAGTAAACAAGCTGTTGAACTCAGGCTAAAAGCATCTGAAGTGTATTTAACTAATCAAGAGCAAGCCAAACATTTTAGGCAACAGGCAAGAGAAGCTAGCAAGCGCTGCCAAGTATTGATACAAGAGTTAAAACGCCAACAAGTTTAAATTTAAAAACTGGCAGTTCTCAAAGCTAGCCAGTTTTTAACTTTACATATTTACGAAATCCTGTAACTTAGCTCTGGGCAACTCAGCCGGTTTCACTCAACCAGTATTCTTAAAGACTTGGTTGCAACCGCCACCTCTGATCTGATCTGGCACCGGTTCCGGTAAATCCAGATAGTTCGCAATCAAAAAGTTCCAATCGCGCACCATTAACTGTGCCAGGATTTCCAACTACATCAATGCATTTGTTGGATAATCCATTTCTGAGAAATCCTGCACCAATGTATTCCCACCTCTGATCTGTGGTTCTACCAGAACCGTTGAATCCAGATAGTTCGCAATCAAAAAGTAGCAATGGCGCACCATTAGCTGTGCCAGGATCTCCAGAGACATCAATGCATTTGTTGGATAATTTATTTCTGAGAAAGCCTCCACGAAGAAATTCCCATTTCTGATCTGTGGTTCTACCAGAACCGTTGAATCCAGATAGTTCGCAATCAAAAAGTAGCAATGGCGCACCATTAGCTGTGCCAGGATCTCCAGAGACATCAATGCACTTGTTTGATAGTTCGTTTATTATAAAGAATCCCCCTACTTGTGCAATAGCATTTTGATTTTCTAGAACGCAAGTTGCTCCCCATAACAGCGAGCCAACGAAGCCAACTGCGATCGCTGTACACTTTTTTAAATTGGGTTTCACAAATTTTTTCTCCTTAATTTCGTGTTTCTACGGTATTCAAAAGCCTTAATCAGGCTCATAGTATACTGTTGCTTGCTATTTAATAAATGAACCTTTAGAAAATTTACACTTTGAAAAGACTTGACAAACTAACCACTACGGACTTGTCAGCCTGGGTACAACTAGCTAAAATTCAGGCTAAACAGGGACAAATTGCCGATCGCATTCCGCAATTAGCTAAAGCTGATCCTGCTTGGTTTGCAGTTCATATCTGCTGTGAATCGGGAAAAACTATCAGCTTTGGGGATACAGCTTGTGTTTTCCCGCTAATGAGCGTTATTAAGACATTTTCCTTACTTTATCTGCTAGAACACTTTGGTGCAGAAACGGTTTTTGGCTGGGTTGGGATGGAAGCATCGGATGCACCCTTCAATTCTTTAGAACAACTTATTACCGATCGCGGATACCCCCGTAACCCCATGATTAATAGTGGGGCAATTACCTTGTCTGATAAATTACCTGGAAAGGGCGCTAGCCAACGCACTCTTTTATTTTGTCGATGGCTTAACCAATTAGCAGGTTGCCAACTAAGGTTAGATGAGGTAATGCTGGCTTCAGTGCGATTAACGCGCTCAACAACAAATGTTGCGATCGCAAACTATCTTGCCGAAACAAATCATTTAGAAAATCTGGAAACAGCACTTGACACCTACGAGCAAATATGCTGTATATCTGGGAGAGTTGAAGATTTAGCCCTGTTAGGAAAACTCCTCGCTTGTGAAAATGGGAGCTTATCAGCACAAAATCGCCGGATTGTCAACGCGGTAATGTCAACTTGTGGGTTATATGAAGCTTCTGCCCAGTATGCAGTCAGAGTTGGTTTACCGATGAAATCAGGGATTGGTGGTGGACTTGTAGCAATAGTACCAGGTGAGGGAGCGATCGCTTCCTACAGTCCCGTGTTGGATAATATTGGAAATCCGGTAGTGGGGCTTGCCTTTGTAGAGACTTTATCACAAAAGTTAGAGTTGAGCATTTTCGGATAAATGCTGCTTTTGAACTTGAGTGCTAACTCACTGTTGGTAAACTTTAACAGTCGTTGTTGGGCGATCGCAATTTTCTTTTCAGTTAAAGGCGATAGAAGGATTATTTCGCGCCACTTGCGGGCAAGGTTTTTGCCTTTTCCCCTTATTGATAAAAGCCATGTTCCACAAGGAACTTCAGTTCCTTGCTAATAGCAAAACTAATCTTTTAATTACTAAATATACCCAAAAATCTTTAGTCTACTTAAGTAGACTTTAGCTATTAGCCTGGAACTAAAGTTCCAGGCGGGTGAAGTCAAGCCTTGAGTTATCAGTTATAACTTTTAACTGTTTCCGGTAACGGTGTTAATTCAGGAATTGGCGTTACCTCTGGTTTAGTTTCAGGTGCTGGAGACTCAATAATCTCTGGCAGCGTTGATGGCAAACTAGGAGATGGCGTAACTGGTGCTTCTGGGGTGAGAACTTTGCCAGCCCGACGGTTGAAAAATCCACCAAATCTAGATTTTTTTGGCTGAGGGACAACTTTTTCGGGTAACGGCGTTGATTCAGGAGTTGGCGTTAGCTCTAGCGGTGGTTCTGGTGTTGGTGTAATTATTTCTGGTACAGGAGACTCGATAATCTCTGGCAGCGCCGATGGCAAACTAGGAGATGTCTCAACTGGTACTTCTGGGTTGAGGACTTTGCCCGCCCGCCGGTTGAAAAATCCGTCCAATCTAGGTTTTGTTGTTTGAGGCACAACTTTTTCAGGTAACGGACTTGATTCAGGAGTTGGTGTTACCTCTGGCTGTGGTTCTGGTATCGATGGTACAGCCGTTGGAACTTCCAATTTTGGTTCTTCTAGCTGTGTTTTGGATTCTTGTGGAATTTCAGTTTCGGGAATCGGTTGTATTTGGGGTGTTTTTTCAACAGAAGGCGTAGGTGTAAGTTTATAATTTGGGTCTACAATGGAGCGCACCTCATCTGCTGTGAGTTCTCCTCTGACAATTCTCGACAAAGTGTCTTTACCCTTTGGCTGGTAGTCAATCAATCTAACTGTGGTATTAAAGGCATTTTTGACAGGATTTCCCTGGTTATCGAGAAATTCTAGTTTTACCCAGTTTTTTCCTGGATGGAAGCCTTTAAGATAAACTGCTTGCCAGCGATCGAAAATAAAGCTTTCACCATTAATTGTGGAGCGGATGCGCCAATCACTGAATTGGTCGTTAGGGTTTTCTTTGCCAACTAGGTGCAGGGGAGCGTTAGTTAGGTAAAAGTCCAATAAGATTGGTTCTGCTCCGTAGCTGCTTTGAGGGCGGCTGTAAGTTAGCAGGGGTAACTTGGCATCTGGATTGTTGTCGTCGGTTTTGGTGAAGACGTGAAATGTCGTTTGGGCATAAGCGCCTTCATTCTTAAAGCTTTCATGCCAAGGACGAGAGGCAAAGACGCGCAGAGTATGAGTACCTGGAGACAAGTCTGGAAAAACCAAGGGCTGATTCAGGTCGTAAACAGGGATATAAGGTTGGTTATCTAGAATTACATGTAGATGAGGCCCTAGTTGTAATTGTGAATCCTTAAATATTGGTAAATCCTTAACCTGAAAACTGGCTGTGGCCTTGTTGTCTTGGAGAACTTCATCAGCTTGTGGAGTAACAATTGTCACTTGTGGCTGATAAACTTCCAAACTTGTTCGCAGTTCTTGGATAACAGATGGTGGGGAAACTTCCGAAAATTGCTTTGAAATTTGAGAAATCTGTGGAGGGTTTTCTCTATAGTCAGTAGATACTTCTTGACTACTCACTTTCTCGCCACAACTGGTCAAGCTTAATACCAGCGCCAATGTCATTACCCACCTGAAAATCGGGAACCTCTTAGGGAGGAGCTTCTCTAACACCCTTTTCTGCCAAGAGTTCATGCGTTGCACCCAGTGAAAGTTCTTCGACAATTTACAGATTATTTTGGCTCAAACTGTCCATTTGGAACTATAGCCCAAAAGGTGAAATCTGCCTCACATCCCATAATTTCTCTTGTGTATCTCAGGTAATTTTAAAATAAGTCATATTCTTTACAGCTTTTTACTTACAACAAAGGAAATATGACACAAATGTTCATGAGTAATAGTAGCCAAAGCTGGAACATCGGCTCATACAGCCAAACCATAAAATTTGCAAATTGTTATTCTTTGTAAATTAAATGGATAATCTATTGACTTTTGGACAAAGGCTTTAAAGTTAAAAGGCAGTTAAGGCAGGAATTCCAGCAATATTTCGGCAAGTTTGAATTATTGTTAAAATATCTCCAACTATCTCCAACAAAGTACAAGTTAAGACTCTATAATTCAACGAGAAACAACAATCCACATCGGTCTTCATCGCGGCTTCAGCAAAATGGAATTTGCGGTAATGGTTAACTTTGTGGTATTCATGATTCCTCATTCCTTATCTAGAGAGGAGGTCGAATGACAATAAGTCCTCCGGAGCGAGAGGAAAAAAAGGCAAGAGTAATCGTCGATAATGACCCAGTTCCAACCTCATTCGAGAAATGGGCGCAACCTGGACACTTCGACAGATCCTTAGCCAGAGGCCCCAAAACCACCACATGGATTTGGAACCTGCACGCACTCGCCCATGATTTTGATACACATACAAGCGATTTAGAAGATATATCCCGCAAGATATTCTCAGCCCACTTCGGCCACTTAGCCGTAATAATGGTTTGGTTGAGCGGGATGATTTTCCACGGCGCGAAGTTTTCTAACTACGAAGCTTGGTTAAGCGACCCGTTGAACGTTAGACCAAGTGCTCAGGTTGTTTGGCCCATTGTTGGACAAGACATTTTAAACGGTGATGTTGGCGGTGGTTTCCACGGTATTCAAATCACCTCTGGTTTGTTCCAAGTATGGCGTGGCTGGGGGATCACAAACTCCTTCCAGCTTTACGTTACTGCGATCGGTGGCTTGGTATTAGCAGCCTTATTACTATTTGCTGGCTGGTTCCATTACCACAAACGCGCTCCCAAACTGGAATGGTTCCAGAATGTGGAGTCGATGCTGAATCATCACTTGCAAATATTGCTAGGTTGTGGTTCCTTGGGATGGGCAGGTCACATAATCCATGTGTCCGCACCGACCAACAAGCTTTTGGATGCAGGCGTTGCTCTTAAAGACATACCCTTGCCCCACGAGTTCATCTTGAACAAAGACTTGTTGACCGAGCTGTATCCCAGCTTTGCTGCTGGTTTAGCACCTTTCTTCACCTTGAACTGGGGTCAGTATGCTGACTTCCTCACCTTCAAGGGTGGTCTAAACCCAGTAACAGGCGGCTTGTGGATGACTGACATTGCTCATCACCACTTAGCGATCGCAGTTATCTTTATTATTGCTGGTCACCAGTACCGTACCAACTGGGGTATTGGTCACAGCATTAAAGAGATCCTAGAAAACCATAAAGGCCCTTTCACCGGTGAAGGTCACAAAGGTCTCTACGAAAACCTGACCACATCGTGGCACGCTCAGTTGGCTACTAACCTAGCCTTCTTGGGTTCGCTGACCATCATCATCGCGCATCACATGTACGCGATGCCTCCTTATCCATATTTGGCAACTGATTATGCTACACAGTTGTGCATTTTCACCCACCACATGTGGATTGGTGCATTCTGTATAGTCGGCGGTGCGGCTCACGCTGCCATATTCATGGTGCGGGATTACGATCCAGTTGTGAACCAAAACAACTTGCTGGATCGGGTGCTTCGTCACCGAGATGCGATTATTTCTCACCTTAACTGGGTGTGTATCTTCCTCGGCTTCCATAGCTTTGGACTTTACATTCACAACGATACAATGCGTGCCTTGGGACGTCCCCAAGACATGTTCTCTGATACTGCAATTCAATTGCAGCCAGTATTTGCCCAGTGGGTACAAAATATCCACACCCTAGCTCCTGGTGGCACTGCTCCCAATGCGCTAGAACCCGTTAGCTATGCTTTCGGCGGTGGGATTTTGGCTGTAGGCGGAAAAGTAGCGATGATGCCCATTGCTTTGGGTACGGCGGACTTCTTAATCCACCATATTCACGCATTCCAAATCCACGTTACTGTCCTAATTCTGCTCAAAGGTGTACTGTTTGCCCGTAGCTCTCGTCTGATTCCAGACAAAGCAAACCTGGGCTTCCGCTTCCCCTGCGATGGTCCTGGTCGTGGCGGTACTTGTCAAGTATCTGGTTGGGATCATGTGTTCCTCGGACTATTCTGGATGTACAACACAATATCCATTGCAATTTTCCACTTTAGCTGGAAGATGCAATCAGATGTCTGGGGAACCGTAGATGCAGATGGTGTTGTGACTCACATCACCGGTGGTAACTTTGCTCAAAGTGCCATCACCATCAACGGTTGGTTGCGAGACTTCTTGTGGGCACAAGCTACGCAAGTCATCAATTCCTATGGCAGTGCGCTATCTGCTTATGGACTCATGTTCTTAGGCGCTCACTTTGTTTGGGCATTCAGTTTGATGTTCCTGTTCAGTGGTCGCGGCTACTGGCAAGAACTGATTGAGTCCATTGTTTGGGCGCATAACAAACTGAAGGTAGCACCAGCAATTCAGCCTCGCGCTCTGAGCATTATTCAGGGTCGGGCTGTAGGGGTAGCTCACTACCTCTTAGGAGGAATTGCCACAACTTGGGCGTTCTTCCATGCACATATCCTTTCAGTAGGGTAGCAATCAGCAAAATTTTGGATTTTAGATTTTAGATTTTGGATTGAATCTAAAATCTAAAATTCAAAATCCAAAATTAAACTGGTACTTGATGGCTAAAGGTCAGAGGATTTATTAAACCTATGGCGACGAAATTTCCGAAATTTAGCCAGGATCTCGCACAGGACCCGACGACTCGTCGGATATGGTATGCGATCGCTACAGGCAACGATTTTGAAACCCATGATGGCATGACGGAAGAAAATCTTTACCAAAAGATTTTCGCAACTCACTTCGGTCACTTGGCAATCATCTTCCTGTGGGCATCCAGCCTCCTGTTCCACGTAGCCTGGCAAGGTAACTTTGAACAGTGGATTAAAGATCCCCTTCACATCCGTCCCATCGCCCATGCGATTTGGGATCCCCACTTTGGTAAACCAGCGATCGAAGCTTTTACCCAAGCGGGCGCTAGCAATCCGGTAAATATTGCTTACTCTGGTGTTTACCACTGGTGGTACACCATCGGTATGCGGACTAACGGCGAACTGTACAACGGTTCAGTTTTCTTGCTGTTATTCGCAGCAGTCTTCTTGTTCGCTGGCTGGCTGCACTTGCAACCCAAGTACCGTCCCAGCTTGGCATGGTTTAAGAGCGCTGAACCCCGCCTAAACCACCACTTAGCAGGTTTGTTTGGTGTTAGTTCTTTGGCTTGGGCTGGTCACTTAATTCACGTTGCTATCCCCGAATCTCGCGGACAGCACGTAGGTTGGGATAACTTCCTCAACACCCCACCCCATCCAGCAGGTTTGACACCTTTCTTTACAGGTAACTGGGGCGTTTATGCTCAAAACCCTGACACTCCTGGGCATATATTCAGCACATCTCAAGGTGCAGGTACTGCAATTCTGACTTTCTTGGGTGGTTTCCATCCCCAGACAGAATCTTTGTGGCTGACTGACATGGCTCATCACCACTTGGCGATCGCAGTTATCTTTATAGTTGCCGGACACCAGTACCGGACTAACTTCGGAATTGGTCACAGCATTAAAGAAATGCTGAACTCCAAATCCGGTTTAGTACCTGGTACAAAGAGTGAAGGTCAGTTCAACCTGCCTCACCAAGGGTTGTACGACACCTATAACAACTCGCTGCACTTCCAGTTAGGTATTCACCTAGCTGCTCTGGGAACCGTCACCTCTTTGGTGGCACAGCACATGTACGCCATGCCTCCTTATGCATTTATTGCTAAGGACTATACAACTCAGGCATCGCTGTACACGCACCATCAATACATTGCTGGTTTCCTGATCCTTGGTGCTTTTGCTCACGGAGCTATATTCTGGGTACGTGATTACGACCCTGAACAAAACAAGGGCAACGTCCTTGAGCGCGTGTTACAGCACAAAGAAGCGATTATTTCCCACCTCAGCTGGGTATCTCTTTTCTTAGGCTTCCACACCCTCAGCTTGTACGTCCATAACGACGTAGTAGTTGCTTTCGGTACTCCTGAAAAGCAAATCCTGATTGAGCCAGTGTTTGCCCAGTTCGTTCAAGCTGCTCATGGTAAAGTACTGTACGGCTTAGACACCTTGTTGTCTAATCCAGATAGTATTGCCAATACAGCATGGCCCAACTACGCTAACGTTTGGTTGCCAGGTTGGTTAGATGCCATCAATGCAGGTACTAACTCCCTGTTCTTGACAATTGGCCCTGGCGACTTCTTGGTACACCATGCGATCGCTTTGGGTCTGCACACCACCACCTTGATCTTGGTCAAAGGTGCTTTGGATGCCCGTGGTTCTAAGCTGATGCCCGATAAAAAGGACTTCGGCTATGCCTTCCCTTGCGACGGCCCCGGTCGTGGCGGTACTTGCGACATCTCAGCATGGGATTCCTTCTACCTCGCTACATTCTGGATGCTCAACACCCTTGGTTGGGTTACGTTCTACTGGCATTGGAAACATCTAGGTATTTGGCAAGGCAACGTAGCTCAGTTCAATGAGAACTCTACATATCTCATGGGCTGGTTCCGCGATTACCTGTGGGCTAACTCTGCTCAGTTGATTAACGGTTACAACCCTTATGGCGTGAATAACCTGTCTGTCTGGGCTTGGATGTTCTTGTTTGGACACCTAGTTTGGGCTACTGGCTTCATGTTCTTAATCTCCTGGAGAGGTTACTGGCAAGAGTTGATTGAAACCCTAGTTTGGGCACACGAACGTACTCCTCTAGCTAACCTAGTTCGCTGGAAAGATAAGCCCGTGGCTCTGTCTATCGTTCAAGGTCGTGTAGTTGGTCTAGCTCACTTCACTGTTGGCTATGTCTTGACTTACGCTGCATTCTTGATTGCTTCTACTGCTGGTAAGTTTGGTTAACTCGGCTGCTAGTTTTGTAGGTAAGTAATAAAAATCCCCTGCCGCAAGGTGGGGGATTTTTTTGGGTTTTAGTGGAGAGGATGGGAACAATAAAGAAGGGGCGGGCAAGATGCCCACCCCACAAGAAAGAAAAGTTACAGAAAAATTACAAATAGTTTTCTATTCTGAATGCAAGAGCCAAATTTGAAAATTTTTCAAAGAAGATTACCTCATTGGGAGTTAGATGGGGCAGTTTATTTCATTACCTTTAATACTTGGGAAAAGTTAGAACTTAGCCTAGAAGCTAGAGAAATAGTTTTTAATTCCTGCTTGTTTTTTGATAAAAACAGATATCGAATATTTGTCTTTGTTGTCATGACAAATCATGTGCATCTGCTTATTCAGCCTTTATTCAAGTCGGAAAATGAGTTTTGGTCATTGAGTAACATTATGAAAAGTATTAAAGGTTATAGTGCTAAACAAATTCCCCAAGTGATGAAACATATAGGAACAGTTTGGCAAAATGAAAGATATGACCGTATTGTTAGGAATGACCAAGAGTTTCAACAATATTGGGAATATATCAGACAAAATCCTGTAAAAGCAGGACTATCATCAAGCCCAGAAAATTACCCCTTCTTTTGGCAACTCCCTGAATAATCTCACTCATCACATTCTCTCTTCTCTTGTGGGGTGGGCATCTTGCCCGCCCCTTTGTAGCCTTAAATGCCAGTCTAGAGTTGACTATTGAATCAATTTAATTTTCTCTATTGCTCTCCATATTGTTTTGTATCCCCTTGTTGTAAATAAAGGTTAGCAGCTTGCTGCCAATCTTTAATTGCAGTTTACTTATCTCCTAAGTCATAGCGAACCCAAGCTCGATTATAGTAAACAGTAGCATTTTTTGCGTTTAACTGAATCGCTTTATTATCGTTTTACTCAATAAAAATATTAAGTAAACAGTCAGGACTGAGGAGTTAAAATATATAACTCATAACTCATAACTACTCACTTAAATTTCTCCATTCACCTGCATTTGATGAACTTGATCCGCTAACTCTTGACGGCCTTGATCATCTAGTTTATCAATCGCTAACATTCCCATAAGAATAACTTCTTTCAGGGTCAAACGTGTCGAATGTGCCTGTTTTTGCACAATCTCTTTAATAATGGGACTCACACCAATCGCTGTACTAGCTCTAGCCACGGAATAAAAGGAAAACACTAATGATTAAGCCTAAATCTTAGCACCTCCCATGAAGTTATTTTCTATAGTTAAAACTTAATTTAAATGTGTTTAAACTCATACTTCAATAAGTAAACATTAATTTTAAATTAGGTATGTATAGAATAAGTTCTAAGTGCAGGGCACTGTCCCACAACTGGACAATTTATCTCAAAACCTCAATTATGGCATCAAAGGTAAGAGCCTACTTTTACATGAAAATAAATTTAACTTTTATTATCCCAGAATAACGGGTATCATGCGATCGCCACAAGTAACTGAAATTTTTAAACCTGAAATCAAATGGTTATTCATTATATTAGCAACGGCAAAAGCCAAAACCTCTGTCCTCAGATACTCAAAAATAACCTACTAATTGCTGAGTGTGTTCACACTTGCAATATTTGTGGTAACTGAGTTATAAAAAATAGTCGCCTTGTGAAAATAGGGCTTTCAGTATAAATATCCTTAAAAATAAAATTTGTATACCACCGGAAAAACCGTAATTTAAAGAGATCGTGAATTGTCAAATATAATCTCGTTAACACGCTTTACAGAACTATACAGTTTAAATAAGAATAATAACTTAACCGAAGTAAAATTTTCCTGAATACAGGTAACTAATGCTGTGAGAAGGAAAAGCAGTGAGTAGAGGAGAGACAAAGCGATGAGGTACCCTTATCTGTTGGCAGCAGGCTTGTTAACAGTATTAGCAATACCAGCATTGGCTCTTCCACATTTATCGATTGTCCTGCCAGAAAATTCTAGATCCCTGTGGGATTTAAAACAGGGTTCTCAGGGAATAGTCAGTACAAAAATTATCAATAGCGTTGATATCTCCTTACCAGAACTCAGCAGCCAAGCGTTCCAACCCCTAAAAAGTTTGCAGCCAACAGCAGATGAGAAAAACATTAAGAGCTTATCAGAAGTCAGTAGTCAGGAATTACCAGCCCCAACAGAGTCATCACTCAACCCCAACGCCCAACCAGCTGGTCTTTCACTGACATCTGGGAATCAACTTTACTACCAAAGATTGGCGGCTCTAAAAACAGGTCAGATTTATACACGCGTAAATAGTGATAATTTGCAATCATTGTGGGAGTCGATCAAGAAACGTCAATTAACTTATGATGACTGGAAAAGTTTATTAGCTTTAGAAGCGAGAGCGATCGCTCAAGGTCAAGGTGCAAATCATCTAAGTATTTTAGTTGGTGATTCTTTGAGCATGTGGTTTCCTAGAGAAAAACTGCCTGCTGGGAAATTGTGGCTGAATCAAGGCATATCTGGAGATACTTCTAGCGGCGTTTTAAAAAGATTGGGGGCATTTTCGGCAACGCGGCCGGATATCATTTACGTCATGGCTGGGATTAACGACTTACGCAAAGGCGCTAGTGATGACACAATTTTGCGTAACTATCGCCGGATTATCCGTCGCTTACGGCAGACTCACCCAAAAGCTCAAATCATTGTCCAGTCAATTTTGCCTACTCGCCAAGCAAAACTTTCCAATAGCCGTATTCGTCACATCAACACACAACTAACCCAGATTGCCAAACAACAAGGCGCTAATTATCTAAATATTTATAGCTGGTTTACCGATATGGAAGGCAATTTGCGCCCAGAGTTGACTACAGATGGGTTGCACCTGTCTCAAGAGGGTTATGATGTGTGGCGATCGGCACTACAGCAGATAGAATACAAGCTAACTCAGCGCCAGAAATGAGCGATCGCGCTGGCGACACTTCCAGCTTTGTTGCAAGAAGAAAGTGTTAGTAATTGTTAGCATTTTTGGATCGGCTTTATTTATACAACCAAAATGTTATAATTTAACGCTCAAAGCTTCCCGATTCAAAACCTGATTTAACTTACCGCTACGATAACCTTCTAAATCCAGGGTTACGTAAAGAAATCCGAAATCTTGAAATGCAGAAACTACTTTCTGTAAATCCGTAGTTAAGACAAACTCTTTAATTTGTTCTGATGCCAATTCAATGCGTGCTGTATCTCCTTCCGATCGCACCCGCAAATTCTGCCAACCTAGCTTTCGCAAATAAATTTCGGCTCTACCGACTCGTTGTAACTTAGCGACAGTAATCTCTTCACCATAAGGAAAGCGCGAACTCAGACAAGGTTGAGCAGGTTTATCCCACCAAGATAAACCGAGTTGTTGCGAAAGTTGTCTAACTTCAACTTTGGTAACACCCACTTCTGCTAAAGGCGATCGCGCCCCTCTCTCTTTCGCCGCCTGAATTCCTGGGCGATAATCATGCAAATCATCGGCATTTACCCCATCCACTACGTAGGGATAACCCAACTGTAAAGCTAAAGGTTTGAGAGTGTCGTGCAATTCACTCTTGCAAAAATAACAGCGATTAACCGGGTTAGAGGTGTAATTGGGATTTTCCATCTCGTGAGTCTGGACGATTTTATGAGAAATCCCAATAGTTGCGGCTTGAATTTTGGCATCTTCCAACTCTTCTGGTAACAGCGAAGGAGAAACAGCTGTTACAGCCAAAGCGCGATCGCCCAACGCATCATAAGCAATTTTGGCAACCAAAGTACTATCAACGCCCCCAGAGTAGGCAATCAACGCCTGCTCCATTTCTTGAAATAAGGCTTTTAATTGCTCAAATTTTTTTGTCAGCATCATTTCCCAATCCTGCCCAAACCTTATAGCACCCTGAAATTCCATTCTAGTAAAAACAGCAGCAGTGACAAGAGAAAAAATCAGCAGAAAGTCAATCAACAGCCGCAAAATCAAGTAACATCGTCTTCTAGGAAAGAAACATCGGCTTTTCAACCAAAAATTTCTGACAGAGATTTACCATTTCTACTCATTGTGAAAATAAATGTAGAGACGTAGCACTGCTACGTCTCTACAAGGGTTTCAGATAACGAATATTTATTTAATTTATACCAGATGTCTATTTGGGCAACAACGCTAGTCATCAGAGATTTATTGCTTTTTCAATTCAAATGTAGCTCGGTTATTATCAACATCTATGAAAAACCCAGTAATCGTTTGAGGGTCATTTAGTCTACCGACAACAGCGGTATTATAAGTAATTGGCGTTCCTGGCAGTGAAGTCTGAACAATAGTAATGACTGGCTTCCCGCGATTAGGAGTCGAATAAACGTCAATCAGCAATAGGGTAGTATCGCCACTGGGTATAATATATTTACCTACATTGCCTGTAATCTGGATTCTGCAACCACCTATTACATTGCAAGGACTTCCTGGAAGGCTGACTGTATAGTTCCATATCCCATCCAAATTGGCTGGTAAAGGAGCAGTAGCAATCGACTCAGATGCATCCTTAGCATAGATGATGCTGGAAGCTAACAGAGTCATTGTGGTAATGGCAAAGAATTTACGCAATAGCATAAACAGCACCTTATTGAAAAAAGTAGTTTATAGCAGATTGTTAAATGTATTCCTGCTGGCTGATTGAAAGGATAATATAGTCTGCCTATGTTGCTCTTTAAAATTAACGATATTATACATACTGTTTGACACTCCGCCGACTAAACAAATTTCGCTTTAGGTTGGCGGTTTGCTGTACTTGGCCACCAGACTGGCTAAAAGTGGTAAATCAATCGGTTTAGAAATATACTCATTTACTCCAGCTGCTAAACAAATTTCGCGATCGCCTTTCATTGCCATTGCTGTTTGAACAATTACCGGAATCGTCCGATATTGCTGATTATCTCGTAGCTGCTGTACTAACTTAAGACCATTTCCATCTGCCAGATGAACATCCATCAAAATCAACACTGGGTCTAACTGTCCTAAAGCTTCCCACATCTCGGCAGCATTCTTAACCCAAGTCACCTGATATCCCAATTTACGTAGATAAATTTGCATCAAATTAGCGTTGGGTAAGTCATTTTCTACCAGCAAAATATCTACAGAAGAACTAGGGATGAAAGGCAAAGGAGATGAGGAGGATTTTTCTTCCCCTGCTCCCTCATCTCCCTCATCTCCCGCCTCTTGCCTAAAGGGAAGTACAAGGGTAAAACGGGAACCGTAATTTACTTCAGATTCCACTTTCACAGAACCACCGTGAATTTGGGCGAGTTTTCGAGTCACTGCTAAACCTAAACCAGTACCTTCACCACCAGCGACAGCCTTGGCAATTTGGAAATAGGGTTCAAACAGTTGAGCTTGGTCTTCTTGGGAAATACCAGTACCAGTATCCCAAACTGTAAAATACACAAATAGACCTTTGGGAACAACCTCTAAGCCAACACTTCCTTTGCTGGTGAATTTTAGGGCATTGAAGAGTAAATTCAACAGCATTTGCTTGAGTCGCAAAGGGTCAGCTACTAGGGTTGTAATATCGGGATCAAGTTTTAGACGGAGTTTCAAACCCTTATTAGCGGCTTTCTCTTTCACCAGTGCGAAAACATTGCTACACAGCAGTGGCACATCAATTGTTTCCCACTGCACTTCCAGCTGATTTGCTTCAATTTTGGAGAGATCCAAAATATCATTAATCAAAGCTAGCAAGTGCTTGCCGCTAGACTGAATAATATTTAAATACTCTTGCTGGCGTTCTTTAGTTGGTTCGTACCCTTGGGCTAATAGCAGGTGGGTAAACCCAATAATAGAACTAAGCGGTGTGCGAATTTCGTGGCTGGTGTTTGCCAAAAACTGATTTTTGAGTTGATTGGTGCGCTCCAATTCTTGATTAGAGTTACTTAAATGTTGATATTGTTGCTGCCAAGACAGGATCTGTCTAAGTTGTACCAAGGCTGTAGTACAATGCTTGGCAGACCTTGCCATCAATTGTGATCTGAGTTGAGTAAGTGATTCTATGAGCGAATCACGAGCAGAGTTTAGGGGCGTTGCGGCAATAATTAGCCAGCCTATGACGTTGCCAGAATCATCAGCTAACCGCCAAGCGCTCGGTGGTTGTTGATTTTCAAGCTGCTGCAAATCTTCAAGTTGTATAACCTCTTGCAATCTCAACAGCAGCTTTTTTTCTGCTCTCAGCAATTCTAGAAATAAAGGTTGTGAATTTGGGGATAGAGAACAAGAAACATACCAAACTGTGGCAACACTTTCTTGTGGTTCAAACAAAGCGATGCCTACGGCACAATCTGTAAGCGCCAAATTACTGCTGTTGATAGCACTGTTAATCTCGTTGACTACAGTTTGGAAAATTTCTGCTTCTGCGGCTTCTGCCTGTGGGACAGTTTTACAAGCAGAAAGCAGGCAATCATTAAGGCGACTTTGCAACTGGTTCAAGCTGCTCTCCAGCCATAACTTGGCGCGAAGTTGCTTAATTGTTGTCAAAGGTTTTGGCCTTGCATCTATCTGTGAGTTCTGGTCTGATAAGCTTGAGTACTGCTGCATGGTCAACTAGACCGCTGAACTGGTTTAGCTTCGCATAAAAATCCGCAAAGGATTCTATGTATATTAACGGACAATTCTTTTTTATTTATAAACCATAACTTATGATGTTAAATTTAGCCGCTATTCCAAAAAAATTATTATATGAACCATTGACCTAAAATTTTTTAAAGCAACTTAAGGCTTATGGATACACAATTCGCTCAACTAATCGTTAATGGGATTGCGGTGGGGAGCATTATTGCTCTAGCGGCAGTCGGACTCACTCTTACCTACGGAATTTTACGGTTATCTAACTTTGCTCATGGTGATTTTCTCACTCTAGGAGCCTATCTGACCTGGCTGATAAACACTATTGGAGTTAATATTTGGCTGTCGATGATCCTGGCGGCGGGAGGAACAGTAGCAGGAATGCTGTTATCGGAAAAGTTACTGTGGTCAAAAATGCGCTCTATTCGTGCTACTTCCACTACGCTGATTATTATTTCTATCGGACTTGCCTTATTTCTTCGCAACGGCATTATTTTTATCTGGGGTGGCAAGAACCAAAATTATAATTTACCTGTTACGCCAGCTTTAGACATCGCGGGTTTAAAGGTGCCGCAAAATCAATTATTGGTATTGGGGTTGGCGGTGCTAGCAATTTTGGCGCTGCATTACCTGCTGCAAAATACCAAAATTGGTAAGGCGATGCGAGCAGTTGCTGACGATTTGGACTTAGCCAGGGTTTCAGGTATTAATGTTGACCGAGTTATTTTATGGACTTGGGTAATTGCTGGTTGTCTTACGTCGTTGGGCGGCAGTATGTATGGGTTGATTACAGCCGTGCGACCGACTATGGGATGGTTTTTAATTTTACCATTATTTGCCTCAGTAATTCTTGGTGGAATTGGCAACCCTTACGGTGCGATCGCAGCAGCTTTTATCATTGGCATCGTCCAAGAAATCAGCACTCCTTGGCTGGGTTCACAGTACAAACAAGGTGTAGCGCTGTTAATCATGATTTTGGTGCTGCTCATTCGTCCCAAAGGTTTATTCAAAGGAACGATTTGAGCAGCACCACTCCACTTCTAACTACTCAATAATGTGGAAGTAGTAGGCTGCCACCAGAAAATTGATAGCTAACAAGAACAGTGCCCAGCCTGTGCGAAAGGCGTAGGGAGGTTTAGCTCCACTGTCGGCAACTGGGGAATTATTCGTTTTAGCGGTCATAATGCGATTCTCCTAATGTCAGGACTTTTTAAGAAATACCAAACTGGTGTACCAAATATTCAAATTCTTCAAGAATATTTGTGTGAAGTTAAGAATTGGGGAGTGGGGAATGGGGAATGGGGAGTGGGGAATGGGGAATGGGGAATGGGAATGGGGAATGGTTATTTCTTCCCCTGCTCCCCCTGCCTCCCCTGCTCCCTCATCCCCGACTCCCTACTCCCCACTCCCCACTCCCTCCTCTCCAGCATGATAGGAACTGCGAACCAGAGGCCCAGAACGAACATGGTTGAATCCCATTTCCCATGCTAATCTGCCTAGTTGCTCGAATTCCTCTGGAGTCCAATATTTTTGGACTGGCAGATGTTCAAGAGTTGGACGCATATACTGCCCGATAGTCAAGCGATCGCACCCCACAGCCCTTAGATCAGCCATTGCTTCAACGACTTCATCAAGTGTTTCTCCGTGTCCCAGCATCAAACCTGATTTGGTGGGAATTGTCGGATCGATTTCTTTGACCATAGCTAGTACCGAAAGGGAGCGATCGTATTTGGCTCCCCGGCGCACTGGCCCAGTTAACCGTTTCACTGTCTCGATATTGTGATTGAAACAAGCTGGTTTGGCTTTTACAATCATGGCTATTCGCTGGCGTTGACCTGATTCCCCAACACCAGCACCACCCCAAAAATCAGGGGTCAGCACTTCAATTTGAGTCTCTGGGTTCAATTGACGGATAGTTGCGATCGTCTCTACAAAGTGTCCTGCGCCCTGATCGGGCAAGTCATCACGGGCTACAGAAGTCAGTACCACATAACGCAATCCCAAAAGCTGCACCGCCTGGGCTACCTTTTGAGGTTCCTCTAAATCAAGAGGCATTGGTGCATGACCTTTATCTACTTGACAGAAAGCACAAGAGCGTGTGCATGTAGGCCCCATTAGTAAGAAAGTTGCAGTTTTTTGGGCATAGCACTCCCCCCGGTTGGGACAGCGCCCTTCTTCGCAAATCGTGTGAATTTGGCGCTGCTTAATAATGCGTTGTACGGTAGAGATTTCACTGGCTTTGCCAATAGGACGACGCAACCAGCTAGGCATTGCCATAATTTCAGACTTTAGTTCGGCTCGTTGTGACGAAATCATAGACATCTCAGCAAGATACGGATATAGAGTAATGGTCTGTTAATTAACAAATGATAAATAAGAATAGACGCGGGGATGCTCTCTCCGATGCACCATGTCTCGGTGTCACCATGTCCCTTATGCCCTAGAACAGAGCTAGAGCCTTAAATATCACCATGACACAAATTGAAAATAGTACATGCAAAAGTTTTGCAAAACACCTCTAGCAACGTCATTTATACCGAAATATACTATCCCCCAATTGCTAAAAATTTTGTATATAGTGGGGGAATTCTCAATGACAATCGGCAAAGCCGCTATTTACACTTAAAGTTTCTGTTAGAGAAAACAGTCGTGGTAAGCAACAAAATTTTAGTTATCGATGACACTACAGTTGTCAGGGTAAAAGTACGAGAAATGTTGCCTCCGGGCAATTTTGAAGTACTGGAAGCAAAAGACGGTTTGGAAGGGCTAAATTTCATTCTTCAGGAAAAACTCAGCCTAATTATGCTGGATTTCCTGTTGCCTAAAATGAGTGGCTGGGAGGTTTTCCAGAAAGTTCAAGCCGATCCTGAATTAAGAAAAATTCCTTTGGTGATCATGTCTGGTCGCAAGGAAGAGGTGACTGAGAAAATCACAGAACCCTTTGAATACTTTGAATTTCTGGGTAAGCCTTTTGATCAGAAGCAACTAATTAACGCAATTAAGTTAGCTATGACCAAGGCGAAACTGCCACGCCCAGAACTAGTGCCAGTAAGTGCAGCAAGTGTCAAAAATGGCACAATTGCAACTTCTAATGTAGCCACTGCTACGGTAGCAGCCCCTAGCGTCGCAAATACTGCGATGCCTACGGCGGCAAGCAACGCAACTCCTAGTGCTGCAAATACTGCGATGCCTACGGCGGCAAGCAACGCAACTCCTAGTGCCGGGGAAGCCTCCAATGCAGAAATTAATGCATTGAATGAGAAAATTGTCAAAATGCAAGCTGAAATCGATGGCTTGAAGAAACAGCTAACTCAGGTTGTGACCTTTATTAAACAAAAAATCAAGTAACATTTGTACTCATTATTATTATCGCAGCCAAAAATACCCCGTTTCTGATAACGGGTGTCCGATTAAAAGCGAGTAAAAATAGTTAGTACAAAAATACTTATGTTGACAAATCATCGTTGAAAACAAAATTCAAAAGCAGGAAAAAATAACTAGCAATTATCTGCACTTTATAAATTTTGAATTTTGAATTCCCCGAACGCGAATTTATGTTGAGCAAAGTCGAAACACACCGTCTTCATAAAAGAAGAAATTGACAGTCTAGTAAAGCAGCCCAATACCCACTAAACCTGCCGCAGTTTGCTCTTAATTCAAGGAGAACGGCAGGCTTTTTCTTAATTATCCTGCGATGGGACATAGACCATGCTCTGCCCTTACGAAAGATTGGCATTGGCAAAACATGCTGTGGTCAATGAAATCCACAAAGCTATTGTGTGTCAGCTTAGTTACTTCATCAAAGGAAAATTTGACCAGTTTTAACGTGACATTCCTTTGTCAGGATTAGTGCAAGCTTTTTGGGACTTCATCGGGCAAATGCTTTCATAACCTGATGCCTAAATTCAACAATGGAAAATCAGATTATTAATATGTATAGTGTGAAAGCGTTGTGTAACGCACCAAAATACTGTAGCGATCGCTCCCGTAGTCCCATAGAGCAATTTAGCATGAGAATGTTGCTGTTATCCAATTTTTTGGGAACTATAGGATTGTCATAGTAAAAAATTTTCAGTCGGTCTGCAAATAAAATAGAGGTGACTTAGCTGCGATCGCAGGGCAATAGTGAATAAATAACAAGGAGTTAAATTAATTTAAATACATGAATTATGAGCCAGATATAAAAATGCTTTATACCCCAGAAGACAGTTTAATTCTAGTAGTGGATGATACTACTACAAATTTAGAAATTGTCTTTAACATATTAACTAATGTCGGCTTTAAAGTTATTACAGATAATGATGGTACAAAGGCGATTAAACAGGTTCAAGAAAGATTACCTGATTTGATTTTGTTAGATGTGATGATGCCTGGAATAGATGGATTTGAAACTTGTAAAAGGCTGAAAGAAAACTCAGATATTTGTGATATACCCGTAATTTTTATGACAGCCAATTCTGATACTGGGAGTAAGGTAAAAGGTCTAAATATGGGGGCAGTTGATTACATTACAAAACCCTTTCATGAAGAAGAATTATTAGCTAGAATTAAAACCCATCTGCAATTACGAAATCTCACCAAAACTTTAGAAAAACGAGTTGCAGAAAGGACAGCAGCATTATCTAGGGTATTAAAAGACTTACAAGAGTCTCAACTTCAGCTTGTACAGACAGAAAAAATGTCTGCCCTTGGTCAATTAGTAGCAGGAGTTGCTCATGAAATTAATAATCCAGTTGGTTTTATTCATGGCAATCTTAGACACGCTTCAGTATATTTCCAAGACATGATCAATCTCATTGATCTTTATCAGCATCACTATCCTAATCCAGTTTCAGAAATTCAAGAGCAAATTGCAGCGATAGATTTGAACTATATGCTTACCGATCTACCTAACTTAATTTCCTCAATGAAAGAGGGCGTTCAGCGCATTCGTGACATTAGTATCAGTCTCAGAACTTTTTCTCGGACAGATAGCGATCGCAAAGTTTCTTGCAATATTCATGATGGCATTGATAGTACAATCATGATTCTCAAACACCGCTTAAAAGCATCCGAGGAGCGTCCTGATATTCAAGTAATTAAAGATTACGGTACTTTACCAGAATTAGAATGCTTTATCGGACAACTAAATCAGGTATTTATGAATTTGTTAGCTAACGCTATTGACGCTTTAGAGGAGTCTAATGTAGGACGCACCTATATTGAAATTGAAGCCAATCCCAATCAAATTTTGATTCAGACTACTCTTGCTGAAGATAAAAATTATATTTTGATTCGGATTAAAGATAATGGGGTGGGAATGTCCGCTAATGTCCAGCAAAAAATCTTTGACTATTTATTCACCACCAAGCTTGTCGGTCAAGGCACAGGACTAGGATTATCAATTGCTCGTCAAATTGTTGTCGAAAAGCATGGAGGAACTCTGGAGGTAAATTCAGCAATAGGAAAAGGTTCAGAGTTTATCATTAAGCTTCCCATTTAAGAATCATAGTAAATCGCATCCATAAACATACGAGATAAATTTATGTTCAGAGCAGTAGTAGGTCACAGTAACGATCCAGATTCTCTATCGGCAGTTGAAGAAGTTCTTCAGCAATGTGCCAGTTCTCTTGCAGGAGATATACCAAAAGCTGGGATTCTTTTTGCTGCAATTGACTTTGAACATTCTCTCATTTTGCAACAAATTTATCAGGCTTTTCCAGGAATCGAGTTGATTGGTGGAACCACAGATGGAGAAATTTCTTCAGTCTTAGAGTTTCAGCAGGACTCAATCACCTTAATGTTGTTTTGCTCAGACGAAGTTGAAATTCATGCAGGAGTTGGACGCAAAGTTTCAGATGATCCAATTACTGCAACTAAACAAGCTGTGGAGCAAGCCAAAGCAAAAAGTACCGCACCTCCAAAGCTATGCTTAACTCATCCAGAGAGCCTCACAACTAGCGGTGTCTCTATATTGAATGGCTTAAAGCTAGCTCTTGGTCAAGATGTGCCAATATTCGGTGGTTTGGCAGGCGATCAATCAAGATATGAAAATACATATCAATTTTTTCAAAAGGAAGTATTAAGTGATTCTGTACCAATTCTGCTTTTTTCCGGCACAATATTGTTTTCTCACGCTGTTGCAAGTGGTTGGCATCCCATTGGTCAAACAAGCAAAGTAACTAAAGTGGATAAGAACATTCTCTATGAAATAGATGGTAAGCCAGCTTTAGATTTTTATCATCATTATCTAGGTTTGCTTCCTCCTTCAATGGAATATCCATTAGCAGTGTTTGATCAGAATGGAGACAGTTTTTATATAAGAGCGCCTATTGCTTACAATCAAGAATCTGGTAGCATAACTTTTTTTGGAGATATTCCCGATCAGGCAATTATTCAAATTTCGGAAGCAGCTTATGAAGATATTCTGGCCGCTTCCAAGGCTTCATTCATGAATGCTTTAGATAATTATCCTGGTGCAGAACCAAGTGCTGTTTTGCTTTTTTCATGTGTAGCTCGTCGGCAAATACTTGGTACGAGGGCACAAGAAGAGTACCAGAATACGAAACTTTGTCTGACTGACTATTTACCTGCCTGTGGATTTTATTCTTATGGAGAAATTGCTCCTATGGATGGAATTAGCCAGACGCAATTTCATAATGAGACTTTTGTAACTTTAATTCTGGGAAATCGGTAACAACTGATGGAAATATTAGATTATCAACAAGAAATTAAGGAACTAAAAAAAGCGAATAGAATTATCCAAAAGAAATTGGAGCGCTCTGAATCAGACCGGATAAAACTTGAAGAAACAAATCAAAAAAAAGAATGTTTACTCAGGAGAGTAATTGATGAGTTAAAGGAATATCAAAATAAGTTAGAGGAGAGAAGTCATGAGCTAGAAATGATGCTTCTTAATCTTCAGATAATGGAGAACAAGATGTCTACTTTGGGAAGTATGGTCGCAGATGTAGCTCATGAAATTAACAACCCAGTTGGGTTTATTGCAGGTAATCTGACCCCAGCTAAAGAGTATATTGAGAATTTATTACATCTCATCGACCTCTATCAGCAGACCTATCCCAAAGCATCTGGGCAAATTCAAGAAACAATCAGAGTGATTGACTTAGAATATGTGCGTGAGGATCTACCTAAACTTATTTCTTCAATGAAAGAAGGCACAGATCGTATTTCCAACATTAGCAACAGCCTGCGAACTTTCTCTAGAGCAGATACAGAACAAAAAGTTCTCTTTAATCTTCATGAAGGTATTAACAGCACTCTCCTTATTCTCAAGCACCGTTTACAAGCTAATAAGATTCGTCCGGCGATTAAAATAGTTCAATATTACGCAGAACTTCCCCTAGTAAAATGCTTTCCAGGACAACTGAATCAGGTATTTATGAATTTATTGGCAAATGCCATTGATGCTTTAGAAGAGTCTAACTATGGACGGAGTTTTAATGATATTAAGGTAAATCCCAATCAAATTACAATTCATACTGCTCTCACTGAAGATAACAATCATGTCTCGATTCGGATTCAAGATAATGGGGTGGGGATATCGGTTGATGTTCAGCAAAAAATGTTTGCTCATTTATTCACAACCAAACCTGTGGGGAAAGGAACAGGATTAGGATTATCAATTGCTTATCAAATAATTGTCCAAAAACATCAAGGTACTCTAGAAGTAAATTCTGTGCTAGGAAAAGGTTCTGAGTTTATAATCACTATTCCTATTTATTAAACTAGAAAATATACTTTATCAAAGTCAAATTTTTAACGTAGACGCTTCGGCTTCCCGCAGGGTACCGCAGAGGCAAAGAGTTGCCAGTGCGCCCTTGCGGTTCCCCGACTTGTTCGCGCAGCGTCTCCCCTTCTCCCAAAGGGAGAGGCTAACGCCAAGGGAGAAGCAACTGGCGCGAAGCAGAGAGAGGAAAAAAATGCTTAACTGAACTGTATTGAAATATAAGTTGGAAATTTAATTTAAAGTTAAAATACATGACAAACGCCTGTCTGCATATTAGCAAACAGGCGTGTCTCTGAGTACAAAGTTTGGTTGAGACTCAGGTTATTAAATCTTGGCAGTAGAATCAACTGAGGGTTGAGACTGACTAACTGAATCTAATTTTGGCAAAAGCAGTGGATTTTCTGCTTTTACATTAGTGTTGATTGTTGCTTGCAAAATTGGGGTATTGGAGATAGAATTGTTCGCCAATGTAAACAGTGGATTTGACAAAATCCCTGCTATGGAAGTGGCAATTAATGTTACCACCAACCCGACTTGCAAAGGTCTTAGCCCAGGTAAATCCCAACGCACTTGGGGATAATTCTTCACCGAGTCGGACATTTCATGGGGTTCTTTGACTACCATCATCTTAACTACGCGAATGTAGTAGTAGATGGAGACGACGGTAGTAACTAAGCCCAGCAATACTAACCAATAAAGACCTGCTTGCCAACCAGCCCAGAATAAGTAAATCTTGCCGAAAAACCCAGCCAATGGTGGAATACCACCCAAGGAAAGCAGGGAAATACTCAACCCCAGTGTTAAGAGTGGGTCTTTTTGATATAAACCAGAGTATTCGGCAATCTGGTCGGTTCCCGTCCGCAGTGAAAACAGGATGATGCAGGTAAAGCCGCACAGGTTCATGAACAGGTAAACCAGTAGGTAGAATATCATACTGGCATAGCCCGCCTGTGTACCAGCAATCAAGCCAATCATCACAAACCCAGCTTGGGCAATGGATGAATAGGCTAGCATCCGTTTCATGCTGGTTTGGGCTAGGGCGACTACGTTACCCAAGATCATACTCAGAACGGCTAGAGCAGTGAAGACAAACCTCCACTCTTCAGCAACAAGGGGGAAGGCTGTTGTCAGCAAGCGGATAGCTAGGGCAAACCCAGCTGCTTTGGAACCGACAGATAAAAAGGCGATGACTGGGGTGGGAGCGCCTTCATAAACGTCTGGTGTCCACTGGTGGAAGGGTGCTGCGGAGATTTTGAAGCCAATACCTGCGATCGCAAAAACCAGCGCAATCACTAAACCTAAAGATTGACCGACTTTAGCTGTGGCAATGCCAGCAGCGATCGCACTTAGTTCAGTTTGTCCTCCAGATAGTCCATACAGCAGTGATACACCGTACAAAAATACTGCTGTACTGGAAGCTCCAATTAACAAGTATTTCAGCGCCGCTTCATTAGAGCGGGGGTCACGCTTGGTATAACCTGTCAACAGATAAGAGGAAATACTCAGGGTTTCTAGGGAGATGAAAATCATCACCAACTCACTAGCCCCGGATAAAAACATGCCTCCTAAAGTAGCACTCAGCAAAATAGCGATGAATTCAGCTAAAGGAGTGCCGCTTTGCTCAACGTAGCGAATTGACATCAGTATAGTGGCGATCGCAGACAAGGCGATAATACCGCGAAAGACGATACTCAGGTCATCACTGTTAAAGCTACCGGTAAAACCGATGGGATTAGGAGCGTCCCATTGAAAATATAGGGCGACAATCGAAGCAAATAAACCTGCGATCGCTAGATATCCAATCCAGCGTGCGGATGTACGCCCCAAAATCAAATCAACAATCAAAACCCCCAAGAGGGTGAGAATAACAATCCCCTCTGGCAAAATCGTTCCAGCGTTTAGCTGGGATGCAATATTAGCAAAATCCATGAGATGTATAGGTTTTGGGGATTAGACATTAAGGCTAACTCTACGTTCACTCTAGCAAGTTTTCTAATCCCCAGACTAGCTCTTTTAACAAGAGCTTAACAGCTTGGGTGCAGATGGCGATTGCACCAATTTCACTGGCTTACCAGCAGCTTTCTCAGTATCTAGGAATTTACTTAACAGCTTTCCTACTTCGTTTTTTAGGCGTGCCCTTTAGCTAATATCATAAATAAGGATGCTGCAATGAGTGCGTGCCCTGACTTTTCAGGGTATCTAAAAAACCTCTCTCTAAATCTCTCTCCTAAAAGGAGAGAGACTTTGAATTTTCCCCCTTAGTGGGAAGCAGGGCTGTTTCATTCCCTAAAAGGCGCTGATTTACAAGCGTTTCAAGCAAAAAAACCAGGTGACTAAAAAATCTGATTGGGCAAGAAAATGGTGAACGCACTTAAATTTGCTGGTTGAGGTGG